>JAFLRM010000062.1 GCA_022511465.1 Acetatifactor sp. | reverse complement strand
CCCCCGACCCACGGCTTAGAAGGCCGTTGCTCTATCCAGCTGAGCTACGGACACACATAGTCAGCTTGACCATCTTCATGATGATCAAACCGACGAAGAATATTTTATCTTATTCTTCGCCGGTTGTCAACAGTTTGCTAATTTATTTTTAGATCATATCCACCACGATATGGCGAGGCTGCCCCTTGATCATAATAGGGGTGAGCTCTGCCTGAATCAGAGGCTTGATATAGTTCACCAACTGCTGGCTCACATTGGTGCCCTCGTCAGTGATCCACTCCAGAGGAACTTTCTTCTCGATGTTGGCAATCATATGCACATCATAGAGATCAGTGGTGCAGATGTAGGGTTCGCTGGAAACACGCTTTAAGATGACCATCTTGCCGGTGTCGCCATCGAAAGCTGCCTTTACAGCGGAACCACCCACCTGATATGCCTCGGTGATGTCCACGCGGGAAGTCAAATGGCCAGCACATCTCTGCAAGGTGGAAAGTTCAACAGCTCTGGACTTGCAGCCATACTTCTCGCTGACCAGATCTGCCAGATATCTGGCAGTACCGCTCAGCTGCTTATGTCCGAAAGAGTCCACATACTCGGTGTGGTCGGTCAACTCAAACACATACTTGTCATCCGGAGTCTTGATACCCTCGGAAACCGCGATCACAACGTTCTTCTTGGTCTCCAGAAGCTTGCCCACTCTCGCAATGAAGTCATCTACATGGAAGGGAAGCTCAGGCAAGTAGATCAAGTCAACACCCTCACAATCCTCACACTTTGCCAGCGCTGCCGCACCGGTCAGCCAGCCTGCGTTACGTCCCATGATCTCGATCACGGTCACCTGCTTGAAATCGTACACCAAGCCGTCGCGGATCAACTCTTTGGTAGTGGATGCAATGTACTTTGCCGCACTGCCGAAGCCGGGAGTGTGATCGGTCACTGCAAGGTCATTGTCGATGGTCTTGGGAACACCCATGAAACGAATAGGGCTGTTAATCTTCACAGAGTAGTCCGTCAACTTCTTGATAGTGTCCATGGAGTCGTTGCCGCCGATATAAAAGAATGCGGTAATCTCATACTCCTTCAAGATTTCGAAAATCTTCTCATAGACATCCTCGTTGCCCTCAATTTCCGGAAGCTTGTATCGGCAGGAGCCCAAAAATGCAGAGGGAGTTCTCTTTAAGAGTTCCAGATCCAGATCGGTGCGGATCTTCTCGCTCATATCCACGATATTCTTCTCCAGAAAACCATGGATACCATGTCTCATGCCGTACACCTTGTCGGCACCCAGTTCCTTGGCGGTCTCGAATACACCTGCCAAGCTGGAGTTGATTACGGCGGTAGGTCCGCCAGACTGTCCTACAATGATGTTGTTTGCCATATGTACCTCCCTAATAGAATTATAATTTATAAGTAAATTTAGTATATCATACCTCAGCAATTTGCACAACAATTTCTGGTATAAATCAAAAAAGTTGTCACAGTTCAACTATGTCAAACTGCAACAACTTTCCCTTCATCATACGGTGATCAATTCGTACTCTCTGCTTCCGTAGCCCAATGCAGCCGCCGCTTCGATGGTGTGCACGCCGTTCTGGGACTCAATGCGCTCGATAAGGTGGTCTCTCCCGGGATCGTCCGCCTTGTACACCAGATCCAGACAAGCCTGATCGATGGCGATCGGATCTAATGATGCCAGAATACCGATATCCTTCATGCAGGGGTCCTCCGCCACCGCGCAACAGTCGCAGTCCACGGACATGTTCTTCATCACGTTCACATACACAATATTCCCCTTGAAGTGATCCACGATGGACATAGCTGCATCCGCCATGGACTCCAGGAAGGAATCATGATCGGAGGTCCAGATTTTCTCCGGCTCCCCCGCTCCATGAATGTACGCCTTGCCGAAGGATGACGCCACGCCGATAGACAGCTGCTTGAGCGCTCCGCCGTAGCCTCCCATGGGGTGTCCCTTAAAATGGGACAGCACCAGCATGGAGTCGTAATTTGTCATGTTCTTTCCCACAAAATTTTTCTGGATCCTCTTCCCCTTCGGAATGGAAAGCTCCAGATCCGGTCCCTCTGCATCCATCAGGTCTACCGTAAAGTTGGTACTCCAACCGTGCTTCTCCAATGTCTTCAGGTGACGCTCCGTAGTGTCGCGTGAGCCCTCGTAAGCAGTGTTACACTCCACCACTGTGCCGCCCACATACTCAATTATGGGTTTCCAAAACTCCGGTCTTAAGAAATTCTGGTTCCCTTCCTCTCCGGAGTGAAGCTTGATCGCCACCTTGCCAGTCAGCTCTTTTCCCGCCAGTTTGTATAGTTCCACCACTTTCTCTGGTGTGATCTTTTTGGAAAAATATACCTTTGCCGCCATTTTGTAACCTCCTGTCTCTCTTTTTTATAACATGTTTTTCCTTCCAAGTTTAATCCCTTTGACATTTTCCAGCCAACATTACAGATAGGAGACATTTTTCTTCATGTTGTACTGGTGGGGTTCCTTGGTGACTGCCTTGTGGCCCACCGCAATGGCGATCACAAACTCATAGCCCTCCGGAAATCTTAGTTTTTGGGAGAAATAGTCCTTCTTGTCTCCGGTCAGTGCATCTTTAATACAGCCGATGATAAGGCTTCCAAGTCCCATCCCCTCCGCAGCCAACGCGATATTTTCCACCGCGATGCCCGCGTCAACAAACCTCCAGGAAAAGGACTTCTCCGCACTCAAAAGCAGCACGGTCGGTGCCTCGAAGTAAAAATTGTGCTGGGGATCCTGAATTCCTCTCTCCAGATTCTTCAGCTCCTCAATCTCCTTCAGGATCGGATGACTGCCCTCCACTACTGTGATGTGAATCTCCTGCGTATTGGCGGCTGTAGGTGCCTGAAGCGCCGCTCGGATCAGATTGTCCAGCTCCTCCTCAGTCAGCTTCTCCTCCGTGTAACCGCGGGTGGAACTTCTTTGTTCTATTGCCTTTAATACTTCGCTCATTTTCTTCTCCTCTCTATTCCTGCCTTAGTTATCGCATTGCCGCATAATGTGTTCCCTTGATCTCTGAATTGTGCAAGAAAAACAAATGCCGCCTTCGGCGTCGCTTGTTTTTCTTTTGCGCTTATTATATCATATCTCCATCACATCCACAACACTGCTCTTCCGCTTTCCGCCCACATAAAAAAGGAAGCATGTTCTCACATACTTCCTTGCCAATTCCGTAAGCTTGGGTTTTGACATTCTCATTCTGCCGGGGCAACGGATGCCATCGTCTCCGCTACATCCATTATAGCAGGTCCCGCAGGTCCGGCATCCGCGTTTTCCGCAACCTCCTGAGGATCGTCATACTCCTTCTTTTCCTCATCTTTCCAAAGACTCTTGTATTTTTCTCTCTTCTCACGCTGAACCAATGCACCGATATTCTTTGCAGTCTGGTACAGTTCATTGCTGTATTCCATCAGCTTCTTTTCGTCTGATGCCGGCACAATGGCGCCCTTCATAATGCGGCGCGCAACTTCCAGGATCTTCCCCATTTCAACCGCATACTCTGCCGATGCATCCGCCTGCTGCTCCGCTGCCGCTGCGTTCCAATAGGCACAGTAGCGCTCCGCCAATTCATCCAGATAGTCCTGGTATTCTTTCTGTTTCTCGTCCAGTGCCTCCAGCGTTAATTCCAATGTCGCGGCCTCTGAGCCATACTTCTCCTGCCCTTCCGGCTCCCTCTCCATCTTAGCTTGAAGCGTCTTTAGCCGTTTTGACACCTCCGCTTTTTCCGTCCGATATGATTTTACCTGATCTCTGTAGATTTGCTGGGCTTCTCCTATCTTCATATCCGTCACCATCCTTGTATACGTGATAGATACCTCCATGTATCTATATTAATATCGTCTTTTTTTCCAAAAAAACTAAGTAGCTGCATCTTATAAAAACAGACATAGCCTATGCCGTCTGACAGAGTTAAGGTACCACACAAAACTCTCAAAGCAGGCAAAGGCCACGTCCAATAACATTGTACACTTATACAGTGACTTCTTAGTATAGTCCATCAAGCGCTATGAGCGCACCCAAAAAGGAATTGGCCAGGGTAAGCAACAAGGTAATGCTGCACAGGATCACTCCTGCGATCGCCATACCATTCTTCCCCTTGATCAACGCCAGAATACCCAATACCAATCCGATGATCGTCACCGGATATCCCAAAATGGGGATGCAGCATGCAATAAATCCAACAATACCCAGTACCATGGATGCTATCGCAAAACCTCGACGAGGGTGTTGGGATTGATCATCACTTGGCATCACATATTGATCCATATAGCTTCTCCTTTGCATTAATAATTATAAATTGATTATACTCCTGCTTTCAGATATTGTCTATAGACAATTAATTGTCAGGTTCTAGTTAATGAGTCGGGGTGACAGGATTCGAAACTGTATCCATCAGCTTTTTATCCGTTTCTGAAAATCATATCAGCCTACACGCGGCGTATTCTGGTAGGTTTTCGTAAACATTATACATTTTAAAGGTGTCGCCGCGAAAAAGTTATTGCATTTCTATAAATCCTTATATATCTGTCCCCTATTTCCTACATCAATAACACTAACAATGAGCCTGTCATTATCCACTTCATAAATAATACGGTATGGCCCAACCCTCAAACGCAGTACTCCCTCATATCCTCTTAACTTCTTTATATCATCCCCTTCTGGAAGTCTTTCAATAGCCTCGATTACTCGTCTTTTCTCTGTAGCAGGGAGCTTATCAATAAATTTCTTAGCCCTTTTTTAATGAGTATTTGATACATCAGGCAAGCCCCCATTCTTTTTTACATTCATCTAAGGTAAAGGTTTCATCTTTGTCAGGATCAGTATCCTCCAAATAATCCTCATACAATTTCTGGCAATATAATTCGTCATTATCCTCATAAGCAGTAAGCCCCTGTACATAGGCAAGAATATATCCCAGCTTATGCTCCGGCACCTGATCCAATAACTGCACTATTTTTTCCTTTTCTGACATGTTAAAACACCTCCTATCATAGCAAAGAATGGATATAAAAGCTTTTTCTTATAATATTATATCGCAAAATCTATAAAACACAGCACGAGGCATGTATATATAACCTTATTGTCTGAAACTACTTTTTAAAATTTCACATATTCTTTCAATCATCATATCTCCAGAGGGTTCATGAGACATTATAAAAAAGTCCTGACCAATTATCCCATCCAACGGCTACCTGTTTCCCTTTGATTTGAAAATCAAATGCTGCAACATTTAATCCAAGAGCCCCTTTATTGCCATAGCTTATCTCATAATATTTTTCAATTACTGATAATACTGAGGGGATATCGCTTGAGACTAAATCATCATTTTCACAAGATTTCCTGCCATTGGCTGTTTCCACCATTTTCCACATGTTCTATCACCATATATAGATTTAACTTTATCAATAACATACTAATTGTAACATACATCCCTACTTTTGTCTTTCATAAAAACTCTAACTTAGAAACTTAACTAGACAAAAAGAACCACGCACTACACATGATTCTTTTTTACAACAGCATATACTTTTCGAAACTTTTTTACTAAGTTGCGATTTCGTCGCCGTGGTGTCGCCGCAGCGACGCCGCAAACATGTATCTATGTGAACTTAGATTTACTTCTGACCAATCATTCAACACCCATAAAGTCTATACTTCCGCCAGAACTTCTTGGCCTGATAGCCCCAAAACCCATAAAATAAAAGAATCGAGGTGACAGGATTCGAAGCAATCACCTCGCCAAAGAATACCGCAAGGAAGGGGGTTTGCGTTGCCATCGTTCCCCTAGTCACGCGATAGTCACGTCAGTCACGAGCACATCTCACAACACAAAAGTACCATATTTCTCATATAAAGTCAAAAAAATCTCCACATATATACAAAGCGAGTAGGGTTTTTCACAGACATTTTTCATATGCAGTTAAGCAGCTGAAAAAAAAGAAAAAAGTTTTTTTTCATATTGCTACAACGGGAATACAGTAACTGCATATGAAAGCGTGTAACTCCTACTTACAACGCCACCCATAGTTTATTATACACGATAGAGGGTGTTCTGGGAAGTAGGTAGGAGCTACGGACCGGGGCACTTTTCTTATTTTATTGCGCGGGAGGCGAGCGCACAAACGACCTCCGCCCCAAAAGAATGTGGGAGCAGCAATCTCCGACGCAAAAAAACTTGCAGAGACGTGGCTGGCGTCTCAGTGCCCGGTCCCGGGGCACGAAAAACAATCAAGTGTAGGGAGAAGCACGGCAGCGAAAGCTGCGCAGATTTGCTCCCACAGGCGGCCATGGGCGTGTATGGCCGCTGTTACGTCACTGTGCCTACGGCAGCGCAATGACGAAGACAGCAAGCTTGCGGGGGATGACGGATACCAATACGGACACCGAAAACGGATACAACTCCAACGGAGTCGGACAATCGTCAGAATTTGCCTGATGTCGATTGCGTCAATTTTTGTTGACCTTTCGACATCAGGCAGAACTATGCCGTTTTCCAAGCCGTTGTCCAAGCCGTTGTCCACGCTGGAGTTGAACCTATGTTCGATACCAACCCAAACAAGTCAGTTATGCGTAGCATAGTACAATCCTATGGGGAGATAAACGAGTGAGCCGCTTAGGAAGTGGCAGGCGAGTTAAGGAAGCCGTAGGCTGACGCAAAGGAGCGCTGCTTCCTGGCGAACGGTCTCATTTAATATATATACTTGTATATACTATAGTAATAGTATTATATATCCTTACTCAATAGCTTTATATCTCCTTAACCAATAGCTTTTAAAGCTTGGTTAGCTTAGTCTTAAGCAAAAGAGAAGGGCGGACAATCCGCTCTTCTCTCGTTATATAAACTCAATCACTTTATCGGGAGTGCACTCCAGAATTTTGCACAGCTTTTCAAGCGTAAAAGTGGTGATTCCTTTGTTGTGTTTCAAGTTGGATATCGTTTGAGCACTGAAATTATATTTATGTATCAGCGTATACGTGGTAATATTCCTACTTGCCATAGTTTCCCATAGTGGTCGATAGCTTATCATGCAACTACACCCCCAACAAAATTATGATAAAAATAAATCGCGTTGACTATACTCAAAAATACGACTATACTATACATAAAGAAAGGGGAATGAAAATGATGACAACTGTTTTGTGGGGACTTTTTGCTGCTGTGTGCGCTGTCTGCTTAGTATTAATTATTGCTTTTAATATCGTGCATTTTGTTTGCAAATTAAAGTGTATCACTAAACACTATAATAAATACACCAATGCTTGTAATAATGATAAATGCTGGTGGAATAATAATTGTGATAATTACGAGCACGTTTTCACGATTGAAGAAGTGACAAGACTGACAAAATTGATTGAACAATGGAAAAAGCGCTGAGTAAGAAAGAAAAGAAAGAAGAGCGGGAACCGCTCTTTTTTTGTTACATTGTAGGCGAAAAAGCGGAGTCTTTTTTCATATGCTATGTAACAAAAAGCGAGGAAGAATAAACAGCGAATCAGAAACAGCGAATTTTAAATCTAATAATTTATATCTAAAAATCACATCGAAAGAAAGGAGAAAAAGCTATGCTGTTTGAAACAAAAAGTGCAAGAAAAAAAAGAGAGGAAGAAGCCCAGCGAGAACATGAGGACATTCTGCAACACCGTATCGAATGGCTGAGCAAGGACAACGTCAAAGCGACCGACATTTTTTTCTACCGAGAGCTGCTTGACGAGCTGGCGCCTTACCTCTTCCCCTCCATGGAACCACACGAAGCAAGAACAAGAATGAAGAGAGCGTACAACAAGTACAAGCGCAGGAAGCAGGCGGGCTTTGACGAGAAAGTGGGCGGGGACTACGAAGATGACCGGCGAGAGATGTAGCACGCGAGACCTTGACCTTAGCCTTCCGCAGGAACACCGAGGAGCGCAGCGACGAAGCCCCGGCCTGCCGGGGTTAGGGATAAGCCGTCAGGCTTAGCCCTTAAGTGCAAAAAGAGATGGAGAGATTTTTTCTCCATCTTTTTTTCATATACGTGAAAGGAGGCGATGTAAAATGGCAAGCGTAAATTTGGTAAACGGCAAGTGCAACGCGAGGAAAGCACTGTACGGAATATCAAAGCATAATTACCGCACGGGGAAGAATCACTCGAACAAGGACATAGACCCAACGAGGAGCCACATGAACAAGCACTACGGGCCGCAGACCGTGGAAGCGTTCCGGGAGAGGCTGCGCAGCATGATAGAAGCTGCGGACGCGAAGCACCCCCCTAAGAGAAAAAAGAAGGATAGGCAGGTGCTTCTGTGCATGGATGTGCCAAGCCCCCGGGAGGGGATGTCACCGGAGGACGAGCTGAAATGGAGCGAAGCCCAGGAGGAAGTATTCAACGAGCTGTTTCCTGGCTTGGTCGTGGGCGGAACCTATCACGCAGATGAGATTCACGAGTATACCGACCCTCACGACCATCAGAAGCACATGTCCAGGGGGCACACACACTGGAGCGTACTGCCGGTAACGGATGAGAAGGGGCTGAACATGGACGCCTTTTACCGGCGAGACCTGCCGAACCGAATCAACGCAGCCTTGGACGCTAAGTGCATGGAGCTTTTCGGCATTCCGTTCAGGGACGGCACGGGAGCTAAAAGCCGCGGAACCGTGGAGCGGATGAAGCTGGAGAGCGCAATCGCAGAGCGTGAGCAGGTGGAGCAAGAACTCCGGACAGCGAGGGACGAGCTGGAGACAGTGACGATTTTCTCCAAAGAACTGCAAGATACTCTCCAGAGCACTCAGGAACAGCTCAAGGAGGCTCAGGATGACCGGGAGAAGCTCCAGACCGACTACGACGCCCTACGGGGCAAATACGAGGCCATAGAGGATAAAGCAAAGAAGGCGGAGGCTAGATTGGAGAAGGCGGAGAACGGCCTTGCCCGGTTCATGGAGAAGGTTGTGGAGTGGCTCAACTCTCTTCACGGTCTGGAGCGCGTTTTGCGGTCTGCAATCCGCCTGCCTGATGACCGTAGGAAGAAGATAGAGCGAAGAATGGAGCAAGAGACGAAGAAAGGCGGAGATATCATCCTAGAGGCGACCGAGAGCGCGGAGGAATTTCTTGCTGCAGCGGACAAGCTGGAGCGCAGCAAGTGGACCCTTGATACCTTGAAGGATGCCACGAAGAAGAACGTGGACCCTGACAAGCTGCTGGAGGATGTAATGGGTATGGACCGATAATGCCCTTGCTGGTACTCCGATGGCGAGCGAAGAGGGAATTGCTCCCCTGCACTTGGGGAGCAAGGGGGAGCGGCGATACGCTCCCCTATCCGTATGGAGCGTTGACCGTGGTACGATGAGCAAGGCACACGGAGACCTATTGTTTTCTGGTCTCCGCGTGGCGCAGCGAGTGGGACACGGGCAGGCAAGCGGTCAAGATTATGAGCCCGGTTATGTTCACTTCCCTGCACTTGGGAAGGGAAGGATAAAAGGGCGAATGGTCTTGACCGTGCAGCCAGCGGAACCCCATTAGAGAAAAGTTAAAAAATTCTTCTCATTTTTTCCTAAAGAACGAAAAAGCTGTTGTTCGATGGAGGAAAGAGATTGAGCAGTAAACTTAATATGATGACAAAAACCCTCGATGATGATATGCTAACTATGTATGGCAACGCAATCATGGAGGAGATGACAAAAAGAGAGAAAGAGAAACGTGTACTTGAAAAGTATGGCGAAATTAAGACCGTCGCGAAGGATGGCGGAACGAGGTTTCTTTTCATCGTCAGGAGGGACGGGAAACAAATTACCTCAGCCACAAGAGAAGGGCTCATCGAAAAGCTTTACAACACGCTTGAGGGCGAGACTACAAGTGCCATCACGGTGGAGCAGCTGTTTGAGATGTACGCTCAAATGCGAAGCGAGGACACAAGCATATCAAGCAGGACGGCCGACTTTGACCGTCCCAACTGGAACCGCTTTTTCGGTGTCAGGGATGGCAAGCTGAAGTCAATGAAGGTCGCGGATGTATCCAGCTACTCAATTTTGGACGAGTACAAGAGGATTGCTGGGCGTGGCGAACGCACAAAAAAAGACTTTGCAAAAGCCACGGGGCTGCTTAATAAGATGTTTGACTTGGCCATCGAAAAACAGATTGTCCAAAACAACGTAGCAAGGAGCGTTTTGCCCTTGACAAAAAAATTCACATTCAAGGCAGAACCAGACCACAGCCGAGATGTTTGGACAATAGAAGAACGTGATGCGCTAGTGGCGTACATCGGCACACTACCGCAAACGCGCCACACACTTGCAATACGCCTTGCAGCCTGTTTTGCTCTAAGGGTTGGAGAATTAAGGGCTTTAACGTGGGAGGACTATGACGCGAATGCCAAGAAGCTCTATATCAGGCACGAGATAGTCAAAGAGCGAAAAAACGGCAAGAATAGTTGCGACGTGGACAAGCCTTTCACGAAGGGCGGCAAGGAGAGCGGATGTAGAAAGGTGCCCGTATCAGACGAAGCGGCGCAAGTCTTGGAGGAGTTGCGAGTTCTAAACGGGAACAAGAAGTACATCCTAAATGGGGCGGGAAACGCACAATTTTCGGTCGGCACGAACAAAATCAATGATTTTTTAAAGAAATACTGTGAGGGTGCAGGCGTTCCCTACTATGCTTCCCACCAGTTCCGCTTCTATGGAGCCACACAGATGTATACGAATGATGTTCCACTAAATACCATCAGGTATTATCTTGGACACAGCACAATACAAATGACGCTCCATTATTTGCGACCCGATGTTGAGGACGTAGATGATGAGCTGCTTAACAGTATTTTCGGAAAAGTCACGAGAAGTCACGCGAGCTGAATCAAGAAAAGCCGTGAAGAATAGGGGAAAAAAGAAATCGAGGTGACAGGATTCGAACCTGCGGCCTCCTGGTCCCAAACCAGGCGCTCTAGCCAAACTGAGCCACACCTCGGAAGCCGCTCTTTGGCGGCACAAGTGAAATTATATACTATTTCTTAATTCCATGTCAAGACCTTTTACAGATACATAAGACTGAAATGCAATTCCTCTTTTGTATCCATTTCCATGAGTATGTAGGAAGGTCTGCGCCCCTCCTGACGGGGGTAGGACAGGCTGCCGGGGTTGATGACTATGACATCCCCCTCCGTGTCGATGAGCGGACGGTGGGTATGTCCGTACATCACGATATCCATGCGCCTTGCAATCGCCTCCCGCTTGATAGTCTCACTTCCCATGGCAACATAATAATTGTGCCCGTGCGTCAACCAGATCCGATATCTGCCGATACAGAACTCTTCCTCTCTCGGCAGATCAGAGAAAAAATCATTGTTCCCCAGCACGATCTTCACAGGGCATCCCGCTGCCTGCGTGAGAGCATACTCACTCCCCTCGGCATCTCCACAGTGGATCACCATGTCTGGATGGTGCATTTCTATCAACTTGAAATAATTCTCATTTTTTCTGTGTGTATCACTCACGATCAATATTTTCATGTTTCCCCAGTTCCTCTTTCATAAGCTGCAAAGCTTTTCCCCGATGACTGATCTGATTTTTCTCTTCTTCTGTCAGCTCCGCTGTGGTTCTTCCAAATTCCGGCACATAAAAGATAGGATCGTAGCCGAAGCCATTTCCGCCCTTTTCTTCATAGGCAATGCGCCCCTCTATGGTCGCCCGGGTAGTCAATTCCTTTCCGTCCGGCAGAACTGCTGCAATGGCACATACAAATCTGGCCGTCCGCTTCTCCTTTGGCACTCCCTCCAAATGTTTTAAAATAATAGCATTTTTCACACTGTAGGGCGTGTTCTCTCCCAAATACCTGGCGGAATGTATGCCCGGCGCCTTGTCCAATGCATCGACCTCTAGTCCGGAATCGTCCGCCAAAACGATATCTCTCGAAGCTGATGCAATAGCTCTGGCCTTGATCAAGGCATTTTCCTCATAGGTGTTTCCGTCTTCCTGAATATCAATCTGGATCCCTGCTTCTTTCATAGAGAGAATCTCCATTCCCATGTCCGCCAGGATCATCCTTATCTCTTTCATTTTTCCGGCATTGCCGGTGGCAAAAACGATTCTTTTACTCATTCGTGATCTCCCAATTCTGCCTTTCTGCTATTGTAAACCTCCTCGATGGCATCTACAATACCCTGCGCCAATTTATCACGGTAGAACTCTCTCCCCAGAAGAGCAGCCTCCTGTTCGTTAGTCAGGTATCCTACATTGATCTGTGCCGCAGGAACAGTAAGTCTCTGCAAAATGCTGTCCTCCGCCGCCGGAAAGATTCCGACAGCCCGGTTGCTGGAGGCAATCGTCACATTTCTTGTCAAGATATCCGCCAACTGTACGTTTCCAATTTCCGGAATATAGTATTCTGCATTGTAAAATCCAGCCACGCCATAGTTTAAGACATCCTCGTCCGCTCCGGCTGCAATTCGGATATACATGTCAGCATTCACTGCTTTGGCCAGCTCCGATCGCGTCTCCTCGGCCACCTCCACGTCCTCCAGTCTGGTAAAATACAGACGGATATCCGATTGTTCCAGCTTCTCTGAAATTATTCGGGCGATCTGAAGGGCAAGCGTTTTCTCCGCGTAACCACGGTATAGACTTCCCGTTTCGCTTCCGCCACCCATCGGATCGATCACTACCACCTGACCGTAAATCTCGTGGGGATCCCGGAAGCTGATCACCATAGAATTTCCTGAATCGGAAACAGAAGTACCGTACTCCATAGCACTATAATACTCCCACACGTCATCCATCTGAATCTTTAAAATGACACCGTTTCGCTGTTCCTCACAGTACCCATAGACAACGGGTGAAACATCTCCTATGATCACATTTTTATCATAGAAGCTTTCCTCTGCTCCCTGAATGTAGACCCAAAGTTCCTGATTCAGATAACGGTTCTCCACCACCACATTCTCCGCCTTGATATCTTGTGCCAGAGGGATTCGGATGCTCCCCTCATTGCCGTCCTGCTGTGTAAAGGTAAGCACATGGCTATTTCCCACGATGCCCCCCTGCCCGTCAGCCACGGACAAGGCCAACTGTCCCGGAACCTCGTCTGCGATGACAATGGTTTTGTGAAGAGCCACATACAGCATGAGCACCATGCAAGTCACACACAACACCGTCCACAGTATTAGTGTGATCACCATATTCATTTTTTTGCTGTCAAAAGTGGCTGCCTTTTCCATTTTATTTGCATTTCACCTATCTTTTATCTATGTATCAATGATCCGTATGCCGCCTGCTCTTTGGCTTCGGCCCCAGAAACTGGTAATAATAAGTTTTCATCATGCCATTGTAGAGCTTTCTGTTTTTGTCCGCCTTACGGCCGATATCATCCTCTGCCTGTTCGTAGGCCGTGATCAGGTATAAACTCCATGCGTCCAACCCACGGTATCTCTCTCCGATGGTTCGGTAAAGTGCCGGCATCTCAGATTTTTCCTGAAGCCTCTCCCCGTAGGGAGGATTGGTGATGATAAAGCCGTACTTACCGGAGTGACTCAATTGCTCCACCCCTCTGCGCTGGAAATGGATCAGCTTGTCCACACCTGCCAACTTCGCGTTCTGCCTGGCAATGGAGACCATCTCGTCATCAATGTCGTAACCCTGAATATCGGTCTCCACGTTCAGATCTAGAAGTTCTGCCGCCTCGTCCACAGCCTCATACCACAGCTTTTTCCCCACAATATGGGGCCAATTCTGAGCGGTAAAGCTGCGATTCATACCCGGCGCCATATTGGCGGCTATCATGGCCGCCTCGATGGGTATTGTGCCACTGCCGCAGAAAGGATCGATCAAAATACGATCCCTTTTCCAGGGCGTGAGCAGTATCATAGCTGCTGCCAGATTCTCCGCAATGGGTGCTTTTGCCGTCAGCTTGCGGTATCCCCTCTTATGTAGAGAGTCTCCCGAAGTATCCAGTCCCACCGTCACCTCATCTTTCATCAGAAACACGCGGATAGGAAAACTGGAGCCGTTCTCCTCAAACCAGCTCACACGATAGATGCCTTTCAGCCGCTCCACCATGGCCTTCTTCATAATAGACTGGATGTCTGAAGGGCTGAAAAGCTTAGATTTAACGCTTGCAGCCTTTGCTACCCAAAATTTGCCATCTACGGGCAAAAACTCCTCCCATGGAAGAGTTTTCGTCCCCTGAAAAAGTTCTTCAAAGCTTTCCGCGTGAAAGCTTCCCACCTTGATCAGGATGCGCTCTGCCGTGCGTAAGAAAATATTGGCTCTGCAGAGAGCCTCCTCGTCACCGAAAAAAGTGACCCTGCCGTCTGCCACCTCTGTGATGTCATAACCCAGATCTACGATTTCCCGCTTCAAGACTGACTCCATGCCAAAATGACAGGGAGCGATCAGTTCAAATTTCCTCATTCCGCACATCCAATCCTTTACCCGTGATCAGTTTAAGTATACAATTTTTTTGAAATGATGTAAACAACAAATAGGGGCACCAATAAGGCACCCCCATTTGTACCGTGACAACCGGACATCTTAGTAGTTATTGTTCTGGTTGTTGCTGTTCTTGCTGTTGTTCTTCTGGTTGTTGCTGTTCTGATTGTTACTGTTCTTGCTGTTGTTCTGATTGTTGCTGTTCTTGCTGTTCTGGCTGTCAGAGTTGTTCTGATTGTTATAAGACATTTTCCATTCCTCCTGTTGGTTTTTAGTTACAGGAGTAGTATGTCAAATCCTACAAAAACTATCCGCAAATTTTCGTAGTACTTTGGTACTATTTTATGCTTGATTTTTTAGGACTTTTGTACTATAATTAAAAATGTAAACAGTAATACTACTGTTTATACCCCTATATTAATATTTTATACTCCCCTCTTATGAGCCGTCAGCTCCCCTGGCGGCTCATATTCATTATTTTCTCATTTTTCTCACTTTAGCCAACCGAGAAACAACTGTACCACAAAGAACACCGCAGCAACGATCAATATAAGGGGTGCTAAAAAGGACAATAGCGAGAAAAAAATAATTACAAGTAAAAAGACTATGAGCAACGCTAAAATGATCACAAGCCATGTTGGAATTCGAAAAATACGTGACCCACTGCCCCGCATATCTTTCCTTGCACTCTCCTGATAGCTCTGGAAATCTCCCTGATACTGTGTGCTTCGGTAGTTTACATCGCTGTAAGCACCTGAAGCACTTCCTCCCTGGGTCTGGACGATGGTCTTGGCCAAAAGTCTCGGGTCGCCGAGAGAGTCGAGTACCTCCTCCTCCGATCTGCCCTTACGAATCTCTGTGTTTATATAATTCTCGTAATAATTAATATTTTCCATCACAAGACCAGACGCCACTCTGCCGTTTAAGGCGGTTCGCAGTCTGTCCAAAAATTCCTGCTTATTCATAGCTTCCCTTCCCCCGAATCACGTCAAAGTTGATCCATGCCGCGCCCTGAAGTCAGTCTTTTTAAATATGTATCAGGATCTTTCTGCATATCCAGCATGGTGCGGAACGCATTCAGCACCATCGTTTCTTTGTTGCAGGCGGAAGTATTTTTTCCGATATCGCGAATCAGGTTATAGCGATCCATTTGCCACACATAGAGGTCAGACAGGGAATAGCCGCAGCACTTTACTTCATCCAAAAGTGTGTGGTGATCCAGATAGTACATGAACTCCTTCATCATACCTTCGTCCGCCACCAAGCCTTCCCACAGCGCATTCAGCCACTCAGAGTCTTTGCCCGCGTACTCTCCCAGCGCAAAAAAACCTTCGTATGCTTTG
Organism: Acetatifactor sp.; assembly: GCA_022511465.1. Classification (GTDB taxonomy): domain Bacteria; phylum Bacillota; class Clostridia; order Lachnospirales; family Lachnospiraceae; genus Acetatifactor. Next base: position 256 of record JAFLRM010000062.1, on the reverse strand, counting down.
ATCCGTCTGGCATCATAGATAATACCACCATTCACTGCCGTCACACTTCCTTCCTGAGTCTGCTCAACTTTCGAATGAGCAGACTCAAAACGCTTCGCGTTTTTCATTCGCGCAAAAAAAGCGTGCTATGAAATCATTTTAGCACGCCTTCTGTCCCTCGTAAATATACAGTCTGGGAAGTAATTATTAACTTTTTCTAAAACGTGCGTGAGAGGATTCGAACCCCCGACACCTTGGTCCGTAGCCAAGTGCTCTA
>JAFLRM010000061.1 GCA_022511465.1 Acetatifactor sp. | reverse complement strand
ATACAATTTTACAAGATTTTTTATCTCTTGTCTACTTTCTTTTACAATTATTTTTCTGCCGGTGGTCAGAGTGATGACCGTGTCGGGCGTTTCCTCCACAATCTCAAACAAATGTGGGTTAACCAGTATTTTCACGCCATTTATTTTAGTTACCTCTATCATCTCATGCCCACCTTTCAATGAGAAAAACACGGTTTTTCAGCATTTTATACAAAAATTACCAACAAATTTTGTAATGTATATCAACACAGAGAATAAGGGACGGAAAACTTCCGTCCCTTTTCCTATTCTAACTTATCTCTTCAGATTTGTCAATTCCTCAAGTAAAGTATCTGACACGGTGATGATACGGCTGTTCGCCTGGAAACCACGCTGTGTGGTGATCATCTGGGTAAACTCTGAGGACAGATCCACGTTACTCATCTCCAACTCGCCGGTGGTCATGGATCCGCCGTCCGCAGTGATATCCACACCGATACCGTCGAACTCGCCGGAGTTCATGGTTGCAGCATAGAGGTTGTTACCCTGCTTCTCCAGACCGGAGGCGTTGGGGAACTGTGCTGTTGCTATCTGTCCCAGAAGCTTGGTCATGCCGTTGTCATAGCTTGCATAGATCATACCGTTGGTCTGAATGGAAAGACCTATCATGTTACCTATCGTACGTCCCGTTCCCAGTATCGCACCGGAAGGGTCAGCAATCCCGGCATCCGCGCCTATGGTGGAGGTACCCTTGTTGTTCCAGTCTCCGATTCCGGAGAAATCGATGGTGATGTCCGAGAAGTTGGGGCCCAGCTGGGACAGTCTCAAAATGGAAGTGGTCTGGGTAACAGTGCCTCCAATTCCGTTGAAGTTACCGGTTCCCTTGTCAAAGCTGATGGTGGTACCTTCATATACGCGGCCGTTGACCGTCAACCTATGCTCTTCCCCGGCAGCATCTTTCGAAGTAGCTGCTGCAAAATTAGCGAGATCTGTCTCCAACATCTCAAGTATGTCTACATAACTGCCATTATCTGCGACCTGTGCAAGCGCTAAGAACTCATCTGTAGAGCCCTCGTAGCCGTACGCCTTGGCCACCTCATCCAGAATCTGCCGGTTAGTCCATTTCGCGTCATCTGCCGCGTCTGCCGGATACTTGGACGCCGCACTCAGGTCATCCCAATCGCTGATATCATTCAGATCTACAATCGTCTCTCCCCCAGCGGTCTCTAACTTGGTACCATTCCACACATAACCGTTACCCAACTGCAGCACGGTCTCTTTCAGTTGAGTAGACTCCTGGCCAAACAGATCACCTTCAACGCCGGAAAGATCCACCTCATCCCCGTTGGAATCCAGAATCTTAGCCAGCTCGATGCTGTACTCAGTACCCTTGCCCTCCTGAGGGTCGGACTTCTTGAACACGATCTTTGCGGTGTAGCTGTAGCCCGCCGCATCGTAGAAGCTCAAGTTGACAACCTTACCGTTTGTGCTGCTCACGTCGGTGTCATTTCTGTCCAGGATACCTGCTATGGTAGCCTGAGAAGTAGCCTCTGCAGGATAAGTCATGTTGGCCGTGTTCATAACGCGCAGCGCGGTCACGGTATCCTTATAGATATTGCCGGTCTGCGGATCCACACCCCAGCCCATCACGTTGTAGCCGTTGCTGGTCATAGCCAGGTTTCCTGCACCGTCAATGTAGAAAGATCCGTCTCTGGTAAAGAAATTGGAAGAACCGTCGCTCACCACGAAAAAGTTCTCGCCGTTGATCATCAGGTCAAAGGGATTGCCGGTGGACTGGCTGGCACCCTGCTGGGTGATCGCCATGTTGATCGCTGCGGATCTAACGCCCAGACCGATCTGTCTTGCGTTGATACCACCGGTGCCGGTGGTAGCGTTGGCACCGCTGGCCCTCTGGGTTGTCTGGCTCATCAGATCGCTAAAAACGATAGAACTAGACTTGAAACCTACGGTATTTACGTTTGCAATGTTGTTACCAATAACATCCATCTTGGTCTGGTGGGTCTTAAGTCCTGCCACACCAGAGAAAAGTGATCTCATCATAGTGCTTGTTCCTCCTAATCTAAATCGGGTACGGAACGAATGTCCTCCTCTGTCGTTCGGAAGACCGTAACCTCCTGTAAGGTCCGGTTACATAATGACCGCTCCGTTAATGTTTGTGAATACATTCTCGTCCGTCTGCGTGCTGTCCATTGCGGTTACGATGGTCTGGTTCGGCACATTTACGATAAATGCCAGATCGTCCACAATGACCAAGGAATCTTTGATCCCTTTCTGCTCAGCTTTTCTGGCTCCGCCCTCAAGCCTCTGCCACTGCTCTATGCTCAACTCGATGCCCCTGTCGGTCAATCGGTTGGCCGCGTGCTTAGAAAGCCTGAGTGATCCAGTCTCGCCTTTTGACTTCTGCGCTAAGATCTCTTGGAAGGAAAGACCCTCCGTGGTCTTCGCCTCATCCGTTCTGGGCTTACTATAGATCCGGTCAGCCAGCTGATTTATGGAAAGGAAACTTGTGTTTTGAATCTCCATACTCTCTCAGCTCCTTTTCATGCGCCGGTCTCTACTCGGTTGCTTCACCGCTTCCGGCTTCTTCGCCCTGATTGTCATCTCCGGTATCTTCGCCGCCTTCCACGCCTCCGACGTTCTCGTTGCCTTCATCCTCACCGTCGCCTACATCCGGGGTCTCCTCGTCGTCATACTCTCCGGCTGCCGCTCTGACCTCTTTCAGCTTCTCCACGTATTTCTTCAGCTTATCCACAACCTCTTTCGCCACGAAGCCTTTCTCGTAGTCGGTCATGTTGTTGTAGATTTCCTCCAGTTCGTCGATCTCCTTGGCGTTGGTCATATCCACCGCATGGATATTTGGAAGCTTGTTCATGCGAACATTGAACTCAAGCGCTTTGTCGTAAGCTGCTATATATGCGGAATCTGCAACGGTGTCCACATCCTCCAGCGCATACAATGCCTCGTCGATAGCCACATACGCCTTGCCGTTCTCAAACACCACATAGTCCACCTTACCGCGCACATAGCTCACATCTCCGGTAGCGGAAGTGGTCTTTACATATACCTCCTGTCCCACCAGGCTGCTCGCTCTCAACAGATCCATGCTCCCTGCCATGTTCTGCAGCTGCTCTACCTGAGAGAACTGTGCATACTGGGATATGTACTCTGTGTTGGAAGTGGGCTCCAACGGATCCTGATACTGCATCTGCGCTACCAGAAGCTGCAGAAACGCGTCTTTATCCATCCCGTCATTGCTCTTATTAGCCTTGCCCAAGGATGCCTGTGAAGCGCTCTGTATCAGTTTCCCGTCTTCTACCTGTTGTACTAATGCCATGTCATTTCTCCTTTCTTCTTATTTTAATAAATACTTGTAAGTTTGCCTTATGCGGTGTAATCCACCGTGCTGCCGTTTGCGGCCATCATCTCCGCCGTCAACTGGTCTTCCTCGGGAAGTTCCTCCAGCTCCTCCGGAGCTAAGGCTCCGTCCAAACGTATTCTGCGGGTTCTCTGACCCTTCGCGGGAGTCTCCTGATCTCTCTCTCGGCCCTGCTCCAAGTTCTGCTCAAACTCGTGGGTCTGCACCGTAACCTCGATCGCCTCTACCTTGACGCCCTGTTCTGCGAAGCTTTCCTTCAGCTGCACCATCTGGCTCTCCAAAGCCGATTTCACGGCCTCGTTTTGCGCTACAAAGTTTGCTGTGATCACACCGCCCTTTGCCGCCACGCTGATCTGTAAGGTCCCGAGACTTGCGGGGTGAAGCTGCATTTCAAGGTTGGACATGTCTGCCTTCACCTGAATTCTCATGTAATCCATGATCTGACGCATGATATCCTGTGTGTCCACATCAAAGTGTCCTGCCACCTCACCGGTCTGTACCGGCTGTAGGTTGGTATTGAGGGTTTGCTGGTTCTGCAGGAAAGAATTGCCTGCCTGCTGTCCGCCCTGCTCCGAGTGTTCCCGTCCTTCGGAATGCTTTCTGTCGGTGTGCACCACCTGTGCAGCTGCATTGGAATCTTCCGTCTCCTCCGGTTGTACCTGATAGGTTTGCTCAGTGGAGACCTCCGTCCTGGATGTTGTTAAAACTTTCGGACTGTCGGTATCCTCCTCGACCGCCACCTCAATGATGGGCTCTGTTGTCTCGTAAGTCTGCTCCTCCACATCGGGTATCACATCTTCCGTCGTCATCTCAACCGCGCTCTGTTCCACCAATTCGTAAGCATCCGCCAGAGTCATGTCATCCACTCCGCTCTCCTGCTTCAGCAGATTCTCAAGCTCGCCCATCAGCAATTTGAAGTCCACGTAGAGTTCTTCGTCGGTGAGCAGAGAAAGTGAGTCCTCCGCACCGCCTGCCGCCAAAAGGAAATCGCTCAGGTTCTCCGGATCCAACAAGTCAACAGGTTCTAAGTCAAGCTGTGTAAGCAGATCCTCTACCTCGGTCTCACTGAGTCCAAGGGTATCCGCAATCTGTTCCACCAGATTTAAGGCCGCTGTCCCGAGCACTTCCATCGCTATTTTCAGCTTCTCCTCCTGATCTCCCTCGTCCAGCTGAACCTGTTCTTCCACCGGCTTCTCCTGCTTATCCTCTACCTTCCTGACATTCTTGGACTGTAGAGACTCTCCGGCCCTGACCGGCTGCTCTTTTGCGGTATTTTGCTCCGCCGTGAAATTTTGGGGAGTGTCGCTTTTGCCTGCCTGATCGTTCCAAATACTCTGGAAGCTCACAGTGCTTGCCGCTCCCACCGGCTGACTGGTCACAGTGGTCGTAAGGCTGTTCAGGATATTGCCCACGCCCTTTACTGCTGTACTGGTCATCCCATTCCTCCTTTCTTCTGTTATCATAGTACATTTGGTAACTGTCCAACACTCTCCTAAACAGTTACATTAGTTATATCGGTAAAAGCGCTCCCAAATTTAAGACTGAGGATCCATAATTTTAACGACCTTCGCCGCAAACTCCGGACTCATTGCCGCCAGGATCTTGCCTCTCTGTTCAGCGCCCAATACCCTTAATATACGGGCACACAGTTTCAGATCATTAGGCATCTGCTCCATGATCTTCGCCGCCGAAGCAGCGTCCATGGAGGAGAACGACGACGCATAATCCTGTATCTCCGCACTCTCCTGCAGATCTGACACCACTTGTCTATACACATACTCCGCCATAGTCGGATTCATAGTCTCGTAATATTTCTGATATTCCTCGGGCCCGGGACCTTTCTCAGCATAGATCACTTCCTCGTAAAACTCGTTCCGTATGCGGTCAAACTCCACCTGCATATTCTCAAACTCCTTGAGTCGGGCCACTTCTTCCTGAAGCAATGTCAATCGTTCGTCCTTGGCTGCGGAGTCATTGCGGGCTTGCTCCAGCTGCAGCTCCAGACTCCTGATCTGATCCACCGCATCCTGAAGGCTTGAATAGCCGCCGTAGCTGCCCGGACTGGCAGTCTGGGTCACAGATCCGGCGGGCAGTATCTTGTTCACCACCGGCACATCTCCGAGGACAGGCGCCAGCACCGTGCTGCCGAAACCGCCGACATCCATCTTCACCACGATGCAGATCACAGCGATCCACAGCGCCACAATGACAATGGTCGCAAGGAAAGTCACCAGACCGTTGCTCTCGCCCTCCAGCTCTTCCTCCTGCTTTGCGATCTCCTTAGCGCGCCGTTTCGCTTCCTTTTTCTGTGCTTTTTGATCTTTTTTTAGCTGCTGCTTCTCATCCTTTAATTTTTTTATCTCGTTTTCAGTTGCGATTTCTTCCGAAGTTCTATCCTTTGCCACTTTCTATCACCTGCCTATGCTTTCTCTGCTTTCTTTTGACCGTAGGTGTAGCTTGTAAGCTCATCCACTATCTTGATCTCCGCACGATTCTCTTCCAAAAGGAAATTCTCAAAGGCTTTCTCCTTGAGGGTCTCATGAGTCTTGCGCTCCATCATCACATTTGTAAGCGCTATTCTTGCCCTCTCAAGCTTTTTCTCCGCCCTGTGAACCTCCTCGGTCTGCGTGTCTATAAAGTTCTCCATGACCAGAACCGACCGTCTGTTTTCCTCCATCGCAAGGAAGTCCAAGGTGCCCTTGCGCAGCTCTTCGGACTCGGCCTCATACAAACCTTTCCTGTCTTTCAGCGCGCCAAGCTTCTCCTCCTCCTCGTCCAATGCATTTCTGGCTACGGAGAATTCCTGTCTGGCCTGCGTCTCCATCTTCATTTTGATATCCAAGATACTCTGTAAAGAATAGTGGAATCTAGCCATCTTTCCTCATCCTACTCCTGAAAAAGAGCCCCCAGCAGTTCCACGCTCTCCTCAAAATCGAATTTTTCATCCGTCTCCTGACACAAAAAAGCATTCACCGCATCAATCTTAGAGATAGCGTAGTCAATAGAAGGGTTGCTGCCACTCTTGTATGCGCCGATGTTGATCAGATCTTCCGCCTCGTTGTAGGTGGCAAGCACAGTCTTTAACCTGTTGGCAGTCTGCTTGTGCTCCTTCTCTGCTATCTGGCTCATACATCTGGAGATACTCTGCAAAATATCAATCGCCGGATAATGGTTCTTGTGTCCCAACTTGCGATCCAACATGATATGCCCATCCAGAATGCTTCTGGCGGTGTCCGTTATAGGCTCATTAAAATCGTCACCGTCCACCAGCACCGTGTAGAGCCCTGTAATGGAGCCAACGGAGGCGCAGCCTGCACGCTCCAACAACTTGGGCATCTCAGAGTACACACTGGGAGGATATCCTCTCGTCACAGGAGGTTCCCCACTGGCCAGGCCGATCTCTCGCTGCGCCATGGAGAAACGCGTCAGGGAATCCATCATCAAAAGCACGTCCCTGCCCTGATCGCGGAAATACTCTGCGATAGCGGTGGCAGTCTTGGCTGCCATCTTTCGCTCTAAGGCCGGCCTGTCGGAGGTAGCCACTACGACCACAGATCGTTTCATGCCTTCCTCGCCCAAATCTCTCTCTATAAATTCCCGCACCTCTCTGCCCCGCTCTCCGATCAGAGCGATCACGTTAATATCGGCTTTTGTGTTGCGGGCAAACATTCCTAACAATGTGGATTTCCCAACGCCGGAACCGGCAAAGATACCGATACGCTGACCCTTGCCCACTGTGATCAGTCCGTCCACCGCCTTCACACCAAGCGGCAGAACCTGATCGATAATGGCACGGCTCATAGGATCTGGCGGCGGCGCATCCACGGGGTAGGTTGCCCCCTCGATAAGGGTGCCGTCCACCGGTCTGCCGAGACCATCCAAAGCCTTGCCGAGCAACTTATCACTCACGGTCACCCGCAGAGGATAACCGGTATTTTCCACCATGCAGCCCAGCCCGATGCCGTCTACCACATCGTAAGGCATCAGCAGAGTCTTTTTGTCTCTGAAGCCTACCACCTCAGCCATGATAGGTTCCTCTCCGTCCGGCAGGATCCTGCACAGATCCCCCAACTTGGCATCCGGCCCTGCAGACTCAATAGTCAGTCCCACGACATTGACCACCTTACCCAGCTTTCGGTAAAATGTGTCCTCGATCACATTATTATATTTTTGAAAATGAATCGCTGCAGTGTTCAATTCATCCACCTGTCTGTCTCATTGATCGCTTTGCCTTATCTCTCATGTCTTATCTCTCATAAGAGAGAAGTCTCAGCTTCTGGCCAAGCTCCGCAAGCTGCGTCCCCAGGCCACAGTCAAAGATCCCGCCTTCTGTCTCGATCAGACATTCGTTCTTGGCGAGTGTCACGTCCTCCACGATCTCCACCGTAGAGTTGGGAGATGCGGTACTCCCGGCAATCTGCTTCTTCTGCATGCTCACATAGGGGTAATCCTCCTTGCTCACATGCACAAGGATCCCTTGTCCGCTCTCTATTTTTCGCATCGTGTTGGAGATCAGATACACCAAGATCTCCCGGTAAGAGTGAAGCTCCACATGGAAAATGTGCTCATAGATACCGGTGAGCGTGTCAATAAACTTAGGTTCCAACTCGTTAAATCGCTGTTCGTAGGTGCTCTCCAGCTCCTGTTCCCTCTGCTCCAGCTGTCGCATCACCGTGTCGGCCTCTTGCTCAGCTTTCTGCTGCCCCTCCTGATAACCGTTCTGATAGCCATCCTGATATCCCTCCTGATGGCCCTGTTCTCTGGCCTGCGCAATCACCTGTTCCTTCTCCTCCAGGGCTTGGGCCTGCGCGTCCGCTAAAATGGCCTCCGCCTGCGCCCTGGCATCCACAAGAATGTTCTCTGCCTCTTCGGCGGCCTGAGCTTTGCGCGCCTCAAGCTCCTCGAGTTCCTCGGTGGCAGCCTTGATGATATTGCTCCGGAGAACTCCCTCCTCATCCTGATCGGCAGCCATGCTGTCCAACTCCAGCGTCTCCGCAGAAAGTCCTGCGGTAAAGCCGTCCTCAGACTGCTGCGCCGCCCTCTGGACTTTCCACTCGGCCATGCGCTCTTCTATCAATTCGTTTGAATGGAGGACTCTCTTGTCGTCCTCTTTAACATTCATAAAGTATCCCTTTAACAGATTTGGCCTAGACAACAATCTCGTCACCTCCGCCTCTGGAAATAACGATCTCACCCGCATCCTCCAGCTTTCGGATGATGTTTACAATCTTCTGCTGAGCTTCCTCCACGTCCTTCATGCGGACAGGACCCATGAATTCCATGTCCTCCTTGATCATGACAGCAAGACGCTTGGACAGGTTGTTGAAGATCGCATTCTGAACCTGTTCGTTGGCACCCTTCAGCGCGATCGCCAGATCGTTGTTGTCCACGTCACGCAGCACACGCTGAATAGCTCTGTCGTCCAGAAGCAGCACGTCCTCGAACACGAACATCTTCTTGCGAATCTCGTCGGCCAACTCGGGTTCCTCGATCTCCAGAGTTTCCATGATATGTTTCTCCGTGCCGCGATCCACGGTATTCAAAATCTCTACTACAGAATCTACACCGCCGATAATGGTGTAGTCCTGATTTACCAGACTTGCCAGCTTGGACTCCAGCACCTTCTCCACCTCCTTGATCACGTCGGGGCTGGTGCGATCCATAACGGCGATACGCTTTGCCACATCCGCCTGTCTGTCGGGAGGCAGGGCCGATATGATCTGCGCCGCCTGTCCGGGAGCCAGATAGGACAGGATCAGAGCGATCGTCTGAGGATGCTCATCCTGAATGAAGTTGATCAGCTGGGTCGCATCGGTCTTGCGCACAAATTCGAACGGTTTTACCTGCAGGGATGCGGTCAGCTTGCCGATCACATCCATAGCCTTCTCGTTGCCCAGAGCTTTCTCCAACAGTTCTCTTGCGTAGCCGATACCGCCTTCTGCGATATACTGCTGCGCCAGACACACCTCATAGAATTCATTGATGATATCTTCCTTCATTTGAGGGGTGACACTTCTGGTGTTAGCGATCTCGAGAGTAAGCTCCTCAATCTCATCCTCCTTCAAATGCTTAAATAAACCGGATGACCGCTCCGGTCCCAGCACGATCAACAGGATTGCTGACTTCTGCAGACCGGAAAGCCCATTCTCCGACTTTGCCATATGTAATCCCTCCTATGTTAAGCCCAATCCTCGTTCAGCCAGTTACGCAAAAGCGCAGCGGCAGACTCCGGATTCTCGTCTACAAACTTCTCCACAATCTTTCGAGCCTCGGACTTGGTCTCCACGTCGATTTCCTCCAGTTCCTGCTCCGGAACGGACTGCAACAGTCCCTCCACGGAGAGTTCCTCTTCTTCCTCCTCTTCGACAGCGCGCTTTATGAGCATGCTCCTGAGCACTACGAACGCCAACAGGGCGATGATCAAAATAAATAAGAACACGCTGCCGACAGTAGTGGCGCTTATGGAGAAGCCCTCCTCGTCGACAAAGATGGGGGTAGCGTACGCCACAATGGTAACAGAACCCACGGGAACACCCGAGGCGTTGGCAACCAGCCTTAAAAAGTCCTCGTCCACCTCCAGCTTTACATCATCGCTGTTCTGGTATTTATATTCCTCCCACGTGAGTCCGGAGTCCTCCAGAAGCCCCCGTGCCCTCACATCCGCCTCGTATATGTAGCGGTACTGAACCGCCGACACACCGATGGAAGCATCGTTGTAGTTGATCGTACCCGAGTCCGTAAGGATATGGGTGATAGTCTCACTGGGAAGATAGTCCCTCTCGAACTCCATGCTGTGGGTAGTGCCGTCGCTGCCCTCCTTCCACACATTAGTCTCCAAAGCATCGTTGTCATTGGAGGTGGTGCCGGGATCTCCCTCCACACCGTTGGTTGTGTTGCCCTCGAAGTACTCCTCGTGGGCCAGAGGTCCTTGCTCCCTGCCCTCGGCGAGCCAGTATTCCTTTATCGTCTTCTCATAATTGCCGTAATCCACCGGAAGGTGGATGGTCACTCGCACATCGTTGTACTGATTCGTCCCATAGAGGACGTCCTTGACACGGTTGGCCACCATCTCCTCAGCCTGATTCTGCAGTTCCTGAATGGTCTCTGCAAGCCCCGACTGGTTGTAATCGTCTCCGCCGGTGAACAACATATTGCCATTCTGATCCACGATAGTGATGTTCGACGTAGTGTCATTTCCCAGTGCAGTGGCGATCATCCTTGCCACGTTGGTGGCGTGAACTGATGTGAAGGAACGATCCACCGTAAGTGTCACAGAAGCGGAGGACTCCAGCTGCTGTCTTAAGATCGTACCGTCCTGTTCCGGAATATTTAAACGAACCGTTGCCGCAGAAACATTTTCTAATGATGCAAGGTCGCTGGAAAACTTTGCCTCCAAAAGCTCTTTATAACGTCTGTTGGCATCGGTGGCCGTGGAGGTCAGGCCTCCCGTCATAATGGAGTCATAGCTGTAGCCCTCCGGCACATAGCCCGCGGAACCCATCGCAATATTGGCCCGCGCCAGATCCTTAGTCTGCACATCGATCTGGAGTCCGTCCCGATTCAACTCGTATTTAATCCCTGCTCCGTCCAGAATACTGGTGACCTCCGAGGCCTGAGTGGCGCTCTCACAGATGATCAGTCTGGTGTAATCCGGTCTCGACACAACATATATAATAATTGCAAAGGCGAGAACTACAGCTGCCACGATACCGATAAGTATGCTCTTCTGTCTGGCGGTAAACTTGTTCCACCATGCCTGCACCCGGGCAAGTATCTCTTTCAACCTATCTACCATGATAGTTTTCTCCTGATTCCTTTAGTCTTCAAAGGTTTCTGCCCTCTTAAATCTGCATCTGCATGATCTCTTTGTAGGCATCCATCACTCTGTCCCTGATCGCCACGGTGTACTGTAGTGCTGTAGATGCCTTCTGCAGAGCAATGGTCAGGTCATGGGTGCTCTCCGTCTCGCCCAGCATAAAACGAATCTCCTCGTTCTCCGCGTCGGACAGATAGCCGTTGGTGGTGTTAATATTTTCAATGGCCGTGTTTAAGATCGCATCAAACAGGGTGCCATCCACGGTATCGGTGCTCTTCTTCTCGGACAGAGTGCCTGTCAGAGTGGAGACGTCACTGATACTGCCCAGAGGCAACCCGTTCAACGCACTGATCGCTGCTAAATCCATGTCTTTTCTCTCCTATCCTCTTCTGAATACCTTACTTCCCAAGTTCAAGTCCCTGAAGCGCCATCGACTTGCTGGCGCTGAAGGCAGTTGAGTTGGCCTCATAGGCGCGGCTCGCATCGATCAAATCTGTCATCTCCTGAATGATGTTGACGTTGGGATAAGTCACATAACCGTTCTCATCCGCATCCGGGTGGGAAGGATCGTAAACCATATTCATCTCGGTCTCGGTGTCCTCATACACGCGGGAGACTCTCACGCCCTGTCCAACGTAAGTTTCGATGCTCCTGCCAAACACCTGACTGAAGGGCTGGTACTGTCCCTTGGTCTGGAAGGTCACGATCTTGCGGCGATAAGGAGTCCCGTCTTCGGTGCGGGTCGTATTGGCGTTGGCCACATTCTCAGCGATGACATCCATGCGGTATCTTTGTGAGGTCAGGCCGGACGCGTTAATGTTGAAAGCGGAAAACATACTCATGATCATTCATCCTTTCTCAAAGTCATATAAATGGCGGATCTACTTCATAACTGACTGCAGATTCTGGAACTCCTGCGAGATGCAGTTCATCAGTCCCTGATACTTCAACTGGTTCTCTGCCATGTATACATTCTCGTTCTCGGGATCCACGTTATTGCCGTCCAGACGGTAGGTATAGTTTGCATAGTCGATGTATACCTGCCCGTTCAGCTTTTTCAGGTCGAGATTATGCACCCTCTCATCTATGGACAGATGACGATCGCTCGACAATTCTCTCTCCAGATAGGACGCAAACGCCACATCCTGCCGCTTATAACCCGGCGTGTCCACGTTGGAAATGTTGTTGGAGATAGCTTCATGGCGAAGCCATGCAGCGTCAGCCGCCTTATCCAACAGGTTTATGTAGTCAAATGCATTCGTGTTGATCATATGATAAGTCCTCCTTCCTCACGCAACAATACTATTTTATTATAAATTATTTCACCAAAAAGGCAACCTTATTTTCGCTTTTTTCTTTAAAAAAATTAAAAAGGATCTATTGAACCGTGCCAATAAATCCTTTTTTAGCCCTTGCTTCCTTGCTTTTACGGGTTTCATGTACTCTGCAATTTTCTACACAGATTTCCATTATTTGCTGTTTTGTCGTTTCAGTTCCTCGATCTCGTCGAACACCACATCGTTCAACACCTTGATATAAGTGCCCTTCATGCCCGACGAACGTGACTCGATAACGCCGGCGCTCTCAAATTTGCGCAGTGCATTGACGATCACGGAGCGGGTGATCCCCACACGATCTGCAATCTTGCTGGCCACCAGGATCCCTTCCATGCCGTTCAACTCGTCAAATATGTGAGTGATGGCTTCCATCTCTGAGAAAGACAAGGTGCTGATGGCCGATTTTACCACCGCCACCTTACGACTCTCCTCCGCGCTCTCCTCGTTGACTGCACGAAGCATCTCCAGTCCCACCACCGTGCTGCCATACTCACAGAGGATAATATCGTCGATATCGTACTGTTCGTTGCATTTGTAGATAAACAGTGTTCCCAAGCGCTCCCCGGCAATCTCGATGGGGGTGATGACCGCCTGAAACTTTCTCGTGTCGATGGTCTCAAAACCCAGCGTCTCCAGATTGACGTTCTCCTTGGTGGAGAGCACTCCCAGCAGACGCTCATTCAGCATGTTGTCAATAAAGCCGCCTACATTCTCGTCGATCAGCTCCGTGATCGTCTCGATGCCGTCCAGTTTGCCAATTCCCAAGACCTTGCCCTTTCTGCTGATGACCAAAACGTTGGAATTCAGGATCTCACGCATGACCTTACAAATGTCATTGAACACTACCTTGCTGGAATTGTTGTTGTGGAGAAGCTTCTCGATCTTCCTCGTCTTATCCAACAGCTGCACGCTGCTCATATCCGTCCCTCCGTTTCTAAAACAACCTCTGGAGCATTATCTCCTGTAAACATAGTTATTTTATCACAAATAAAATCAGATTACAATGTCAAATCTGTCGTTTTTTTTGTATTTTCTCTAATTTATTAGAAAATTCTGACACTAGGACGCATATTCGAACATCTGTACAGCAATTTGTGTTTACTGTTTCACAATCTCCTTTTTACTTTCCACATATCCGCACTGCTCGTTTGAGCAGACGAGTCTGTTTCCCTTCTCCAAAAGCGGCGCACCACATCTGGGACAGTCCACGCCTGCCGGCTTCTGCCATGTCATAAATTCGCACTCAGGATAGCCGACACAGCCAAAGTATCTCCGACCCTTTCTGGTCATTTTAATGACGATATCTTTACCGCATCTGGGACAATTTACACCAGTTTTCTCATAGTATGGCTTGGTATTACGGCAATCCGGGAAGCCGGGACACGCAAGAAAACGTCCGTGGGGGCCGTACTTGATCACCATCTGTCTGCCACACAGGTCGCACACTTCGTCAGACACCTCGTCCGCTATGGTCACCTTTGCCAGATCCTCCTCCGCACTCTTCACCGCTTCGTCCAGATCCGGATAGAAATTGGACACTATGGTCTTCCAGCGGACATTTCCTTCCTCCACGCCATCCAGAAGAGCTTCCATGTTGGCGGTAAAGTTCACATCCACAATGCTGGGAAATGCATCTTTCATTATATGGTTTACCACCTCGCCCAGCTCCGTCACATACAGATTCTTGTTCTCTTTTGCCACATATCGTCTGGCAAGGATGGTGGTAATGGTGGGGGCATAGGTACTGGGACGTCCGATCCCCAGTTCCTCCAGCGCACGCACTAAAGACGCCTCCGTGTAATGTGCCGGCGGCTGGGTAAAGTGCTGCTTTGGATCAAAAGATGTAAACTCCAACTCACTGCCCGCGCTCAGTTCTCCCGAGAGTACATTTTCTTCCTCCCTGTCCTCCTCGGCGATGTAAACACTCATAAAACCGTCAAACATCATCCGGGAAGCCGCCATAGTAAATATTTGTTCTCCCGCCTGAATCTTCACGGAGGTGGTCTCGTATCTGGCCGGACTCATCCGACTTGCCACAAAACGTTTCCACACCAGCTGGTACAAGCGGAACAGATCCCTGGGAAGCTGCTCCTTAACCTCCGCCGGAATACGGTCTACATCTGTAGGGCGGATCGCCTCGTGAGCATCCTGTATCTTCTGCTTTCCCTTTTTCTCCGCCGTGTCTTTGGCCTCATACTCCGGACCATAGTTGGAGTTGATAAATTCCCTCGCCATCGCCTCAGCTTCCTCGGAGACACGAGTGGAGTCGGTACGCAGGTAGGTGATCAGACCCACTGTGCCCTCACCCTTGATGTCCACGCCCTCGTAGAGCTGCTGGGCCAGACGCATGGTCTTCTGGGTGGAGAAGTTAAGCACTTTGCTGGCCTCCTGCTGCAGAGTGGAGGTGGTGAAAGGAAGTGGCGGCTTCTTCTGCCTCTCGCCCTTTTTCATCTCTGTCACGCGGTAGGATGCTCCCTTCAAAGATTTAAGCAGCTCATCCATCTGCTCCTTGTGGGTGATCATCACCTTTTTTGTGGTGGTTCCATAATATTTTGCTGTGATAGGCTTTTTCTCGCCGTTTGCCTTCAAATTAACATCCAGGGACCAATACTCCTCCGGAATGAAGTTGCTGATCTCATCCTCTCTGTCACAGATGATGCGAAGCGCCACCGACTGCACTCTCCCTGCACTTAAGCCCCTCTTGATCTTTGCCCAGAGAAGCGGTGAGATGCGATAGCCCACCATGCGGTCCAGCACACGCCTTGCCTGCTGGGCATCCACCAGATTCATATCGATCTCTCTGGCATTCTTTAGGGACTCTTTCACCGCTGTCTTAGTGATCTCGTTGAAAGTGATACGGTAGACTTTCTTGTTTTCCAGCCTCAGGGCATGATACAGGTGCCATGAGATCGCTTCACCTTCCCGGTCAGGGTCGGTTGCTAGGTAAATTTTCTCCGCCTTTTTGACTTCCTTGCGCAGGTTGGCAAGAATGTCACCCTTGCCGCGGATGGTGATGTATTTGGGCTCATAGTCATGCTCCACGTCAATGCCGAATTGGCTTTTGGGCATATCGCGCACATGCCCGTTGCTCGCAGCAACTTCATAGTTGGATCCTAAAAACTTTTTGATCGTTTTCACCTTTGCCGGTGACTCCACGATTACCAGATATTTCGCCATTGGTCTCTCCCCTTGTGTTGTCTATTTTCTGAAGGATCGGTAAGTCAGCAGAACTTGTTCTTCACCGTTACAATGTATTCTATACCGGAAAGCTTCCATATATTATTCAGATGAATCGTGAACCACTATACACCAAAAAAAGTTGGGGCGCAAGTTTTTTTATAAAATTTTGATGAGTCTTTTTTTCTGTGCATAAAAAATGCTGAAGTCATGTGACTTTCAGCATCTTCCAGGGTTGGGCTATTCTTTTCAAAATAGTCAACAGCTGATAGGGGAATCGAACCCCTGTTTCCGCCGTGAGAGGGCGGCGTCTTAACCGCTTGA
>JAFLRM010000060.1 GCA_022511465.1 Acetatifactor sp. | reverse complement strand
AACGCAAAAACGAGTTGAAAATATATCTAAGCGATGATGAGCAGTACATACTGGAACAGAAAGTCAAAGCGTCCGGCATGAGGGATAAATCATCTTTCCTGCGTCATCAGATTTTGTACGGCTATGTCTATGACATTGACTATTCGGAGCTTCGGGAATACAACGCTTCGCTCGAAAAAATCGGTAATAACTTAAACCAGATTGCCAAGCGTATGAACGCCACAGGCAATGTCTATGCAGCCGATGTAAAGGAAGTAAAAGAGCTGATGAAAAAAGTGTGGGATACGCAGAAAGCCATGCTGTCAAAACAGCCCTATATGAAGCAATAATCTGAATCTTGAAATGGTCAAAATTCGACATTAATAAAGGTGTATCGCATTGAAGTATTTATACCTCATTCCGATACACCTTAATGTGTGTAATATGCTGTTGATTTTGTTGATTTCTCGTATCCAATATTTATGTTTCTTTCGTTTCGTTTTCATCATATTCTCCAATCTACATAAAAACTCCCCTTATCCGGGAATAAGGAGAGTATAAAGGTCAAATCTCAAGAAACGCTCAAGATTTATGATTTTTAAACACTACAAAAACCAACAATTAAAATTTTCATGTTCAAACCTCCATTTCACTCAATCGTTTCAATCGACTCAACGATATTCATTTTTGCAATCGTGCGCAAAGGTATTGCAGTTGCAATTAGACAGGCTACAATAGAAACAATGGCAGCTTCACTAATTGTTAATACTGGGATTTCGACAAGCTGAAGACTGCCTGTATCTGCTGCTCCCACAAATACGGCACAGATATATCCAGCTATTGCACCAATGACAGACGCAAAAATACCGTAGTACGCTCCTTCCCATAGGAAAGTTCTATACAAGCTCTTTGCGCTCATGCCAATCGCTCTTTGCATACCAATTTCAGAAACGCGGGTATGAATATTGCTGTAAACCGTATTGATGATATTGAGAACGCCAATAATGCCGATAAAGATAATCAAAGCCCCGCATAACATCTGAATTTGCTCAAAGCTCTCTTCCATCTGCGCGTCAGACATACGGTAAGAAAGCCAATGCGTACCCGGATTATCTGCACACCAATCATCAATCCAACTTTCAAAAGCCTCCGCATCGGCACTTTCTTTCAGTATTGGATAGATTTCTGAAAAGTTATTGTTGCCGACAATGGAGTTGTAAACGCTGTCTGCTACGATAACCTGCACTCCATTCGTATAGCCAGCATTATTGATCATAACGGGGTAGTCCGCTATTCCAACCACACGCATTTGAACGCCATTAAAGGTAATCATATCACTAAGATTAATGGTGGTATGTGACACTTCTTCATTGCCAATAGAGAACTGTATCGGATTTTTGACAAGGCAAGCTGTGCCAGCAAGCAAATCGGACTTATCCTGCTCTGATAAATCAGGAACACACGAAAGCAGGCGTGCTTCATCTAAACTGGCTATTTGCAGTGTTTCGTGGGACTGGACAATAAGATCTGTATTAAAGGGTGCCTTGTTCAGAGGGTGAACAGGTACACTATTGCCAAAGTTATCTTCATCTATGTCCATATAAATAGATAATTTAGTTGTTGATAGGCTTTCTACCAGATCATTTTCCCGCATAGCATTGGTGGCTTCTTCGCTTATTCCTATTGCCGTGTTTGCAACGGCATAATCTCCAGTATGGTTATCCCTCATACTGGCGCTGGCATCAAGCAATCCCGTAAAACTTTGCAGCGCAACAAAAACTGTAATGCTTATAACC
Source organism: Acetatifactor sp. (assembly GCA_022511465.1). Lineage (GTDB taxonomy): Bacteria > Bacillota > Clostridia > Lachnospirales > Lachnospiraceae > Acetatifactor. Next base: position 14,477 of record JAFLRM010000060.1, on the reverse strand, counting down.
AAGGATAAAATCGTTATAATTGTTCTGCCACGTCCACGCTTCAAATTGAGCCGTGCATAATAGGCTTCAAAGTTGCGGACTTTTTTGTTTTTCTTTATTCTCCGCTTGATTTTTACTGTTTTCCCAGACATAGCAACAGTCGGAGATGCCTGCGACGCATACCGTGCCGCAGGGAAAGCAGCGACCATGGCAAAAATTAGTGTTATTGCAACACTAATTAGCAGAAATGATATGTTACCGGTACTTGCAGAGTTAATTGCCGCATTCAATTCTTCAGTGCTATTTACCATAAACAGATCTGGACTTAAAATCCCCGTAGACGCAATCAACACGCCTTTAGCAGAAAGAGTGCCTAACAATAGCCCAAATGGAATACCAATCCCACATAGAATGAGCAGTTGCAGAGAAACAAGGCGATAGATTTGTCCCCGTTCTCCACCCATGGCACGGAGCGTGCCATATTCTTTGATCCGCTTCGTAATGGATATTTTCAGAATGTTATAAATGACCAAGCCCGCTGCAAATAACACCAGTGCGCCTACAAGCACGCAGGCAAAAGCCATAAACGGAAAACCACTTCCCGTATTAGAACTTCCCTCGCCGTTATATGAAATATCAAGTGCGTCAAGTAATACCCAGTTATACTGGATATAAAACTCGTCCAAGTCCAATTTACCAGAGAGATCATCTATGGTTTTTTGAAAATCTGTTTTACTATGTGTCTTAAAATCGGTTGAGTAACGCAAGTATTCATCTGGCAAGAGCTTTTCTGCTGTCCCATTACCAACCACGCCATCAACAATTCCCGTAGAGTAACCTAAATAGCTGTCCTTTAAGACAGCAGTTAAGATGAAATCGGCAGAATATCCATAGGACGGTATAGAGCCATCCATTATGCGTGCAGTAAGATCAAGTGAAATCGTATCACCAACAGAAGCGTTTAGACCAAGATAGTTCAGTGCCCCCTCTGGCAGCGCAATTTCATTTTCCTTTTTTGGCAAACTCCCTTCCTGTACCGTTCCAATCTCTGAAAACCATGAGTTGGTCTCACCGTGATATTCCCTCAAATAAAGCGTTAAGCTGCTGTTTCCAAGCGGCATATCTCCAACATTCAAAATATCGCAAACATCATAAAGGCGGTCATCCTCATATAGCTTTGCCGCTTGTTCTGCAGTTAATTGATGAAAAGTTGCATAACGGTTTCCGTTAAGACTTGTAGCCTGCTCAATTCGCATTGACTGTAAAACACCAATGGATTGACCGATTACAGTTGTCATAATTGTGGACATGATAACAGCAATCAAAACAAGAATTGCTGTCACCTTCTGCGCTTTTAACTCTTTCCATGCAAGGGTCAGATATGATTTCATTTCGCTGTCACCTCCGAAAGAACACCGTCAACGATAGTAAAACGGCGGGTTGCCATTTCTGCAATACGCGGATCATGTGTGATGATAACAAGGGTTTTGTTCATTTTTGCTCGCAGATCACAGAGCATTTTCATCACTTCACCACCGCTATTACTGTCAAGATTACCAGTTGGCTCGTCTGCAAAAATAATATCCGGCTTCGCGATCAGTGCGCGGGCAATAGCGACTCGCTGCTGTTGACCTCCGGAAAGCTGATGTGGCAAGTGGGTCAATCTGGTATCAATCCCTAAAAACCTTGTAATCTCATGCAAGTAGGCTTCGTTGGGCTGCTGCTTATCCAAAAGCAGCGGCATGATGATATTCTCCTGCGCAGAAAGTACCGGGAGCAGATTAAACTGCTGAAAGATAAAGCCGATTTTTTGACGGCGGAAAGCAGACAATTCCTTATCGTTCCCATTGTGAATGTCCGTATCTCCATATAGTACCTGTCCGGAAGTAGGGGCGTCTAAACCGCTGATGATGTGAAGCAAGGTACTTTTTCCGCTGCCAGACGGTCCCATGATAGAAATAAAATCGCCTTCGTTGATTGTTATCGTGGCGTGATTCAGTGCGACAACTTTATTTTCACCCGCACCATAAACTTTTGAAATGTCTTTGACGTTAATGTCCATAAAAAACACTCTCCTTAATCTCTATGATAAGAAGAGTGTAACGAATAAATCTCAAGAAACGCTCAAGATTTATGAAATTTTCAAAATTGCACTGACCGATGCGCCTTGTTCACAATTTATGATTTCCACACATCCACCATGCTTTCGGCAAAGGAGATCACAGATATACAGCCCCATGCCAAAATGCTCTGCGTCCTCATTACCTTTTTGAAAAGGCTGTATTCCATTTTTCAAAAGTGCCACAGGAAAGCCACTGCCATCATCTACCACTTCAAGTATCAACATATCGTCTGCATAGGACAGATTAACCGAAATTTTCTGTATAGCAAATCGGATTGCATTAGATATAAGATTTTCTGTTATCTGAAATAACGCATTCTTATCTACATGAATCTTCCCAACGGTGTCTGTGCTGCTGAATGAAAGCTGTTTTCCACTGTCCACTACAACAAAACGCATTGCATTTTCTAATTCATGAGCCAAAATTCCTGAGTCAGTAGATACTCTTTCAATCTGTATTTGTTCTAATCGACCAACATTACTCATGGCTTCTACATATCGCTCGATTCGTCCTGTGTAGGTTTTTATGCGTGTTAGATTTTCAAGAAGCTGGTCTGTTTTTTCTGTTTCGCTTACCACGCATTTCTTCGCCATTTCTATAGATCCTTTCAGAACAGTAATCGGATTTCTCAGATCATGCGAAAATGCCGCATTGAGCCGCTTCCGTTCTTCCGCCTGCCGCCACAATTCCCGATTGCTCTTTAAAAGTGTTTGCCGCATAGTTTCAAATGCAGTACAGAGCTGGCCCAACTCATCGGTTGACTGTACCTCGATTGTAAAATCCAAATCGTTTTCTATGATATGGTTTGCCCCGTCCATAAGGATTTTTAACGGTTCTTTCAATTTCCAGCGATAGAACAAGAAAACAGTCGCAAGGAGAGCAATCACAAAGAACAAGATAGGTAAAATAACTTGCAGGATAATCAACAAAGCATCAATGCTTCCAGTCTGAGGCGCCGAAGCAACATTCTCTGTTATAGCATAACTGCCGTCTATGAATATTGCCTCGCCATATGGAAATAGTCGTGTGCTTAATTCCATCCCCAGCAAAAATGGGATTGCAGAAAGTAAGGCGGCTATTGCAAGGCTAATGAGCGCCATGGTGAACAAGGATTTTTTTAAACTCATGCGCTTTATCCATTCCATTTATAGCCTACCCCCCAAACTGTTTCTATATAGCTATGAAGTGACACAGCAGCTAATTTGCTTCGTATTTTCCTGATATGCTCCATGACCGTATCGCTGTTGCCATCACCATCTATGCCCCAAACAATCTCATAAATACGTTCGCGGTCAAAGACTTGTCCGTCGTTAATAGATAGCAGCTCCACTATATCAAATTCTTTCCGGGTTAGTGGGATTATCTGGTTTTTCATTGTAACCTCGCGTTTTGAGTAATCAATAACCATATCGGGGAAAAAACGAAAAACATTTTGCTCCTGTTTCCGGCTTTCGCGCCGCAAATGTGCAGCCACCCTCGCACCTAATTCATCTATATCAAAGGGCTTAACAATATAATCATCTGCCCCAACTTGAAAGCCTTTAATCTTATCAACAGTTTCAATACGCGCTGTGAGAAATAGAATAGGGCAGGAAATATAGTTACGAATTTTCTCGCAAACGATCAATCCGTCCATATCCGGCATATTTATATCCAGTAAAACAATATCAGGATTATGAACTGCTTGCTTTAATGCATCTGTGCCATTAAAAGCAGTGTAAACCTGATATGTCTGCATTTCAAAATAGCTTTTTAGCATATCTACAACGCCTTTTTCGTCATCTACGATCAAGATTTTTTCATTCATTCAGGCACCTCCCTTCGTAAAAACATATTATCTCATATAAATCTCAAGAATTTCTCAACTTTTTCAATCTACCATCTGCGGGTTTCTCTGCGTTTTCCTCAACAATAATCATATTCGCAACTCTGCTCCGAATCATGGGCAAAAGTAAAGCCGGGGATTTATTCCTCGGCTTTACAATCTTACTCTATATCTTTAAGATATCGTTTACAAACAAAATTTAAATAATCTTTAGGTGTTATGCTTGCTTTTATGAATTCTTGATGAACTGATTCCCTCCATTCCATCTCACCCTCATCTATAAACATATTCCACACGCCACGAATGACTGTAAGTGCTTTAACCGCCCAACTAACATACTCCTCTCTATGCACATAATATATATTACCAGCATATATACGAGCATCATCATCGATGCTTGTCGAATTGGTAATCAGAACAGTATAAACATTAGCACCTTTGGATATTCTTTTCTCATGCTCTACAATCCATGTTTGATGCCTTCCTGCTTCACTAACATCAGATATTGGAACACCTTTTACCTGACCTTTTTCCTCATAAATTTTGTCTTCAGAGACAACAATATTATTTTCATTAATTATCCAGTATGGATCAGGTGCTCCAGTACTATTAGGATTTTCTGAAATAAATCCCAACAAGTCACCTAATTCTTTGTGTCCTCTTTCAAACGCCTTCCCATCTAGTGAATTTAAATTATCTAAAATACCCTTGATTCTTTTCTCCAACTTTTGTATCGTTGGTATTGATGTAAAGACATTTTCTATCCGTTCAATACAGTCAAAGAAAAAATCATTTTCCTCAACAATTTTACTTTCAATAGAAAATAATTTGTCCGGGAGTCCCGACAACCATCTTATACTTATGTTTTCATTTAAAGCATTAGACAAATACTGTATTCCTGCAGTTTTGTATTCAACTTGCCCATTTTTAAATAAGTAATACGCCATACAACCTGCCATATAATTCCAAAAGCATTTGTATCCGTTTAATGCTGGTGCATTTAAAAAACCAACAATACTACAAGCATGCTCAAATGCAGTTTTATAATCCTTTTTCCATAGCGCATATTGAAATTTCAATTCCTGAATTGCTGATTCTTGTAGTTTGTCATTTATCTGCTTTTCCTTTTTATTTTCTTCATTCCAATATCCATTTCTTAAATCAACAATATACTCTTCTGCTTCTTGCCATACTTCATTTCTGTTCAAAAAGTCTCTAGCCTGTTCTATTACATCATCTACACTTGAATAATCCACAGAATTTTCTAGTCCAAATTGAATTTCAGCTCTCAATTCTGGGGCAAATTGCTTAATCTTTTCTTGTTTTGTCAAATCATTTTGAATTGTGTCTCCAATTACACAAACGATAGAATAATCACTTGGATTTCTGGAACATCTGCCTACAGCCTGAATTATTCTTGTCCGTATTCTTTCAGCATATAATTTTGATCCCCCCATTCTAGTAATCAAAAATTTTTCTTGCAGATTTGTTGTTTTCGGAAGATTCCATATAAATAGCAATCTACTCTCATCATCAGTAAAATCTATGCCATCAAAACGATTTGCTAAGATAACAGTTGCTTCTGGTGCATCTACAAATAATTGTTTGGACTCTTCTATATCTTTTGCTTCAAAAACATTCGTACTTTCTATATGCTCTTCATAAAATTGCTTAATTGCCTCTGCAGATTGAGAGTCCGGGACAAGAAAAACACTTTTTTTACATAAATTTTGAAGTGCCATAACTACATTACCTTGCTCGTCTTTTCCCAAAGATAAATCAGGAAAAGTAAAAAATTTTCTTCCCAATCCCTTTTTATCCCAATCGTTAACTATAGGCAAACGACATATTTTCTCTATACCAGTAATTCGTTCTAACTCGCCACTTCTTCCTAGCGTTGCAGACATCAATACTCTTTGTTTTGCACCCGCAAAAGCTTCAAAGGACATAGTTGGTGCAGTCCAAGGACGTATCAGAAGTTTTCTATTTGCAATATAAATATTACATTCTTGCAAATTCTCCGATATTCTTGAATATGCATAATAATTGGATGACCCTACTTCTATTCCTTGTTGTAAAATTGTCTGAAGCTCATCAAGTTTTTCGATTATCAAAGGCATCGGTAACATATTGCACCATGATGCCACCTCAGGAATATACTCATCTTCTAACAAATATTTGTAATCTGTTTCACTAATATAAGGTTTTAACAATTCTGCTATTTCTAAAAATTCAGTATTTCCGTTATCAATCTGAACAGTCCAATTTGATATTATATAATCTTCACACGAATGCACATCATCCATTATTAAAATATCCACATCATCAAAAAAAGAATGCAATGCAAAAAATGAACTATATGTCGTAACTCCTATAGCCTCTGCCATCAAAAAACTGCTTTTATCTTTCGGAAGGTAATCTTTCTGTTTACCACAAAAAGCAATTGCTCTTAAACCATATTTTGAATTTGCCTGCTCAACAACCTGATGCACTAATTGATTTGTTGGGCATAAAAACAATACTTTTTCTTTATTCTTTCTTCGTCTATATTCTCCAATCAATAGTCCTACTAATGTTTTTCCACTTCCTGTTGGCAATTCTAATGCAACTGTCTTTTTATCCGCATTTTCAATATACAAGTTCAGCATAGCTGCTTGATAATCTAAAGGTCCCATAATCTTCTTAAATTTATTATCTTGATACATTTCCTGCGGTGAAGAATATGAGAAATCTTCTTTCTTTCGTGTTTTAAATGCCATAAATACACCTTCCCTGTCTATAATCTTAATAGTTTTCATTACATTAACTTAGTAATCTTAGTAAAACTCTCTCTTTGATTTCAAAACATACCAAAAATCAGCTTTTCTAGCGCTTTGTTAAACTCCTGATATGGAATAAATTGCGCTATCTAGAAAGTTTGCGGAATATACAACCTGTCCATAATGCGCATAGACCAACTCCTGTTAGCATATGTACCGCAGCAAACAGTGAACTGTATGCCCCAAGCGGTACATAATTACCGTACCCCACCGTGCTGAATGTGGTGACACTGAAAAAAAGGCAATGTCCGTAATCCCTCATGATCTGGAGAATGCCTGCATCCCCTAATTTTGCTATACTATAATCGATCACGTAACCATTGGCATCAATGCCGCCGAAGAAATAAAGGACAGCGAAAAATAAGGTTGACGCCACGATGGTAAAAAACGTATGTGACGGACGCTCCCCGTAACCGCACAACGCCCACTTAATCCAGTCAGCAAATTTCTCACTCGACCATTGGGGAAGCGTCCTATACTCCAAGCACTTTGCTTGGTAATAATATTCCCCTGCATGATTTGCCAACCCGTTTTTTTCAAAGACAGACGCCACTCCATGCAACGTAGTCGCTTTATCCCTCAGTAGCTCTAAATAGTCATTCCTCTCCCTTTCATCCAACGTCCTAACCCTCTGCTTTTTTATACGATAGTCGATAAAGGTTCTCTCACCGACTGTCGAGAGCTTTTGGTCAGAAAACTTAATATTGACTTTCTCGGAATTTACTATACCGAAGCCGTCAAGTTCACACTCCGTTACACCACAATCAACTATAACACAATGATCCCAAACCGCATTCGTCAGGTTGCATTCTTCAAACCATGCATCTATGTAAATATTAGCAATCCTGCTATTATCCAGCTTACAGTTTATAAATTTTGCCCTCAGCACGCACTGCTCTTGTTGCAGCTCTCTCCAGCTAATATCGCAGTTATCCATTGTGCAATTTTCAAAAGTTATCATTGTAAAATCGGTGTTGATGAAGTAGCAGTCACTGAACAAACAGTCTGTAAATATGCAGTTAGATAACCTGCAGTTGTCAAAAATACAGCCGTGAAAAGAAATTCCCTTTATATTTGCACATGCTCCAAACGGGTCTGCGCCTACCATTATATTCTCAAACACCAGCCATGTACAGTCGCTTGGCAGATCCTCCCTACCATCAATATCATCTTTGTCCCATTTCTTTTTTAATTTCTGATTCTCTTTATGCGTTTCTGTAAGGCACTGCCGGTTTTTACCCATCTGCTGTTGATAATACCTTTGAAAGTTGTCATATGTCCTCATAACAGTTGCATCACTTTCTCCATGCTTGATATGGTATTGATTATTCCTTTATTATCTTTTACAGGATGTATTTACCTAAAGCCAAAAAATATGTTCATAATAAAAAATGAAGGTTCATTGCATATTTTTTGAATTTTTTCTTTTTCTTCCAAGATATAAGAATTCCATAATATCATTAAATTCCTGTATCTCTGGTTCATCTCCTTCCAATATCCCGTTTTCTTTATAAACAAGCAATGCACTCTCAAAATCCAAATATAACGGCCCTCTTTGCTCAATTGCGTTCCCTACCATTTCAATCTTTCTTTTGCAAAGCTCATACATATTTTGAGAACCAATCATTTCTAATATTGCAATTACCTCTTCTCCTTCTTTCTCGTCATCCTCATATTCCTGCATGATACTATCCTTTATTTCTTTAGTCATCGTACTTTTTTGCCTTAATTCACATTCCCTTTCCTCAATCCAGGCATTTGCTTCATCAGCATCAAAAGCCTTCAAGATTGCAAGAACCAGCTTATCAATAATGACTACATTATCCGAATTTTTTTCATATAAAAAATTTAAAACCTTATACCTAATAATCGGGGGGAGCATAGAAAAAGAATACAATACATCATTTCTTGATCCAAATTCATATACCTCAAAGTAATTTATGAGCAAAAAAGCCAGCATATTAAACAAACTGTCCATTATCGTCTCAAACTCTTCTTCCGTCATTCTTGCCAAATACCTTGTATGTGTAGCCTTATCCCCATCCCCTTTAATCGTGCTCATTGCTTTCATCAAAAAAGCGCAATTTGGCAGTGCGCATATCCTGTTTTTTATCTCTTTTTCTCCCAAGGTAACTTTCTCATCAGGGTCTATATCCAGAAGCTTGCGGACTATAACCTCTGCATACTGCCGGACTTCAGATATTTTCCCTCTATAAGAAGTTTCAGTATAAAAAATATCTCCAATCAGATCAGACGTCAAACATTCATATGCTTCATTATTGAAATTTCTCATAATTTTTCCTTTACACTTTAGTCAATATAATAATAAATGAGCAACTTTAAATAATTACTCATTTATAATTATTATTTCTATTTTTGTAAATCCAACAAGCAAGAACGTAAACGATAAATAAAGTCAGAACAATAATACTTATTGATATTAATTTTTAAGACATTGATGCCTTGGCAGTAAGGGCATCTTAGCTTTCCTAAAAGTCAGGATTTTGCCGACAGCATCATTTATCAGGATCATCACCCTGTTGTACAGGTCCAGCCGTGAAGAATAAATAAGGTATCCCTCCGACCTGAAGCTTCGTAATAAATTTCCACGTTATCATGGTGGTTTCCGTATCCGGAATGCCGATTTCCGGAAAGACGGTTTCTTGACACAAGAATATTCATCGACTATCTGGAAGATTTCTAATAAAACACCTATAAGTAAAAGGTCTGGTTTTGTCCAAATCCTCACTATAAGCCCTCAAAAAACTTTGATCATCCTTATATTTGGGTAATTATCCATGCTAAATAAGATGCTATTGCCCCAGTAAATAAAGTCAAACAAATATAGAGCAGGACAAAGACAATATTAATTTTTTTGATGAACGTTTATACATAACTTGGAACTTTTCCGCTTTGTCTTCGAAAAAATTCCACGAATATGATATCATATTTTCAATATACTTATTGTTATTTCCGATATAATAATCCCAAATATCGTTTTCCAAAATTCTTGCTTAATAATATGTACTGCAGAAATTATCAATTATACATGATAATAGCTCAATTGCAGAAAACCTAATTTTATCGAATTTTACCAATTCTAGCCTATCATGTCTAAATTTTGACATCAGATATACAGCTAGCGAACGAATATAATTGAATCTTTCGTGTTAAATTGCCAGTTGACTCTCGCGTGTTTGCTGTTGCGTTCATTTTCCCAGACAGATAATTCCTTTCGGAGATGTTCAACGGAGGCTATTCTTCTAGAAAAGCATTGCCGTGTCATTACATTTAATTCAATTTCAGCTATATCAAGCCAGTTTCCATGCTTGGGGGTATAATGTATTTCAAGTCTTGATGACTCGTATAGGAAAACAATTCTTAGGCTAATTTAAGTATATTTTTTCAAGCCTGCCGGAATTTCCGACAGGCTGATTCTTCTAACTCGCCTTCTTCATAAATTTTCCTGATATGTTCTACAATATTAGTCCTTGAGATTTTTGAAATAAAAATCACAAAACATACTTTATTTTAATATCTTATCTATTTGGCAAATTCAAGTTCCATTCTTATAGCATCATAAACAGCCTCAAAATGAGTTGCTTCAAAGTCTATACGCATAATTCCAGAAATATTAGAAAACAATTCAACTCCTTTTTCGCAAAGCAAGATAACTTTATTTCGCCCATATTTTCCTTGGAAGAAACCAACCTCATGAATTACATTTTGCCTTGCTCGCATACCACCTTCCATCAATTCATCATCTTTTGTTAGCAACACAATAGCACAATTACAATAACTACTCGCCTTTTCCAATTTCTCAACAATGGTTAAACCGCTATTAGGCAACTCATCTAGTACAATTATTTCGCGCTTTAATCTATCCCGAATAAACTCCTTAAGTTTAAGTTTTAATAATTCATTATGCCCATAACTTATAAATATTTTATTATTCATTTTCTTTTCAACCTCCGAAACACATTCACTTAATTGTTCTATAAAATCACATTCATTCTTATCTAAAAAAGTATAAATTCCTTCTCCATATGCCTTGGAAACAACAGAAATCATATCATTATTTTTTGCCGAAATCATTATCACTTTCATATTAGGTGCATTTTTTCTTAATTTTGACAATATACTTAATCCCTCCTTAGTATATGTCGGAGGAAGCATAAGATCAAGCAATGCCAAGTCATATTGCTCTATATTAACCACCTGATGAAAGTCAATAATGCTTTCACAATATTCTACTAGATGCCCCATTGCACAAAGAAACTCTATTAGCTTCTGAGCATATATACAATCATCATCAATCATCAATATTTTCATACTCGACTCCTAATTTATGTAAAGCCGCCTTTATTTCAGCATAATGCATTTGAAATTCAATTTCACACTGTGAAAATAAATTCATATCATCATATTCACGAAGAACTTTATTAAGATAAATATATAACTCACGATCAACTTGTGCCTTAAAAGTTGGAACAATATTCCCCTCTAAGCTCCACCCACATTCAACAAGAGCACAAATATAAATAGCATCTCCTTCGTGTATTTGGTTCCCTAAAGCATAGGCAACCTTATTCATATTATCAATGTTAAAACGTCCATCTCCAATTGCAGGAATCCTCATTCCTCGACAAATAACAGCTCCATGAGATGTCATTCCACCTCTTGTAAAAATTGCCCCGCTGCACTGTTGCAAAATGTCCATATCTTCAGGTGATAATTCATTGGTCACTAAAATGTAAGGTCCTTGATTCCCCTTTTTTCTCAACGTCTGTAAATCTGTTGAAGTAAAAATCACATCCCCCTTTGCAACCCCTGAACTTAATCCTATTGCTTGTTTGTACATAGATGGAACATCTAATACATAACCTTCAAATTTCACTAGATCATCTGGTAAAACAAATTGTAAAAACTCTTCATTAGAAATTAGCTTTTTTCTATGTTTTTCAACAAGTATGCTTAACTGTGCCTTTTTCGTCATTGGATACTCTTTAAGCTTAATAATGTTTACATTTCCGCATTCATCATAAGTAAATAGGATTTTTTGATGCATAACAAAAGCATCATCAATAACATTTAGCATGCTACTTATTACTTCACTAAAAAATAGTAATTTACAGTGTACAATATGCTGATAATTATCACTCCTCAAAATAGTTCCATCTACTGGATTGCGTGTTATCACCGAAAAGATATTATCAGTTAAAACTGCTGGTTGAATATAGACTGCTGGAAAAGTATCCTCTTTTACTATCTTATGCGCAATTCTGTATGCTTGAGGTTTATCGTCAAACCATGCTTCGTATAATTTTGTTATGGCATATTTAATACTTGTAAAATTATTATTTATTATAATCTGTCTAGTTGGAATTAAGCATTCTTTATAAACACTAATTCCCATAAATATAGGGGTGTCCAATAATATTCCACATTCTTTAAGCAAATTAACAGCCGAATCAATTATATCATCACTAATATATCTATTTTCATAATACATATTAAAAATTTGCTTAGATAAAACAATAGTTTTCATTATTTGTAAATTAGTTTTTTTCTCCACTTTTGACAAATGTGCAATTGTCTCACCATATTTTTTTGCTAAAAGCACTTTGTCAGTATCCCCTATATTAACAAACAACAAAATCCCTCCTAGTATTCCTACCTTTAGTCTTTAAAATGTCCATCACACATTTATAAATGAATGTAGCTTTGTCAAGGCTTTTTCAAAAATGGTGTAATGGTGGTGTAATTAGTGCCATATCCAACCGCAAAATCATCGGTTTTAGCTTTTCTGGAACTTTTTAAAATATTGCGGCAGTATCTTTTACAGGCATAGCTAAAAATATTATATACAATACTCCTAAGACAAAGGGCGCATACCATGAAAATTCATTGAAGCTGTATACTACTGCATATACTAATAATGCTAACAAAATCAGATGACAAAATATATTTTTTATCACATTGCCTTCAAATGCATTCAATATAGCTCGCACTTTATTTTTGAAACCAATAACATCAGAAGCCAAATCAATAATAATACTATAATACCCGCTAGCAACTGTAATTACTAAAGTGTCAATAAATACTCCAATAAAAAACATTTGATCATTTTCCATATAATTTTCATAATCAGAAAATTGATGCATTAATGAAATACCTAACATAATAGCTTCTAATAAAAAAGCTATTGATACTTTTATCAAAAGAAATGTCCAGCCTCCTAATTCAATATTAACTTTTTTAAACCACCTAATTTCATTCTTTTGCTTTTCTGTCATCATGTCATCAAACCCATGACGACGATACCATCTCTTTTTTCGCATACCCTCTTCGTTATATCTATAATTATAGTAACAACCAGATAACAAAAGAAAAAGCGAAATAATGTACCATAACAATACCCAAACTGCTCCATTTTTTACCGAAAAAATGGGCTGACTACTTGAAGAAATAATAAAGAATATCGAAATAACTATTTCTTTATACATTACTTTTATACTTTCAACTAAATATACAAAAAAACTTTTTTTAAAATTTTTACACTTGTTAATAGTCACCACATATCCCCTAAGTAAATTTGTTTATTATACAAGATAGATTAAATAACCGACCACACTGGAATATCATATATACCTACTTATATAATTTAATATAATACAATAATTACAGATAATCAATATAATTATAATCACCCATTACTCTATTTGGAATATTATCAAATCTGGAAGTGTATCAAACCCTTCAGGAGTTTCAACTAAGTAGTTATTCCATTTCCACTCATTCAAAGCACTTTCGTTCTCTATCATTTATTCATATATGAGATCTTGATAATATCTTTCCATTTCTATCATAAATTGCACTTATCAACAAATATTTATTTTTAATAAAAGGACAGCTATAAACCCATTTAGATTTATGGCTGCCCTTTTATTGCGCTACAAAATGTATTTATCGCTATTTTCTCTTCGTCATTTCAAGGCTCTTTCAAAAATGGTGTAGTAGTGGTGTAGTAAGTGCCATATTCCACCTCGAAATCATTGATTTTACAGGCTTTTTCGGGACTTTTAAAGATACTGCCGTGGCAGACGAAACGTATATGAATCATATTGCAAAGTCCTCCTAAAATGCGCTATCCTGCTTTATTTGCCGCGTTTTCCCACTCTAAAAAATTCGTATTAAACGGGGTACAATGTCACGGCAATATCAAAACGAAGCAAAATGCGTCTTCTCAAATCACCATGTTCAGCAATCAGTTATCCAGACTTCCTTCATTCAGTAGGAAATCATAGACGCTCATAACCAGCACCCCATCGTCATTGTAATACGGTGCAGGTGCATCTTTCACGATGATGATCTTTTTGAAAAAATCGCCGGTCAGCATCAAAGAGCGCTGCTCCTGTTGCATCTTTTCCTGATCCGGAATCGCATAGGCCGATTGGATGTAATAACGCTTAGATCCTTTGTTACAGACAAAATCAATCTCCAACTGCTTGCGGATTCCGTGACCTTTTTCATTGGTTTTATTCAGAGTGATAACGCCTACATCTACATTAAACCCCCGTATCTTCAGCTCATTGAAAATGGTATTCTCCATAGCATGGTTTTCTTCCAGTTGACGGAAATTGAGACGGGCATTACGCAATCCTAAATCGGTAAAGTAATATTTGACTGGTGTGTCGATATACTTCTTCCCCTTAATATCATAGCGGACAG
>JAFLRM010000006.1 GCA_022511465.1 Acetatifactor sp. | reverse complement strand
ATTCCACCTCAATATGATGCTCGACATTAAGTTTGGACAATAAGCATACCGTCTCCACATTCCGTGAGGGGGCAATAAAGATGCTACATCTTAAAACTGATGACGTAACACAAACTCACCTGTAATGCAACGAACCTGTTAGCAACCATGCTCCATCTTTAATCTAATAACAGGATCCAAAAAGTCTTCATTTGAAAATACAATCCAAAATACTCATTTCATTAATACCACCATAATCAAAATTTCTTTCACGATAATCATCATATAAATCTGGTGGTTCAAAATAAGAATCTATAAAACTTTCTATATCCGACATATTTATATTTATATTGTTTCTTACAATATTAATATTACTTAAAATATCTTGTGGCAGGTCTTTTGTCAATTCAAAAACCTCTTCTTCCACATCATCCTTTATCCACTCGCAAATAGTTTGCGTAACACCTTCTTCGTCCAACTCCTCATAGGGACCACTAAATTTCATATTCTGTACCAATAAATCATCAATATCATACTTTACATAATAATTATCAGCATCAATATGTTCCATATATGCGATAATGGCAACATTTATAGCATCGATAAATACATCTCTATATTCTGTATAGAAAAAGTCAATTCCATATTCTTGCGCTGTTGTAATAAGACTTTGATACTCATCTAAATCCATGCTTCTTAAAAAATTAATTAATGTCTCTTTATCTATACAAGCATACGTATTATAAAACTCTTCAAAGTCTGTAGAAAGCAATATAATAGCTATCTCACATCTGTTCAGCATTCCTTCAAATACACCATATGGCAATGATTCAAAGAAACTTTCAACAAAGCATTTATAACAATCATTCAACACTCCAAGTTTACAAATATAGGAAAGAATTACAAATAGTCTCTCATTCGAACTGGGATAGTTAATTGAAGCCGCTTTTCCGTTTCGAATAATGTCTTCCATTCTTTCTGAAAATCCTCTTTTTATTTGCTCATACTCAATTGCATTTTCTTTTATATTCTCTCGTTCTATGTCATTCTTTTGTAAATATTCTTTCAGAAAATCATTGACAGATGGGTTAATTACTCCTATCTCTTTTTTACCATTCTTTTCTATAATTATTATGAATGCACCCTCTAAACGCTTAATAACATCTTCCCATATATTTCTACTTGTATCTATTGTCATAGTATGACTTAACCTATGATTAAATGCTCGTTTAAGCGTTTCCGCAATAATACTTGTATCAGTCAAAGAATATAATGTTGTCAAAAGCACTCTATCCTCTTGCTGTAATTTTTCAGAGAACTCATCATGCCATATCTCCGTGGGATTATCTAAGCATTTCATTATGTATATAAAATATTGTTCACTTGGGACGTTTTTATAATTGACTTTTCGTGTCACAAATTCCATTATACGTGGTGTATAATTTTTATGCTTTACTATTTCTCTGTAATTATAATCCCTACAAATCTCCCGATAGTAAGCTAATGGCAATTTTTTAAAATAAACATGATTATGAAAAATTCTCCCCTTATCCAGTATAGATAATTGATTCATATCGAGAACTTTAATTTTAAATCTCTTATCTTCTACAAAATGCCGAAACTCAACAGAACGCTCATTTGCCTGATTAAAAATAGTTACTCGAGAATTCATAATTAACTTTTTATTTTTATTCATTGAAATATACTTTACTAAGCCTAAAAGTTCGTTCTCTTGCGTCTCTTTCATCCTAAAATAATGCTGGCCTAAACAATCATCCAGTAGTACTACTTCTTTTAAATCTTTTTGCGTAGAAAGTGCATTTTTTAAGTCTTTAATATCCCCATTGGTAGTATATCGAATTCTATATCTTTCAGACGCATAGTATAAAGCGAGCATTTTTGTTGTTATTGTCTTTCCCGTTCCCGGCATGCCAAGCAGCAATAACATCCTTTCCTGATTGAGAATTTCTAAACATTCATAGTATAAGTTAGATGCTACAAATTCTTTGCTACTTTCTTCTATATTATATAAAAGAGATTCACAGTCAACAAAAACACTTTGATTTGCTATTTCACTTAAGATATCTGTTGATTCAAGCCACAATTTATAATTCTTTCGAACTATATCAATGTTCTCTGATCTTTCTAAAAAATCATTTATATCTAAAAGTGACATAACATCGTTTGCACTTTCCATATAATCTGAAAACATCTCATATATCTCTTTTTTATTATTAGCTGTTAATCTTACTGCACAACAAATATAATACTTTTGAGGTTGCAATTTTTTGACATTGTCAACTTCCTTTTTTAAACTAGAAACTAAATCAGTGTACTTACTATTTATATAATGCTTTACTTGTATGATCAATGTCAATTTTGATGGATTGTCCGTAATATCAATTCCACCATCCCTGCCTTTTGAAAATGTATATAAATCTATCCCCAGTTTCTTCTGCATAATATCTTTACATAACATTTCAAATTCAAAATCACTTAAATTATTAAAATTGTACATTCTACCTCTTGTTCCTCTTCAAATACAGTTTACAAAGTATATAAGTAGACTCCTTATTTCTGAGTTCCTATTTTATCCTAAATTCAACAAATATTTACTGAAATTCATTATCAATTCCTTCTATTTTTGCATCAATATGGATGAAATCATATAAAATACTGACAGAAATTACATTGTGATCATATATTTGTTTCATTTTATTTCTGCTATAAATTGATCCAATAAATATGTCCATGTTTGCTCATCCAAAGTTAAATTAAACATTTCCAGGATTTTATCTTTGAATTCTATCATGCTTGCTTTACAGTTAGTATCTCCGTTTAGTACTGCTCCCATTTTTCTTGTATCAACAGCACATTCATGGTATTTAGGATTACCAAAAGAAAAATCTGGTGTGTATATATTGATATAATCTGATTGTGTAACCCATGCAGCACCCATTTCATTTAGACATGCTGGACTTTCTAAATAATCATTTGACCATAAAATTATCACAAATACTTTTTGATTTATATTCTTTCTAAGATAATTATATATGTTTTCATTAAGTGGTATCTTATGTAATGGATGTGATGAATAAATCAATTGTTCATTTTTTACACCTAAACCCACAATAAGTTTCTCAAGGGCATCTCCATATTTCTTGTCGGTAGAACGATGGCTAATGAAAATCTTGGGGATATTTTGAGTTTTAATCTTATTATTATCCTCATTAAATATTTTATTAAAATCGTAATTATCTAAATCCTTTTTAATACCTTCTAACAAACTCATATTTCTATCATGTTCATGCATATCATATACATATGTATCATTATGTATATCATTTATATTGTCTTGATACCAAATGCATATTTCATTCAAAAGATATAAAACACTTTCTACGTCATCATTTATTAATGCATTTTCCATACCATAAAGATAATTTGCGACATTACCACCATCAGCATAATTTTCAATTACACTCTTTACTCCTTTAAATTCTAACTTTAGTTTTTTATATGCATCCATTATTATCCCCCTATCATATTTACATAGATATAATATCTGTATTTTTTCATTGTACTAAATATATTTATTATGATCAATAAAACCATCAACTATTTTTATTGACTTATCTTTATAAGGTAACTCCTCACACTTGACTACTTACTCTATTAGCATTACCTCGAAATTGTTACAATTGTGCTATTTTGTGTGTTCATTAGTAAACTACACTCAAATAATGCAAAAGACATTATTTTACTTGCTATCACCAAAATGATTACACTCTAATGTCTCCTTTTTATTCTCTAACCCTATTCCGCTTTAGTTCATCTTTTCTGAACATACCAAGTCATCAGCACTCATTTTTCCTTTCGACTCTTTGCAACAGAGTTATGACCTCGCAATTCCTTGAAGGAGCAATAAAGATGTGCGAACTTAACTATCTTAAACCTAAAGTTACAATTATGCTCATTAATATTTCAAATATACATGGTACTTTTTTTAATGCAAATATATAGATACTGTCTCAACTATTTACAATAAAGCCCCCAAAAGCGGGATCTTTTAACGTATTACATTGAACAAAGTATGTAATCAGCCAAGTTTTTATTAGTACATTCTTTTCTCACATTATCTTTCACTAAATTAATTCTCTAAATGTAAAAGTTATTTGACTCATCAATATGATAACTATATTATCTAAATTTCACCCAACATATCTATATAATTATTATACCCCTTTTGATTAGATGCGAGAAAGTCATGAATAAATTTAATTGCAAAATTATACCTTTCAGTTATCCAATACATACCTTCCAGCAATTGATAATAATAGCCATCTTCTTTAATTTGCTCAAAAGTAATTTCTTGGTTTAAAGAATATTTCTTCTCAAGATTTCTAATAAGCTCCTGCTGCCTAGATGCAATTTCAAGCAACTTATCATCGTCAACCCCTATTCGCTTAACTGTTAAACCGCCTATTCTACAGGCAAGGAGCACAACGTGTGTATAATAAAAATTTTTTATTTTAGTCGAAATATATTTAACACCCATTTTATTGTTCACTTTTATAGATACATTACCACCAAAATTATTTATTAACCATTCATCAGAATTTTCATTTTCTATATATAGTTTTTCTAATTCTAATACTCCTGGAGCAACAATATTTTTTATAAATCGGCTAGGTTCTAATTCATAAAGCATATCCAGAAAAATTCCAGTAAACTTAATTGTTTTTTCCTTTAACCAAAGCGAAAAAAACATTTTTTGTTTTTCATCATCCAGTTGTACAGCAAAACAAGCCGCAAAATATTCTTGAAATGATCGGTGTGTAAAATAGTAATTTAAACCTTCCTGCAACAGAACACACACAGAAACTGTCAAATCTTCCAAGTACTCTTCTGTACTATACTCTGCTTGTATTATGTGTTTTATTTTTGCCTCTTCAATATATTTAAGTAAGCGACTTTCTGAAAATGAATATTCACCATTAAAATATGACTTGAAACATAAATATGAAAATAATTTTTTAAAATCTTCATACCCTAATTTTGATAATATTATTCGTTTAAAGCCACTTTTTGTTGCATCATGGCTATGAAATAAGGTAGTAAAGGCCTGTTCAAAAAAATCGTTAAAATTGCTTGGTAAAGAAAATCTGTTTTCATATGTAATAAGCATAATTGTAAGCAACAACGGATTTGATGCAAATGATTTATATTTATTATCATTAAACAGAAACTTATCAAGATCATTATAAAATTTATTTTTTATATCTGGGTCATATTCCAATTTTTTAATTAATGATAATGCTTGTTTTTTCGTAAAAGGTCTGGTAGTCAATTCTTGGAAATCATGCCAACCTACAAACTCTTGAAGCGGTCTAGATGTTATTATATAATAATTTTGCGGATATTTTCTACATAAGATTATAATTTCTTTCATAATATGTTCAGATAACTCATGCCTAACTTCATCAAATCCGTCCATCAAAAAAACATATTTAACAGTATCTAAACTATATTCAAAGTACTTCTTATCAATAGAAAACTTCTGACTTTTCATAGTATAATAAATATAATCTACTAAATCTACCCCTTCTACATCTTTTTCATTCATTCCTCTCATCTCGATTAACACAGGAATATAATTAGTATTATTTATAGTGTTTAAGAAAAAATGCTTCATTAATACACTTTTTCCAGCTCCTCCTGTCCCTGTAATAATAAGTCTATTTCCAAGACAAAGTATCTTATTAATATCATTAGATGGAATAGACTTATTTTCTTTGAACAAATCAATATACTCAAAAAACGAATACAATGATTTAGCTTCTCTTCGATATAATAATGTTTTAACTTTCTCATTTATGTTTTTTGAATAGTTAAGATAATCTTCAAATGCATTTCCAAAATCAATTTCATCCTTATAATGACTATCAATCACAAAGTTTTTAATTTTATTGTATAAACACTTCGCAGCATTCTGAGCTAATTCAGTAATTACTTCAGATGCAATACCTTTAATATTATACTCTTCTTTCATATAGCCTACTTGCCTCCTCTTCATAAAAATCAATATTATCTATTCATTAAAAATAATTGTACTATAATTTCAATTGGCTTATCAAGCTACTTATTATGAAAATCAGAATCTAAATGGTTTTCCTACGAATATCCCTATCAAATACATAACATATAGCATACAATAAATTATTTTTTCCAACATCATTCAAACCGAAAAAAATATTATTATTTGATAACTTAAGTTCAATATCTTCAGAATTTATTAAATTCTTAATAAATATTTTTCAAATTTCATATATCCTTTCACCACCCTATTTGTTGGATTAATACAATTATAGTATATAATGGCAAAAACTACAATCATAAGCTATATTATGTTGTATTGTTTTGCCCAGTAATTCCCTTTCCCGCAGTACTTTATAAAAAATCATCAAAATTCAATCATACCCAAGGAATTATTCTACCGGACACAGGTAGAAATCGCAAAAGTATGTCGCATTTGTCGAGAGCCGTTTCTTAAGAATTCTTTTCTTGGTCATAAAATCTTCTGTATATATTTTCTGTAGCAGGGCATCTCCTATGAACTTTTCATTTACAAGATTATTAAGTTATTTGACTTGTTTGGTAGTTGTCCTAATTCCATTATCCCTAAGATAAATGCTTATGTTTTTGTATTGTATCTTTCCAGTTTAAGCCAGAATATTATTTTGACAATCTTATTTTAGAATTAAGTTAAGGCCTTTCCCTTTCAAAATAATCACTTCCTCCACCCTCGCTCGTACCAGTTTTTCATCATACTCTCCATCACAAACTCGTCTACCCAATTCCCCTTTCATCCATTCCTCCTCTATGGTTGGTGACTCCTTACAAGATTCTCTCCCCTTTTCAATCCTTGTTGCACATCGATATACCACTTTTCCTCTCTCCGTTCTTCTTCTAAATGATGCACCACATTCTCCACAAACCAATAAATTTCCCAGCAAATTTTGCCCATTATATTTCTTTCTGCTTTCAACCGTCCCATCATCATACTTGACAACACGCCTACGGCTGTTCATTTCACAGACAGCTTTCATGTAAACTTCTTTAGACACAATTCCTTTATGACTATTATATACATAATACCTTGCTTTTTGTCCGTCATTCTTTACCCTCTTTCCGGTCAAAAAATCTTCTGTAATAGTTTTCTGAAGCATCGTATCACCACAATATTTCTCATTGCGCAGCATACCCTGTATCACTTTTTCATGCCATACCTTCCCACCTGAAGCAGTCAAAATGCCCTGTCTTTCCAATTCCAGTTTTATCTGCCGAAAAGAAAAACCTTCTATGTACCATTGAAATATATTTCTCACTACTTTTGCCTGTTCGTCATTAATTTTTAACTCTCCATCCTGAACATAATACCCATAAAACAATTTGTAATTGTTCAGCAGCTCACCTTTTGCAAATTTTTGTTCATAGCCCCATTTAATGTTTTCGCTCATGTTTCGAATCTCCTCCTGTGCCAATGCCGTATATATTGTAATCATCTGTTCAGCTCGTTCATCCGTACTGTCCAGTTCTTCCTTTTCAAAATATACAACAACTCCGTTTTCTTTCAGTTTCCGAATAGTCTGTAGCATATCTACGGTATTGCCGGAAAATCTACTGATAGATTTTGTAATGATATAGTCAATTTCTCCTTCCAAAGCTTTCTGGATCATTTTACAAAATCCTTCCCTGCCTTTTATCCGGCACCTGCTACCATAATCGATATATATTCCTGCATTGTCCCATTCCGGGTTTTCATTAATTAATCTTGTATAGTAACTTATTTGCAAATCAATACTAGATTTTTGGCTTTCATATTTGGTACTGACTCTGCAATACGCAGCAACTTTTCTCCTACATTTTTCAATGCTGTTCTTTACAACTTCTATTTTTCTAACTTTCTTCATTATCCATTATCCTTCGTACATATAATTTTCGTTTATCCTAACACATGAAATAGTACCTTGCATAGTGATTTCATCATACCTTCGCCTCCTTTTCCGATTTGTAACTCTTTTTACCAAAACTAAAACTTATGCAAAACCTAATAAAATTGTGATAGATGCATTAATGGCACCAAAAAAGACATTATCGTACCCGTCATTCCCTAAATGATTGTACTTTAATGCCCTTTTCTTATTAATCCTGTTTTATTCTTTTTTGCCCTTTCTTTAACGTGCCGGACCAACACCTCTTTTGTTCTACCTACTGTATTTTGCTTATTTATTTTCCTTGACTCTTTGCAACAGGGTTATGACCTCGCAATTCGCCGTCCAAGGAAACTGATCCACGGCCACCGCTCTCTCCACCTGATATCCGCTCTTCAAAAACGCCTCCAGATCCCGCACCAAACTGGTGGGCTTGCAGGATATGTACACGATCCTGTCCACACCGTACCCGATGATCCTCGGCAACACTTTAGAATGAATGCCGTCCCTGGGCGGATCTAAAATGATCAGGTTCGGCTTCTCCTCCAGTTCCGCCAACACCTTCAGTACATCCCCCGCGATAAACTCACAGTTGGTAA
Source organism: Acetatifactor sp. (assembly GCA_022511465.1). GTDB lineage: Bacteria > Bacillota > Clostridia > Lachnospirales > Lachnospiraceae > Acetatifactor. Next base: position 86,584 of record JAFLRM010000006.1, on the reverse strand, counting down.
GCCCGTTCTCCTTGGCATTCTCTCTGGCGGCCTCCACGGCCTCCTCGACAATCTCCACTCCGATCACTTTACCTGCCACAGGCGCCATCAATTGGGCGATGGTTCCGGTGCCGCTGTAGAGGTCAAACACAACTTTATCTGATCGCTTGTCTGAACTGCCTCCCAGATCATCCACATACTCCCTGGCTGTTTCGTACAACACTTCCGCACTGTAGGAGTTCGTTTGAAAGAAAGAAAATACAGACACCTTGAACCGCAAACCCAAAAGTTCCTCATAGAAATAGTCCTGCCCATATAAGATATCCGTCCGATCACTCTTTATCACATCCGCAACGGCATCGTTGACAATATGTAAAATTCCGGCAAAGCGCCCCTTCAATTGCCCCGACTGTTCCAATTCAAGCAGGCAATCCCGAAACCCCTGCAACAACTCTTCATCTCTTCCACTCTCATGTTCTGGCGCATCTTTTTCTCCAAAGCCTTCTAATGCAGGTGCCACTGCCTTCCCACTCCCCCACGGTTCCTGGGATGTAGTCACCAGCGCCGCCAGAATCTCTCCCGTGCGGGAAGCCTTTCGCACCAGCAAATGCCGCAGATAGCCTTCATGGCTCAGCCGATGGAAGAAAGTCACGTTCCGCTCCGCAAAATAATCTCTGACGGTAGTGAGTATCCGACGGTAGTCCGCATCCACGATCTCACAGTCACTCACTGTGACCACATCATAAAAACTGCCTCTCCTGTGCATTCCCAGCGAGAGAGGCCCGTCCTTGTACGCGTCCCCAAAGGAGAATTCCATTTTGTTGCGGTACTCGTAAACCTTGGGACTCCCTTTGATCCCCTCCCAATTCCAAGGCGCTTCCTGCGCCCCCAGCACACCGTCAAGAAGTCTCTTTATCTGGTCCTCCTTGATTTTCAGTTGTTCCTCATAGGGAAGGGAAAGGTAAGTACATCCTCCGCATAACCCAAAAAGGGAACACGAACGGCCTGTTTCCAGAGGTGACTTTTCCAGCACCTCCATCAGGCGGCCTTCCGCCTTCCCACTTCTCACTTTATTGACTAAAAGCCTCACTTTTTGTCCAGGCAGGCTGTTCTTCACGATCACGGTGTCCTCCCCGACCCTCACAACGCCCCGGTTGGGGAAATCTACCCGCTCTACAACACCCTCGCAAACCTGTCCTTTTTTCATGGGCTTAGCTCTCTCCCTCGTCCTCGAAGATATCGTCGTCTTCTTCAATGTCTTCGAAGTCGTCCTCAAAATCGTCCTCGAAGTCATCCAGATAATCCGGCTTGAAATAACGATATACAGCGTAAGCTACCGTTGCCGCGATCACAACAGCTGCAATGATCGCAAGCACGCAGAGAAGAACATTTTTCTTCTTCTCTTCTTCCTCCTTCTTCGCCAGAAGCTTACCGTTGATAAGCCCGCTCAGCTCGCTCGCTTTCACTGCATCCACAAGATTCTCCAGCCTTAAATTTTCCAGCCTGTTCATACGTTTACCTACCTTTCTCTTGGAAACGAAACTTCCCAATAGTACATACGCTTCTTATAGAATACCACATTCTTTCTAAAATTACTACAAATCTTTCACAAACTTTTTAATTTATTATATTTTCTTCAGCTTTGCAAAAGAGGCGTACATGATCTTCTGCCCTGCCTGATCAAAGAGTACTGTCACCTTGTAATCCCTCGGCTCCTTTGTGATATTCAGCACACTGCCGTCACCATACTTGATGTGACGGACTCTGTCGCCCTCCACATAGTCAAGCTCTCCCGGTGTCTGACTGCCGATTCCTTTCTGGATACCTGCCAGCTTGTTCAAGCTGCCGATTCCCTGAGCAATGAAGGGCTTGTCCGCCTTAGGTGTCACTCTGGGACGCACGATCGACTTAGGCCGGAAACTTTCCGGAAATACCTCCGCCGCCTGTCTTACTATGGACTCCTTTAACGTCTCATCCCGCCCTCTCGGAAGGGTGTTGTCCATCAGCGCAGTGGGAATTTCCCTGACAAAGCGGCTGACGGGATTATACTGGGTCTCTCCCCGAACCATACGACTTCTGGCATAGGTCAGAGTCAGATCTTCCTTTGCTCTGGTGATGCCCACATAGGCAAGGCGTCTCTCCTCCTCCACTTCGCCGGGATCGTCCGCCACGATAGTCATATAGCTTGGGAACAGCCCATCCTCCATGCCCGACAGATACACTACGGGAAACTCCAGTCCCTTGGCCGAGTGTAGGGTCATAAGGAGCACCCTGTTGTCCCCGTCCTCCACATTGTCGATATCCGCCACCAGCGCAATCTCCTCCAAGAACTCCGACAGATTCGGCTCGTCGTGTGTCTCCTCATAGCTCACTGCTTTTGTGATCAACTCGTCGATATTGGCAAGACGGTCATCTGCGCTCTCGTCGTCCATATTGCGGAGGTATTCTTCATACTGTGTCCGTTCCAGGATCGCCCGGATCAGATCGGAGATTGGATAGGACTCCAGACCGCTTCTCAACACCTGGATCAGATTGACAAAGCCTTTGATCTTCATCTCCGCCTTGCCCAGACCGGAAATCTGATCCGCCTCGCACATGGCATCGTAGAGGCTCATATCCCGTATCTCTGCGTAGTCTGCCACCTTCTCCAAAGAGACGGTTCCGATGCTCCGCTTGGGCACATTAACAATACGCCGCACGGCCACCTCGTCCCGTCCGTTGTCTATGGTCTTTAAATAGGCCAAAATATCCTTGATCTCCTGCCTTGCGTAAAAGTTAGTGCCACCCACCACATTATAGGGAATGCCCTCCACGACCATACGCTCCTCCAAAAGCCTGGCCTGGGCGTTGGTGCGGTAGAGAACTGCACAGTCCCTATAGTCCGCGCCGTCCCGTTTCACCTTATGTACAATATCATCCGCAATATACTCCGCCTCCTCGTAGGCGTTGTCAAACTGTCTGAGATGGACGCGGTTCCCCGCACCCTTGTCCGTCCAGAGCTCCTTGTCCTTTCGGCCCACGTTATTGCGGATTACCGCATTAGCGGCATCCAAGATGCTTTGGGTGGAGCGGTAATTCTGCTCCAGCTTCACCACCTGAGCATCCGTATAAACTTTCTCGAAGTCCAGAATATTGCGGATGTTGGCCCCCCGGAATTTATAAATAGACTGGTCGTCGTCCCCCACCACACACAGGTTGCGGTACTTGTCCGCAAGAAGTCGTATCAGCTCAAACTGTGCCGTGTTAGTGTCCTGATATTCGTCCACCATAATATACCGGAAGCGCTCCTGATAATAGTCCAGCACCTCCGGACAGGCTTTGAAAAGCTCTACCGTCTTCTCGATGATATCGTCAAAGTCCAGCGCGTTACTCTTCCTCAAAGTCTCCTGATACTCCCGATACACTCTTGCGATAGTCTGCTTATTGTAATCGCTCATAGCCCTCAGCTGGTATTCCTGCACACTGATCAATTCATCCTTAGCGGAAGAGATTGCCTTAAGTAACGCTCGCTCCTTGTGAACCTTAGTGTCAACTTCAAGCCGCTTGCAGACCCCCTTGATCACCGTTTTCTGATCGTCGGTGTCATAGATCGTAAACTTCGTATCATACCCCAGCCTGTCGATGTGGCGGCGCAGAATGCGCATACAGGTAGCGTGAAAGGTGGTCACCCAGATCTGATCCGCGCCAAATCCCACCAGTTGGTTCACTCTCTCCCGCATTTCCTCCGCCGCTTTATTGGTAAAAGTGATCGCCAGAATATTCCAGGGATTCACTCCCATCTCGTCAATCAAATAGGCGATCCTGTGGGTCAAAGCTCTGGTCTTGCCGGAACCCGCCCCCGCCAAACATAAGACAGGGCCGTCAACCGTTGTGACGACCTGCTTCTGCTCTCTGTTAAGTGTATCGTAAATACTCATGCCCGCTCCATTTATCTCGTCTCTTTGACGCTGCTGAAATTCCATGTCCGGATGTTAAACTCCACCACCGGTGTGTCACAATAAGCACACTTTTTAGCGCCCAGACCAGGTAACGGTGCGCCACAGTTGGGACAGTTTAACCCAAGTCCGGAATCGCCCAGGTTCTCCACCGTATCGCGATCCTGTATGTAGATCAGCTCCACATTGTACTTGGCCTGTTCCTTCAGGTTCCGCTTGCCTTTTAAGATCCGGCCGCTTTTCTCTAAGTAGTGAAGATATTCCACAGCTGACTGAAACACAATGCTGCATCTGCCCTTTACCTTACGGTACTGCCTGATTTCCGTGCGGTGCACCAGAATGTCAGAGAAATGCTCCTTCTGATCCTCCATCTGAAGCGTCTGTATTCGCATTTGAAGTTGCTCCCTCAGTTCATTCGTACCCTCTGTCAAATGAGTAGAATTCTGGGTGTCCACGCTGCGCAAAAAGGAGGTCAGCACATTCTCTGCTCTAGTCTTCATCTCATCGTAGTGAAACTCCGGAAAATCTTTCATAATGGAGGGCAGATAGAGATTAGTTGCCGATGCCACGGACTTGGGCGTGTTAGCCACTTCTTTTTCGCGCTGCTGCATACCCTGCATCAGATTGGCGGTACCAAAGAGCATTCTGGAAAATTGACTCACCTTGCCGGCAATGACCCAGCGGATATAACGATACATCCCGTAGATCACCGCCGCAAGAATGAGCAGCAGCACCAAAATTACGATAAGCCCGATCAAATTTCTATTCACGGTCTATCTCCTATCATTATACCCTATCATTCTCGTCAAAAGCATCTCCGCACTCCGGACAGAACTTGGGTGGATGCGCAGGATCCTCCGGCTCCCAGCCGCACTTGTCACACTTGTACAGGGGCGCTCCCGCCGGCTTCTGCGCTCCACATTCCACACAGAACTTGCCCTGATTCACCGTGCCGCAGCTACAGGTCCATCCTGCGTCCGCAGGCTTGGGACTGCCGCAGTCCGCACAGAACTTACCCTTGTTATCCGCATGACCGCAGCTGCAGGTCCATCCCAGCACGGGAGCCTGCATGCGAGGTGTCGGATCGGGCGTTGCCTGAGGTGCAGGCTGTCCACCCATCTGGGCTTGATTCTGAGCATTCATCTGGAACAGCTGATTTGCGTCAAAACCGCCTGCCTGCGCGGCAATATTCATTCCAGCAAAGGCCATAATGGGACCGGCGGAGGTATTGTTGGCTGCACCTTTCATAGCCTCTGCCTGCGCTCCCACCAGATGTGCTGCCGCTCTGCCCGGATCGTTCAGCATTCTGTTCTTCTGCGCTTCCTGCTGTGCCTCTCTGATAGCCTTCTCGTCCGCCTCCGAAGCCTTGATAGAGTTGATGCTCATGGAGACGATCTCAATACCTCTTAACTCCGTCCATGTAGCGCTCAGCTCTTCATTCAGCGCCTGCGCCAGCTCCATGGTGTGGGCAGGGATGGCGCTGTATATGATTCCCATAGCGGAAATCTTGGCAAACGCGGGCTGCAGAGCTGTCATCAACTCCGCCTTCATCTGGCTCATCATCTTGGTACGGTCATAATTCTCCGGCACGTTACCGCACACGTTCTTGTAGAACAGAAGGGGATCTACCAGTCTGAAAGAGTATTCTCCGTTGCAGCGAAGAGAGACATCCATATCCAAAAAACAGCTGGGATCCACCACACGGAAGGGAACCGGATTAGCCGTTCCGAAAAGGTTGCCAAAATTCTCCTTTGTATTGAAAAAATATACTCTCTGATCCTTGGCGGTGTTACCTCCGAAAGTGAAACGCTTCGCCATGGTGGTAAAGGTGTTCATCACGGTCTCACTCAAGTCGCCGTAGAATACAGTAGGCTCCGTGGAAGCATCATAGACAAACTCGCCCGCATCCGCACACAGCTCCACGATACCGCCCTGATCTACGATCATCATGCACTGACCCTCGTTTACCGCTATGATGGAACCGTTGGTGATGATGTTCTCCGCACCTTTCACATTGTTGTTGCGCCCGGCTGTCACGCGCTTCTGACCTTTGGCGATCAACTCGCCGTCCGGCAGGGCGTCACAATAAAAATACTCTCTCCACTGATCCGCCATCATGGAGCTGATGGCATCTGTGGCTGCCTTGATTAATCCCATTTCCTCATCCTCCAATTGTCAAGCTTTGAAAACAATACACATTTTTTTCATTTTAACAAATTTTGAGGTTTGTCTCAACTCCTTTCTAAAAATAATATTCTCCTAACAAAAAACTTTACAAAAAACATTTTTTCCACTAAACTGAAAAAGAGTCAAAAAGCCTAATATCATGATACAATAAAAGGACTGATAAGAATATGGGAAAAAAAGCTACAAAAGCCGCCGATAACATGTATTATCTTGCACGTTGTGAAGCTGCAAAGATCAATCCCGACTTAAGCAGCCGGGAGAAGGCATCGACTCTTCTTGGCATTGACCGCACAAGGCTGGCCCGATGTGAACTGGACACCATCACCCCCTATCCGGAAGAAGTCAAAACCATGTCCAAGGTCTACAACTCGCCAGAGCTGTGCAATCTCTACTGCTCCAGGGCATGCCCTATCGGCCGTGACAGTGTTGCGGAGGTGCCCATCGATGATTTTGACCGATTGTCCTTAAAGATATTAGGCTCCCTAAAGGACATCGACTCCATGCGCGCCTCTCTCATCTCCATCGCGGAGGACGGAGTGATCGCAGACGAGGAGACACCTGCCTTTCAGAAAATTTTGGACTCTTTGGAGAAGATCAGCGTCAATGCCAAAGCATTGCAACTGTGGGCGCTCAAAAACTTCCTTCAGAAGGAAATGGAAGAATAAAACAAGATAATGATGCATAACAGGAAGAAGCCTCGACACTTTTGTCAAGGCTTCTTATTTATTTGAGAATATCCCGTGGAATGTGGCACTTGCTGTTTTACTTTGCCGCTTTTGTGGCAAACTCCGTATTCACAAGTTCCTCATAAGGCACTCGCTTTTCCAGAACCTTTGCATCATCCAGAATGTTCTGCAGAAGATCAAAGGCGTCCTTTTCAAAGATCAGATTCTCCTTCCAAGTATCCTGCTCGTAGTAACGCTGTATAATGGTAGTGATGGTCTCAATATCAGTCTCCTCAAACTGAGGGGCAATAACCTCCGCAATCTCTTCCGGAGTGTGCGTCTGCACATAATCCATTCCTTTCTGTAATGCATCCGTAAACGCCTGAATAACATCCGGATGCTTCTCCAGATAGCTCTTTTTAGCAGAAAAGGAGGTGTAAGGCACATAGCCGGAATCCTCTCCCAGAGAAGCCACCACATAGCCGTCCCCCTTCTGCTCCAGAAGGGTCGCGTGGGGCTCAAACTCTACCGTGAATTCTCCCTGTCCGCCGGAAAAAGCAGCCGCCGTGGAACCAAAATCGATGCTCTGATCGATGCTAAGATCATTCATGGGGTCAATGTCGTTCTTCACCAGAATGTACTCAAATACCATCTCCGGCATTCCGCCCGCTCTGCCTCCCAACACATCTTTCCCTATGAGCATATCCCAGGTAAAATTGTCGATGGGCACTCTGGATACCAAAAAGTTGCCGGCGCGTTGGGTCAGCTGTGCAAAATTGACCACATAGTCCTCCGTACCGCCTGCATAGGTGTATATAGTGCTCTCACTTCCCATGAATCCGATATCAGCCTCTCCGGTCAACACTGCTGTCATGGTTTTGTCAGCTCCGAAACCGGTCACCAGCGTCAGATCAATTCCGGCCTCTTCAAAATAGCCCTCTTCAATCGCAACATACATGGGCGCATAAAAAATCGAATGCGCTACCTCGTTCAAGGTGACTTCTGTCTTGGAAGCCGTCCCCTTGTCATCCTTGCCACCGCAGCCGGTCAACGTCACAGCTAATAGAAGCGCGACACAGAAAAGCGCACCCGCTTTCTTAAAAGCATCTTTTCTCATAAAATCCTCCCGATTTTGTTTCGATGCTTTATCCTATGCAGGTGCGCTTGTCTCAGTGCACAGTGTACTGCACACTAGTATACTAATTATAAGTTTGCCTTAATCTTCTCGATCATCTCCTGATACTCTGCATCCGTCAGGAATGTCTTCTGAGGATTCATCTGGAAGATGCCGCCCCACTCGTCGCCGTCCTTGTACTTGGGCACCAGATGCATATGTAAATGACAACCGGTATCTCCGTAAGCGCCGTAGTTTAACTTGTCAGGGTGGAACGCTGCATGGATCGCCTTTGCTGCATGCGCCACATCCGCCATAAACAGATCTCTCTCCTCATCGCTGATATCCACAATCTCACTGACGTGATCCTTGTACGCCACGATACATCTGCCGGGCTTACTCTGCTCCTTAAAAAGGATCAGGCTACTGACTTTCAGCTCACAGATAAAAATGCCAAATTTTTCCAGTAGTTCTCCTCTCATACAGTATCCACAATTTGCATCCTTCATCTTATCCACCATACCTTTCTGTGTTTATTTTGAATGACTTCCATACCTATATTGTAGACTGCTACAGCCTCTTTGGCAAGCCATAACATATCTTTACATGACAGGAGTACCCTCCTCATTACTGTCCGCTTTAACCTCCTTATCCTTCTTGGCTTTCTTCTCACTCTTTCCAGCAGAAGTGTTCTTTTCCATCTCCCTGCCCAGATCATCCACAAGTTTCTCGATCAAAAGCTTTTTCATGTATACATCAAAGCTGAGCTCACAGATAAAGGCAAACTTCCTCAAGAACTCCACACTGTCCGCCGGAGCATTTATAAAAGTACCCTCCGCTTTCCCATACTTCTCGCGGATATCCTCTTTCATACGCTCCACGGTCTCTTCCTCCAGAGAAAAAACTTCTCTATAGATACTCTCCAAATTGAACTCCTCCCCATTCTGGAAGAAGCGCTCCGTGATCGGGTGCAGCAATGTCTGAATATCATTGATGGAAAGGATATTTTTGTAATAATAGATAAAGATCAATACCAGCACATGCTCCTTGGAATACTTCTTCTTCACGGGCGGCGGCAGCAGATCATTCTTGGCGTAATTGTTGATCATTGTCTTGGTCAGGATCTTGTCCTCCTCCGGATAACGAGCCGAGGAACGCAGCTTTCTGTCCATAAACGTAGTCACCTGATCCATGTACAGGTCTATATTAGGTATATCATCCGGTTCAATATGCCTGATCCTGTCCAGGCTTTCCATAATGCTCTGCAGCAAATTTTCTGAATTGTTGATCGTCATGTTACCTCTCATTCTGCCGCGGCTGTATTCACATTCTACCTCACCTGCGGCCAACAGCATGTGGGCTGCTTACTCTATTATATAGTATCAAAAACTACATGACAACACTAACTTTCAAAAAAGATTTCTCTTTTGAAAAATTTCCGCACCTTTACTTCACGACTTTAATATGTTAAAATGTCAATAATTAATGTATTAAATTTTTAATGTCTAAAAGTCTTAAAGGAGTGTCCCATGAATAAAAAGATCAAGACCGAGTCCGTAGATGCTCTCTTTGATGCCATTTTAAGTCTGGAAAACCGCGAGGAGTGCTATCGTTTTTTTGAAGATCTGTGTACCGTCAACGAGCTTTTATCCCTGTCACAGCGCTTTGAGGTCGCATCCATGCTAAAAAGTCACAAAACTTATCTGGAGATCGCGGAAAAGACAGGGGCATCAACCGCCACCATCAGCCGTGTCAACCGCTCTCTCAATTATGGGAACGATGGTTATGAGCTGGTATTTTCCAAAATAGGCGAGAATAAATAACGCATAATATTTTATATGAAAGCAAAAGAGCCATGAAAACCATGACTCTTTTTATGTATGAAAATTATGATACCATGATCGCTCCGCTTTAAAATCCCTGTGAGGATGACTCTTGCTCAGATGACTGTCCAAAAGCAGGTTCCTGCCCGGAAACTTCTGCATTTTCTGTCACACCAAACTGCTCATCCTTCATAGCCTCCTCTTCCACTTCCTTCAGTGCCTCGGCAATGGCCGCCTTGGCAGTTTTTCTTCCGGCGCGTATCGCCTTTGCAGCATTGCTTCTGGCCTTTCTGTCAGGCACCTCCTGATTCATGTCACACCTGCCCTGAAATACCGCATGCTCATCGATCACAATGACGCTGGTGGTGATATCTCCCAACACTCTGGCAGTGCCGGTCAGTTCTGTCTTGGTAGGCGCATTCACGTTGCCGACTATCTCACCGCCAATCACCACAGTGTCCGCAGTCACGTCTCCGTTGACTACACCTCCAGCCCCCAAGATCAATGTTCCGGATACACTCACATTACCGTTAACCTTTCCGTCCAAACGGGCAGAACCTGTCGCGTTGAAATCACCGTTGATCTCAGCTCCTTGTCCCAGCAGGGTACTAATTTTTACTTCCGCATTTTTCTTTCCCAACATTTTTCCCTCCATTGCTGATATTTCTTTTAGCCGCTGATGGACAACAACTCCATCGGATCGATGTATGAGTTATCCTTCATCATTTGATATCCTAACTTATTGTTATCCTTTCCTATCACAAAGAGCGTCGTCCCCTGCACTACGGAATCACCCTGTTTGACAGTGGCCTCACCCTTATTGCGATAGATGGTAATATAACCGTTTCCATGGTCGATCCATACGTTGTGTCCATAGTCCACATCATCATTGACTGACATCACCGTACCGCTGGCGGTAGCTACCACCATCGATCCCACAGATGCCGTGAAGATACACATAGGATCCCCTTCCGAAACCTCTTCTACAGATGCAGCGCCGGTAAGCGGGAGCTTCGAAGGAGTACTCTGCTGCTCCAACTGGGCAGTCAGCTCACTCTCACTCTGTACCTTTTCATTGACAGTGGCACTCAGGATCCGGATCTGCTCATTCAGTGCCTCTACCTCTCCCTGAAGAGCCGCTTTCTCTTCCTCCAGCGCCTGGAGGGCCGCCGACTGTTCAGAATTTTGGGACAGCGCTGCGCCCCATATCCTCTCCTCATAAACAAAATAACCGATCACCATGCCAATCAACACACATAACACAAAAGTGATAGTGCGGGAGACCCACGATCTAATACGGTATTGTTTCATACCCACGTCAACAGCATCGGATGTAACAATCACCACATGATTCTTTTTGCGTTTATGTTTTCTGCGATGCATAAAAGGTCACCTCCGGTAAACTATATTATTTTACCATAGATAACCTTTTACATCAACATAGAGTTAATATATTTGTAACATTTTCCTAGGAAAATCCTTCCAAAAGGTTCAAAATAAATGATTTTTGGCTCGATTTTTATGCGATTTTACCAAATATTCTTAGGTCTTACACATTCAGCGCCATATCGCCTTGTGCGATCAGCCCTTTCTTTCGCATAAGCTCGGAAATGGCTAACGTCAAAAGTGCCGGCAGGATAAAGTGCATCAGAAGGATCAAACCAAAAGCAGCTAAGCCACTCACGCCGCCCTCTGTCATGGAGCCGTATGCCGCGATCTGACCCACGAAGCCGGCAGAACCCATACCGGAACCGATAGAGGTGCTGGTCATGCCAAACACTGCGGACGCCACCGGTCCCAGAACAGCGCTGGACAGGATAGCCGGCAGCCAGATGATCGGCTTTTTGACAATGTTTGGCACCTGAAGCATGGAAGTTCCCACTCCCTGTGCGATCAGACCTCCCACTTTATTCTCCCGATAACTTGCCACCGCAAAACCCACCATATTACAACAACAACCAACTGTTGCCGCTCCTGCTGCCAGACCGCTGATACTCATGGATACACCGATTGCCGCAGAACTGATAGGCAGCGTTAAGATCATTCCCATCAGCACAGACACGATGACACCTCCAATTATAGGATGCTGCTCTACGTTAAAGTTCACCAATGCGCCCAGCCACCCCATAAAAGCAGTGATAGGCGGACCTGCCACCAAACCGGCAGCAGCGCCGGATAAGATGGAGACAAGGGGCGTCACCAGAATATCAATCTTGGTCTTTCCGGCCACCAAATGGCCGATCAAGATGGCCACAACAGCTGCAATAAAAGCTCCCAGAGGTTCCCCCGCTGTTCCCAGCTTAAATCCTTCCAGAGACGTCACCGTGGGAAATGCTCCGATCATGCCGGTGACGGCAGCGGAGACCGTCACAAGCGGTCCTTCTTTAAATTCGCAGGCCACACCTACACCGATGCCTGCACCGGTGATGGTCTTGGACACATTGCTGATGGCGACCAGATATCCCCCCACCGGACCGCCGATAAGAGTGCCGACCTGAGAGATAATAGTTCCTATGATCAGCGTAGAGAAGAGCCCCAGCGCCATACCACTCAAACCATCGATAAATATTTTATGTAGCCATGCCTTAACTTTATCCTTCACTTCCGCCTCCTTAGCGTCCTGCCAACTCACATCACCTTACCACAGACCTATGGAATTTTCAATATCTTTTTTCACACCAATGCTTTACATTTTCCAACAGATCAGTACTATCGACACTCCGACAGAACATCTTCCCACTTCAGCTTTCCGCCAAAGAGGTCTAGTGCGCTTCCGATAGTGAAATTGACTCTCCCTTGTCCCAGATTCCGGATCGCCTGCAGATCTGACAGAGTATGTATGCCGCCGGCATAGGTTACAGGTCTCGCTTCAAACCTTCCCAAAAGCTCCACCAGCTCCCGCTCTATTCCCCCTGATCTTCCCTCCACATCCACCGCGTGTATCAGAAACTCATCGCAGCACTCAGACAATCTATCCAAAAGTTCTTGATCCACAATCTCGTCGGTCTCTTTCTGCCATCTGTCCGTCATTACCACATAGCTGCCCCCACGCCTTTTGCAGCTCACATCCAGAACCAACCGCTCTTTTCCTACAGCACTTACCAGTTCGTTTAATCTGTCAAAATGAATGCGGCCCTCCTGAAAAACATACGAGGTGACGATCACATGGGAAGCCCCCGCTTTCAGATACTCTTCAGCGTTTCCGGGCGTGATCCCTCCTCCCACCTGAAGTCCTCCCGGATATGCAGAGAGCGCAAGAAATGCCTGCCTCTTAGTCTCCGAATAGTACGGACTGTCCGTCGGGTTCAAAAGGATGATATGACCGCCTTTCAATCCGGCATTCCGGTACAGCTTTGCAAAAAAGGCCGCGTCTTGCTCGGCCACAAAGTTTTCCTCAGCCTGATCGCCCTGGTCCTTGAGACTTCCTCCGACAATTTGTTTTACTTTACCGTTATGAATGTCAATACAAGGTCGAAATTCCATTTATTACCATTCCTTTTTAAATTCATTTTTCTCTCTTACTTTCCTCAAATAATTTTTACTTTCTCCAATTTTGCGATATTTCATGCTTTTGCATAAAAACTCTTTTAATGCACATACTATCTGCGGGCCAACTAAAATGACCAAAATAGAGTAAAATGGAGGATGCTATGAAAAAGACAAGACACGCAAAAAAATTTTTGGTGTTAGGGCTGGTCGTGGCATATATGTGTCTCGCAACCGCCTGCACCAGCGGTGACAGAAACAACACCTCTAACGGCGACATGGCAAGCAGCGACGGCGCTGCTACCGGCGCCGGGACCGGCACCACAAACGGAGCCGGCAACGGAAACAACACTGATTCCAACAACAACGGCAATCTAATGAATAACGCCGGTAATATGATCGGTGACGCAGTGGACGATGCAACAAATGGTCTGTCTAACATCACTGACAAACTGTTGGGCGACGATAACGACCCTATCGCTGACCAGAACAACAACAGTGTGACCAGCGGCCTTGACAATGGCAACAACAGCGATATCGGCAACGGCACCACCAACACCAACAACAGTACCAACAGCACTACTAACGGTGCCAACAGCAGCACCAGGGGCACTACCAACCCTCGGTAACAAACAATAGTTGAACAAAAGCACCTTCCACGCTGGACAGCTTCTCTGCCCTGCCATAGGAAGGTGCTTACTTTTTACATGGACGCATCGATCACGTTGCTCATGTTATAAAGACCGGGTGCCTTGCCCGCAAGGAATTTCGCCGCCTGAACCGCGCCCTTTCCAAACACTGCCTTTGAGTGCGCCGCGTGGGAGAAGGTGATCACTTCATCCGTTCCCGCAAAGATCACGTCATGCTCGCCCACAATGGTGCCACCGCGAACCGCGCTTATTCCAATCTCTTTCTTCGGTCGCTGTTCTCTTCTGTCGCTCCGGTCATATACATATTCATACTGGTTTCCAAATTCTTCGTTGATGGAATCAGCCAGTGCAAGGGCCGTTCCACTGGGAGCATCCAGCTTCAGATTGTGGTGCTTCTCCAAAATTTCCACGTCAAAACCCGCAGGCACCAGAACGCCGGCCGCCTCTTTTAAAATTTTTAAAAGCATATTGATGCCAAGTGACATGTTAGCCGATCTCAAGATCGCTACCTTTGCGGATGCTTCTTTCACTTTTTCCAGCTGCGCCTCGCTCAACCCCGTGGTGCAGAGCACACAGGGGATCCCATGAGTCACACAGTAATTCAGAGTATTATCCACCGCGGAAGCCGTGCTAAAATCGATCAGACAATCTGCCTCCACATTGCACTCGTTGATATCAGTAAACACAGGGTAAGGATTGTGCCCATCATCCCTTATGTCGATACCAGCCGCCATCTCGGTGCCCGGATCTTCTGCGATCATGCCGCTGATCACCTGCCCCATCTTTCCGTTGCACCCGTTCATAATGATTCTTGTCATGGTAACCTCCATTCCGAAACGCTTTCGCCCGGACAATTATTTTAAGATACCGTACTCTCTCATAGCCTTGGCAAGTTTCTCAACGTTCGCCTCCTCCATCTCGGTGAGAGGCATACGCAGCGATCCGGAACCCAAGCCCATCAGATTCAGTGCCTTCTTTACAGGGATGGGATTCACCTCGCAGAATAAGGCATTGCACAGATTCATCGCCTCCAGCTGCAGCTTACGGCTTCCCTCGATATCCCCGTCAAAGAACTTCTGGCAGATCTCATGGGTCTGTCTGGGCGCTACATTAGAAAGCACAGAGATTACGCCCACGCCGCCGAGGGAAAGGATAGGAACGATCTGATCGTCGTTTCCGGAGTAAATGTCCACATAGCCGTGGGAAAGCGCCGCTAAATGCGCAATCTGACTGATGTTGCCGCTGGCCTCCTTGACGCCGATAATATTATCCACGTCCTTGCACAATCTCACCACTGTCTCCGGCAGGATATTGCAGCCGGTACGGCTGGGCACATTGTAAAGGATGATCGGCACTCTCACGGACTCCGCCACCGTTTTGAAGTGCGCGTACAGACCATTCTGGGTCGCTTTATTATAGTAGGGGGAGACTAACAGAAGACCGTCCACTCCGTATTTTTCCGCTTCCGTAGAGAGATAGACCGCTGTCTCCGTACAGTTGGAACCGGTTCCCGCGATAACGGGGATCCTTCCTGCCACCACCTCAGTACAATACCTGACGGTCTCCAGATGCTCCTCGTGGCTCAAGGTGGACGCCTCTCCCGTGGTGCCGCATACGATGATCGCGTCCGTTCCATTCTCAATCTGAAACTCGATCAGTTTGCGAAACTGGTCAAAATCTACTTCTCCGTTCTCCTTCATAGGGGTGACGATAGCCACTCCCGCTCCTGTAAATACTGCCATACCTATTCCTCCGTTTCTGCATTTAAAATCCGCCGGCACCTTACGCGCCGGCGGATAAAACACAACTATATCCTCTTGATAGCGCCCCACCTATTGCTAGATGACAGTCACAGAGCTCTTAACTCTATGCCCAAGGGATGACTTGCAGCTCACCGACCCTTTCGGCGCGTTACCCTTTCCCCCTTCTTCCTCTGTGCCTGCCACATCCGAAGGAATACTTTTGAAACGCGCAACCTCTATCCTTGATGAAATATTACTTTATTCAACTGTATGATAGCATTTTCCCACAGAACTGTCAACGCCTTTATTCCCTGGGCTTTAATTTGACAGTCTCAATCCTGGATACCTCATCCGCCAGAACACATATCTCGTCGCTAAGTTTGATGCCTGTCAGAATGACTGAGGTGTCCTCCCTGCACTTAAGAAGGTCTTTCAACTCTTCCACAGAGAGAATTCCATTTTCCACCACTCCAAGTACCTCGTCCAGGATCAACAGATCACACTCGCCGGTAGTAAGTACTTTCTTGGCAAAATTGGTGCCGTTTTTGATGTTTATGACCTCATCCTGCTTTCTCTCCTCCGAAAGCTCCTCGAAACACTCATCGGATTTTTCAAAGCGGAACACCTTGATCTCTGGCTCCATCCGCCGCAGAAAGTCGGAATCGCCCAGACCACTCTTTAAAAATTGAATGATCACCACGCTCTTTCCCTCAACGGCAGCCTGTATCGCCCTGCCTATGGCCGCCGGCGACTTGCCTCTTCCATCACCTGCATATATACAGATCTTTCCTTTTTCCATATGATACCTCACCAAGAATGAAAGTGGTTTCAACATATTTCCAAATACATTTTTGTGAGTATAACATATTTTCCATTTTTTGGCAATCTTTATGACATAATCTTAAGATTCAACGGTTTCCAGCACCTCAGTTTCCTCTGTAACCAGCTCCAGCTTGCTTACGGACACCTCAAAGGCAATGCGCTTTTCCACATGTTCCTCATCCAGCTTCTTCATATATTCCCTGCTCTGGATGCGCCCCCAGATAGCGCAGCGCTCCCCCACCTTAAAATTATTTGCATAACGGGCGTTACGTCCCCAACAAATGCAGGGAATATAGTCCGACTTCCCGTAGGGACGATTGACTGCCAGCAAAAGATCTGCAATTTCTCTTCCCAGAGGAGTCTTTCGATAGATGGGCTCCTTACATATATATCCGTCCAGATAGATTTGATTCGTCTTGGAGCTCTCCTCCACCTGCTCCACAAATTCTATCTCTCTGGCAAAGACTGACAACACCAGCCTGTTCTTCTTTTCCTCGTGGCGATTGTAGGAACGGAATTGTCCATTCACACAGATCAGCATCCCTACATAGCTCATAGATACATCCAAAAGCCGCTCCGACACCATTACCGGGATGATATCGTAGCTCTCACTCAGCCTCTTCACACTCACATCCACCATGTAGAAGCCTTCTCCAAAGATCTCATGGCTATAGGAAAATTCACTCACGACCTCCCCCATAACCGTTACCTGATTGTTTTCAATTACCTTATCCGTCATTGTCGTTCTCCCTTCTTACACTTTAAGATTTTTTCTTAACGCGCAGGCAATGTAATACTGTTTATACATTTATACTATATTTTTAACAAAAATAGTACTTAATTCCATCGCGGAAAATGACTCTTTCCGAGCATATTCTATTTTGTTTTCCATTATTTGTAAAATGGTAAAGCAATAATCTCTCTCTTGATCTCCCTTTCCACTTGCGTCCACCCCAAAATGGTGCTATACTGTAACAGTTTGAAATGGGGAAAAAGAAAAAATTGACAAAACAGGACGTTTTCCGCGCCTTGTAGCAGTTTTCTGTCATACATCGACAGAAGCTGGCAATAGCGGCGGCGTCCTGCGCACTATAATTATAGTAGGAGAGGCTGATTTCTATGAGACAAAAAAGAGAAGATGTGAGAAATGTTGCGATCATCGCTCATGTAGACCACGGCAAGACCACTCTGGTGGATGAATTATTGAAACAGAGTGGGGTATTTCGTGAGAATCAGGAGGTGGCTGAGCGCGTCATGGACTCCAGTGATATCGAACGCGAGCGCGGTATTACTATCCTCTCAAAAAATACAGCTGTTATGTATAAGGAAACTAAGATCAATATTATCGACACGCCAGGCCACGCTGATTTTGGCGGCGAGGTGGAACGTGTGCTGAAGATGGTGAATGGCGTTATTCTGGTGGTGGACGCTTTTGAGGGCGCTATGCCGCAGACCAAATTTGTCCTGAGAAAGGCGCTGGAGCTGAAGCTTCCCGTGATCGTATGTATCAACAAGATTGACCGCCCCGAGGCGAGACCTGACGAGGTGGTGGACGAGGTTCTGGAGCTGTTTCTGGAGCTGGATGCCGATGATGCGCAGCTGGATTGTCCTTTCGTTTTTGCTTCCGCCAAGACGGGCGTCGCCTCCTTAGAGTCCGACACCCCCGGCACCAGTATGGAACCACTCTTTGAGACAATCTTGGACTATATTCCTGCCCCTGTGGGTGATCCTGAGGAGGGGACCCAGGTGCTGATCAGCACCATCGACTACAATGAATATGTGGGCCGCATCGGCGTAGGTAAGGTGGACAACGGCACCATCAAGGTCAATCAGGAAGTGGTCATCTGCAACCATCACGAGCCCGACAAACAGACTAAGGTAAAAGTGAGTAAGCTTTATGAGTTTGACGGTTTAAATAAGGTGGAAGTGAAGGAAGCAAGCATCGGCTCTATCGTAGCGATCTCCGGCATCACGGACATCCACATCGGAGATACTCTCTGCTCTCCCGACCAGGTGGAGCCCATCCCTTTCCAGAAGATCAGTGAGCCCACTATCTCCATGGAGTTCATGGTAAATGACTCTCCTCTGGCCGGTTTGGAGGGTAAATTTGTGACCAGCCGCCATCTGCGCGACCGCCTCTTTCGGGAGTTGAACACTGATGTGTCCCTGCGCGTGGAGGAGACCGACTCCGCAGATCGCTTCAAAGTGTCCGGCCGGGGCGAGCTGCACCTGTCCGTCCTGATCGAAAACATGCGCCGTGAGGGCTTTGAGTTCGCTGTCAGTAAGGCAGAAGTGCTTTATCGCACCGACAGGGACGGCAAAAGACTGGAACCCATGGAGCTTGCCTATATTGACGTTCCCAACGATTTTGCCGGTGCTGTCATCGAGAAACTGGGGCAGCGAAAAGGTGAGCTCCGCAACATGGGCACCATCTCCGGCGGCACCTACACCCGCCTGGAGTTCTCCATTCCCGCCAGAGGCCTGATCGGTTACCGCGGAGAGTTTCTGACAGACACCAAGGGCAACGGCATCTTAAATACTGTGTTCGATGGCTACGCCCCCTACAAAGGCGACATTCAGTACCGCAAGCAGGGCTCACTGATCGCTTTCGAAGCAGGCGAGTCCATCACCTATGGACTTTTCAACGCGCAGGAGCGCGGCATCCTCTTCATCGGCCCCGGCGAAAAAGTTTACTCCGGCATGGTGGTAGGCCAGACCGGCAAAGCCGAAGACATCGAGATCAACGTATGCAAGAAAAAGCAGCTGACCAACACACGCTCTTCCAGCGCGGACGAGGCTCTGAGGCTGACACCGCCCAAAATCCTGTCTTTGGAGCAGGCCCTGGACTTTATTGATACGGACGAGCTGTTGGAGGTTACGCCAACCAGTCTTAGAATTCGAAAGAAGATCTTGGATCCCACGATGAGAAAGAGGGCTGGGTTTGGCAAGAAATAACCATATACAAACTATTCTGCGAGCATTTCTTCTATAAAGATCCCATACCCCCTTGTGGGATCCTGCACCAGCACATGGGTGACAGCGCCGATGAGTTTTCCATTTTGGATGATCGGGCTGCCACTCATGCCCTGTATGATCCCTCCTGTGATCTGGAGCAGCTCCGGATCTGTCACTTTCAGCTCAATCCCCCGGTTGATATTGTCGTGATCCAGATGCACCGCTGTGATCTCCACATCATAGTACTTTGCGGTATCATTCACTGTGCAGAGGATCTGTGCCGGCCCTTCCTGTATCTCTTGCTTAAATCCGGCGGGAAGGGGATCCTCCGAGATCAGACCATCCGCTTTTTCGTTACATCTACCAAAGATTCCTCTCACACTGTTCTCCGTGATATCACCCAGGATCCGGTTATCTGCATAGACGATCATACCCGTCATCTCCCCTGGATTTCCAACTGTTCCCTTCCGAACGGACACAATCTGGGTCTGATACAGGGTTCCGTCTTCCATATCCATGAGTGTGCTGGTGTCCACATCCGTGATCCCATGTCCCAGCGCACCAAAATTCCCCTCACTGTCCATGTAGGTCATGGTACCCACGCCCTGCGAGTTGTCCCGGATCCATACGCCAATCTTGTAGACGCCGTTCTGATCTTTCATGGGAGTCACACGTTGTTCAATTAAATCTCCGTTCCTCTCCACAGTGAGAACCATCTCCTTACCAGCGCTTGCCTCCACTTTCTTCATAAAATCATCTTTCTCTGTGACATCCTCCCCGTTGACCTTACGGATGTAGTCGCCACTGTTTAGAATATATCTGGCAGGGGAACATCTTACACCATTTTGACCAATAAAATCTCCCACACCGATCACAAGGATACCATCTGTCTTCACATAGATTCCGACTGGTACTCCCATGGGCGTAAGCTCCTGGGCTTCCACCACCTGAATTTCCACCTTCTTAAAAGGCAGAAAGCCGAAGAGCTTCACATTCATCAAATACTCCTGAAGCCCTCCGGTTCTTAAGGTGACAGGCCCGCTCAAGTCAATGGTGACCGCTCCTTTGGGAATATTGCTCTCCCCCTGCCCGCTTACGCTCACAAGCTCTGCCGTGGCCGGAACCCCCAAGCTCAATACCTGTTCCTCTCCTGCGCGCATTTGAATGTTGGAGGGAATGCTGCTGTCTAATATATAGTAACTGCCCCCCAGTAGAGTAATGCAGCTTACTGCCAGAGCAATACACAGGCATAGCCGATAAAGGCGGTATCTCCGAACCTGATTTTTCCAGTTTTTTAAAAAGACGACCATTTCATCCCCTGCCTGCTCTTTCACTTTGTCGGTCTCACTCACCCATAAGTTCATACTCATCCCTCACTACATTTTTCTATTTATTTTTATGTAACAAAAAATGTCACATACCAGCATCAAAAAATCTCTAAATGCTAGTATGCGACATTTTCAATTTTTTATTGATCTATTATAAAAAGTCTTTGCAAACAAACTTTTTATTCGATTTGCATGGCTCTGAATAGTTACAATTTATTTATGTCCCAGAGCCTGTTCCCTCATCTCTCTGGCATTTCCAAGGGCGGCCTCGGTCAGCATATCGCTTCCCAAAAGTCTTGCCAGCTCCGCAAGACTCTCTTCCCCTTCCACACAGCGGATATCCGTGATAGTATTGTCATCCGTACTGCTCTTTTCAATGACAAAGTGGTGATCCGCCATAGCTGCGATCTGGGGTAAATGGGTGATGCAGATGACCTGATGGGCATGCGCTACAGTGTCCAGTTGCTCGGATACCTTCCACGCCGTCTTTCCGCTGATTCCGGCATCGATCTCGTCAAAAATAAGTGTGTCAATATGATCCCGCTTGGCCAACACCGTCTTGATTGCAAGCATGATACGGGAAAGCTCGCCGCCGCTTGCCACCTGATTCAGAGCTTTCATCGGTTCTCCCGGATTGGTGGAGATCAGAAACTCCACATCGTCATAACCTTTCGCTGTAACAGTCTGTCCGGGCCGCACCACAATCTCAAACTCCACGGTCAGAAAGTTCAGATTGACAAGCGCTTCTTTCAAAAGCTTCGTCAGCTGCTCTGCGTTATCTCTGCGCACCTTGGAGAGCTTCTCACAGGCCTTTGTAAGCTTCTCCTCCTCTTCGCGCAGCTTGGTTCTAAGCTTCTCCAGATATGTGTCATAGTCGGAAAGCTTCTCCAGATATTCCTGTCTGTCCACCCCATATTGGAGAATCTCCTCGATGGTATTGCCATACTTTCCCTTCAAATGATTGATCTGATTCAGCCGCTCCTCCACCCGGGAAAATTCCTCCGGATCAAACTCGCAGTCCTGAAGATATTCCGCCACGTCACGGTTGTAATCCGCAAGCAGGTTGTCCACCTCGCTAAGCTGTTGCTCCAGCTGTTCCAACTTCTCATCATACATGGTGACACCGCGCAAGGCTCTGAGTGCACGGCTTAATGCGCCGCCGGCACCGTCCTCCCCGTCACCACCGGTGTATCGGTAACTCTCCGACAAACTCTCTGCAATCTTCTTGCTGTTAGTCATAAGGCGGTAGCGTTTCTCTAACTCCTCATCCTCACCGGAAACCAGTTTCGCCTCCTCAATCTCCTGAAGCTCAAACTCGGCAAGCGACTGTTCTCTCTGCCGGGAAATCTCGTCCAGAGACTCCTCCTCCAGTTTCCCCCGCAGTTCCTTGCAAACAAGATAGGACTCCGCCACCTGTCCCGCCGGCTTTTGATAGGCCTCCCCGCAGTAGGCATCCAAAATCTCCATATGTTTCTTCTTGTGGAGCAAGGACTGGTGCTCATGCTGTCCGTGAATATCGATCAGCACCTCCGCAAGTTCCTTCACCTGCTTTGCCGTGACGCTCTCCCCGTTGATCTTGCAGATACTCTTGCCCGCCTGAAGTCTGCGGGTTATGATAACTGTGCCATCATTCTCCTCCAGTTCAAGCTCCGCAAGCTTCTCGGATATCTTCTCATCCTCACCGGCAAAAACCAACTCCACGGAGGCGCTGTCTGCCCCTTTTCGAAGCATCTCTCTCTCAAATTTTCCGCCCAGTGCCAACGTGACCGAATCGATCAGAAGCGACTTTCCCGCACCGGTCTCACCGGTCAAAATATTCAGGCCCTCGCCAAACTCTACTTCTGTCTCCTCCATCAACGCCAGATTCTTCACGCGTAAACTTTGTAACATGTTATCTCTCCTTATGTACTGCCTTCTCCAAAGCATGAATCGTACATAATTTATTTCTTCTCTATCATCCGGTGCAGTTTCTCCACAAGTGTTTCGGTCTCCTCCACCGTGCGCACTGCCACCATGATGGTGTCATCGCCGGCGATAGAGCCCACCACCTCGGAAAACCGCAGAGCGTCAATCGCTGCCGCCACAGCCATCGCCATGCCGGACACTGTCTTGACCACCAGAATATTCTGAGCCATATCCATGGACAGGAAACCGTCCCGGAGCACACGGATGTATTTGTCCTCCAGATCCTCATCCTCCTGGCGGATCAAAGCATACTTCTGCCTGTCGGTTCCATCCGGCACCTTGGACAGCTTAAGTTCTCGGATATCTCTGGAAATGGTAGCCTGCGTAACCGCAAAACCGGCCTCCCTAAGCCGGCTCACCAGTTCCTCCTGTGTCGCCACACTCTCTTTCTCTATGATCTCCATGATCTTCTGCCGTCTGCTCTTTTTCATTTCCAATCTTTTTTGTCAAATTCCTTTCATCTTCTTGTTCAGAATCTTCAAAAAGCTCACCTGATTCAACTGAATAAACTCCGTCGTCTTCTCTGACTGTACAATACGGATGCGGTCGCCGGTGCTAAGTCCAATCTTGTGACTTCCGTCAAAGTTGGCCTCCACCGTCTGGGACAGAGTTCCCCTGATCGGAGGGATCACGATCTCAATCACATCCTCCGGAGAAAGGATGATACTTCTCTGATTTAACGCGTGGGGACAAATGGGCGTCATGGTAAGCAGCTTCGCTTTAGGCTCCACAAGAGGTCCACCCGCCGACAGATTGTAGCCGGTAGATCCGGTGGGTGTGGTTATGATCATACCGTCCGCCTTGTAGTCATACAAGAACTGTCCGTTTACGTAGATGTTAAACTTGATGATCTGCAGGGAACCGCTTCGGGAGATGACGATGTCGTTGAGCGCCCAGCCCTCATCCACTTCTCCGTTCGCAAAAAACACCTTGCCGTTTAACATCATACGGCTCTCCTGTTCGTAGTTTCCCGCGATCAGCCGATCCAGAGATTCCTCAAGATTCTCCGGCTCTATTTCCGTCATAAACCCCAATGTTCCCAGGTTTACACCAATGATCGGGATATGCAGCTTCTTGGTTTCTCTGGCAGCCTGAAGAACCGTGCCATCACCCCCCAGCACGATCATACAGTCCACGTCGGTGGGAATGTTCTTCGCTTCCTCACTCTCCTCCCCGGCTCCTGACTTCCAGTCGGAATCCTTCAGGTTTAGAGTTACCTTCTGCCCCTTCATCTCCAGATGTCCCACGATCCGATTGGTGACTTCCAGATTTCTATCCTTGTACGCGTTGGAATAGATTAAAAAATGTTTCATGTTATCCTCTCCCTTCTCTCATAACATATGAGAACTCGCCACTATCTCGGCGATTATTTTTTCCCATTTTTCTTCGTGTGAGATTCCGGCACGTGCCTCCACGATTTCCCGAAGTCGTTCCTCCGCTTCGCGTTCCGAAAGCTTCCGAACCTCTTCAGAAACATCATCCTTTTTCCGAATGTGAACCAGATATTCAATGTTTCCCTCCGGCCCCCTGATGGGGGAATACTCCAGATGCAGCACTTCAAATCCTATGCTGTCCGCATAATCGATGATCCTATGGATCACCTCCTCATGCACCTTGGGCTCCCTGACCACACCGTTTTTGCCTACCTTATCCCGGCCGGCCTCAAACTGTGGCTTGATCAGGCACACCATCTGCCCTCCCTCTTTCAAGAGCTTCCTTGCCGGAATCAAGATCTTGGTCAGAGAGATAAAGGAGACATCCACACTTGCAAAGTCCAGATCGTCCGCAATTTCTTCTTTCGTCAAATATCGGAAATTGGTCTGCTCCATACACACCACCCGATCATCACTGCGAAGCTTCCAAGCCAGCTGCCCGTGTCCCACATCGACAGCGTACACCTTTCTCGCACCGTTCTGCAGCATGCAGTCCGTAAAACCGCCCGTAGATGCACCGATATCCATGCAGATACAGCCCTTTAGGTCAAACTGCCATACTTCCATGGCCTTCTCCAACTTCAGTCCTCCGCGGCTCACATATTTCAGGGTACTGCCCCTGACCTCCAGACTTTTGATCTTTGTCTCGTCAAAGGATGCGCCCGCCTTGTCCTCTCTCTGTCCGTTTATGTAGACATTACCAGACATAATGATAGCTTTCGCCTTCTCTCTGGAGGGTGCGTGACCACGGTTCACCAGAATGACATCCAACCGCGTTTTCATCGGCTTTCCTCCAGAATACGCCTCACGATGCTCTCCGCGTCAATTCCGATCTCCTGCTTTAGGAGTTCCACGTTGCCGTGCTCCACATAAGCATCCGGAATGGTGATATTGATACACTGATTTTGCAGACCGTTTGCATTCATATAGTCCAGCACCTTCTCACCGTAGCCTCCACTCTTCACATTCTCTTCCATAGTCACGATCACGCGGTGATCCCTGCACGCCTCCAACACCGACTCCTCATCGATGGGTTTCACAAAGCGGGCATTGATCAGGCTGACACTGTAACCTTCCTGCTTCAGGCGGTCGCGGACAATCTCCGCCGTTCTCACCATGCTTCCCACGGCAAACAGGGCAATCTCCCACTCTCTGTAGATCCACTCCGCACGGCCAAGCTCTATAGGGGCACGAAAATCCCTTAACCCTGCGTAGGCCGTCCCTCTGGGGTATCGTACAGCGATGGGGGCTCCGAAATTCACGGCAAATTTCAGCATATCGGACAGCTCCCACTTATTCTTGGGCGCGCAGATATGCATGTTTGGTATGCCGGACAAATAAGTAAGATCAAAAATACCCTGGTGAGTCTCTCCGTCACTTCCCACCAGCCCGGCGCGGTCAATAGCAAACACTACCGGCAGATTCTGAATACACACATCATGCAAGATCTGATCGTAGGCTCTCTGCAAAAAGGAAGAATACACAGCCACGATGGGCTTCAGTCCTCCCGCTGCCAATCCTGCAGCAAAAGTCACCGCATGCTCCTCCGCGATCCCCACGTCGAAAAAGCGATCGGGGTACATATTGCGAAATCGTTTCAGGCCTGTACCGTCCGGCATAGCTGCTGTGATCGCCACGATATCCTCATCCCTCTGTCCCAGCTTACACATGACTGTGGAGAAGATGTCCGTATAGTTGGCCACCGTCCTGGGGTGGGAGGGGATGCCCGTCTCAATGTCAAAGGGCTCCGCACCGTGGAATCTGGCAGGATGACGCTCCGCCGGCCCATAGCCTTTCCCCTTTTGTGTGAGCACATGCACCAGCACAGCCCCTTTCACTCTCTTGGCCTCCCGAAGCACCTTTGTCATGGCCGTGATATTATGTCCGTCTATAGGCCCCAGGTAAGTGATCCCCATGTCCTCAAAGAACATACCCGGGATCACCAGTTGCTTGACACTGCTTTTGGCGCGGCGGATCTTGGTCACCATGTTGTCGCCTCCGGGAGTCCCTTTTAAGGCATTATATATGCCCTCTTTCAGATCCAGATAACCGCTGGTGGTACGGATATTATTCAAATACTTGGAGACACCCCCCACGTTTTCCGATATGGACATATTGTTGTCGTTCAACACAATGATAAAATTAGTCTCCTGCTTGGCCGCATTGTTTAGCGCCTCATAGGCCATGCCTCCTGTAAGAGAACCGTCCCCGATCACGGAGACAATGGTGCTCTTTTCTCCTTTTAAATCTCTCGCCTTGACCAGACCCAGCCCCGCCGAGATGGAGGTGGAGCTGTGTCCTGTATCAAAGGCATCAAATTTACTCTCTTTTCGTTTGGGGAAACCACTCATGCCATGAAATTGGCGCAGACAATCAAAACCGTCCTTACGTCCGGTCAACAGCTTGTGGGTGTAAGACTGATGTCCTACGTCCCAGATCACCTTATCATCAGGCAGATCCAGGGACAGATGTAAGGCCATGGTGAGTTCCACCGCTCCCAAGTTGGAGCCCAAGTGTCCACCCGTCACACTGATCTTCTCAATGAGGAACTGTCGGATCTCCTCCGCCAGCGCCCCATAATCTTCTTTCTTGATCTTCTTGATATCATTGGGATTTTCTATTTTTTCCAACAACATATCGATGTCCTCTCATCCTTTGCATTACTTTCTGCGGTGGATCAGCATCAATATCAGCTGTTCCAGAAAAGTATGGTCTCCGGAAATTCCCCTCAAGATCTCCACGGCTTCCTTGGACAATGACTCCACATCCCCCACCGACTGTTCCACCCCCTTGATGGTCACATAGGTCTGCTTGTGATTCTGCTCATCGCTTCCCACCGTTTTGCCAAGCTCTTTGCTGTCACCCACCACATCCAGAATATCGTCCTGGATCTGAAACGCGATCCCAATATTGTAGGCACACTTTTCAATGTTCTCTATCTCTTCCACGTCTGCTCCGGCAAGGATTGCTCCCACCATCATTGCAGCCTGTATCAGCGCGGCCGTCTTGTGTTCATGAATGAAAAGAAGCTGCTCCATGGTCAGATCCTTTTTCTGTCCCTCAGCCTCCACATCAGCGGTCTGTCCGCCGATCATGCCGTAAATTCCCGCTTTACCCGCCATAACCGATATTGCTCTGGCAACCGCTCTCGCCTGCTCGAAGGCGACTTTGATATCCTCTGCGGAACCCGAAGATCTGGGGGACAGTCCAGCTTGCACCTGCACTAACTCATTTATCATGGTCTCAAACGCAAAATTGAGTAGTGCGTCCCCTGCCAGAATTCCCATTCCTTCTCCGTACACCTTCCATGTGGTCTCCCGGCCTCTGCGGTACTCATCATTGTCCATGGCCGGCAGATCGTCGTGTACCAGAGAATAGGTATGTATCATTTCCATAGCTGCCATAAAGGGCTCGATCACCCTGTCCTGCCCCCCAAACATCCGATAGGTCTCCTGCATCAAAAGGGGGCGGAGTCTCTTTCCACCTGCTAAAAAGCTGTAATTCATCGCCTCCAAAACCGTTTTCTGATAACCGGTTTCTTCCGGCAGATAACGCTTAATGATCATTTCTACAGCTTCCGTTTTCTGTCTTAAAAGTTCCTGAAATTGCAATTCATCCATAGCGTGCTCCCTGATGGCTTGTCTTTTTATAATTCTTCCAATTCCCCCTGCTCTGTCAGCTTCAAAACCTGTTTCTCCACACGGTCGATCTGTTCATTGCACTGTTTTAAGATCGCCATGCCCTGAGAGTAGGCCGCAAACGCGCCTTCCAGAGTGATGTCCTCCGACTCCAGTCTCTCTATGGTCTCCTCCACTCTGGCAAAGTTTTCCTCCAGAGTGGGGGTCTTGTCCGCTTCTGACGCTTTCCCCATGTGTTTTCTTCCTTTTCTGTTATATTTTTCTATCCATTACCATCAACTGCTCAGGTTTCTTTCTTTATATGCTACCTTGGCACAGATGGCACCGTCCCGCACCTTAACTCTAATATTCTGCTCCGGCTCCACCTGCTGTATGGATCGGATATTGTTCCCCTGCTCATCCTCCACGTAAGCAAAACCGCTGTTTAGCTTTTCCAGAGGGGACAGTCCCTTCATTTTCTCAATATACAGCGCCAGTTCCTGGCGTTTATCCCTAAGGATCGTTCTCATACGTTCCTGAAGCTTCTCCTCAAGCTGCATGCTGTACTGCTTCCGCTCTCTAATACGGCTTGTGGGACTTAGATATCGCAGCTGCATTTCATACTGCTTCATCTGCTCCCTGATACTCTGTACCCTGCGGTTCATAAAGCGGTTCAGATTCTCTCTGAAGGCTTCCATCTGTCCTAATATCTCCCGAATGTCTGTCACTGCAAGTTCCGCGGCTGCGGAGGGTGTCGGTGCCCGAAGATCCGACACGTAGTCTATGATCGTGGTGTCTGTCTCGTGACCCACAGCAGAAATAATGGGCACGGAACAGTCAAATACCGCCTGCGCCACCTCCCGCTCATTGAAAGCCCACAGATCCTCTATGGAACCTCCGCCTCGACCCACGATCATCACGTCCACAGCTTGCCTCTCCAGAGCGCGGATACCTTTCACAATACTCTCCACGGCTGCCTCCCCCTGCACAATGGCAGGATACAGGATAATCTGCACATAGGGGTTTCTTCGCTGTGTGATCTGGATGATGTCCCTCACCGCAGCTCCGGTGTCCGCAGTGACCACTCCAAGCGTTCGAACATACTTCGGGATAGGCTGCTTGTATTCCTGGGCAAACATCCCAAGTTCCTCCAGTTCCCGCTTCAGCAGTTCAAATTTCTCATAGAGGAGACCGGCTCCATCCAACACGATCTGCTTGGCATAGAGCTGGTATTTCCCGTCCCGCTCATACACATCCACCGTGCCGCCTACGATCACCTGCTGCCCCTCTGAAAGCCTAAAGATAAGTCCTGAGCGGTTTCCGGCAAACATGACACAATTTATAGTGCCTTTGGGATCCTTTAACGTAAAATAAATATGTCCAGAGGAGTGATATTTACAGTTGCTGACCTCACCCTTGACAAAGAGAGCCTGCAACAAATAATCCTGCGTGAACATATTTTTGATGTATGAATTCAGTTGTCCAACGGTATAAACATTTCGAATTTTAATCACCCAGCTTTGCAATCTTGGCCAAAATAGCGTTGACAAATCCGCCGGAGGTGTCCTGACCATAACTTTTGGCAATCTCCACCGCCTCATTGATCGCTACACTGGCAGGGATGTCCTCGTCAAAAAGGATCTCATACGCAGCCAGCCGGAGTATTGTGAGTTCCACCTTGCCCATTCGCGCGGTGTCCCATCCTTCTGTGTTCTCATTGATCAGACGGTCCAGCTCGCCTACTTTCTCCTGAACGTGCTGATATTTATCCCTGACATAATCCACATCCTTTTTGCGGGTGAGATTCTCCGTGTCCTCCACAAACAATCTCACCTGCTCCGGCATGTCCGCAGGATCGTTGAACTCCACTCGGAATAAAAGCTTAAAAACCTGTTCCCTTAACTCATGTCGTCCCATGATCTCTTCCTAGTTGTCTTTCTTGATAATTATCCCTGCGATACGGATATTCACATCACTGCAGTTTAATCCGGTCATATTCTCAATGGCGCCCTTCACCTTCATCTGTACCTTCTGGCAAGTGGCAGGGATATTGTAGCCATACTCCAGAGTCACGGTGAGATCTACCTTCACATTCTCGCCCTGAACGACTACCTTGACCCCCTTGGTCAAGTTCTTCACGCCAACTCTGCTCATCAGTTCGTTGGTAATGTTGCCGGACATGGCGCTGACGCCCTCCACTTCGGTAGCTGCCAGGGATGCGATCATTGCAACCACATCGTCCGCAATCTGCACCGAGCCGAGATTCTCGTCCTCCTTCAGAACCAGTGCGTTCTTATCTATTTCTCTCTCCATGACAATATCCTCCTACATTTAAGGTTACATAGAGTATACCACATTTCTTCTATATTTGTCATCTAAAATGTCTATTTCCTGTTTTTAATTCCTTGATCAGACCCGCATCAATTCCTCCAAAAAGTAAGTGACAACTGCTTATCATTGCTGGCGTATGCCACAGAATCCCCTTCCGGCATGTAGTCAAAAATCTCCTGACCATCGATCAGTGTTTCTTTCATCAGCCAAAAACAATCCGTGTCCGCACACTTCACGGTCACATCCTCCTTGCCCTGTTCTTCCGCCCGGTCAAAAAGCTCTGTCAGCTGTTCTTTATCATAAGTTGTAAAATATGCATTCTCCCGCACATAGTAGTTTGCGCTAAGATCTGTACACTCCGGCATCTCCACCACACCGCCGATCGTGTGTGTGCGAAGCAGCTGCTCCGTGGTCACACACAGATAATCATAATTGATCGTGGGCTGATAACCCCCATCCCCCTGTGCGCTCTCCATCATCTGATAGGAAGCATCTCCCCACGTGGTGTCCACATAATAATAGCTTCCGTCCACCTTCACCAGATTCCATGCGTGGCCTTCTCCCGGATCCACCATTCCCTGTACCAGTGCACACTCGATCCCCAGCTGGTTTAAGAGATACTGGGTGGCTTTGGCATATCCAAGGCACACGGAGGCGCGACCCACAAACACAGAATAAATGTTTTGATTGTCGGCTGCCTCCAGATCATAATCAGTACTCCTTACCAGCGTCTCGTAGACAAATCGAACCAGATCATAGTCCGTCGCATCCGCATCCACACCCGCCAGAAGATTCTCCACAGAGAGCTCAATTATCTTTTTTCGAGAGACCGCCTCACGCTTCCCCATGTTGTAGGTGCCGGAGAAAGAGATCGCCACAGCACTGTCTCCCCGTGTATATTTACTGTAGCTGTAGCCGTCCACATAGAATATCTCCGGATGGTCACACATTACACACTGGAAGATCTTGTCAATACAAGTCTCGTCCAACCCTGCTTTGAGACCTTCCCCCGACAATCGGATCTCCTCCACCATACTGCCAAGGCACCCCTCGATATCGCGATACCAAAGCTGCTCCGCATCCGTCAAGCTGTCGTAGGCAAAATGCCCCGACACCTCTTCCATCAGCAGACTTAAGTTTGCCAGATCATCGACAGTTTCCGTCTCCTCCTGGGAGTGCTTTCGGTTCATTCTATCATCGGAGACTTCGACCACTCTGATCAGACGGTTCCCATCCATTTTCAAATATTTGGTCTCGGGAATTGGTATGGCCAATTCCTTCGCCGTGCAGCCATTCCACAAGATGGATGCGCTAAGCAGGATCAATAGCGCAGACCACCTTTTTACACTTTCACTCATGCAGTCACTCCAAGCACACGCTCAATTTCGACTAAACTCCGTCAGCGTCAGTCCCTGATTGCGCTCCAGTGTCATGCCAATACTCCACGCATTGACAAAGAGAAGCAAGGGGTTACCCTTCATATCCTTGACTTTCTTCATGTCAGAGGTGCCGGTCAGTCTGTCCAGATCCACCTCGTCTTTGTTTTCAATCCAACGGATATGTTCGTAGGGTAGGTTCTCCAGGCGTATCTCCACGTTATATTCGTTCTCCAAGCGGTATTTCAACACGTCAAACTGTAAAACGCCGACCACCCCCACGATGATCTCCTCCAGACCGGTATTAAATTCCTGAAAAAT
This sequence comes from Acetatifactor sp., assembly GCA_022511465.1. Classification (GTDB taxonomy): domain Bacteria; phylum Bacillota; class Clostridia; order Lachnospirales; family Lachnospiraceae; genus Acetatifactor. Next base: position 54,855 of record JAFLRM010000006.1, on the reverse strand, counting down.
CTGGATGGCACCCTCCTGGGCGATCTGCTCAATCCCCTTGACAAACTGCTTTCTCTTCATAGTATCCACCTGACGCACCCGGGCAAAATGCTCCGGTGCAAAGGTGGGAATTCCTTCATACTGGAATTTCTCTTTCGGCATGCAGATCGTATCTCCGATAGAGAAGATTCCCGGATCAAACACACCGATGATATCCCCCGCGTAGGCCTCGGAGAGGATCTTCCTCTCATCCGCCATGATCTGTTGGGGCTGGGACAGCCGCATCACCTTGCCGCCCTGAACATGCCGTACTTCCATGTTGGCGTCAAACCGACCGGAGCAGATGCGCATAAATGCAACTCTGTCCCGATGTGCTTTGTTCATATTGGCCTGGATCTTAAAGACAAAGGCGCTGAACTCATTTTCCACAGGATCGATCACCCCCACATCCGCCTTGCGGGGAAGCGGAGTCGTTGTCATGTTTAGGAAGTGCTTCAAGAAGATCTCCACACCAAAGTTGGTCAAAGCGGAGCCGAAGCACACTGGTGTCAGATCTCCCGCACGCACCTGCTCTAAGTCAAACTCCGCGCTGGCACCATCTAAAAGCTCAACCTCTTCCAAAAGTTTGTCCGCCGCCTCGTCGCCGATCACTTGACGCAGTTGTACCTCATCCGTGACAGGAATTTCTGTGGCAGTGCCCTCTTTGGTGCCTTTCTCTGTGTCAGAGTAGGAAATGATGCACTTTTTCTCCCTGTCATACACGCCCTTAAAAGCCTTGCCTGATCCAATGGGCCAGTTCAGCGGACAGGTGGCGATACCAAGCTCTTTCTCAATGTCATCCAGCAGTTCAAAAGTGTCATTGGCATCCCTGTCCATCTTGTTGATAAAAGTAAAGATCGGAATCTTCCGCATAACACAGACCTTGAACAGTTTCCTGGTCTGTGCCTCCACGCCCTTGCTGGCGTCGATGACCATGACTGCGGAATCTGCCGCCATCAACGTGCGGTAGGTGTCCTCTGAGAAGTCCTGATGTCCCGGTGTATCTAAGATGTTGATGCAATAGCCGTCGTACTCAAACTGAAGCACGGACGAGGTCACGGAGATACCTCTCTCCTTCTCGATCTCCATCCAGTCGGACACAGCATGTCTGGCGGTCGCCTTCCCTTTCACGCTTCCGGCAAGATTGATCGCCCCGCCGTACAGCAGAAACTTCTCTGTGAGAGTCGTCTTACCCGCATCGGGGTGAGAAATAATGGCAAAGGTGCGACGACGGTTGATCTCTTCTGTATAGTTACTCATTTTAAGCCTCCAAATAATTTTGATCAAGCATGCTCTCGCCTTGGAAAGCCGGCTTAATATCAAAGTACTGCAGCACAGTTGCGCCGATATCAGCAAAAGTATTTCTGGTGCCCAGATTGACTGGTTTCACGCCCGGTCCAACCATAAGAAACGGCGTGTATTCTCTGGTGTGATCCGTGGTTTCCTGATAGGCGGGATCGCAACCGTGATCTGCGGTGATCATAAGGATGTCCTCCTTCCGAAGTTTGCTCAAAAGCTGCGGAAGTCGCTCGTCAAAATAAGTCAGCGCCTTGGCATAGCCGTCAATATCCCTTCGGTGTCCATAGAGCATATCGTAGTCCACCAGGTTGATAAAGCAGAGGCCCTCAAAGTCTTTGTCCAGATATTCCAAAGTCCTCTCAATGCCTTCACTGTTTCCCGATGTGTAGACCGCTTCCGTGATTCCTTTTCCGGCAAAGATGTCCTTTATCTTGCCCACGGAAATAACAGATCTACCGCTTTCTGCAAGCTGATCCAACATAGTTGTCGCAGGCGGCAGTATGGAAAAATCATGGCGCCTGGGTGTGCGGGTAAAATTTCCGACCTCTCCCTCAAAAGGGCGTGCGATCACACGTCCCACGCCATGTTCTCCTTGAAGGATATCCCTCGCGATCCGGCAATATTCATAAAGCTGCTCCACCGGGACGATGTCCTCGTGAGCTGCGATCTGAAATACACTGTCCGCGGAGGTATAGACGATCAGATTCCCAGTACGCATATGCTCCTCGCCGTATTCCCGAATGACCTCCGTGCCGGAATAGGGAAGATTGCATAGCACACCTCTGCCGACAGCCCTGCGAAAAGGCTCAAGCACCTCTCCTGGAAAGCCATTCGGATAGGTGGGGAGAGGTTTGGAGGAATATACTCCCGCGATCTCCCAATGCCCAATGGTGGTATCTTTGCCCTTGGACGCCTCCGTCATGCGGGCAATAGTAGCAGCGTGGGAGGATGATGTTTGGTGTTGGCTTTCGCCTTGCACCTCAACGCCGTCAATTTGAAACAGTCCCAGCTTTTCCAAGTGGGGAACATGGAAAAAGGGACTTTGAGAAATACTCTTTAAAGTGTTTACATCGTGGTCGCCGTACTGGGCAGCATCCGGCATCTGACCGATGCCAAGGCTGTCCAGTACGATCAGGAAAATTCGTTTCATATGTGTTCTCCAATGTAGAAAAAAATTCATATGGGCATGACTCTGCCCTTTGCGTATATTATATCCCAAAATTTCCCTATTGTACACATTTTCCTATGCAAGTGACGCCCAAGCCTGTCAATATTCCCCATACAGACACGCTCCTGCTCGAAGAAACACGTAACGGATACTAGGCTCGAAAAGCAGCAACGCTGCTTTTAACCTCGCCAAGTACCGACGTGTTTCTACGGTCTGTCTGAGGAATATTGACAGGCTGGGGCTCAGGTTGCCGCTTATGATCTACTAATTTGCCGGTGACCAGCCTGATCATGGCAATCGTTCTCAATCGGGTGTCTCTTTCGCGTCTCTTACACCTTACTGCACTATCGTGCTGATCACAATATTCTCCGGGGCGATGTTCGTTTTTCTGGTGACAATGTCCTCGATCTGAGCGCGCTGAGCTTCGGTCAGTTCTGCAGCGTTTACCACCACATCCACCGCATCTCCATTGATGCTGACTACTACGTCAGTGAACCCCTTGGCCTCCAAAAGGATCTCTGCTGCTGCTTCTTTTTCTGCGATCTCCGTCATGGCCACCATGCTGTCCACAGCCCCCTGCTTCTGCTCATCAGTCAGACCGGCACTTTCAATGATCTCCATCAAAGTCGCCTTGTTTCTAGCCCTCGTCTGTTCCTTCAAGAGCTTCGCATCCGCCAGTATCTCCACACCGGTAGTAGAAGCAAATACAGCTTCCCCGGGAATCTCTCCCTCATCCGGAGTAGCCTCCGCCACCACCATGTCCTCCTCCAGATAATTCTCCATAATAATGTCCACATCGGAGTCCAGACTCTCGATCTCCGTCAGCCCTTCACTCAGAAGATCTTCCTCCGAGAGATCCAGCAAGCCGGCAACATCCTCCAATCCCGAAGCTATGTAGTTTTCTGTGATGACTCCGCCGGAATCCACCGCGTTTACATCCAAATCATCCGTAACCGTAAGATATTCCTCGTCCAGATTGGTCCCCGCAAACTGCAAATACCCTGCAATCGCGATCATAATTGCAAGTGCGGTAATCATAAGCTGATTCTTTTTCACTAGATTTTTCACGGTACTCTCCCTTTTCCATTTTACTACTTCATTGTATGAGCCTGTATGAAAAAATATGTCCGACTCATCTCATCTTTACCACTTTCACTTTATGCGCCTCCACATCGAATAATGCCTGAACTACCTCCGTGATATTCTTATTCATCACGCCGCCTCCTGCGCCTTCCGCTACTACCACAACGCCCTCTACACTGGGAAGAAGCGTCTTTATCACGTAAGGTTCACTCTCGTTTCCCACCGTGTAAAATACTGTATCCTCTTGATGATCTGCCTGATCGATCAACCGGCTCCCGCCCTCCGAGTCCGTCTCATTGGTCTGGGAACGGCTGCTTATGTTATCTTTTTCCACCACCAATTCCTCGGAGGATGAAAGCGTGATCATGACCTCCACCTTCCCCACACCGTCCATTCCTGACAAAATGCGCGCGAGGCGGTTCTCCAGATAGGCGGCGTACTCCGCTTGGGAAAAGTCTCCTCCTAATGCTCCTGTATCCTGTCCATCATCACCTGCAATCTTGGTCTCCATCGGCGCAGTGTCCTCTCTGTCACTTCCATCCTCCGAAGGCAGTGCTATAATGAACAAGAGCACCCCCGCCAACACCAGAATAATCAAATTATCCCTTTTAAACCATTTTTCATATCCCTTTTGCTCCAGCCACTTCCTAATCTTCTCCATAGACTACCATCCTCATTCAATTTTCACCGGCCCCACTTTCTCCACAGGTGGGATACTGCCCTCCATATTTTCTCCTGTATCCTCTTTCCTTTCCGTGTTCTTACCTATCTGTCCTTCAGTGGGCTGTTCTGTCAACCGCTCTTGAACCTCTTTAAGTGTCATTTGCTCCAACAAGTCTCCGGTTCTTCCGCTGTTTCTGGCAGCCTGCTCCATTTCCCGTTCCATCTGTTCCTGAAACCATGCGATCCGATCCGACAGCTCCTGCCCATTACCTGTGAGGAAAAATCGTCCCACCGGCTGAAAAATCTGCACCAAGATCATAACGCTTACAAGGAGTTTTAAATATTTCTCATAGGATTGATCAGGCCGGAAATGAATGACTGCCTGCGCACAGATCATAAAGATCCCCACCTGACATATTGTCTGAAAAAATGTTCCCCGCATAAGTCCCCCTAAAATCCTCGGTTGGTCGTAGCAGCAATAATGGACAGACAGATCAAAAAAAGAAGCATCGCCGTCCCTGTCACGCGAAACAAGAGCATCCCCGCATCCCCTGTGTGGTTCGCGCAGGCGGTAATCCTCTTATCACTGACGATCCCCATGAACGCTGCGGCTCCCTTCAACATAAGGGCCAAGAGAAAAATCTTAAGGAGCGGTGCTGCACACAATATCAAGAGCAGTATCAACAGCACAATGCCGATACTGTTCTTGATCACCACTGCGGAACCAACCACCAGCTCCACCACTCCGTCCGCCGCATTTCCTATCCCAGGTATTGCCGAAATCGCTTTCTGCAGTGCATTGGCTTTCAAAGAGTCGATCACCGGACTGATCACTGCCTGAAAAACACTGATGCCGGTCACTATTCCCAGAGCTGCCTTCAGGATCCAGCCGATCCCTTTTTCCAAAAGTTCTATCAGAAGTGTCAGTTTTTCTTCAATCCAGATCCCATTCACAACAGAGAGCATCAAGTAACTGTAGATCAATGGAATGACCATCCCTATCAAAATGGTTTCCACTCCGTAGATCAAAAGAACCATGAGCTGGTAAGAGGCACTGACAGTGGTGGTCCCGGTGGCGACTCCTACCGCCATCAGATAAGTGGGTACCAAAAGTTGGATGAACAACACGATATTTTCCAACGTCTCTACTGCCGCTAAGGCCGCCTGGGAAAAGCATTTTAACAGCACCGCGGCGAGCAGCAGATACAGAAAATAAAAGCTTAGGTCCGCCACCTGGTGCTTATCAAACACCTCCACGAAATGTGTTAAAAGCGCTGACACTATTCCCAGCACGATCAGCCAGATCATAACATTCTTAAGGCCCGCCACCGACTCCGCCATCCCTTGTATATTTCCCCCCAGAAAATGTGTGAATGCCCCCAGCACATCCCCTGTCATCACTTCTGCGAAAAGCTCCTCCAGAGAGACACCCGAGTTGGGAAATAAAGTACTCATCCCCTCCTTGAACCTGTCCAGATCATATTCCTGCCATATACTGCTAAGATCGCCCACGCCGTCAAAACCGGCCGTACTTATCACCCAAAGCTTTCCCACTGCCATATCACCCTTTGCTCCCATCCAAAGCTCAATATTCACTTACATCAATCCCTGAATCTGCTCGATCACGGCAAAAAGGATCGGGAGTCCCGCGATCATGACGGAAAGCTTTCCCAGAATTTCAATTTGATTTGCCACTGCACCAAAACCTCCGTCCTTGCAGACAGCGGCGCTGAACTCACAGACATAAGTTATCCCGATCACCTTAAGGAGCGTGGACAGATAGCTTTCTGCACCCCCCAGATACTGCCGTATGCGCGTCATCTGTCCCATCACCGCTTCCACCTGTCTCAGGCAGAAGCCAAAGATCAGGATGCTGATGGCAAAACTGATATACATACCGTACTCCGGCTTTTGTGCCTTAAACTGTACCGCTATGAGCATGCCCATCACCCCAAGGATTCCTACCTTCACGATCTCGGCCATTATGATCCCCCTGCCTCTCAAAATGTGAACAAAGCCTGTATCGTCTGAAACAAGTCATATATGTAAGGAACGATCCACGTCAACACCAAGATCAGCCCCGCCAGACTCACCAGAAAGGAATGGTCCTCCCTTCCGCTGTGTTTTAACACCTGACTCAACACGGTGACCAGGATCCCCACCGCCGCTATTCTAAAAATCAGACTCACTTCCATAGCTCTCTTCTCCTACAGCAACAGAATAACTAACAGCAGTCCACTCATGGCGCCAAGACTCAGTGCGATCCGGCTTTTTCCTGCAAGCTCCGCCTCCAACGTTTCCACCGTATGTGTCAGCTGCTCCCTGCTCTGTTCCATCCATTTGATCTGCATGTCCCCCTCCGCAAAGCTGTTCTGGAGGGCAAACCGTAAAAAAACTTCTCCATCAGCCGGCCGGATTGGCAGCGCAGAAAGACCCGTCCTCATCTGTTCCGCAAAGATTTCTCCAAACCCTCTCCCGGTGTTGTCGCGCATCTCTTCATAAACATTTTTCAGACAGCCCCTAAAGGGTTCTTCCACCCGCTCCGCCACATGCCTGCAGCACTCCGGCAAAGTGGCCTTGCTGTAACGCACCTCGCTGATAAGCATTTCCATAATCTCCTGAAGATGCCTGAGTGCAATCAGGCGCCCGCGAAATTGTTGTCTATACCAGATTCCCAGACCGAGGGCTCCCCCCAGTATCATGATCGTTCCCAGCAAGCGAAACATAGATTTCCTCCCTACCACAGATTTTTAGCGGCACCGACTTTCCCTCTCTTCTTCCCAGTATGATGCACAGATCAAAAAGCTGTTCCCTGACAAAACGGTTCTCTCCCAGTTTTCTCGCAACATCGCTGATCCCTTCCCCATGAGCGGTGGCGAGAAGTCTACAGCCGCAGGAGGAAGCCATGTGAAGCGCCTCCATATCCTCTCTGCTTCCCAACTCATCCACTGCGATCACACGGGGGGACATGGAGCGCAGAAGCACTGTCATTCCCAAGGCTTTCGGACAAGCATCCAACACGTCGGTTCGCATGCCCACATCGTTCTGGGGCTGTCCCAGATAAGAACCTGCGATCTCAGACCGCTCGTCCACCAGACCCACGCACATGCCTTCGGCATAGACATTTCCATCGGAAATCTGCCGCACCAGATCCCGCAGCAAAGTTGTCTTACCACAGCCCGGCGGCGAGAGGATCAAGGTGTTTTTTAGGCTTCCCCTATCATACAGATAAGGCAGGATCTCGTCTGCCGCCCCTCTGATCTCGTGGGAAACGCGGATATTCATGTAGCGGATATGCTTCATGGTACGGATAGTGCCATCAGCGTTTAACACAACCTGTCCCGCAACTCCCACGCGATGCCCTCCTGGAACCGTGATAAAGCCTTGACGCAGCTCGTCCTCAAAGGCGTAAAGGGAATAGTGACAGATGTGTTGAAGCAGTCCTTCCAGCTCGTCCTCATCCGCACAGTAACCGTTTTCTCCTGGAGGGATCAGTCTGCCTTTTTCATCCAGGCACCACTCTCTTCCCTTCCACCGGACTAACACCGGTCTGCCCACGCGTAGACGGATCTCCTCCACACGGGCCCACTCTGCGGCCACCGGTGTCCAAAAGGCTCGTCTCTCTATGGGAAACAGTTGCAGCAACTCTTCCTGCATTCTCACACCTCGCCAATTTTCTGTTGTTCTATATATATGACCACTTGTCCTGAATATACCTAAAATCACAAAAAAGACCCTTTATCTTGCCCTCCCTGACTCCTTCTGTCGTATTGTAAATTTTTGCATTTTATGGTAGACTATAAAAATCAAAGCGCGTTCTGGAGGAATTACCATGCAGAGTAATGACATAGGTTTTGTCTTTGCCGGATATAGCGACTTAACGTTGCGAACAATGTTTAAGGATTGCCTCAATCGTGAAGATGTAAAAATATTAAAAGAGATATTGCCGTTTTCCGAATATGTCAATGGGCTGTTCCGCGGTTTGGCCATGCGCTGTTACAAGTATAAATTCTGTCAATATCTGCTCTATGTTGTGGAAAGTGTTTTCCGCCCACTGGAAAAAATAGATACGGATGATAAAAAGACCTATCTGATCTTTACTAACGCTGCGTCAATTGGTCTCAGTGTTCCCTATTTTAAAAAGTTTTTACAGCGTCACAAAAATTGCATTCCCGTGATGCTCTTTATGGATCAGTTGAATCTATATTGGGCGAAATATGCAAAATATTTAGTAGAACAAATACCTCAATTTCAATGTTTTACTTTCGATCCGCAGGACGCACAAAATAAAGATTACAAACATACCATGAGCGTGTATTCTTACTATGATGCCGAACCGGGAGGCGTAGTCTCCGATATTTATTTCAGTTTTTTCGGCCTTAACAGGCTAAAAACGATCATAGAGATTGCCGATTATTTGGAGGCCAGACAGGTTTGTTGTAATTTTATTTATGTAGGGGATATGGATGATGCAACAGTTGAGTTGGGTACGGTAAAACAAGTGAGCAAACGTTTGCTATACTCAGAAATTGTGCAGGATGCCGCTCAAGCCAACTGCCTGCTTGAGGTGCAGCGCGACGGACAGTCCGGCGCAACCTTGCGATATTATGAAGCCCTCTGCTACAATAAAAAATTGCTGACTACCAATAAAAACGTTGTTAATCTGCCTTTTTACGATCCAGAGTATATGAAGGTGTTCGAAAAACCTTCGGACATTGATTACGATTGGGTGCGCAGGCGCGATCCTGTTGACTATCACTATGATAACCGTTTTTCGCCTGTACATTTTTTAGAGGAGATCATAGACAGTGCAAACCGCGAAGATTGAGAGGTTGTTATGAACATTATTATTGTAGGCTGTGGCAAAGTGGGCTCCACTCTGGTCGAGCAGCTAAATGGAGAAAATCATAATATTGTAGTCATTGATGAGAAGGAGGAGCAGGTCAAGTCCATCACCGATGAACTGGATGCCATGGGTATCGTGGGAAACGGTGTCAGCTACCAGACCCTTCAGGACGCTGGCATCAAGCACACCGATCTATTGATCGCAGTCACCAACTCCGACGAGCAGAATCTGCTATGCTGTGTCATTGCCAAGAAAGCCGGCAACTGCAAGACAATAGCTCGCGTTCGCAATCCGATCTACAGCACGGAAATCTCTTTCCTCCGGGAAGAGTTGGGGCTGGCTATGATCATCAACCCTGAGCTGACCGCAGCCTCGGAGATCGCACGTGTTTTCCAGTTTCCCTCTGCGGTCAAAGTGGACACCTTTTCCAAAGGCCGCATTGAGCTCTTGCACTTTCGTGTCACAAAGGACTGCCTTCTCAATAACTACAAGCTGATCCACGTTCGCTCTACCCTAAAGTGTGATGTGCTGGTGTGTATGGTCACCCGCGGAGATGAGGTTTTGATACCCAAAGGCGACTTTGTATTTCAGGAGGACGACGTTGTGGCGTTTGTCTCCACTCCTCCCGAAGCCAACCGCTTCTTCCAGAAGATCGGCATCGGTACCGGCAAGATACATACCGCTATGCTGGTGGGCGGAGGCACTATGGCCTATTATCTGGCAAGACGTCTTTTGGCTGTAGGGATTGACACTAAGATCATCGATCTGAACGAAGAGCGCTGTGAAATGTTGACTGAGCTGCTTCCTAAGGCGACCATCATCTGCGGAGACGGCACGGATGAAAAACTTTTACTTCAGGAGGGCTTAGACTCTGTGGATGGCTTCGCTGCGCTCACGGGATTGGATGAAGAGAACATCCTCCTTTCTCTGGTGGCGAGGAAAAACTCCCACGCAAAAGTTGTGACCAAGATCAACCGCGTCAGTTTCAACAGCGTATTAAGTGACACCAAACTGGACAGTGTCACTTATCCAAGACTTCTCACCGCGGATGTGATCATCAAGTATGCTCGTTCCATGAACGAGTCCCTGGACAGTAATGTGGAAAACCTTTACAAACTGGAGGAGGGGCGCGCGGAAGCGCTGGAATTCTATATCAAGGAAGCCTCCGCCGTCACCAATACGCCGCTTGTAAATATGCGTCTGAAGAAAAATCTGCTGATCTGCTCCATCACAAGAGGCAATCAGGTCATCATTCCCAGTGGTCAGGATGAACTCAGGGTCGGCGACTATGTGGTGGTCGTGCTGACCCATTCCAGACTGAATGACATTAAGGATATTCTGGAGGACGAGAGATGAATTTTGCGATTGTGCGTTTTATTGTGGGATGGGTGTTGGAATTTGAGGCGGCATTCCTTCTGCTGCCTGCGGCGGTCGGCGCCATCTACGGAGAGCCACGGGCCACGCTCGCCTTTCTGGGAACTGCTCTGCTGTGCCTGATCTTCGGCTTTTTCTTAAAAGGGAAACGCCCCAAGCAGACGGATCTCTACACCAGAGAGGGCTTCGCCTCCGTGGCACTCAGCTGGCTGGTCATGAGTATCTTCGGTGCTTTCCCTTTTCTCTTTACCGGGGAGATTCCGGGCTTTATCGACGCGCTCTTTGAAACCTCCTCCGGCTTTACCACCACCGGAGCCAGTATCCTGTCCGATGTGGAAGCCCTGAGCCATGCCAGCCTCTTCTGGCGCAGCTTCACCCACTGGATCGGCGGCATGGGCGTGTTTGTATTTATCATGGCGATCCTTCCCCTGATGGGCGGCGGCACTACCATGAACCTGATGCGCGCGGAAAGCCCCGGTCCTTCCGTCGGCAAGCTGGTTCCCAGAGTGAAGGACACAGCCAAGATCCTGTATGAGATTTACATCGGTCTCACAATAATAGGAGCAATCGTATATTGTCTCTGTGGTTTGAGTTTATTTGACTCACTGACCACGATCTTCGGCACGGTAGGCACCGGCGGTTTCGGCACTTATAACGACAGTGTTGGCAGTTTCAGCCCCTTGGTGCAGAACATGATCACATTGTTTATGATCCTGAGCGGGATCAACTACACTGCTTACTTCTGTCTGCTGCGCAGACAGTTCAAGGATGCCATCTCCATAGAGGAGGTACGCTGGTATCTGTTTATCATCTTGGGAAGTGTGGGCATCATCACGTGGAATATCCACAAGATGTATCCGTCACTGTCGGAGACCGTGCGGCATGCCTCCTTTCAGGTGGGCTCCATCATCACCACCACCGGCTTCTCTTCCACAGACTTTGACACTTGGCCCCAGCTCTCCAAGACGATCTTGGTACTGTTGATGTTCATGGGTGCCTGCGCGGGAAGCACCGGTGGCGGCATCAAAGTATCCCGCATCATAATTCTGATAAAAAACATCCGCAGAGAGCTGTCCGTAATGATCCATCCTCGTATGATCAAGAAAATTCGTCTGGATGGCCATACTCTCTCTGATGAGACACTTCGCTCTACCAACGTATTCATCGCAGTGTACTTTATTATTATGCTGGCTTCCGTTCTGGTCATTGGGATTGACAATTTTGACTTTACCACCAATTTCACGGCGGTACTTGCGACGCTGAACAACATCGGTCCCGGCCTGGAAATGGTAGGTCCTACACAGAACTTTGCCATCTTCAGCCCGTTCTCCAAATGTGTGCTGATCTTTGACATGCTGGCCGGACGACTGGAGCTGTTTCCGATGTTGATCCTCCTGATGCCGTCCTGTTGGAAAAAATATTAAGAATGAAAATGGCAATGTCCGCAGCTGCTGCAGTTCCCGCCGCACTGCAGGGACTTGCCTTTCTTTTTATCAAGGATCATGCTCCGGATGATCAGAGCCACTATCACGACCAAGATTACTAATACAAATAAGGTTCCCACATTGCGCCTCCCTTGAATGAGATGCTGTTTATGACAGCTTTTTCTATTGGTTAGTATAAACTAACTCGATGAAAATGTCAAGTGACCAACTAAATCTCAGAAATGCGCCATGTTATGTTTGCCAAATTTCAAATTGCGCAAACAAACATCAAAACCTTCATTGCCAGAGATACATATTGGTTCGCATATGCTGCCGATTTCTTCTGCCGAATCTCCTCATGTATCTTGTGTCGGATCTTCTTTGCCTCCGGATCTCCCTTTAATTTTCTCAGATTCACATAACAGTACAGCATTGCCTTGATGCACTTATATTCCGCACATTCCACCAGCTCCGGCTGCCTTTGCCGAACAAACTCCAGATTGTCAACACTGTTGTAATAGCAGTCCACATTTCGAAGAGAGAATTTTGATGTTGTGATACTGTTCTGTCGAATGCGGTAATAATAAGTATCCTGATCTAAAAAGACAATTTTTTTACACTCCGCGTAAGCGTGAAGGGCAACCACCTCGTCATCGTTTACACGTCCTATGGGAAACCGGATCTGTTTAAATACTTCACGCTTAAACAGACGATTCCACACCGCTGAACCGCTCAATAAAACATGCTTCATGGCTTCGGAAGCTGTCTCACACCTCACAGAAGATTCCGCATTTTTCTTCGGTGTCAAAACACCGTTTTCATCGATTACCGTAACACACTTTCCTACCGCACAGTCTGCATCATACTGTTTTAACCCCTGATGCAAAAGCTCATAGGCGTTCTCTGCGATCCAGTCGTCGCTGTCAATAAAACTTATGTAGTCTCCACTGGCATACTCAATACCATCATTGCGCGCCCGTGCCACTCCTCCGTTTTCTTTGTGGATCACATGAATGCGCTCATCCTGCCTTGCATATTGATCGCAGATTTCACCACATTTATCCGGCGATCCGTCATCTACAAGGATAATCTCCAAATCGTGATAGGTTTGATTTATAATGCTCTCAATACACTCCGGCAGATACTGCTCCACTTTATATACCGGAATGATGATACTAATTTTTTCGCTCATATTGTCGTGTCCTCCTCTATTTTTTATACCTTGACCGGGTAATCTGCTCATCTACCCGCAGTTTCCTGAGTATTGCAATTCCAAATGCGAACGGCCAGTAAAAATGGAGTGCAAAAGTAAGCGCTGCAACGCGGATCAGCACATTCCAGGAAAACACACTAATTTCATTTATGTATTTCCCCCACGCAAGCTCTTTCATTGCCTTTTTCACAAAGGGATCTTTTCCATACTTTTTCAGCACTCTTGTCGCATCCAATATGCCATGTTTCTTAAACTGCAACTCCTGCTTTACCAGAAAAAAACTTCCAAAAAAAACGTGAAATGCCAATAGGTCTCCATAGGCATTTTTAATTTCACGCTCCCTTAAAAAATCCTGAAAATCAGAAGCGATAGAAAGCCACACCGGCATAAGGTTTTCTTTGTAACGAAAGGTCACTGATCCTTCATTGACACGGTACAGATATACACTCTCATCCACAAACGCATATACCGGATCATAGGCACAGCACGCCATATTGTGAGCTTTATCCTGCGTAAATGGATAGGCGCGGCATTTTAGATCATGCCCCTCCAAAAAACTCCTGCGGTATAGCTTTCCCCAATTGTAGGCCAGATGACCATACATGTAGAAACCCTTGAAACGAAAATCTGCCGTCCGTGTGTAATCACCCTCATGCAGATGATGTGCATTGATCTCACTGACCATTTCTGAGTTGAAGCGCCGAAAGCCGCCTACGACAATATCTGCCTTTTTCTCCTCCGCTCGTCTCACCAGTCTGGTGAGGGTATCGACCCCGTCCAGACAATCGTCAGAATCCAAAAAGAAAATATATTTGCCCGAGGAGGCTGCCATTCCGGAATTTCTTGAGAGCCCCAGACCGCAGTTCGCCTGGTGAACCACACTCACATTCTTGTACTGCTCCGCGTACCGGTCGCACATTGCGGGACAGTTGTCCGGGGAACCATCCTCCACCAAAACAATCTCCACACGGGGATAGTCTTGTTTAAGCACACTATCCATACATTCCTTCAGATAACTTTCCGTCTTATAGACCGGAATGATCACACTGACGGCTGCCTTTTCCATAATCGTATCACTTTCTCCTCTTCGTTATCATGTTGCATTGATATTGCTTTTTGCCTGACTTTTCTATAATATATTTATTAGAAAAGTCCTACAATTAATTTATCCCTTCATGGAGGACACCATATGTCAGAAGATACTATAATCATTTTCCAAAAACCGGAGCTTTATTTTTTCCCCCATTTCAAAGGTATCGTATTCTCCCCTTTTGGGATTCCTGAGAGAAGCTTTCGCTATCTGATCTACAAAGTGTTGTACATTTTAAATCTCCCTTGCTGTTCCCTGTTCTGGGGAGATTGGAAGAAGCATCTTACTACCGCAAGGCAGGTTATCATCTTTGACTACGGCTATCAAAAAGGCATGGAGACCTACATCAAAAAGGTCAATCCATCCTGTAAAGTCTATCTGTTTTTTTGGAACATCATCACCAAAAGGCAGAAAAACCACAAATTATTCACAGACAAAACTGCTATTTATTCCACGGATAAGGGATGTTGTGAAAAATTTCACTTTAAATATAATCACATTTTTTATACACGCGACTACTATCGCCCCTATTCACTAGCGCACAGAGATCGTCTGTTTTTTCTGGGGGTGGACAAGGGCCGCGCCCCGTTTATTCAGGAGTTAAAAAAACTGCTTGAAAAAAGTGGACTTACCTGTGACATCCGTATTCTCACTCATTCAAAAAATACTGCATATCGCGCATCCCTGTCAGATGTGCTTACCACATCTTTTTTGCAATATTCGGAATACTGTAAGGAAATAGAGCGCTCTGGCGTCCTCCTTGACATCAATCAGGAAGGACAGCTCGCACTTACCATGCGGGTATTGGAATCCATCTATTTTTCCAAAAAGTTGATCACCAACAACGAAGATATCGTCCACTATGATTTTTACCATGAAAACAATATCTATCTTTTGCCAAAACAGCTTGCGGACATTTCCCCTGAGGATATCCGCTCCTTTTTGGAAAAACCATTCATTCCTTACAGCGAGGAAACTCTCGCACACTATGATTTTGAACACTGGAAGAACAGTTTCAGCAAATGATATTTCTGCATTAGTGAAGCACTTTGTCCAATACCATGTTCCATTTATTTAGAATGCTCTTCAGTTGAAAATTTTCCAGATTATCCTGAGCATGCTCGGAAAACTGCTTTCGCAGGACATCATTTTCCATAAGTCTTTCCAGTTTCTGTGCCATAGCTTTGCAGTCAAAAGCATCAACCAGATAACCGTTGACGCTATCCTCAATGATCTCATTGGGACCGGTGTAAATATCAAAACTGACACTGGGCAGACGAAACATCTTTGCCTCCAGAAGACACATGGGCAGCCCCTCTGAGCGGGAAGTCATAACATAAATCTGCGACTTTCTCAGGTAAGAACTTACATCCTTTACACTGCCCGTCAAGATCAGCTGATCTTCCAATTGATTTCGCTCAATAAACTTTTCCAGAAATTCCCGCTCTTCCCCGTCTCCGACCACCATCCATTTCCAGTCAGGATGTCTTTTTAGCACCAGCGCTGCCACCTCCGCAAGATGATCGATCCCTTTTACAGAAACCAAATGCCCAACGGAGATCAGCCACTTTTCTTTTTCCACATCTTCCGCACATGTAAATTCCGGAACAGGATTATAGATGAAAGAGATTGCTTCTCTTCTACCCAGCTTTTCCATATATGCTCTCATGTCAACTTCTGTCAGTGTAACGAAATAGTCCGTACGCTTCACACAGTATCTTAAAATATAACGTCGATACAGCGATGTCATCTCATATTTGTAGTTAAAATGCTCCCAGGAGATGATCCTGGTAGGAAGTCCCTTCGCCGCCGGTATGGAGAGGATATCCAACACGATGTCAATATCAATGATCACATTGATATCATTCTGCTTTAAAAAGCGTCTGAGGCGCGGGATCACTCTGAGATACCCAGGGCCGGGACTGATCCACCTATCTCCCAGCACATGGCGCTCTATCCCATCTTCCAGCGAAAAAAAAGGCTCTCTCGCCTGCTCCACAAGACTCAGAAACAAAATCTGATAATTCCCCTGTCTTGCCAGAGCATTGGCAATTATGGCAGAAACTCTCTCCGTCCCACCATTTCTTGTGATATCTCCCGAGAAAAAGCAAATCTTATCCATAAAACTCCTTGTACCATTTTGCATAACGCGCCAGTCCGACCTTCAGACTTGTCTGAGGGCGGAAGCCGAAATCCTGCTCCAGCTCACTGACATCCGCGTAGGTCTGATACACATCACCGGGCTGCATGGGAAGAAGCTCTCGCTCGCCCTTCTTGTCAATGATCCCCTCTTCCAACAGACATGCCTCCAAAGTTTCCACAAAGCCAAGCAGGCTCTCCGGACTGCTGTTTCCAATATTGTAAACCTTATAGCGAACCCCGTCCTCATTCTCCTCCGGAATCTTTCCCATGACTTTTACCACACCCTCGATAATATCATCAATGTAGGTAAAGTCACGGTACATATCCCCATAGTTAAAGATCTGAATCTTTTCACCCTTTACCAGTTTATCAGTAAAGCCAAAATATGCCATATCCGGTCGTCCAAGAGGTCCATATACGGTAAAAAACCTCAGTCCTGTCATGGGGATCTTGTACAGTTTCCCATAGGCGTATGCCAGAAGCTCATCCGACTTTTTGGTGGCCGCGTACAGACTCACCGGATGATCCACCTTGTCCTCCGTGGAGTAGGGCACCTTCTTGTTACTTCCGTAGACGCTGGAAGAGCTGGCGTAAATTAAATGCTTCACTCCTCCCGGATAATTCGCATAAGAGTGGCGGCACGCCTCTAAAATATTGAAAAAACCAACAATATTTGCTTCGATATATGCCTCCGGATTGGTGATGGAATACCGCACACCGGCCTGCGCTGCAAGATTCACCACGATCCTCGGATGGTGCTCTAGAAAAACAGAATCCAAAAGCTGCTTGTCCGCCAGATTACCCCTGATAAAGACAAACTTTCCCGTATCCGGCTTCCCAGCCGTCTCCTCCAAGATCCGCAGGCGCTCCTCCTTTAACCTCACATCATAGTAATCGTTTACACTGTCATAGCCAACTACTTTTGCAGTTGGATCCTCCTCCAAAATGCGTTTTGCCAGATAAAAGCCAATAAAACCGGCGGCACCGGTGATCAAGATCGTTTTCTCTGCATATTCCATAGTAACCTTTAATCCCTTCTGAAAATATCCCTTGTATACACTTTTTCTTTCACGTCATCCAGTTCCTGGGCATACCGGTTGGCAATGATAGCATCGCACTTTTTGAATTCCTCCAGATCATTCACAATGCGACTGCCGAAAAAGGTGATCCCATCCTCCAAAGTTGGCTCATAAATGATCACCACAGCCCCTTTAGCCTTGATCCGCTTCATGACTCCCTGAATGCTGCTCTGCCTGAAATTATCACTGTTCGCTTTCATGGTTAAGCGGAACACACCAATTGTGACCTGCTTTTCCTTTGAACTGTCGTAGATATTGCCTTCCTCGTAATCATAGTATCCGGCCAGCTTCAGCACACGATCCGCAATAAATTCCTTCCTCGTCCTGTTTGCCTCCACGATCGCCTCAATAATATTTTCCGGCACATCCTGATAATTAGCTAAGAGCTGCTTGGTATCCTTGGGCAGACAGTAACCGCCGTACCCAAAGGAAGGGTTGTTGTAATGATCGCCTACTCTCGGATCCAGGCAGACTCCCTCAATGATCTGTCTGGTATCCAATCCTTTGATCTCCGCATAAGTGTCCAGCTCATTGAAAAAGCTTACTCGCAGGGCCAGGTAAGTATTAGCGAACAGCTTCACCGCCTCCGCTTCTGTGGCGTTCATGATCAGGGTGGGAATATCTTTCTTGATCGCTCCCTCCTTCAACAGATCCGCAAATTGATCCGCCTGTTCCTTGAGAAACTTATCTTCCAAATCTGTCCCAACAATAATTCTGGAAGGATAAAGATTGTCATAGAGCGCTCTGCCTTCCCGCAAAAATTCCGGACTGAACATAATATTTGCATGTTTGTATTTCTCCCGCACAGATGTCGTGTAACCCACCGGAATGGTAGATTTAATGACAATGACCGCATTGGGTTTCACTGCAAGAACCTGCTCTATCACGGCCTCCACCGCCGACGTGTCAAACAAGTTCTTCTTGCTGTCGTAGTTTGTAGGGGTAGCAATGATGACCATATCCGCATTGCGATATGCCTCCCCGCCGTCGGTGGTCGCTGTCAGATCCAAGTCTCTTGTGCTTAGAAACTCTTCGACCTCCTTGTCCACAATAGGAGACTTTTTCTGGTTGATCATGTCAACCTTCTCCGCAACAATATCTACCGCATAAACCTTGTTGTGCTGTGCAAGCAAAATAGAATTGGCAAGACCTACATATCCTGTTCCAGCAACTGCGATTATCATGTTTATTTCCCTCTCCTTTCTTTTATGCGATCTCTTTTCTGGGTCCCAGATCTTTTAACATACGGACAATGCTGCGCATGCGCCATGATCTAAAGAAGATCAAAGTATTTACGATGTTTGGTAAACACACACAGACCAACATTGCCAAAACAAACCTTAACGGGCCTCCTTCACAATATACCATCTGTACCACGTAATACGTTCCTATCACTTCCAGAACTGCCAAAACTCCATACTGCAACATATCCGCAACATACCTTCTACTGCTCCTATGTAAATAGTTGGAGAAGAAAAACCATATCCTAAAAATAATCTGTACCAGATAGGACGCGGATGTTCCGACCAAAACCCCTACCACCCCAAAAGGCTTTACCAGAAGCAAGGAGATCACCAAATTTACGGTGGCATATAAGATAGAAATATTGCGCTCCTTGTCAAACATACCACTGACCGTCATCACCATAGCTG
This sequence comes from Acetatifactor sp., assembly GCA_022511465.1. Lineage (GTDB taxonomy): Bacteria > Bacillota > Clostridia > Lachnospirales > Lachnospiraceae > Acetatifactor. The sequence goes on along the minus strand of JAFLRM010000006.1, from coordinate 35,804 downwards.
TTGGCAGATTCATGATAAACAGAAAACAATTCAGCGTACAGCAGGCGACAATATTCACACTGAGAGCGTAGCTCTCCGCCAGCCAAAAATCCGTCACAAATATTGTTATCAGCGACATCACGCTCGCCGAGCAGAATGCCGCCAACAGAAAGAAAACAAATCCCATCTGCCTGAGCACATGATAGTTTTTGTTCTGGTCGTGCTCCGTAAACATATTACCCACCGTTGGCTGTACCGCATTGGATAAGGCAAGTATAATATTAGTGACCGACTGCGTGATAAGACTGTAATTGGCGTAAAGCCCAACCGTAACTACACTGATAAAGCTGGAAATGATCAGATTATCAGTAGACACCAACATTTTGGACGAAAACCTGGAGACAAAAATATTTTTGATATCTCCAAAAATAGTAGCCATCATGCCTTTATGCAGCGGCCTCCTCCGATATCTTTTTAAAAAAGGATATTGCCTGTCCACATACCATGCGATCCAAAGATTTAGGGCAGATTCCACAATAATATTCAAAAAAAGTGTGATCTGATAATTCTGCCACAGCAATAAAATAACAATGATGGAACCATAATTTAAAAAGTTGATCAACAATGTTACAATGCTGACAACGTATTCTCTCTGATCAGCGATCAATATGGAGCGTTTATAGGAGAGGAGGTAGGACAATACCGTTCTTGCCAGCCATAAAAAATAGATCAGTCGAATGTAGGAGAGAGAAAAGCTGTTCTCCTTCAAAAACAAGTGCACAAAAGGCATGATGCAAAGTCCCGCAACACTGATCGTTGTTCCAAAAATATAATATGCCTTGCGATACAGATTCATCAGGGATGCTATCTCTTCCTCATTGCGCTCCGCCAATGCTTTGTACAGATGAAAGATAATAGCGGAAGCTATTCCCAACTCCGATACGGAAAGGATGGCAACAATATTCGAAATCACACTGTTCATCCCGACCAGTGCCTCACCCATAATGAGATTCATGACTCTCTGGCTGAAAAAACCGATCACGATCAGCACAAACTGAGACAGTAAACTGAAAAAGCTATTTCGAAATATATTTTTCAGACGCACTTCGTACAATCACTTCCTTTAACTATCATTCTACCCTATAATCCATAGTCAGTCAAAGATTTTATCATATTCAATTTTACTTGTGATGCCCTCTTAAATATGTTATACTGGGGATATTCCAAGAATACGGAATTACGAAAGGATATGTTTCAAATGAAAATAAATGAATCTGCCGAAAACTATCTGGAAACCATATTGATCCTGAGTAAAGGTCATCCTGTGGTACGCGCCGTTGACATTGCAACCGAGCTGGGCTTTAAAAAGTCCAGCGTCAGTGTAGCCATGAAGAATCTGCGCGAAAGCGGTCACATCACCGTCACCAGGGAGGGCTATATCTATCTTACAGAGTCCGGAAAGGCCATCGCCGACATGATCTATGAGCGCCATGAACTGCTCTCCTCCTGGCTGGAAAGCCTCGGGGTAGACAAACAGGTCGCCGCAAAGGACGCCTGCCGTATTGAGCATGTGATCAGCAAAGATAGCTTTGAGGCGCTCAAAAAACACCTCAACCGATAGCCTTTGATCCTAATAAATGGAAGTGTAGTGATATATTCTGTAATATCCACCACCCAAATTCTGTGCCTGAAGCAGTATTGAGAAACTGCTTTTGTTCAACACATCCAAGACGTCTATTGAATATCCTTTCTGATACCCACCGTTCGCATACTGTTGCTCTATGGCAGACCACAGAGATGCCGGCACCACATTGGAAAACTGGCGTTCCCCATCACCTTCCCTCGTAACCTGCTCCAAACAATCCGCATAGTAGGAATCTAAATTCCACTGCACCTCCGAAGCCGAGAGGCCTGCCTTCCGCAGTCCCTCCGCCTCCTCCTGTGTGGGGGTATGGCTGCTGATATTGCTGTTAGTGTTGCCGGTCGCAAAACTGTCCCGCAGTTTCCGGTATTCTTCCAGCGTCAAGGGCTCCATGTAGGTTCCCCCATTTGCCGGTTTTACAATTTCCGGCGCACCACTCTCAAGACCGCTGTAGGCATCGCCCACACACGCCGGCAGATATATGGACAAGCCTTTCCGTACATGAGTTACGGCAAACTCCTGATCCGATCTGTTGAAATAGTCATAGGTGGAGGGTTCCGTATCATCCCATGTAACATCCACATTATAATACGCTCCATCCAACAGCACAATGTTCCAAGCATGATTCTGTCCTGAATATCCAGTGCAGTAGTAACAGGGAATATTCAGTTGCTGCAACAGATATTGATATGTTCTCGCATAGCCCGCACACACGGTCTTGCCGTTGATCAGAGCACTATATGCACTCTGACTCATGGACGCACCGGTATTATAATCCACCAAAGAGATCAGCGAGTCATGGACATAACGCTCTTTTGCATAATCATCAGAAAGGTATCGGGCACCACTCAGGATACTCTGCGCTTTCTCTTCAAACTCTCCCTTTGCCTTCTCCAGATTATTGACCGTGGAATTGTACTGAAGTGAAATCTCTACACACTGTCCGGATCTGGTATATTTGCAGGAATAGCTGGTCTCCAGCCAAAAAAGCTCCGGGTGATCATTGTAGACAGCCTCAAACACGTTTTTCAGCTTAGTGGCGGACACCTCTACCGTCGGTGAAAAGGATTGGGTCAAAGTCATAGCGTTGGCATAAATCTGCCGGTACAATGTCTGCATATCAGACTCCAGCATCCCATAGTAGGGATAGTATGCAGCGTCAAATGTAAGATTTTCGCCTACATCTCCTGTGGTCAGGGAGCTTTGCAGACTGTCAATCTCCGTATCGGCAACCTCCTGTCCGTTTCCCTGAATTGGTTTATAACCGTTTCTTCCGTTTACGCTCTCCGGAAGAGTCACATCCTCCTCGGAAGGCATTACATAGCTGGTATTCCCCGGACGCAGACCGCTCTCGGGATCGTACGCATCGTCGCCGTTCCCCTGCGTCATCACATCCTCGATCTCTTCCTTCAGCAGGTCTCCAAGTCCTAATATTCCGCCATCACCGGGTGCACCTGCACCGTACAATATATCCGCGATCGACTGGGTCATAGACGGATTCAAAGCACAGATCAGCACCCCAAGGCATCCCAATATCACCAATATGCATATCCCATAAAATATTTTTTTTAAAATATCCACACCGCTACCATACCTTTCCAGCTATCCTTCTGTAAGAAACCATTGCCCCAAAATCCCCATGTTGTCGTCGAAATGCTCCCTACATTATTTCCTGATACTATCATACCTCTCAAAAGTCCCCTTGTAAAGAGTATTCCAATTTTCTACTGTCTCCTCGTCTATCTTGATCTCCTCAATGTGCCGGCTCTAATCCGTCCGCCGAATACCGATTCGTGGAATTCCAGAGAAGCCATTCCTCATATCCTGCGTCGTACACTGCTTGTATCTGTTGTCTGATCTGTTCGTCCCCGTAAGAGATATGTCCCGAAACCCATGTGGCGGTAAAGGCCTGAAGCCACGGTCTCACATTAGCACGATCCTCCTCAGGCAGGACAGCGAGTTCCTCTACCGACTGTCCAAGTGCCGCATGCACGGTCTCATAAGGATAAGCATCCGGCACCGACAGTCCAAACACCTGGTTGCCGTAGTGGGAGGGATACACCATAGGACACAGCACATCCACCGTTTTGCCCAGCGTCACATAATTCTGTCCCACTTTTTTCACATCTGTCTCACTGCCAATAATTGTTCCGAAAACGTCCGCCGTGACCAACGCTCCCTTCGCATGAATGCGCTCGGAAGCATAAGCCAGAAAGTCGGCGATCGCCTGTTCCTTGGGATAGCTCTCCATGTCCACACCGTAATCTGCGGCATCCGCTTCGCTTCCAATCGGAAACCGAACATAGTCAAACTGAATCTCATCAAATCCCATGTCGATGGCCGCCTCAGACACCTGGGTCAAATACTCCCAAACGCCCTCCTTGTATGGATTCACCCATGCCAGACCGTAGGAATCCGTAAAGGGGGTACCGTCCGGATTGCGCAACATCAATTCCGGCTGTCCCTCCGCCAGATAGGGATCTTTAAAGCACACAATTCGAGCGATAGTGTAGATATCATGCTCTTTCAGCGTCTGCATCAATCCCTCCATATCCGGAATATAATTGATGCAGACCCCCATCTCCTGCGCGGCCGGAAGATCCATCCGATAGGTGATGTTACCCTCGTCGTTTTTCACATCGATGACCATTGTGTTCAGTTCCGTCTCATCCACCAATGCGATCAGCTCCTCCATGGACGAACTGCCGGCTCTGGGGCCTGTCACATAGATCCCTCTGACGGTAGGGCGGTCAATGAGCCAGGGTTTTTCTTCTATCTCCTCTGTTTCCTGGCCTTCGTCTTCCGACAGAGCCGCTTCCTCAGTGACAATCGTCTCTCCTTCCAATGCAACAGCCGCCTGTCTGTCTCCCGACTGACAGCTCACAAGAAACATCGGCATCAAAAGTATTGTTACAATTATTTTGTTCCTTTGGAATATGTTTTTTCGCATTTTAGCACCCTACATGAAAAGAACCTGTACCGACAAGTGCCGACACAGGTTCTGCTTTCCTTAATTCTATCGCTCGCTGGCAGTCATATTATGTACAACATGGGAAATATTGTCGATGTTCTTGGAAATCTGCTCGTTAAGCTGCCTGCTCTCCACAGACAGATTGCCGACTTCCTTGGCAACAACTGCAAACCCCTTACCCGCGTCTCCCGCTCTCGCTGCCTCAATGCTGGCATTAAGCGCAAGAATGTTCTGTCTCTGCTGGATGCGGTTCAGATCGGCAGTGTTCTGCTGAATGTCGCGAACCAGTCTCTCAGTGTCTGCCACACCGTTGGTCAAGCTTTCGATCAGATTGCCACTGTAGAATCTGGTGTACTCTGCATTGATGAAGTTGTTCAGCACCTCTCCCAGCAAGTTAGCGGATGCAGTGATCGACTCCTCCGTCTTGACATTCACCTTGTCCAACGCTTTCAGATAAGCGTCCTCATCTACCCCGATCTCGCGTGCCACCTTGGCAAACTTCTCCTTGTCAGGATTCTCGGGAAGCACCTGTCCACCGATCACGGAACCGACTTTCTCACCGTTTATCATCAGATCAATACCAAAATCAATCAATCCGGCATGACAAACATACACGCCCTTGCCGTCTCTGTCACACTGTTCACAACGACGCCGACCTTCTTCGCTGCCTCTGGTCAGCTTCATACAAAAATCCGTAAAATTATAGCTCGCAGAGATATATTTGCCGTCCGCACCCACTGCAACGGTCGCCAATCCGGTCGCTTTAGCCCAGTTGGACATAATCTCTTCAAATTTAACCATATCAGTGAAGTCCTGAATCTTCATCTCTATCTCTTTCTCCTTTTCTGTTGATGTAGCCTATATCTGTCTCACTCTTAAAATACATTATACCATTATTCCCTTCGAAAGTAAAACAAAACTTTAAACATCCGCTTTGCCGCAGCTGCCACACCCGATATCGCCGGCCGGAGAGGCCGCAAAAACAACCAAATATTTAGCAAAGTACGATATATTACATTTTTTGTGGAGATGTGTCTGCCGTTTCGGCGCAGCCCGATCAAGATTCCCTTCATCTGATCCGGTCGAAGCGGTCCCTCGATCTCCGTTTGATTGTCTCCCACCAGATAGAACTGATCTCCCTTTCTCTTCCAGATGCGATGCAACACCAGTATACTCCCGTCCCTGCGGTAGAGCACCACATCCCCACGTCGAAGCTTTGAGACTTCAGCCGGTGCCACTATCGCCTCGTCCCTGCCCGGGACAAAGAGTGGGTACATGCTGTAGCCCTGGGGCTTAAACTGTATGATCCTGCCCTCAGCAAGCAGCTTTTCAATATCTTGTTTATCCATCTTACTCCCTCCGCAATTCCCGGGCAAAGCCTCGAAAAACCTATATTCCTATTGTAGCATTTCCCGTTGAATGATGCTATAATAAATACAATAATTTTATGAGACGTTTTTTACTTATATAATCGTAACTATTCAGAGCAACAGGAGTGATATTTCAGATGAAACGCAATGAGAACTATATTTTGAGAGAACTTGCCGGTGTCCCTTACCTTCTTCCATGCGGACAAAATATTGCGGATCACAAGCCCGGCTGTAAGATCAACGAAACGGGTGTCTTTCTATGGCAGCTACTAAAACAGGATATCACCCGGGAGTCGCTGTTGTATGCTCTTAAGAACCATTATAAAGCCCTCCCGGAAGATTTGCCCGGTCTGGAAAAAGATTTGGATTCTTTCCTCAATATTTTACGTTCTTTTGGTATGTTGGCAGAAACCGACCCAGCTTCCTCCAGCTCGGCAGCCTCTGGAAAATATATGAAGGCCGGCAATCTAACGATAAAATTAATTGGACCTCCTGCGGCTCTATCCGAAAATTTCAATGCTTTTTTTTGCGAGGATGCGGATGACGTTCATCAGACCTTGTTCATCCGTGTGGGAGAACCGTCTCTTCATGTGAACGGAAATGTTCTGCTGCGAAGCGACGATTTCCTGCTGATAGACACTGACCAGAAATATGTGCTCCTCTTTCCTTCCATGGAGTATGTACAGGAGGCACATCTCTCCAAGGATGGTTCTCTTGTGTACTTCTACTGCCAGCCGCCTTTTGCGGATCAGTTCCGGGACGAGCTGTTTCACGCCATTCGCTTTCCTTTTTTGTATCTGGCGCAAAGGCATGACAAGGTGGTACTCCACTCCGCATCCCTCCTCTACCGGAATCAGGCTTGGCTTTTTTCGGGGGTCTCCGGCACCGGCAAGTCCACCCATACCAACCTTTGGCACGAACGTTTTCAAGTCCCCCTGATAAATGGGGATCTCAATCTGCTTGCATGGGAAAACGGTGAACCGGTAATACAGGGAACGCCCTGGTGCGGCACCTCGGGAATCTGTGATCCCGGCACCTATCCTCTGGGCGGCATTATTCTGTTAAAGCAGGCACCTTACGATCGGCTGGAAGAGCTCTCTTCTGACACAAAGAGATTACTGGTCCTGCAACGCCTGATCTCTCCCTCATGGACGCCCGAGCTGTACGACTGCAATCTACAGTTCTTGGAAAAGCTGGCGGACCGGATCTATATCTCCAGACTGCACTGTACCAAAGAATTTTCTGCGGCGGAAACGATGAAAAAGGGAATTGACGAGTATCTTGACTCACAGTCTCCGGTCTGAACGGACATGTCTGGTGACACAGGTGTCATCAGAAAGGAAGTAAATATATGAAAGAAAAAATACAACACATTTTAAAGCGCATAAAGGAAGGCATGCTGAAGGATATGTGGCGTGAGACCCTGTGGATCTACGCTTATGCCAGGCACTACTGGCTGGCCATGATCATCTATACTCTGCTGGGACTATCCAGCACCGCGGTCGCCTTGGGGGCCAGCTTCCTGTCCAGGGATTTGGTGGATATCATCACGGGTCATCAGACGGGATTATTGCTGCAAACCTTCTGTATGATGGTTGCTATGAACTTGGGAAATCTTTTCCTAAGTCAGGTGTCTGGCTTTGCCTCCAGCTGGATCAGCATGAAAGTGGATGCAGAGATCAAAGCCGACACCTTCTCCAAGATGTTAGTCACTGACTGGGAGTCTATCACCGCCTACCACACAGGTGACCTGCTCACCCGCTGGGGCTCCGATGCCTCCAATATTTCCAGCGGCATCTTAAGCTTTATTCCCAACCTGATCATCAACCTGTTTCGATTTATCAGCGCCTTTGCCGTAGTCATCTACAACGACGCCTCCTTCGCGGTGTTTGCGCTTCTCGGTATGCCCTTCAGCCTGCTTCTCTCCCGCACCTTGATGCGGCGTATGGTAAACAATAATAAACGGAGCGCCGCCATGAACGCCAAAATGTCCGGTTTCAACCAGGAGGCCTTCTCCAACATCCAAACGATCAAGGCCTTCGACCTGATACGTTTCTATGTGGATCGCCTAAAGCAGCTGCAGAAGGAGTATATCAGCATGCGGATCGACTTCCAGAAAATGTCCATCGGAACTTCCGTCATCATGTCACTGGTAGGACTGCTGGTGTCCTACAGTTCCTACGGCTGGGGAATCTACCGCGTATGGAGCGGAGCTATCAGTTACGGCACTATGACATTATTCTTGTCCATGTCCGGCACATTGACCGGCGCTCTGAACAGTCTGGTATCCATGGTTTCAACCGCCATCTCCCTGACAACCTCGGCAGGTCGACTGATGGATATTCTGGAAATGCCTCAAGAAGACTACAGTCTGGATGAGGAGGCCAAGACTTTCCTTGATACTCACCGAGGTGAGGGCGTCAGCATGAAACTCTCCGGTGTGGACTACACTTACAATACCGGTACTCAGGTGTTTGAGAATGCCAGCATGGAGGCCCATCCTCACGAGATTGTTGCCTTGGTTGGACCTTCCGGAGAAGGAAAGACCACCATGCTGCGCCTGATCCTTGCACTGCTGAGACCGGGATCGGGTGAAGCTTCCCTGACAGCGGGCGAAGGCTCTTCCTATCAAGACATCCCCATCACCCCCGCCACTCGTAAGCTGTTCTCCTACGTACCTCAGGGCAACACTATGTTCTCCGGCACCATAGCGGAGAATATGCGGAATGTAAAGCCGGATGCCACAGACGAAGAGATCGTGGAAGCTTTGAAGCTGTCCTGTGCATGGGAGTTTGTGTCAAAGCTTCCGGACGGCATCAACAGCGAGATCAAAGAGCGGGGCGGCGGCCTGTCAGAGGGCCAGGCACAACGGCTCTCCATCGCAAGAGCACTGCTTAGAAAGTCCCCTATCCTGCTTCTGGATGAAGCCACCTCAGCTTTGGATGTGGCGACGGAACGACGGGTATTGAAAAACATCATGCAGGATGAATATCCCCGCACCTGTCTAGTCACCACACACAGGCCCACCGTGCTGAATATCTGTAACCGCGTGTACTCTATCCGCAACAAACAGTGTGTGACACTAAATCAAGCGGAAATTGAGAGAATGATTTCAGATTTTTAAAGAAATATCTTGTTTTGAACCCTTTTCTTTTAACTATAGAACATATTAAAAGGCCCTGCAGACGTACTGCAGGGCCTTTCTTAGCCATCTCAGATATTACTTAGGGAGTGCCATTCAAGCCACTATGCTGCTCGCAAGTGTAGTTACATTTGAGTACGGCACCGGTTACAGCCAAACCATCCGCAGATGTAACAACAACATCACCCAGTCCAATGTGATCGTTAGCATTGTTGTGGTAATTGTAGGTGATGTCAAGAGCACTCGTTCCATTTCCACCACTCAATGTAGCATTGGAATCACTGCAAAAACTAAAGGTTACAGGCTGATTGAAGTATAAAGTCAATACCTGCTCTGTGCTGTGATGCAAATCTTTCGCAGCATGTGTAGCATCTACCTGGATACGATAATCCTCTCTGCCGGTCTCAGGTTTCTGATGGATATATGCAGTTACGGTATAGCAATCACCGCCAGCACCAGCACCGCTCGCTGCATACACGCCCTCTGAAACTTCATCGTTCATCAAAACAATGGGCTTTTCATAATTTTTCATTTTTGTAACCTCTCCTTTCAGAATCGTTGTCAATGTATTTTTATTCCGTTACAGTTTCTAGGTAACTCAATCATAGCATGATTCTGTTAATCTGTCAAATTTGATTTGATAATATTATTGTTTTTTTTAATATACAATCTCTACTTAATTGATTGCCTTCCTCTTTTTCCGTTCAGTATATTTTATGAAGCAAGGCACCTGTCTGCCACTTTTCGACTCACGGCTCTTCCCTCTCCCACAGCCGCATTTGGGCGCGAAGCAAGCCCCTTTGCCTTGCATTCTTCAAGACCGCTCTGGTAGATACCTTTCTCAGCTTACGGTTGTTGTACAGAAATCTCCCCAGAGTGATCACCCACAGTACCGGCCAGAACAAAAAACACTTCCCCGCTCTGGGGAAATTTAAATGCATCTGGTGATGGAATTCCCTGACATATTCCGGCAGACTTCCGCTTCGCAGCGCCACCATGCGATCCAACGTAGAATAACCGAACTCCTCCGCCGTCATGGTCTCCCTCATAAATTCCTCCACCACACCATCTTCCTCGGGAAGCTTCATCCAACTCACCGTCTCCCTGCCAAGTCCCAGATATCGGACACAGGTGCCGGTAACAATATCGGAAAAGCCTCTTACACCGCTTTCTTTCACTAACTGCAAGTACTTTTCCTGCTCCTCCCTCGGAATCTCTCTGCTCCAAAACGCAACCCAGTCACACAAAAGCTTCAACCCAAAACCGGCATACAGAAAATGCTGCAGCATGTGAAGAAGAAGCTCATATGCGTGATAACCATCCTGCAAGATCGGAAGCTTCACTCCCATACAGTCCGTGCGCACAATATTCCTGCCACACTCCTCCAGCTTGTCCTCCAGATACCGGTTGATCCGGCGGTCGTCAAAGGGCTCCGCCAGCATCGTGTGAATCTCGATCCCAATTCCGTCCTCTGTCTCATACACTACATGGTGCAGTCCATGCTGCTCCTTACCAAGTACAAATCCGCACTCCTTGAGAATCGTCTCCACCCTCTTAAGACTCTTACCGTCAGTCAGCAGAAGATCCACATCTCCACTCTTTCTCAGCTCCGGAACCGGGTAAAAGGAAGCGGTCCCAACCCCTTTAAGCACCGCCACAGAAAGTCCTTCCTGTTCCAGCTTCCCAACCAGATATTTGCACAGGAACAAAATACGATAACTCTGCAGCACTGCCTTTCTGGCGGCATCCTCCGCCCGCTTTTGCACATGATCTGGCAGCTGTGCATCCTCCAATGCCTCATGCAAAAGCGGCAGCACTCCGTGTCTTTCGGCCATATGACAGAACTTCTCCCAGTCAAAATTCTCCCTGCCTGCCGCCATCCGTGCACTCTCACCGTCTGACTCCGTCAAAGCATATGAACTTCCCGGCAAACTCCTGCGAATCAGCCAAAGCAGATATGCCTCCTCCATCTTTCAGCCTCCCAAATATTTTTTGTAGCAATTTTCTATTCTTAATGATATACTATATCTAATATTCTGTTCAAGAGGAAATATATAATGAAGAAAATTTTTCCTATTTTTATGGCATTGATCTATATTGCTCTTTTTGGAGCGCTGGCAGCATCCTGGGTTTATCTTCTGCGTTATCGGGGCAGCCAGTCTGCCCCCAGCGAGACCATTTCGGATGAGATCATTCCCAACATAACTACTTCCGATGAACCTGTCTCCTATCAGATCGCTTCCTATCAGCCCGCCGCCTATCAGGAGACCAACTCGGTATTAAACAACCCTTTCTGTGGCTTCTATCAGATGATCGGCTATCTCCTCTCGGAGGAAGATCCCTCTGAAACAAAAGAGCGAGCTGTACAGGCCAGTCGCTCCGGCTCCGGCCAGCTGCACCTTGTAGAGATCAACCTGCTGCGCTATTCAGACTCCGATCTGAGCGACAATGCTCTGCAGCAGCTGGACAGCATTCTGGCGGCATACCGTTCCTCCAAGTGCCAGGTAATCTTGCGCTTTATCTATGACTGGGACGGTAGATCAGCAAAGACTGAGCCGACCACTATCGATCAGATCTATCGACACATGGATCAGGTTGGCGCTATTGTAAACCAATACACCGATTGTGTGTTTATGATCCAGAGTTCCTTTGTCGGTAACTACGGAGAAATGAATTCGGCACACTATGGCACCACGGAAGATACTCGCCTGTTGATGACGCATCTGGCCAATGCCACAGACCCGTCCATCTATCTCGCAGTAAGAACCCCTTCCCAGCTGCGGGGTGTGCTCCAGACCCGAACACCGATATCCGAGGTGAACGCCTATGACGGTTCACTCGCCTCCAGACTTGGTCTCTTCAACGACGGGATGTTGGGCTCTGAGACCGACCTGGGCACTTACGATGAATCGTCCAACGCCGAAACCACCGAACCGCAGGACAAGGGTACCAGAGACGAAGAGATCGCATATCAGGATGCTGTCTGCCAGTTTGTTCCCAACGGCGGGGAGACAGTGATCGACAATCCCTACAACGATCTGGACAACGCCATCCTTTTCCTTTCGCAGATGCATGTGTCCTACTTAAACAGTGGTTATGATGCCTCAGTCCTAAACAAGTGGCAGAAGTCCACCTACCACGGAGACGATTGCTTTGACGGCATGAACGGCTACGATTACATAGAGGCTCATTTGGGTTATCGCTACGTGGCAAGCGGCTCGGAGCTTTTCTACGATCCCCTTGCCCCCTTTGCCTCCCAGTTGTCCCTGTCCATACAAAATACCGGTTTTGCCCCTGCTTACCGCGTATTTGACGGCACGGTCTCCCTGGAAAATACGGATACCGGCCTGCAGCTCTTGGTTCCGGTGTCTCTGGACAACCGCGCCATAAAGGCGGGAAGTGAGACCACGTTTACCCTCCCTCTCGATATGCTCAGCCTGACGGATGGTACCTATCGCGTGTCTTTCTCCCTGTCCGACCCTTACACGGGTCAGACCATCCTTTTTGCCAACGACGACACCGACGACAAGGATCGGATACATCTTGGGACACTGACTATTGAGACAGTCTCCCAAGAAGAACTCCTTTCTTCCCTGCAGTCCCGTTAGCAAAATAGATCGACCTCTCATCCTTCTTTCGTTTAGCGTACAGATACACATTTCCCTCTGCTGGTATCGTGACACAGGTTCCCGCCTTTGTCTCTCCCGGCAGGATGTGGCTCAACTTCAGATCAACCTCACTCGTACAGACTCTGCCGTCCTTATCGGTCCACTCCAGCCAAACCACCATCTCCTGATAGCATCGTGCAAAACCTGTATTTTCAATAGAGATCTCCCATCTGCAGGCGACCTCCTCCATCTTTTCAAAAGTGACCGAAACACTTTTCACAACGAACCGATACCCCAAGTGCCTTCCTATGTAATCGTATCCGCTCACCCCCATCCAGGGGCCAACTCCCTTCCAGGATGTATTCTTCCACAGCTTCAACAGTCTCTCATCGTGACCGCTGTTCAGATAGCTCACATGCATTCTGCGCAGGCGTTCCACCGTATCCTGGAGAGAGCGATTCTCTGCAACGCCCTCCTCATAGACCACTTCACCTCCTTGTGGCACATATTGGCAGAGTTTCTCCTCAAAAGAAATCTCCTCCTCCGTCAACCACGGGTCATCCCAGCCCATCTCCGCCTCCGGCTTCACGCCAAAAGTTCCCAGATGTGTGGCAGAACCAAAGATCGCATCGTCAAAAAGTCCCATCCGCGTCACGGAATAATCTCTGCTTCTACAGACCATAGGATGTAACGCTCTCCAGTACATGGGTCTGCGCACTGCCAGAAAGGACTTCTCCCCCAGAAAACCGGTCAGCATGGAGGACAGTCTTTCCAGCTTGTCTGTGGCAAGAAAGCGCGAGGTGTGCATCTCTCCCCAGTTTCCCACCAACGCTCCCTGATAGACAAAAATGTGCTCCGCATACTGTTCGAGCAGTGGCCCCAGCTGCGCCAAATGTTCCGTCACTTGCATGAAAAAGAAGGGCTCTCGCTCCTGAGCCCTTCCCAAATGATCATAGGTGATCCGCAAGATAATGTCCAGCTGTCGATCCGTAAAAAAATCCAAGATCATCCGAATGTTGGAAAGTCCCTGTTCGTCCATGTTGCAGTCTTTGTAGGCTCCAATGTCTATCATTACAAGCACCAGCGAATCCGCCTCATTTATGCGCCACTGCAAGTCTTCTCTGGAAATCGTCTCCTCCGCCTGAAAGGAATGTAACTGATACCAGCCGCGCGCCGGATTGTGCAGTTCCTCCGCGCTCTCTGCGAGAGATACCTTTTGAAATTTCCATCTTTTTTCAAATAATCCAAAAATCCCTTTACTCATCTGTTATCCCCACATCTACCTTGTATATACGGATCCGGATCCATACCGCTATGATGGAGAACATCATGCGGAACATGTAGAACACAGGCTTTAACCCTGAGTGCATGCTGGAACCCTCCTTGCGGACATGCATCAAAGCCGGCACCTCCACCACTCGAAATCCCAAGAGCAGCATCTGCATGAGCATGTTGGCATCCGGATATTTGTCGTCAAAGTGATTGTACCGGGAGTAGAACAAAAAGGCTCTTCTGCTCAGTCCCTGTAATCCTGTAGTGGGATCCACGATTTTCCTGCCGGCTCCCACGCGGATCAACGCACGAAACATCACAAGGGCAATTTTTTTCACCCGGCTTATGGGAAAATCGCCGCTGCCCTCCAGAAATCTGGATCCCAGCACAATATCGGGGTACTTGCCATCCGCATCCGCCGTTTTCAGACGATCATACAGCAGTCTGACATTACATGCATCGTGCTGGCCGTCAGCATCCATCTGGATCACATATTTATACTTTCTGCGCACGGCATACTTGTAGCCCAGCTGCAGACCACTGCCATATCCCAGATTAAAGACATGCGTTACGACGGTGTGCCTGCGATTCTTGGCGATCCAGTTGGTGCCATCCCAAGAAGCGTCGTTCATGATCAGCACATCGGCAATTTCCACGATCTTAGGGTCTTCCACCTGATCCAACACTAAGTTGATATTTTTCGCCTCGTTGTAGGCTGGAATAATGATCAACAATTCCTTCTGCCCATCCTGCATCTTTGTTGCCCCTCTCTTAGAGTCTCTATAATACAATGCAATACATTTATACTATCAATTCTTCACTCTAACAACGCCAACAGCTTCCTAATTTCTCCCACATCGGAGATTTGCTTCCGCATCGAAGCCTGTCCGAACCGCTCCCTTTTCCCGCGGTCATGCAGGAGCGTTTTTACACTTGCGCAGATTCCTTCCGGTGTCAATTCACACAACAGACCATCCTCCTCCTGGACGACCTGCTCTCTGTTCCCGCTGCAGTCGGATACTATGATCGCACAGCCCAGAGTCTGCGCCTCCTGAATGGCAATGCTCTTCCCTTCAAAGCGGGTGGCATGTACATAGAGATCTGTCTGTGCCATATAAGGGTACGGATTCTCCACCGCCCCTGGAAGCAGAAAGTCCTGCTCCAGACCGAGCTCTCTGATCCTTGCCTCCAGCTCATTTCTTTTCTCTCCCTCTCCCAGAATATACCAGCGCACGTTCTCGCCGCCATCTCTTAAAAGCTTCATAGCTTCCACCGAGACCTCAAAAGCTTTCTGGTTGGTCAGGCGTCCCACAGTAAGTATCCGCTGTCCGTCAAAGGGATCGCTAAAACCTCCCGGCTCCTTCGCCCTCTCCCGGATCATCTCCTGATTCAGCAGATTGTGGAATACTTCCGTCCGCTCTTCACACTCCGGATAGACATCGAGAAAACTTTTCTTCACCTCGTCCGACACTGGGAAAACATGGTCAAATTGCAGGTAGCAGTCCCTGTCCAGACTCCGGTTGTAGCCTGCTTGAATATAATCCACATGAATAAATCCTGCTTTCTTTCGGGCATTGACATAGTCCGCTACATAGTACGCCGCACCGCCCTCCAGATAGGCCACCGCCAGATCATAATGCTCCGTAAAGCGATCCGCTCCCATCGCCATAGCCCGCCACAGAAGTTTATCCGCCTGAATCCTTCCCCTCTTTATCATGTCCGTCAA
The DNA here is from genome assembly GCA_022511465.1 of Acetatifactor sp. Taxonomy (GTDB): domain Bacteria; phylum Bacillota; class Clostridia; order Lachnospirales; family Lachnospiraceae; genus Acetatifactor. Next base: position 20,094 of record JAFLRM010000006.1, on the reverse strand, counting down.
CCGGCAAAATAAATAGGGAAATAGTCTCAGCAGGGCAGCTCGCTTTAAGAGCGCACGGATCACATGCTTCCTCAAATGTGCCTTTCCCTCCCTGCTCAGCACAGAGCAGTCATCATATTCTCTGTTCAACAATTTTACATGCTTAGGGAGTCGATGGATCATCTCCCCCTGTCCCATCAGCACAAAGAGATGTACCTCACAATGAGCGGGATCCAGATTTCGCAAAAGCTCAAGGAGTGCCGTCTCCGCCCCTGCATGTCCCAGCGTGTTGATTACAAACAATATCTTTTTCACATTATTTTCCTATTATTTACAACTTTCTTTTGTCTACATCGATCAACTGCTCCAACCGCTCCAAAATGCGTTCATTCTCCTGATTAAGAAGCGATACCTGCATGGCAAGCTCCTGATTCTTGCGGGAGAGCTCCGACACTTTTGCACTCATAAAATATGCCACATAGATAATGCAAAAACCAATCAGAATGACCAGCACCATGCCCATGGTACTGATGTAGTAACTCCACTCCGCCGGGCGCAGGAAAATACCAGCCATCACCAAAATCACGGAAATCAGTCCCCATGCCAGACAAAAGGACTCCGTCATACGCCTGCGAGCCAGGGAAGTCGTTGTCACTATCAACAAAAACACACCTGTCGCGATCATAATAATCTGTAAAATATTTCCGGAATGCATCACTGTTTCACCACTCCTTTTTCCTTTCCGGGAAGTCTTCTGTCAAAGACTTTGTTGGAAGGCATTCTTCCATGTCCCCTCTCCATAATATTACCGTTGCAGAAAATGTGCACATCCAAATTTTTCTCCATCACACGCAGTCTGTGGTATGCCATACACCAGCCCAGCATGGAACCAAACACCAGCCCGATGCCATACCATATGGTGGACAGATGGGTTGCCACCAGCGCCCCCACAAAGGTTCCCAGACAAAAACTCAGGGCTGTGATCGTCGCTCCAACCAGATCATTGAAATAATACAAGAAGATGATGGCCGAGTACATGGTGAACAAAATAAAATATCCCGCCGTCAGACACGGATAGATTTTTATGACTAAACCTCCAAAACCAAGTTGCGGAAGCACTGTGACAAAGATCAAATATACCACCGCGGACACAATAAACTGAATGCGCACCAAATTCATCAACTCCTCAGCGAGCTGGGTAAACATTCTCTTCTTGGAGTTCTCAATATCCATCCCCCTGCCGCCGATCACCGCCTCGGAATACAGCTTGTAGCGGTCATGGAAGTGCATCTCCACCCTGGTGATAAATAGCACACTGGACGAAATATTGGTAAACATTGCCAGACAGGTCGCCATATCGTAGGCGGTCATACAAACGAAAGTATTGACCACCACCATCCGCATATCGGTACTCCAGAACACAAAATTATGTATGTAGAGCCCCAGAGTGTACAGGAAGTTGGTCACCATTAACATCCAATACTTTTTAAAATATCGCAGCACTTCTTTATATTTGCCGCTGTTTTCACGAAAATAACTCCGTATCAACGCAAACTCTAGGCAAGAGGTCACTATAAAACCCACATCCAGCGAGAAGAGCATGGCCTCACTCACCCCAACATGAAGCCAGTATACCAGAACAAGGGACAGCAGCACTGTGACCAGCATACCGATGAAGAAGAAGAAAGATATCTTCTTGTAATCCTTGCAGATGGACAGGTACAGCATGGTGTAAAACACCAGCGACAACGAGATATAGCCGCAGAAACCCATAAACACATAGAAAATCTCTACATGGCCCACCACATACTCCCAGATGCAGAACGGGATCCCCACCAGGCAGCTGAACCCTTCATTCATGATCAGTCCTACATAATAGCAGGGCATAATGTTATCAAATTTCTCATTGTAGATCTCGTCAGACATGTATCTTGACAGTACTGCGTTAAAAGGTGAGGCCGTCAGCAGGGCAAAGATAAAGATATAGAGCACCGTACAGGAGTACAATTCTCTGTCCGCATAACCAATCTTTGAAAATCCCAGCAGGGCCTGCATGACCATGACCGCAATGATTACCAGAAACATGGGAGCCACCGTGATCACCATACTGTATCCAAAACCGATCAGACTTGTAGTGATCGTGTTTTTACTGAATATTCTGTTTAGTCTGACGCCTATTCCAGCCATCTTTTCTCCTCCTATTCCATCTTCTCAGCAGGGCCTTCCATTTCCAGAGAGTAATCGTCGTCCTCCGCATCCCTGGGCCACAGCTTGCCGTAAGCCCAGCCGATCTCTTCGTATATTTCCTCGTATGCCTGTTTCATCTGATAGATCTGAAAGCTCTTGATCACCCTGCGATATCCGCACTCTCCCATCTCCTGTCGCATCTGAGCAGACTTTCCCATCTCAACCATGGCAGATGCCAGCTCTGCCGTGTTCATGATGTGTGTCAGGATGCCTGCCGTGCCCAGACCATCCTCCCCGTAGATCAGTTCTCTGCAGCAGCCTACATCCGTGGCTATAACCGGCTTGTGTGCCGCATAGCTCTCCAGTATGGTGAGCGGTTGTCCCTCGCTGATACTGGTCAACAGGGTAAAATCCATTCTGCCCAGATAATCCGTCACATTGATCCGTCCGGTAAAGATTACGTCCTGCACCTGCATGGCATCCACTAACTCAAAACACTCTTTTGCATACTCCTCATCCTCGTCGGTGGGTCCCATGATCCACAGCTTCAAGGTGGGAAGTGACTCCTTGGCAAAGGCAAATGCACGGATCATCGTCTTCACATCTTTGATAGGTGTCACACGGAGCACCGCTCCAATATTTATGTAGCCTTCATCCTCCGCCGTCCTGCCGGGTAAGTTTTCAAAACGTTTAACGTCGATACCATTGGGAGTTATGGTAATCTTCTCCGCCGGGCATCCCAGACCGATCTGCAGCTCCTTTGCATGGCCGTAGAGACTGGTCACCTGATCCGCTTTATCATAGGCGACCATGGACATCTTGCGGAACTGTTCAATCCAGATATTTTTGTAGATACCTGCCACCCATTCCGCCTTTAAGATCTCCTCCTCCCGCTCTCTGGTGTAGATGCCATGCTCCGAGATCAGAAGTGCACTCCGGTAAAAATGTTTTGCCATGCAGCCAAGCACTCCAGCGTATCCGGTGGCTACACAGTGATAGATGTCAGCCTGTGGAAGCGGTGTCTTTAAAATTAAAAACAATGGCAGATAGATGGAACGCATAGTCCAAAGAAAATCGGAAAACACAATCTGCGGGTAGCGGTATTTATACACTTCCTTGACAATGTTCAAAAAATCTGCCCCCATCAAAAGATCATCAATAGAGAACTTTCCCTTTTGGAACATTTCAAAGATGGTATCCCAATCCACCTCCTGATTCATAACAACGCTGCGCAGCGCCCGGTATTCCTTCTGTCCCAATCTTGTTCGCTTACCGCGTTTGGGCTTGTGCCCCCAGTCATAATCGTCCAAATACGCCTCGTATACTTCCGTCACATTTTCCGGCAGCTCGTATACAAACTTTCCGCTCACAGAGCGATTGGACACGATTGAGAGTACAATAAACTCAATCTGTGGAAAAGATCGGATCATACTGTGAATCCAGCCTGACACGCCACCTACCACGTAGGGATAACACCCTTCTGCCACAATACATATTCTCATACTACTTCCTCCGTGCCTCACACATTACACGTCCACTCATTCTACTCCATAATTCAAAAGGCCACGACTCTTCTCCAGTGTGATCTCCACATTTCTCTGCTGTGCATGGATCACATATGCCCCAGACTCTATCTCCTGGTAATCACCGCCATCTATACCGGAAATACGCTCTCCGTGTATGCGAAGAATGAACCAGCCTTCATCCACACCGGTCACCTCCAGATACACCGTATCCCCTTCCCGCCTGTGTTCATAATCCAGATTCAGAAAAGTACGAATGCGGTCATCACTTTCCGACAAGGACGTCATTTCGAACGCCATAAATGGTTTCCAATAAGTATCCAGATTGCTGGTGATCTTCTCGGACACGGTTTCCCACTGATCCTTCTCATTCTCAGGCCATATTACCTGATTCATATCAAACAGTATGTTGGAATAACCTAACGCCGTCTCAATACATCTTACACGCAGATCGTCGGAATAAGTGTGAATCTGTGCCTCCACCGTTGTACTTTGCAGTGTTATATCATCATTGAAATAATCAACAATGGGTTCCGTCTCCTGATACTCTCTCGTCACTGTGTTGATATTCCTAAGAAATCTTTGAGCAGGCATCAGCTTCTCTAACTGCTCCAGATCCTCATTTCTCACAAATAGGGCGCTGTAAACATATTGCTCTTTCAGCGACGTATAAAACTCTCCGTCGCGCTCAAGCTTCTCCTCCAGAGTTGTATCGTTCCATCGTTCCAGAGACAGACCGGCCTCCGCAGTAAATTCTTTAAACTGTTGCAGATAGAAAGCCAGCATACTTCCAGACGGCTCTATTTGATCCGAATAGATATACTGAGGGGTCATAAGACAAGTCAGATGATAGCGATTGCGGTCCGTCAATCCTGAGATAGTTGGCCAGAATACATCTCTCAGCACACTCTCCGTATCTCTGCTGTACAGCTCCCTCATCTGACCATCGTTTTCTCCCGCAAACCCTGGGAAATTCACCACCATAACATTCTGGGCATTCACCACGGGATAGATGTCATAGGAACTATCTTCATACATCATCGCATCCAGAATGCCAATGCCCATCATGCTCTCCAGAAAATCCCCATTTACGACGAACACCTTCCCCTGATTATAGTTGCTTCTCCAGATCAAAGCTGGAAACAGTTCATTTTTGTCCTCATTATCTTTTAAAAGCTCATCCAACATTCCCACCATATAGGTCTTGGTGCCGCCGGAAGTGATATACCACGGCATGGTCAGATCCATATCCTGCAGTTCTTCGTCCTCCTCTTTCTCCGCGCGGTAGAAAGCCTCTCCTCCCAGAAGGAAATCGCCAAACAAATGCACACCTTCCACCTCGATCTCCTCCATATAGACATCACTGATCCCCATCAACCTCTTCAACATGGAGTTCCTGTTGATCGCAGCCGGCTTCGGCAGATTGCAGAATATCATCGTCACTCCGGCGTTGGTCATAGACTCAAAGGAAATCGCCCCCTGCGCAAGATCAACCACATTAGAGTCCACCAGGATCGCTTCCGGCATATGCTGCGTCGTAAAGCGATAATCCCTATAATTATCATATACCACAAGTTTTCTCTTGGTGTACAGACACCACTGGGCCACCACCTGCCCCATCGCACTATCTTCCTTACCAAGAAATACCACAAAATCTCCCGACTCATAGTCCGCTTCTTTTTGGGTTGATAGGACAGGCATCATCCAACGTTCTTTGCCTGAGAGTTTCTGCTCTCTGACATAGGAATTAACATCATAGGAGCTCTGACTCTCCTTGATCACCTGTGAAAACTGGAACATAAACAGCAAGACTCCCATCATGATAAATATACTAATAAAATTTCTGCGAGATACCATAAATTACTCCTCTTCCTCAATCACATGTTCATTATAGCCATAGTTAATTGCCATGTTGTACAAGCGGTAAGGGTTCTGTTCTATACGATAGCACACAAAGGCATCTGTCTCCAAATAGGTCTCCAGATCATCGGGATACCACCTCTGGAATTCCTGCGCCCAATAGTACATACGGGACATGACAATCCACCTCTTCTCTCCCTGATACATACCGACACCACTGTTGGCGGGCAGGACTCTGCTCGCGCCATCACGGGAAATCTCCTGTCCGCTATTTGAATAAGGAAGGTTATAATCAATGGGAACCTTCTCTATAAAGAAATATACCACATTTGTGGGAATATAAACCATAGCATTGGGGTTGGCTCCTTCCATCTCATGCAAAAAAGTGATGATCTCATAGTGGAAGCCATGCCCGGCTGCCATACGCGTCATATCATTTGCGGAGACGATCGTCCATGTGAAGTCTTTCTCCCCCCTGATAATATTGGTCAGGCAAACTATGGCTTCATTTGGCTCCTGGATACGTATTGTATCTAATTGATACAGTCTGTCCAAACTTTTCACATAATTCCCCTCTACTATGAACCCTATCACAAGTATAACGCAAACAAGGGAAGCAAAATGCTGCAGAAATTTGTGTTTCATCGGCAAAAACAACAGCGCCAGAATCCCATCCACCAAAAGCGATAATCCTATAGGCAGGGAATAGGCAATATAAATAGATGCCCGGTTATAATCCATCAGAGCAGGAAGTCCTATATTTCCAGCGATCAGCATAATGCAGAGAAAGATCAGATATACTCCCGCGGATACCAGCATTGCCCCATAACAAGACTGCCGAAACAACCTATGCACCAGGCCCAGCGCGACAAGTACCGCAAACGATATCACTAACCAGCGGACGTACTCTATCGGCATATCTAATACCGCCATCCTTAGCATGCCACAAGTGCTATACCATATCGTCTGCATTAAGCCGACAACGGAAGTCACCAACCCATGCATCCGCTCTCCTATACCTGGCTTCGGCGTTTCATCCACTACATGCTGTCCCCCTCCGTCATAGCCGGTTCCCGCTCCCGTGGAAGAGCCTTCCGCCATGGCAGCATCCGCCGCAATGCCGCCAGTCGCACTGTTCTCAGGTATAACTATTTCCTCATTGACTGTTTTATCGGAGACCTCTTCCTCTTTGTTGCTCTGAATAATACTCATAGCCCACATGAGAGAGCCCTCCAGCGGGGTTCCGCCTATAAAAGCCAGCACCATGGGCAGAACGGCCAACGTCACACTGATCATGCCTGCAGCCATAATATTCCAAAAATACTTTTTCTTAAAGAGAAGAAAGCCGTATCCAACTGCCACGGCCATGCAGAAAACACCGGCTATCATGGTTCCATAAAAGTGTACCGCCAGCGTCATGGCAAAGCTCAGTACAAAACCTGTCAGATATATCCAAGACTTGGGATAATTCTTTCTCTTGCGCTTTCCTTTGGGAAGTTCACTCCTGTTCCAACGTTTTCTCCCAAAAATACCGTGGAGTCGGCCACGCTTTGGAGTGGGATCTGTTGACTGTACTTTCTGCCCCGGCAACTCCTCGTCCAACTCCAGCATCCGGATATCATCGAGATCGATCTCCTCCAGGGAAACTTCCGTCAGGGATCCCACTGCCAGAACTCTCTCCGGTTCATCTAGGGAGACCATCTCCACTGTATCGTCCAGGGCTGCCTCTATCGCTTTCTTCCTCCGAGACGGCAGCCACTTGAAGCGCTTCTTACGAGACTTCCCCAAAGCCTCATGGGCCTCCACCTCCTGCTTGCGCTTCTGAAAATATGCAAAGAGAAAGTAAATTCCCGGGAAAATAAAGAGCATGCCAAATTCCTGGGGCAGAGTAGCATAATAGCGGGAGTAGGAATTTATAGCGAAAAAATCTCCTATGACGTAGGCACCTGTACCGATATACGCCGCATACCTGGACCGACAGCACGCTCGCAGAAAGCACAACAGCATCATGTGGATCATCACGTTCTGCACAAATGCAAACACGCGGAGAATCACATAAACATCATATCCAAATACTGCGTGGATGTAGTAGACCACGCAGTGAAAACCATGGGGATACACACCCGCCACAAAGATATTGTTATCATCCATGGCATTGATCCAATAGTTGTGCACAATGATATCGGATGCCTTGTAGCCAAATTGCTCAATCAGATTACGCCCGTAGATCCACCAAAGCACCACGACCATCGCCAATATAAGCACACAGTCAATAAAACCGGGGAACAGATTCTTTCCGAGCCATCTGCCAAACCGGGACAACTGCTTTCCTGTAAACTTTCCCAATTTATGAACCGCCGTTCTCCTACCCATCTGACCGCCGATCAGCTTTCGCAGATTACTGACCATGTCTGTCACAATCTTAAAAACCGGAATCCGATTGATCAAAACCCTCGTCACAAAAGCCGGCACAAATGTCCCTATTATCAAGGTCGCCGGATAAGAAATCTTCATGAGCTGAAGGGCAAACACCAGATTCATGACGTAGAAGTTACCGATCAAAAAGTATAGCATCACTCGTACCGGCACTCTGTACACACACAGCTTTCTGCCAAACACATAGGACGGCAATGCCACTGTTATAAAGAGGTAAGCGCAGAATATGCCTATCAGATGAAAGATCGTAAGCATCACCATTGACATATTCTGCACCTCCTCACTTAATCTTGTGTTAACACTAGCGGAACACGCGGATCAATTCCAGCGTCTCATTGTCCACCACGACCGCGGAATGCTTCAGCGCCTCGATAACCTCAAAGAATCTGGTCTTTTGGCCGCTGTTAAAGAAAAGCTTCAGCTGACAGGTGTAGGTAGCCAGTGAGTTGGGATATTGATATTCCGCTCGTTCACACCATTTTTGGCATTTGTCAAACTCCTCTATCTCCAACAACCGGAGACTGACTGCCTCATACTGGGCGCTGGTCATGCGCTCTCGCTCCACATTATAGAGGACCTCGCAGACCTCATCCATAACGTTCACATAGGTTTTCTGCTCCAAATCGGTAAACACCCGCTGTTCCAGCACCTGATTCATATAGTCGATCAGGGCATCTGCGATGTTCGCCTGATTCTCATCCCCCTTGAATATCAGCTTTTGCTGCTTCTGCACATTCATACGGAAATCATTCAGCGCATCCTGAAGCACGGAAGCCGCATAGTGAGCTGTCTCTGTGTCCTCACTGTTCAACGCCAGCGATATGGAAGCCAGCGACTGCTGGATATCTCCGCGCACCACATTCATCATGAGAGAGCGCAGATCATCCGTATCTGTGATCTCGATAGCCTCCTCCAGAGACACCATGTTGCGCTCCCTGTCCTCCTCCGCATGGACGAAAGTGCGAACGCGCTCTTTGCTGAACACCACGTCTGCTAAATCTACCGGTTTGGAGAAGAACATCTTAAAGAATAAGTAGGAAAAAAAGAAAAAGCAAGGCCCCACCACCGGACACAGGAACATGACGATAGCACGGAACCAACAGCTTCTTTTGGCTGCTTTTTTGCGAATCAAATTCACCACCAGATACACGATGGCAACCAATGTATTTATGATCAACAATACCAAGAATAAAATTTCCTGACTTATCATGCCACATCATCCTCCACGATATAGCTGTCGTGCCCAATCTCTGCAAAACGCTTGATAACATACTGGGCATCCTCATGGCTGGTATTGGACAGGAGCGCATAAAGACAACCATCTTTCAACGTTCCAATATAATCTGTCTGACGCAGCTTGGTCATGAGCAGCTTTCCGGTCTCCTTGTAGGCAGCCGGATCCGCCTCCACCCGAAGCACGGTACACTCTGTAAGCCCTCTGCTCTGCGCCTTCAGATAAGCGTTCAGCAGAGAGGTAAATGCCTCCGTCTCCAGCGTCTGGGTATCCTCCACATAACGCTGATTCTCAAGAACGGACAGATACCGGTTTGCCCGCAGCACCGCGTTCTGTATCAGAGCACTGATGACCACTAACTGATTTGCCTGTCCCAACGTCATACTCTCCCAAGGAATTCCCCAGATCATAAGGATCATCTGCATCTCACCGTTATCGTCAAAAATGGCGTTGGCCATCAGAGGGTATCTCTCATCCATCTTGCGGTTGATAAACACCTTGCGCTGGGAAAGAGTTTCGTACATCTCTCCCATCTGCGTGTACTGGATAGAATTGCCCAGCCCTCTCGCCTTCTTGGAGGTGGAAGAAAAGAGTCTCGCATAAGCTCTGTTGGATACAGTGTAAATGGCTACGTCCTTACTCTTCACCAACGTACCCAACATCTCCGCCGCGTAGAACAATATCTCCTCAGGATTATACTGGTCCAACGCAGAAGTGATCCGGTAGATTTTGCCGACGCTGTCATTCTGGTTGATGATCTGCGTCTCCAGCGCATCCTTTACACGCACGTTACTGCTGTTGATATCTTGAATATCATCCAGCTGCTGGGCAAGAAACTCTTTCTCCTCTTCATTCTCATCCTGCAGCTTTTTGATCTGGTCTCTCATGTATCCCACGGCCAGACCCAAAATGAACAACTGCGCGATCCAGACATAGGTGTTGGCATCCAACATAACTTCAAAGCTGGAGCGGTTGTACATCTGTCGGAAACAGTAACCTGCCACTGCCAGAACCGCAGAGAAAGTAGCCTGCTGCTGACCGTAGACGATGGCAAACAAAAGCACATATAGAAGATAAAAGTCCAAATTGGCAAAATAATGGCTGCCAACGGCACGATTATTCAACATAAAGAAGGGGACGAAAGCGATCATATTCTCCGCAAAAGGGATCAGTGCCTGCAAAAACCACCCAGACTTTTTCAGAATTCGCCTCCACAGCGGCGGTTTTGCGTCCTCCCCCGTCAGGAACACATAGCTGTATTTTTTCATCTGGGCGGCAATCTTTTCCACAATATCCTTTATGTTACAGAAGAAAGGATTTCCAAACTCACTGTCAAACAGAACATGTGACAACACAATACGCCTTTCGGCAGCGGAACCCTCGGGAATGATCTCCGCGGAATCCCCCATGGCTGTCTGAACAACTTCCGCCAACTGCCTCTGGGTGACCCCCTTGGATGCAGAGATATTGTAGAGGGCATGGTTATGCTCCTTGCAGGCCACCACACGATAGATGAACTCGATGGCATCCGCCTCATAGAGCGGTGAGAGAACATGGTTCTCCTCGATAGTGATCGTCTTTTTCTCCAAGGACTCCAGACACATACGCGTACAGATCTCTGTCACGTCCTTACGCACTTTGGGAATACTATAGAGATGATCCAAACGCAGAGTGACAACATCAAGTCCTCTGGTTCTCCGATAGCTATCGCACATTTCCTCGGCCTGCGCAAGTGCCATTCCCCGAAAACCCACCGGAGAAACAGGCTCATCCTCCCTGATATCCTCAGGGTGATGCTCCCCATACACGGCATCCGAGGACAGATAGATAAATCTGCCGCGGTTTCTCATAGCATAGCCCATCAAAATATTCATCAGGCAGGAAGCATATTTGACGGCCTCCGCCTCCTCATCTTTCCACCGGAAATTTGTGTCATAGGCTCCCACATAAATTGTCGTGTCCGGATTGATGCTCTCGAAAATTTCATTCAAGCTGCTGCAATCATATGTAAAGTTGTACCGCTCAAATACTTTCTGATAAGGCTCCTTACTGTAGCGGCTGCCCGTGAGCAGATACACCCTGTGGCCTTCCTTATTCAGCTTAATGATCATATTATTGACCAGACTTCCCGATCCGCCAATCAGCAACACATTCATATTGATCCTCTCCTGTCGTACTATTCCACTCCATATTCCGCAAGCTGTGCCAGAAACCGTTCCACATCAGACTCCACAAGCTCCCGCTCAGCCTGATATTCCCCACACAAAGACTCCACGATCTGCTCGCGGGTAAATCCTTTTTCCGTCATTTCCCAGATCCTGGCTCCCACCTCGTTCATCGAAAGCGGCCGCTTGTAGGGGACTCCCTCCTGCTCAATATCCAAGAGCCAGTACATTCCGGCAGCATAACGCAGTTGATACCTCATATTCTTTCCCTCTGTCCTATTACAAAATAACACATTTTATTATATCATATTTCTTTCTAAAAGGGAATCATACTATAGATTATATTTTTCCTATTTTTCCCTTATAAGACGTTTTTGATCCTCCGAGAGTCCATAAAGCGAAAAAATCGTTTCCTGAAGTCTCCTGTCCAATTCAGCTTCTCCACTGAGGATCCGGTCTGTCAGTTGTTCCAAGTATAAGTTTTGCTCTTCCGTGATCTCCGGAAAAGGAAGCTCCTTCAGATTTCCCTTGAGCACCTTGATACCACCAAAGATCTGTGTGTAGAAAAACCGAAAGACATCGGAGTTCAAAAAGGCCATCACTGTCTTGATCCCCATGTGTGGGATCCTCGGTATCAGCAGATTGGCACTGTTCAAAAACAGACCACCCGAATCGTCGTAAGCAAAGATCAGCCTGTTGGAGATAAACCGGTACACTAGCTTCTCCGGAGCACGGTAGCACTCCTCTCTGGCAACCTGTTGTAACTGGGATCGATCATAAAGGAGGTACTTTGTTGCAGGCTTTAATATATAGCGTTCAATCTCTTTCCCTGTATAGATCGCTTCACAGCCATCTTCACATCTGCTTTTCAATTTGCCTTTGTTGTCGCCGGTCACGATCCCTAACGCCCATATGCTGTCAGACAGATCATATCGCCCCATCTGCCGTATCTTCTGGAGAATTTGATACGCTTCCGCCGTTGGAAAACAAAACACATAGTTGGGCATCTCCCGGAAAACGGACTGGGAGATTTCTCTCTCTCCGCTGCGATCACACAGACAAAAACGTGGTGCAGGAGCCTCTCTTCGACACAATATGTCAATAAATCCCGTGGTCACACCGGAGAACATGTCATCGTAGAGAGTGATCCGCTCCATGCGACAGCGATCCAAAAGAAAGTTTCTGAGATTGCGGTGAGCCTTCACACGAAGCACTGCCTCCGGAAACAAAAAGCGGATCATGCCGCCCTCCTTCAACTGTGCAAAAGATTTTACAAAAAAGCCGGTGAAGGACTCTTTTGAGGTAAACGACGATGCTCCCCACGGAGGATTTGTAGCAATATAGTCATAACACGGCGGACACTTACCACTCTTCCACACGTCCGAGGTATCCTCCAGATAGTCCAGACAGAAGATTTGTGGCCGAAAGGCGTGGTCAGGATATTTCAAAAGCAGATTAACTTTGGCGATCATAACTGCAATAGGATCCTTGTCAAAACCGTAAAGCTGCCGCGGTTCTGCACTGTCCAACGCCAGTAAAAAGGAACCGCTGCCACAACAAGGATCTAAAAAAGTCTGTTCCTCAGAAAAGACAAAGTCCGCAACCATATTTGACACGATCCCCGGCGGAGTATAGTAAGACCCATTTCGGTTCTTCTGCCCCTCCAACAACATCCCCTGATAAAGCAACCCCAACAGATCTCGCTCAACGGAAGGGATCAGGCTTTCCGCAGACACCGGGATACAGACCGCTTCCTTCGGCGCATATTCCCGTAAAACCTCCTGAACATGAGGTTTATGTAAGATTCCTCGCTCATCCAGCAGCGCCTCGGCGACTGCGTACAACATCTGTCCGGGTTCCAGACCATTCTCACTGCTCCACTCTGCCAAGCGCTGCACAAACGCAATACCGTTTTGACTGGTAGCATATTCTACCGGAAAAAAACGTTTTGCAGACCCCGTCTTGTTGGCTCGTCTCGTCAGCCGACTGGCTCCGTCCGTACCAAGCCGCTCCCAGTTTCTTTTTGTGGATGGCGAAATAAGAGTTTCCACCTGTCAGTCCCTCTATATTAAAAATAAATTCTTATCAATAAACTATAAAGTTAGTGTATCATAAAACCATTATTTTTTCAATCAACTGAGTGAACTCTATTCTTGACAGAATTTCGCAGGAAGAAAAAGAGGGATACCCAGTTGGTTATCCCTTTTTCTTAATATGGTTGCCTATGATCTCAGAAACCTCGTTGATCGCAACAAAAGCACTTGCATCCGCTTCGCTGATCAGTCTTTTCAGTTCATATACCTCCAAGCGGTTAAACACGCAATAGAGAACAACTTTTCGTCCGCTGATCAATCCCTCACCCTCCAAAATGGTCACGGTCCGCCCCATTCGCTTATAGATCATATCCGCAATTTCTTTGCCGTCATTCGTAATGATCATGGCCGCCTTCGCCTGATTCATACCATTTTCCACAATATCCAGCACCTTTGACGTGATATAGTAGGTGAGCAGGCTGTACATTGCCCTGTCAAATCCAAACAACAAACCGGCTACGGAATAGATTACAATATTGAAGATCAATACGGTTCTTCCAACCGGCAGATCATATTTACGATTCAGAAGGATCGCCACCGTCTCCGTGCCATCCAGACACCCTCCAAAAGAGATCACTAATCCCACGCCGATCCCGAGGATCATGCCGCCAAAACAAACGGCAAGAAGATATTCATCGGTCATATTTGTCATAGGCGCAAATATTTCCAGAAAAAAGGAGAACATCATCATGGAAAAACCGGCTTTTGCCAGAAATTTCCTACCCAGTACCTTATATCCCACGATCAAAAAGGGAATATTCAATGCGATGGTAAGTAAGCTCAGACGGATCTTGGTCAAGTTGTTTACCATAATGCTGATACCGACCACGCCGCCATCCAAAATGGTACATGGCACCAAAAACTCCTCAATGGCAAAGGCTGCTATGGCCGATCCCAGCGCTAACATCAGGTATTCCCACAGAAGTTTAATTATTTTCCGGACATAACTGCCGCTTTTGGGTTGGCTCTCAATCTTTTTAACCGTTTCCGCCAAATTACCTATTCCCTCTCTTTCAACATGATTTACAGCTAGATAAAAAATTACAATCTTTTGAAAAGTACTGATCGTTCTCCTATTGAATTATACCTGATTCCGATACCTCTTGCAAGTTAAACGTTCCAATTTCCCCTTTACATACAAAAGGACTAAATCCCTTCCACTATAGCGCTTGGGATTTAGTCCTTACCCTACAAAATTTTACGGTTCAACCATTTTTAACAAGTTACCTGCTTCCTCTGCCATCGTCATGGAAACCCTCTCACTGTTCTGGGAAATTTCCACATTGCGCTCTACTACATCGGAGATGTGTTCCAGACCTTCCGTCGCCTGCGTGACAACCGAGACATTCTGGCGCACCATGTCCGCAATGTCCTTGACGCCTGTGCTCGCCTTTTCAATCTGCTCCGCCATGCTGTCAAACACTTCCATCGTCCGTTCACTGATCTTTTTGCCTTCTCCAATAGCCTCTAAGGTGCTCATGATCAGGGCGTTTGTCTCCTTTGCCGCCTGCGAACTTCTCGCCGCCAATTCGCCGACCTGCGTTGCCACAACCGCAAAACCCTTTCCCATCTCTCCGGCCCTTGCTGCCTCAATAGATGCGTTAAGGGAAAGCATATTGGTCTGTTGGGCAATGGAATTGATATCCCCAATGATCTTCTCAATCTCATCCGATGTATCATTGATCTTTCGAATGGACAGCTCTAACTGGCTCATCTGCTCTTTTCCCCGCTTCATGGAATCGACCGTGTTATCAATCAACGTTGATCCAACCATAGTGGCATCTGCACTGTCATTTAACCCCTGTACCAGCTGATCCATAATGCCCTTCAGATCACTGACTACGTTTTCCTGTTCCTCAGTGCCACTGTGGATCAGACGAGCATTATTCAATGTTTCATTGGATATCCTATTCAACTTGGAGCAAACCTGCTTCACATTTTCTATCAATGTATTGTTGGATTCTACATCCTGCTTCTGTCTCTCCATAAGCTGCTCATTTTCACTCAGATTGGTACGCATACCTTCCAACATAGCATTGATACCATCACTAAACAAAGCAAATTCCGGATTTCCTCTCTCTTGCACGCGAACGGAGTAATCCCCGGCTGCAATCTGCTTCATGGCACCCGTAATATTATTGATACCTTTTACGATCTTCTCGTCCACCATACGGTTGATCAATACCAATAGTACAATGAAGATCACCAGCATACTGATCGACACGACCACAGTTTGACTCAAGAGGTTCCCATAATACTCTCCGGCCGGCAGGAATGTACCGATCAGCATTCCATCATACTCCTCGGCCACATAAAAACCCGTCACACCTTTTATCCTTGCCTGTCCGCTTCCCGCTTTCACAGGTAAGCCGGCCTCACTTGCCTGAATGCCAATGAGACTGCTTTCCGGATGCGCGGAAACTTGTCCCGACTGCAGATCTACTGCCCAAATGTATCCCTTGTTACCGTAGTCAATAGCACGTAATACCACATCAATATCAGTGCCGGCCAGTGCATCTTCCAACATTTCCGGCCGAATGCCAACCTGTACAAACCCTGCTGCATCTTTTCGGGCCACGCCCACATACTGCATCAGATTTCCCTCTGCCGCGTTTGCCTGGGGCTCCTGAACAAGCTCTATAGTCGGATCATCAAGGATAACCAGAAAAGCTGCTGACTGTTCACCGCTTCCCATATCAAAGCCCACATAGGCATCTACGGTACTGTGTGTGATAATACCACGCCCATCTATCACATGCAGCTCACTCACCTGCAAGTCTTCCAACAGCGCGGCCAGCCTGTTTTTATTGGAAATAATGGTAGGATCTGCAGCTATGAGATCCGCAAATGCTTTTGATTTGGCAAGACTGTTCTGTCCCAGATCCTCTGTCAGCCTTTCGATCTCTTCCTGATTGCTCTCCAGCTTCTCTTTTACTGTGACTAGTTTTTCCCGACTGCTGGACGTATTGCTGATGCCCGTTGTGACAGTCTGCAGTATGAGGATAGCTGCTATGGCAACTACCATGCCGATTATCATGTACGTACATAAGCTCTTGGTAAAGATTTTCTTCATTATGTAATCCTCCGTTTTTTGATGGCAAATTTAAAGTTAATCCGTCATTTCTGAAATGATTTTCTTTAAGATCCTGACCTCCTTTTCAAGACTGGGTACTCTTATCAACAACTTTTCTTTGTCATTTTCTGCTATCAATGCATCTTCCAGTTTGCAGACAAGATCATAATGTCCCTCTGCAATCAGTCGAATATTGGGGTCTGCCTCATTTTCCAACTTTGACTGAAGCTCCTTCACATCTTGTTTTAATCTGTCAAGTTCATCTATGATCGATATTAATGCTTTTGACATTTTTCTCCTCCTACTTACAAGTTTTCTCAGACTTTCGCATTATAACACAAAATAAATTTGAGGGAAATCTCTTCGGAATAAACTGCAATTTTAGGGGAACGAACTGCATATTTCGACAAATGTACCAGCAATCCTATTTCTTCTGTCGCTTCCTGTTATTCAGTACCACCCGGCAGACAAAGATTCCGTCCGATGCGGAGAAGTCCACTACACCACTATACTTTGCAACGGTGTTTAGGATGCTCTCCACCCCGATGCCTTCACGCTCCCTGTTTTTCGGCAGGCCCTTCTCAAACAAGATGTCCGGAGCGCAGGTATTTTTACATACCATAACAAGTTTTCTGCCTTTTAGCCCAATCGAGATCTCTATCCTACGATCCCCTTCTATCTCCATACAGCCGTTCACGGCGTTCTCAAGAATATTCGCAAGAATGGTCACCAGATCATAATCGCTAACGCCTTCCGTTTCCTCCAGCCATACATCCGCACTGATCTCTATTCCGTTCTGCTCGCATCTATTCGCATAGGCAGACAGAACCATATCTGTGGCATGGTTCCTACAGAAATCCTCCTGATATTTTTCCCGTTCCTTCTCATCATACTCCGACAGATAGGACAGGATCGCCTGATAATCCTTGTTCTTGGCATACTCCGCTACCACCATGCTGTGATGCCTGAAATCATGCCTTGTCTGCCTTGCATTCTCGCCCATCTTCTTGTAGGAATCGATCTGCGCCTGAAGGAATTTTTCATTTGCCTGCAGCTGCTTCATCCGATTGGCATGGTCTGATTGTGCTATGTGCCGGAATATCATCAGATACATCGCAACCGTGAGGCCGAAGGCGTATATAAGCACTATTTTGAAAAAAGTATCACGGCTTTGACTCTGCATGTTGTAAACCCAGAAGAGAGTCTGTATAACATAGCACATGATGGAAATCATGCTCATTATCCCGTAGCTGCTCCTTATCTCCTTATACATCCGAAATATTCGTTCCCTGAAAAAAAGCAGCCAGGGAATCAGAACTGCAAGATTGAACACTACGCGAAGCACCCAAACCAACAGATTTCCCAATGCATAGGTATTGGTCACTATGGAAACAGTGGTAATGATAATTGTATGCACACTGAAATATCCGGTATAAAGGAATAGTGACTTGACGGGGCGGGATGCGGATAACAGAAAGCAGTACATAATACTATAGATGATCAGTCCCGCTATATAACCCAGAAAAACTCCAATAGCAGCAGGAAACACTCGAAAAGCTACTGTGCATATAGCCAGCGCGACAAATGTATAAAGAATCGTTGTACCTGTGACGATCAGCACCGTCTTTTTCCGGCTGTGCTTCGGTTCCGGCAGGATACAGCAGAGCCATATGGCTTGAAAAATATTGTTGAACAGAATGCCTGTCAGTATTTCAAGCGTACTCATGACAATACCCCCGTATAATAAGTAATATACTGCTTCCTTAAGGACTGGTAGGCCCCTCTCGGCAAAAAAAGCTTTAGTCCATTGTCCAACTGAACTGCATGACTGTCCAGCCCCTCCACATGATCTATATTAATGATATACCCTTTCCCGATCCTGACAATCTCATCATAGGGAAGAAACAGTTCTTCCAGCCCTGTCATGGACATATGGATACAAAGCTGAGTGCCATCCGTCAGATGTAGGTACTGACGTTTCCCCTGGGCCTCGCAATATACAATGTCATGCACCATCACCCGGAAGGTTCTGTTGTTCACTTGCAACACTACATATTTCCGTCGCACTTCGTTCAGGATCTCAAACTGCTTTTCCAACAAGGGAAACATTTCCGCCTCCGAAACGGGCTTTACCAGATATTGAGCCGCATCCACCCGGAATGCTTCCACTGCGTGTTTCTCGGAAGTAGTCAGGAAGATGACCCTGCTCTTACTTCCCATCTCATGAAGTTCTCTCGCCGCCTCGATCCCTGTTTTCCCCTCCATGTAAATATCCATCAGGATCAGATCGGGTGCATAGCCTTCCTGTACCTTTAAAAGCAGCTGCTCCGCATTTTCAAATGTTCCCGTCTCAAAATCCAGTTCCGGATGCGCCTTCTTGTAATTGCTTAACATCCCTTGGTTTTTTACAACTTCCGCCTGTTCATCATCGCAGAGAGCCACATGATACATACTCTGCACCTCTTTTCTGTCAACATATGTCTATCTTATCATAACAAACAATTTATATCTACAAATATTAAGAAAGAGTTTGATGTAACAAATGTGCTATCAACCCGTGGTTCGCCCGCCTGAAACACGCTGTTGCAAATGTGCCATCCTTGGCAATATCCGTAGCAAACGCGGCTCCCATGACACCCCAATGAAAACCGGCAATAAAAGGTAGTCCCAAAATATTATTTATTTTGATGTACGGCTGTATGCATATACCTGCGATATACATAGAATGACAGCAGCACTGTCAGAATGTCCGCACACACCTGTGACCAGACAATGCCGTACATTCCAATCATATGGTTTAGAAAGAACAGCATCGGGATGTTAAACACCGCCCACCGCATAACACCGAGAAACAGCGATTTATTTCCTTCGCCAAATCCCTGGAACACATATACCGTGAAAAAGCTCATAAACATCAGCGGTGTGGCAAGACATCTGATTCTCAGGAAATCGGTTCCGAGCTGCACAGTCTGCAGGTCGGGTATAAAGATCCGCATAATGTTTCCCGCAAAAATTTCATACAATGCAATGCTTATCATGCTGACAAAGATCCCCAACTTAATAGAGAATTTTATGATGTTTTGCATCCTCTCATGGTTCTTTGCCGAATAGTTATACGCAACAAGCGGCATCATTCCCTGACAGATACCGATACCGACATTAAGGGGCAATCTTTCCGCTTTCAACACAATGCCAACGGCAGCAAGCGCAATATCACCGTAGGATGCCATCAGCTTATCAATAACCACATAATCTATATCAAACAGCAGAGTCGCAATCGCCGACGGGATACCAACATTAAATATGGAGCCTATACTTCTTCTGTCAGGTAATCCGTGTCTGATATTAAAACCGATAGCCGACTGTCCTCTGATCCTATATATGACGCATAAGAAATAACTGCATGCAATGCAGTTTGATATAAGCGTTGCGATCCCAACTCCCAACACCTCGCTTCCCCTTGGGAGAAGCACAAACATGAATAGCGGGTCAAGCACCATATTGATAATTCCTCCCATCGTGATGCCAAATCCCGCCTCTTTCG
>JAFLRM010000059.1 GCA_022511465.1 Acetatifactor sp. | reverse complement strand
CTCAGTCGGTAGAGCACCTGACTTTTAATCAGGTTGTCGGGGGTTCGAATCCCCCATGCTTCATTTTCCACAACAAAGTAGCATGAAAAGTCTTAAAATTGGACTTTTTATGCTATTTTTTTACGTGAGATAATGGTATAATGTACGCAAAGGGCAGAGGCAAGTAGATTTAAACAAGGACGCCGAGCTTGCTCGAGCGGCCTTGTTTAAATCTACTTGCCGAGCGAAGCGACTGCGTAAGACCAACGGTCTTACGCGGTTCTGCCCGCAGAATGCACAGGCTCTGCCTGTAACCCTCACACCGAAACACTGGAGAAAACAAATGGAACAGGACAACAAGAAAACGATAGAAGAACAGATTGAACAGCAGACGGAGCAAAAAACTCAGACACAAGGAGAACAGCCGGCTGCGAAAAAGCAAAAAATGATTCTTATGGGATTGCTAGGGGCAGTGGTAGTAATACTTGCAGGAGCATATATTAGTGTAGCTGTGTATTATCAGTCTCATTTTCTGCCCCATACGATGATAAGGGGCATTGAGTGCAGCAATGCGGATCCAGCCACGGTTGTGTCCAGATTAATTCAGCAGTCCCGGGAATATACCTTAGAGATCACAGGGAGAGATGCGCAGGGAAATCCTCTGACGATCGGGGTTGTCAATGCCGAGGATATTGACTATACCCTGGATGATAAGGTGGAAGGTGCCGTAGACGGAACATTGTCGGTGCAAAATGAGTGGCTCTGGTTTTTGTGTCTTTTTGATAATACATCTCATCCGATGGACATCTATACACCGGTTGCCTTTGACAAAGAAAAGCTGGAAGTTGTTCTGGAGCAGATGAATAGTTTACAAGCACGCAATATGACAGAGGCACAAGATGCGTACATATCGGAGTACTCCAAGGCAGTAAATGGTTATGAGATTATGCCAGAGGTATTGGGGTCTCAGCTTGACATGGATGCGGTACGGCAGGCAGTGGAAACTGCAATTTATGACAGTGATGTCACCGTGGATCTAGCGGATCAAGGCTGCTACATAGAGCCTAAGATTACTGCTGACGATCAGGAGCTTTTGGCCAACCTGGAAAAAGCCAATCGCTGGATCGGCACAGAGATCACCTACGACTGGAACGGCAGTGAAGTGGTGGTAAATGCAGAGCAGATTCAGGAGTGGATCACTTTCTCAAAGGGGGTGCCCGTATTGGACGAAGAAGCGGTTGCGGCGTTTGTGTCGGGGCAGGCCTCTCAGTATGACACCTATGGAAAAAGAAGAAACTTTATGACGACGCTTGGTGTGGAGTTGTCTTTGCCCAGTAGAACATATGGATGGTTGACAGACAGAGACGCTGAGACCAAGGAGTTGATGGACCTGATCGAGAGTGGTACATCTGCGGAGAGAGAGCCTGTATATGCCATTCGGGCCGCTGTCAAGGGAAGTAATGATATTGGTTCCTCCTATGTGGAGATAGATTTGTCCAACCAGCATTTGTATTTATATCAGAGTGGCAATATTGTGTTGGAGACCGATTTTGTGTCCGGCAATATGAGCAACGGAAACACAACACCGGACGGTGTATGTGGCATCACTTACAAGACTACTAACGCGGTACTCAGAGGTCGGGATTATGAGACGCCGGTCAACTACTGGATGCCATTCAATGGAAATGTGGGTATGCATGACGCGACCTGGCGTTCGGAGTTTGGCGGAGATATCTATTTGACCGACGGCTCTCATGGCTGTGTCAATCTGCCCTTGGATATGGCGGCAGCAATTTATGAGTATATGTCCACAGGTTTTCCGGTGATCTGCTACTATTATTGATTGGTGGGGGTATGAATGAACAAGAGAGAAGGACGGTCTTTTAAAAACTCAGAGCGTTGGAAGAGAAAATTTGAGGAAGAGCGTGAGCTTTACAGAGAGATTCAGGAGGCGGCCGATGACATTTTGCAATCGGCAAATTTCAACTCTACAAAGTCACATATTCAGCACGGGAACATGACGGTCAATGATCACTGTATACGCGTGGCAAAATACAGTCTGGCACTCAGCAAGAAATTTCGTATTCCCTGCAGCCGAAGGGAATTAATTCGCGGTGCGCTTTTGCACGATTATTTTCTCTACGACTGGCATGATCCTGATATGATAAGTCCCCATAAGCTTCATGGCTTCTATCATCCGGGTAAAGCTTTAAAAAATGCCTCTGCGGAGTATGACTTGACACCGCGGGAGAAAGAGATCATCAAAAAGCATATGTGGCCGCTCACAGTGGTACCACCCACCTGTAGGGAGGCATGGATAGTGACCACTGCTGACAAGTGGTGTTCACTGATGGAGACTGTCGGTGTACATAAGGGTCACGGAAAGATTTTGGAAAAAGTGAAATACCTGCGGCTGGAAGAAAGCGAACAATAATTTTGGAATCCCTATTTTCACAGTTAAAAAGATACAGCGAAAGTACATATTATCCCTACCATATGCCGGGGCACAAGAGAAATGCATTTGGTGAAATGCCGCGGGAGATTGCGAACATAGACATCACGGAGATAGATGGCTTTGACGATCTGCACCAACCGGAAAGCCTATTTGTGGAGCTGCAAAGAGAAGCAGCGCAGCTCTATGGAGCGGAGGAGAGCTTTTATCTGATAAACGGAAGCACTGGTGGCGTTTTGAGCGCTATCAGTGCGGCACTTCCGGAAAGTGGACATATTCTTTTGGCGCGGAATTGTCACAAGTCTGCATATCATGCGGCCTATCTCCGCAGGTTGAAGATTTCTTATTTGTGGCCTCCTATTTTGGAGAAGTATGATATTTGTGATGCCGTCACACCTGAGCAGGTTCAGGAGGCGTTGGAGCAGGAGCCGGATATTGGCGCGGTGTTTGTGGTGTCACCTACCTACGAGGGGAGGATCGCAGATATCCGTGCCATTGCTGAGATTGTACATAATAAAGGGCTTCCCCTGATCGTGGACGAAGCCCATGGAGCCCATCTGGGACTGGCGGAAGGCTTTCCGGAAAATAGCTGTCAGGCGGGAGCTGATCTGGTGATACACAGCGTCCACAAAACACTGCCTGCCATGACACAGACTGCATTACTGCATGTAAATGGAAATCGAATTGACAGGGAGCGGCTGAAACGTTTCCTGCGTATTTACCAGAGCAGCAGCCCATCCTATATTTTGATGGCCGGCATAGAAAATGTCACGCATGTCATAAAACAGGACGGAGCGAAGCTATTTCATGATTTTCGGACAAGATACCGTGAGATGTTGCGCAGATTGGAAGCCTGCGGAAGCCTGCGCTTTTTGCCTTTGGAATCGCGACAAGACATAGGGAAGCTGGTAATCTTGACCGCAGAAACCGGGTTTTCCGGACAGGAGATTTACGATGTTTTAAGGCAGGAATATCATTTGCAGTTGGAGATGGCTTCCGCCACCTATTGTCTGGCTATGTTCACTGTGGGGGATGGGCCGGAGGCTTATGAGCGAATAACGGAGGCGCTGCTTTCCCTGGACCGTCGGATTGCGATGGGAGATTGGCAGAAGGCGGACGCTGTGGAGTCAGACAAAGACGCCGTTTACGCGCAGAGAAATATCCCTGTGACCACCTTTCTTTCGGATAAAAGTGAGGATGCCATTCCTTTTGCAGAAGCGTGGGATATGGAGACAAAGTGGGTTTTTTTAGAGGAGGCTTCCGGTTGTTATGCGGGAGAATTTGTAGGTCTTTATCCGCCGGGAATACCGCTTCTGGTACCGGGGGAGAGAATTAAGGAGACGCACTGTGAGCAGCTTTTGGAGTACATACGGCAGGGGCTGAAAGTTCAGGGAATAGAATATGACGCGGAGAACTCTTCCCAATATAAGATTAAAACTATGAAAATGATACAAATGTCATAAAACGAGCAAATCTGCTAAGGTGAAGAATGTTAAAAAAGAATAATATGTTATAAGGAACAACAAGTGGTTCAAGGAACAACAAGTGGTTCAAGGAACAACAAGTGGTTCCTAGCAGAAGGAGAGGTAGTTATGAGAAGAACAAAAATCATCTGTACGATCGGTCCTGCCAGTGAGAACGAGGAAAAGCTGAAAGAGTTGATGCTTGCGGGAATGAACGTGGCCAGATTCAACTTTTCCCACGGTACCCATGAGGAGCAGAGGGTTAAGTACGAGCGGGTGGTCAAGGTTCGCGAGGAACTGGGATTGTCTGTGGCGACCTTGCAGGACACCAAAGGACCGGAGATCCGTCTGCGGGATTTTGAGGGCGGCAAAGCGGAACTTGTGTCCGGCCAGACCTTTACCCTGACCACAGAGGAGATTTTAGGAAATAAAGAGAGAGCAACTATCTCCTATAAAAATCTGAAAAATGACATTTCCGTCGGAACCACCATTCTGATCGACGACGGTCTGATTGAGATGAAAGTTCAGGAGATTAGCGGGGAAGAGATCATCTGCCGTGTGGTCAACGGCGGCTTCGTCTCCAACCACAAAGGGGTCAACGTGCCCGGAGCCAGTCTCTCCATGCCCTACATCAGTGATGTGGACAGAGCGGACATTCTCTTTGGTATTGAGATGGGCTATGATTTTTTGGCGCTCTCCTTTGTTCGGAGCAAGGAGGATGTCATGGAGGTGCGCAAGATTTTGGATGCGCATGACAGCAAAGTAAAGATTATTTCCAAAATAGAAAATATGCAGGGCATTCAAAATCTGGAGGGCATTTTGGAGGTGTCTGACGGCATTATGGTGGCCCGCGGCGATATGGGTGTGGAGATTCCTCTGGAAGAGGTACCTGCCCTGCAGAAGCGGATGATCAAGCTGGCAAATGAGCAGGGCAAGATTGTGATAACAGCCACCCAGATGCTGGAGTCCATGATCAAGAATCCCCGCCCCACCAGAGCGGAGGCCACGGACGTTGCCAACGCGATCTACGACGGCACTACGGCGATCATGCTGTCCGGTGAGACTGCCGCAGGTCAATATCCGGTGGAGGCCGTTCGCACCATGTCCCGAATTGCAGAGTATACGGAGAAAAATATCAACTACCGGAATCGGATGACCGAGCTTTCCAATGCTGAGAAGCGTGATATCACCACGGCGATCGCTTATGCCACCTGTTCCGCAGCCATGGATCTGAATGCAGCGGCGATCATCACCGTCACTTTATCCGGTTTTACTGCAGAAGCCATTGCCAGATTTAAGCCGGTCTGCCCCGTGATCGGATGTACTCTGGAAAAGCGTGTTGCCAGACAACTGAATTTGCAATGGGGCGTTTTCCCGTTGTCAATTAGACGGCAGGAGACCACGGAGGAGCTTTTTGCGGATGCGGTGGAGAGTGCCAAGAATGCCGGCTGCGTGAAAGCAGGAGATATCGCAGTGATCACGGCGGGTGTGCCCCTCGGAAAGACCGGCAATACCAATATGATACGCGTGGTTGAGGTGCAGTAATACATGGGCAAGATCGTATATCTAATGGGAAAAAGCTCCACAGGGAAAGACACCATCTACAAGGAGCTCATAAAGGGGGACGCGGTTGCGCTGAAAGCCATCGTGCCCTACACCACCAGGCCGATTCGCGGCGGGGAGAGTGAAGGGGTGGAATATCATTTTACGGACGAGGCGGGGTATGAAGACCTGTCCTCCTGCGGAAAGATCGTGGAGGAGCGCAGTTACCATACCTTTCATGGCCTGTGGAGATACTTTACCGTGGATGACGGGCAGATTCGCTTGGATGAGGAGAGTTATCTGACGATCGGCACGTTGGAAGGATATGAAAATATGAAGGCATACTTTGGCGCAGATAAAATGCTTCCGGTGATGATCGATCTGGACGGTGGCCTGCGTCTGCAGCGGGCGCTGGATCGGGAGAGAGAGCAGGAGCATCCCAAGTACGAGGAGCTGTGTCGCCGGTTTTTGGCGGACAGCGAAGATTTTGCGCCGGACAAGATGGAGCGGGCGGGGATTGACAGAGCTTTTTACAACGATGATCTGCCCCGGTGTTTGGATGAGATTGTCAGATATATAAAAGAAAATATTTGACTATGTTTGGAAATGGAATACCAGTAAAAATATATATAAAAAAGCCGATATTATTATTGGCAGCATGGAAAGTACGTAAAGTGTGCTATGAAAAATAGAGAAAGGCAGGTGAGAGCATGGATATCAAGATCAATCAGCTGACGCAGGCGGCGCCTGTGGAGCAGACCACACAGACCCAGAACACCGACGGAAATTTCAAGTTCATGCTCGCCAGCCATATTCAGGAGTCGGAGCTTCAGGAGAAGCTGAGCGGCCTGATGGAAGCCATCACCGCGGAGGGGGAAAAGCTTTCCAAGCGGCGCGATGTCAAGGATATGCGGCATTACCGCGGTTTGATCAAAGAATTTTTAAACGAGGTAGTGACCCATTCTCACGCTTTTTCCAGAGAAAACTTTCTGGATCGGAGAGGACGCCACAGAGTTTACGGTATTATTCGCCTGGTGGATGAGAATTTGGATCAGCTGGCGCAGGAACTGATGAAGGATGAGAAGGACAATCTGGCGATCTTAAACAAGATCGGAGAGATCAGAGGTCTTTTGTTAGATATTTTCACTTAGAGAAGATTGGAGGTTGTGGGAGATGGCAAGCTTTCAGGATATCATAGGACAAGAGCAGATCAAGGAGCATTTTCAGAATGCGATCGCGGCGAAGAAGATTTCCCACGCCTACATTATAAACGGAGAGAAATCCTCCGGAAAGGAGTTTATAGCGAGAGTCTTTGCCATGGCGCTTCAGTGTGAGAAGGGCGGAAGCGATCCCTGCCAGGAATGTCACTCCTGCAAACAGGCGCTGTCCGACAATCATCCGGATATCATCTACGTGTCCCATGAGAAGCCCAACTCCATCAGCGTGGACGATATTCGTGCCCAGATTAACAACGATGTGGCGATCAAACCTTACAGCAGCCCCTACAAGGTGTACATTGTGAACGAGGCGGAGAAGATGACGACGCAGGCGCAGAACGCCATATTAAAGACGCTGGAGGAGCCGCCAGTGTACGCAGTGATCCTGCTTCTTGCCAGCAACGTGAACACGCTGCTCCCCACCATTTTGAGCCGCTGTGTGGTGCTGAACATGAAGCCGGTGGCGGATGAGTTGGTGCGCAGATATCTCATGGAAGAACTTCAGGTGCCGGACTACAAGGCGGAGGTGTGCGTGGCGTTTGCCAGAGGCAATGTGGGAAGGGCCAAAGCGCTGGCTTCCAGCGAGGATTTTGAAAACGTAAAATCGGAGGCGTTAAGCCTTCTAAAATACATACAGGAGATGGAACTCTACGAGATCGTGACGGCCATCAAGAAGATCGGCGAGTATAAGCTGCAGATCAACGACTATCTGGATCTGATGGCAATCTGGTATCGGGATGTGTTGCTCTTTAAGGCTACCAAGGATGTAAATCATCTGATTTTCCGGGAAGAGATCACAGCCTTGAGAAAATGTGCGCAGAGGAGTAACTATGAGGGAATCGAGGAAGTTATCCGGGCGCTGGATAAAGCCAAGATGCGTCTGGATGCCAACGTAAACTTCGACCTGACCATGGAGCTCTTGCTGCTCACCATTAAGGAGAACGGGTAATGACATTAGAAACGTCTTGCCATTCGGGGCCACAACCGCACGGAGCAGGGACACTTCTCCCCATTGTCCAAGAGAAGCGTTTTGTCTTTAGAATCGCTGCCTATCACATGGTTGGCGTTCACCAGAAGCCCCCTATTGCAGAGAAGGAAATTTTCGCCCAACTGTACACATAAAGCTTTTAAGGAATCAGCGAAAATATAAGTGCCAATTCGGGTGTGAATCTCAATCTTATGATTACCTTTGACAGAGCAAACATAATAGATATCATCTTTTTGAAAAGTACGATGGAGATTTCCCAGTCGAAGTGTGACAGGGAGATCTCCTTTTTCTCTGTGAGCGCAGTGCTGTTCCACATGTGTGAGGCATTGTTCGATCTGTAAATAAAGATCCCCCTCATCTTTCACAATATAATCCAACGCCTGAAGCTTCAGACGAAAGGTTTCAGCCATCAGCTCATCATGGGTGGTGACAAAGATCAGTGTGGCGTTGGGGTCAAGCGTGCGGATTTCCTGCGCAAGTACCAAGCCATTTATGGAAGTTTTCAGATCAATATCCAGAAAGTAGATACCGCCCTTGGTGCAATCTTCCCTCAGTTGGGAGAGCAGAGTTATGGGCGAGTCCGTCTGGCAGACAATGGAGAGCGGCCACTCGCTTATGTCCTGATATTCTGTCACTGCATCCGCTATCTTTTGGATCCAGACTATTTCATCATCGCAGATAAAAACAGAAATCATCGGCTTACCTCCTTTGGATCGTCAAAGTCTGCCGGAAATACGAATCCTCGTACTCAGTGGACAGGAAAACATTGGGCAAGGGATCGATCAGTTCACGGACGGTGGAAAGCCCCAAACCGGAATGCCCTTCCTTGGTGGAATAACCCTTTTCAAAGAGCCGGGAAGTCGGGATAGAGATCGGAAGCGTGTCATTTCCGACCACAAAGTGTACGGCCTCCTCTGCGCTGACAACTGCCAGAGAAATTTTTTGCTCCTTACCACAGACGGCAGCTTCAATGGCATTGTCTAAAAGAATCCCCAAGACACGGCATAGGGTCAAATTGTCCATGGAAAAAATCTCCACCGGCTCCGCAATCTCAAGTATAATGGTAAGACGGTGATTCAGCATAGAAATCAACTTGGTATAAAGCAGACTCTTCAAAGCGGGGTCTGCGATCAAATGTAACTTTCCCAAAATAAAGCTGTCGCTGGAAAGCATCGGATTGTGGGACTGGATCTTCGCATGAAAATAGCTTTGAAGAGAAGTCATATCGCCGGAGTCAATATAGTATTCCATAGTGGAGAGAATATTTTTGTAGTCGTGTCGGAAGGCGCGCATCTCCTCATACAGGTGCTCCATCCGCTCCGTGTAATCTTGCATCACAGACAAGCGTGCCTGCTGGAGAGACAGTGCCTGCTCTCGTTCCAATAGCTCGGACATATTAAAAAAGACAAGGACGGTGCACAATGCCAGAACAATTATTAAAAAACCGTTGAAGATAAGCTGTTTTGTAGGATAATAGAACGATTTCCCATAGACAAAGTTAAAAACCATGAGAAGGATTGCCAGATAGACTACGATAAGGAAGCAGAAGAGCAGCTTCGGGGGAGCCTTTTCCAGTGTGGCATACTTGGGATAGAGATAAAAGCGGCGCAGCAATAAAAGGAGAAGAGCGCCGATAAAAATAACTATCAGTTGAAAAGGAACAGGGTGACGGACATAGAGGGTTTGCAGAGGGAAACCGCTCCAGGTGCGCAAAACGGAAAACAGGTAATCAACCAAAGTCATGACCAAATAGCCGGTCAGCGACAAGAGAGTATCCAGCAGGCTCTTGCCGGTTCCTGCAAACACAATGATGATAGAACCGGATACCAGGAAAAACGTTTTCCATTGCCCCAGAGAATTGTCCATAAAAGCATAAATCAGGAAAATATATGCCAAGAGAAGGAGGAAGACAATCCCTTTCATACGTTTGGATAACAGAAAGGAAAAACCTATAACTGCGAAGACTGCCGAAAAGGCTACACTCAAAATTTCCATGTATTTTACCCCTAAAAAAATGTTGGCGATATCGTTAACGTTTATGTCAAAAAAAACAACGATTAGGCAAAAAATCTTTTTTTGGTAAATAAATTTGTTAAAATTTTATAAAAGTCATTATATCACGGCAGACCGCTATTGTAAAACTATAATAATCTGTGAAAAAGTTATAGGAAGGCTTTGCCACTTGTTATAATGAATTACAAAATCGGCTGCAGACATATCTAATTGAACGGGAGTAACGTCATGAGGAAAAACAATAGGAATGATGAAGTCAGGGAAGCTTTTTCTGTCAGAGTATTTTATTATTTTTTGCTTGACATTTTTATATGGAGGATCTGGAAGATATATAGAAGTGGAAGATAGGATAAGAAATATAAGATTCTTTTGAGTAAGATGAAAATAAGGGATATTATACGATGCATCATTAGAAAGAAGAGGTATAAGATGAAAAAGTATAAAAATATGTTTAAATTAATACTGATTTGCTTTATTAGTCTGGTTATATTTAGTGCGTGTGGGGAGGCATCAGATTCTGCATCGTCATCAAAATCCGATGGAGATGTGCTAGTGATTTATTATGTAAAAGAACATCCGTTTTACCAAACTGCGTTGGAAGAGTATCAAAAGAAGGCTCAGGTTTCATTAGAACTGCATGCATTTGAGACAGAGGAAGAACTTGCAAAACAATACACAGCAGAAGGATTGGCAGGAGGTGGGGCGGATGTCTTACTTCTTAGTGATACTTCATCGCTAGATGCAGAAAAATTAATGACAGAAGGTATTTGTTTTGATTTAACGGAATATCTGGAACAGGATCAAAACTATAACAAAGAAAATTATTTTGAAATCGTAGTGGATGCGGGAAAGCAAGAAGGAAAGCAATATATTCTTCCAATTACATTTGATATGGGGTTTGCAGTGACAAGAAATACTGTCTCTGAACTTTGTGGAAATATCCTGACTGATGATACGGATTGTTATGAGTTTTATCAAGAATTGCTTGCATGTCAGCAACTCCTGTATGATTCGGAAGAAATTCGGTTAGGGCTTTGTTTTACATCTGATTCAACGAAAGATTTTCTTTTATATGCGTATTATACGAGCGGTTTAGAATTGACAGATGGGAAGACAGTGTCTGTGAATTCGGAACAGCTTCGACAACTTTGTGATTTTGTAAAAGCGGGACAAGAGGAGTTTCAGGCTAAGTATGATGAAATGAGGAATTCTGGAAGCAACTCAGCAACTTTAGTGGGATATCAGCTTCTTTTTGGAAATCCGGCGGCCATTATTCGTCAGCAGGAATATTCATATGAGGCGATGTTTCAAGAAAATATCAATTATTTTATGTTTCCGGAAGATACAGCAGGGGGATATCGAGCGACAGTTCGTGACTTTGGTCTAGTCGACGCTAAAAGTGACTGTCCAGAAGAAGCCTATAAGCTATTAAAGTATTTAATAGATTATGATTTTTACAATTTAGGTGTCGTATATACTGCTGGTACGCCTGTGAATCGCAATATTTTTGAAAGTCAGTTTCATAATCTGAGTACTATTACCAAAGTAACGATGGGTAAAAGTGCCATGACTGTGTCTCCTATGGCAGAGGACCTTGTTGCAAAAATTGAAGAACAAATAAATCAAATTACTTCTGCAGGTTTGAAACATCCAGATATGGAGCAGATTTTTGCTGAAACAATGGCCGATTACATAAATGGAACTGCTGATTTCGATACTTGCTATCAACTGATGTGTAGCAGGCTTAATCTGTATTTGAAAGAGTGATGAGGGTATATTTATGAAGTGGAAGAGACCTCGGGTTTTTAATATACCAGTTACGCTTCTACTGTGTTTTTTTATCATAGCTACATGGATGACGATATTTTCGCAGAAAAATTATAGGGAAAATCTCGTAGAGGTAGAAGTAGTGCAGCCCTCTGAAAAGGCGTTGCAATATAAGATTGAATATATGGCTGAATATCGAGAGACGGAGAATGGTCAAGTTATTCAGTGGGAAATGGATGAGTTAGGGGAGTATGCAAAGGAAGGCTTTGTTCAAATTTATCCTGTTTATTTGGAAAACAACACAACGGAGGAGGGAAAACTGGTTCCCTCCTATCGGAAAGGGAACGTATATGAAGGTCTTTGGATACAAGGAACAGTAAATTCGGAAAGTAATAGTTATATAATGGAGACAACAATAGAAGAATTTCCACCTGAAATCATAGAGGCAGAATTTTTAATGGTGGAGCTTGTTTTTACTGGAGCTGAATATGAAGCGGTAATTCCATGCAGTGCAATTATAAGTCCAAAGAGTTCAACTGAAACCAGCAGGGTGTATGTAATTGAGGAAATTCCGAAGATATGGGGAACTGCTCTAAGCATAAAGTCGGTGCCGGTTATGATTTTAGCAACAAATGGAACAGAGGCTGCTATTGGAAATACAATTTCCTTAGATATCATAGCCGATGTTAGGAGCAGCGACATATATGAAGGCGCGCAGGTAAAGCTTCCTAATTCGGAGATAGGCGGAGAAGAAAATGAAGAAGAAAAATGATGGAATAGCTGTCTTGTTTGTACTACCATTATTTTTTGGGATTTTTTTGTTTTATTATTTCCCGTTTTTTACGACAATAAAAGAAAGCTTCTGGTCAGACGTTGGTTTTATTGGAATCTACGAATATAAGAAGCTGTTTTTGTCGGAAGCATTTCGGCTTTCAATAAGAAATATGACCTTTTTTTCCCTAACATCAATACCACTTCTTTTTATACTAGCACTCTCGACCGCATTATCTATGAGATTCTTAAATTTAAAAAAATGCAAAATTGTATCGGTTTTGTTTCTTTTACATTTGCTTCCTATGTTGATTCCATCGGCGGTTATTACAGTAGTTTTAAAAATATTTTTAGAAACATATGGTGTTTTGAATGGTTTTTTGGTTGAACATGGGAAAGAAAGCATAGATTTTTTATATTCTAAATACGATATTATTATTCTGGAAGGAATCTATCTTTGGAAAAATTATGGTTATTGTATGATTGTTTTATACGGAGGTATTAACGGAGTGCCGGAAGAAACGATAGAAAGTGCAAAACTAGACGGTGCAGGTAATTTTACTATTTTAATTCATATAATACTGCCGCAGATTCGAAGTTTTTTGCTGTTTGTGGGTTCGCTTGGAATTGTGGGAGTATTTAAAATTTTTAGGGAAGAATATTTATTGTTTGGGAAGTATCCATATGATTCTGTTTATATGTTGCAGAATTTTATAAATAACAAATTATATGCGATGGACTATGGCAGTCTTTCGGCGGCATCTTTGATATTGATATTATCGTTTTCTGTATTAATTTATTTTATTTTCATAAAGAAGGGGAAAGAGAATGAAGAGTAAAAGCGAAAAATGGAAATCGGGATTTATTCTGTTTTATATGTTTTTATGCATTATACCGGTCATTTTATTTTTCTTATTTATTTTATGCAATTCTTTTTTATCTTCTTATGAGTTTATAAAAACATATGGGATGATCGAACATGGTAACCGAATTTCACAATATGCGCAATTGTCCTTATTGCCAGAAAAATTTTCGTTTGAGCAATACATAGGTGCTTTTTGGGAAAGTTCTGATTTTTGGTATTATTTTTGGAATAGTGTCGGGATAAGTGGTTTTATCGCAGTAGGGACGGTTGTAGTATCAACAGGAGGAGCATATGCACTTTCAAAACTTCATTTTCCCGGTAAACGGTTAGTTCTCTTAAGCGTTATTCTTATAATGATGTTACCATATCAGATTATGCTTGCGCCTCAGATGATGATGATGGACAAAATAGGGCTTTTGAATCACAATGCTTCAGTTATTTTACCCAATATATTTACAACATTTGGTGTGTATTTACTTTATCAGTTTATGCAGAATATACCTAAGGAATGTTTGGAAGCAGCGCAGATGGATGGTGCAGGACATATTCATATTTTCTTTAAAATTGTATTGCCACAAGTTAAGGATGGAATCAGTGCTTTATTGATCCTGAATCTGATTGATACATGGAATCTTGTGGAGCAACCGTTACTATTTTTGGAAAATCAGTATCAGTATCCACTGTCTGTTATTTTATCGGAAGGAGAAACACTGATTGAGAATCATGTGTTTGCCTGTTGTGTCATATTTGTGATTCCTATTTTATTGGTTTTTCTAGCCTGCAAAGATAGTTTATTAAATGGGATAAGTAGTTCTGTACTGAATATAGAAAAAATAGCGTTGGAGAAAGTGGAAAAGTAACAAGTTATGACTTAATGCAAAGAAATATTATATCAAAACTAGTGTATTGACATGTTGTTATTTAAATAAACAATTGTGGAAATTAAAGCCAGTTTGCAGTATAGTAAAAGAAACGGCGGCATTGAAGCGGTAACAGAATATAAACGAAGCATCAATTCCAACAATGCCAGGCGCAAGGTGGACGGACGTGCAGAAGCCCGTATCATTGAGCTTGCCTGCGGTCCCGTTCCTGATGGACATGCCCGCTGGACGATCCGTCTGCTGGAAGAAAAATCCCGTGTTGTACTGGAAACACCTGTCAGCAGGGAGGCTATCCGCAGAGCCTTAAAAAAACGGCTCAGACCTCACCGCAGCGACTACTGATGCATCCCCTCAAAAGAAGATGCCAAATTCGTAGCCTGTATGGAAGATATCCTTGATGTATATGAACGTGTCATACACTAGAAATTGCAATATCCTTAAAAACAAAAAAATGAGTGGAATGTAGGAGGTAAAAAATATGAACGATGAAAGAATACTAATAAATTTGTACACTACTATAGACACTGGTGAGGGCAATAAGGAGTTGACGGAAGAGGAATTTAAAAAGCAAAAGCAAGAGGATTGTAAACCATGGAAATTTTTGATTGGTGTATGTGTTATATTTTGTTTCATATTTATATTTATTAATGTTCGATTACCTGAAGTTATTACAGTTTGGGGATGGATTTTTTTGTACATATTTCTAACTGCTTTGTCTGTATTAAGCTTTGTTAAAATTAACAAAATTATGAAAGCAAGATAAATAATGTCTGCTTAAAACAATAAAAATTGCTCTAAATCCCTTGAAATCACTGTCAGCAGGACTAAAAATGGATCCAAGAAGGTGTGTAAACACCCTTCTTTAAAATCGCTGGGTCAGAAAGGCTGCCACCATTCCCTGGGAAGCGATAGAGGAAAAATATGCGGAGCTTTTCCCGGGTGATACGGGAATGCCCGCAAAGCCCCTCCAGATGGCGCTGGGATCGCTTATGATCCAAAAGCAGTTTATGCGATACATGGTGCTGAAACAGGTATACGAGCAACAGCAGTACATGTATGATGAT
This sequence comes from Acetatifactor sp., assembly GCA_022511465.1. Taxonomy (GTDB): domain Bacteria; phylum Bacillota; class Clostridia; order Lachnospirales; family Lachnospiraceae; genus Acetatifactor. The sequence goes on along the minus strand of JAFLRM010000059.1, from coordinate 1,634 downwards.
CAGGTCCACACGGTCCCAGACCGCATCGTCAGCATCAGCCAGCCTTATATCCGTCCCATTGTTCGCGGAAAGGCTGCGGCTTTCGTGGAATTCGGAGCAAAACGGGATCTGAGCATTGATGAAAACGGCATGGCAAGGCTGGAAAAGCTGTCCTTTGACGCTTACAATGAATCGGATGTTTTGATTGGCGCAGTTGAAAGATACCGTGAACGGACCGGCCACTATCCGGACCGAGGCTTGGACGGCCAAAGAAAGATGCAATGGCCGATAAAAAAGCGGAATACATTGACAATGCTGACCACGTGGAAGTTGAAAGATCAGCATTGTCAATTCTGGTGATGAATGTAGCCCGCATAGCGGCTCGTTCACTGCGCCAATTTTTGATATCGCTATTTTCAAGCAATCAGCAGGATTTCATGTTTGTTTATATACAAAACCGCCACAGTAAAATGCTAGTGGCTTATTGAGCAGACATTAAATAATAGGGGAGCGGACAAGAATCGTGATATAGGGGCGTCCTATAAAATTAAGTGTATACAAAAAGATAATAATGTTATTATGAATGTCTCTTATGAAGGAAGGGAACATAGGTGGTGGTATCTTCAGGAAAAGCCCGATTATTTATTGAACCACGCCTATCACCGCTTCTTTAAAGAGCAGTTTAACGTGCAGATTATTCCCGAAATGGAAGTGTAACAGATAGAAAGCTGGCAGATAAGAAGAGCGGCTGGGTAGGAAGATATGACAAACCAATATCAGGTCACATGGGAGCTTTACCGCTCATGGGCGGTCGAAAATATTTGGAAAGGCAGAAATCTTTTTCTGGCCATCGTGTGGAGCGCGTTGGCTTTGGTTTGTGTACTTTTGGGCATTGCCTATGCAGTGAATTCTTATGGAATTATGTTCCCATCTGTCTATTTTCTCTTTGCCGTGCTCTGTACCTATCACGCCTTCTTCCGCGTGATCGTGGCGGCTAAGGCTAAATATCGCAAATTGGGAAAGCTGTACGGGACTGAGAACTGGACGAGAGAGATCATTTTTAAAGAGGATGGCATCCGGCTGGTGGAAGGAAATATTGTCATTCAGATTGCCTATAAAGACATTGTCAATCTCCGCGACAAGGCCAACAAAGTGTGGATTGACCTTGCTAACAAGACTGTGATCCGGATGTATAAGGACACCTTTGTGGACGGGGATTGGGAGAGCTGCAAACGCAGAATATGTGAGAAAATGTCAAAATAGGTTGTTTTTTTAACCGGGTTAATTTATACTATCATCATAAATCGTATCATTCACGCGATTATCATCTTTGGCGTTCGCCAGACTATTACCACATTTAACAATCTTTAATTCACAAAGGAGGACGTTTATGCCCAAAAATCAGGACGCGATTCTAAACTCAAAGGTCAGAGACAGCAGCAGTAAGATCATTTTTGACGATCCAATTCTGTGCTCACAATTTTTGCGGGATTATGTTGAAGATATTCCCTGTCTGAAAAATGTGCAGCCGGAGGACATAGAGGATGTTTCAGAGCAGTATGTACCACTGTTTGCGGAAGAACGCAACGCCGACCGCGTCAAAAGAGTAAATATTAAAAATGATGTACCGTTTTTTCTTGTATCACTTATTGAAC
>JAFLRM010000058.1 GCA_022511465.1 Acetatifactor sp. | reverse complement strand
GTACAGTGACTTGTCGTCAGTTTTCTAACTTGACATTCGCTCCACGGAAAACCTGCTTCCAGTTACCTGTAAGCAGCAACCTCACGCTTCACAGCTATCATGCCACAGCAAGGAATAGTATATAGTATGTTGGGAGAATTTGCAAGAGAAATTTTGCACTTTTTCAAAAATTTTTGTTTTTTTGCAGATACAATGCGGTTGAAAGGCTCCGCACAGGGGAAGTCTGCTGATTTCCACGTACGCCCGGCGGCTGCCCCTCTGTTCAGCAGCTTCCTATCTCCTGCTGATCAATATAGAAGAAACCAACACCAACACAATCCCCACCGCCATAGTTCCCGTCATCGCCTCTTTGTAGACAAACACTCCCACCAACGTTGACACGATTGGCTCTATCGTGGCCAACACAGCCGCCTGACCGGACTCCAGATACTGAAGCCCCAACGTGTAAAGCGTAAAAGACAGACAGGTAGTGAGAAACGCCATCCCCGTCGCCAAAAGCCAAAGTCTCGGTTCTGTATTTAATCCCTTTATAATAGAAGAAATCCTCACAAAGGGCAGCACTCCCACACAGGCAAAGAGGAACGTGTACGCCGTCACCGTCATGGGATGATACCCTTTGTTGAGAGCATAGCGCCCGAAAATCGTATAAAGCCCATACCCGATACCGGAACCCAGCCCAAGCAGGATCCCATACACACTGACAGCCCCCAGTCCGCCGGTGATACCGCTCACCAGAATACATCCAAGCAACGCCAGAAAGAGACACGCCAATTTCCGCCTCGTGATACGCTCCCGAAAACAGACCGCCGCAAGCAGCGTCACCCACACCGGAGAAGTATACATAAGAATGCTGGCGAACGCCACGGAAGACACCTCCACATTGCGGAAATAACAGTAGCTGAAAAAAACAATGCTAAATACACCCGTCCCGAGAAAACACCAACAATCTCTCAGGCGAATACATAGCAGACTTCTCTTCACCAGAAAGAGCCCCGGCAGTAAAAACACCACACTGCCGTAGGCTCTGATACATACAATGTCCATAGCGGAGAAACCGCCGGCGCTCAATGCTCTCACAAAGAGCACCAACACTCCCCATAAAATTGCTGCCGCTGCCACAAGGAAGGGCGCCATTTTCTTAACCAACAGATTCAAACTCCTTTACAATCTCCTCCGAGGGCTTGGAGGTCAACAGGGAAAACGCCAAGATCGCCACACAGCTCACCAAAAATGCAGGGAGCAACTCATAGATATCCCAAGCACCACCCATGGGCCGCACCAGATATTTCCACGCAAATACCACGATACCACCGGAGATCATGCCTGCCGCCGCCCCGGCAAAGTTCGTACGTTTCCAGAACAGGGAGAAGAGCATGATCGGTCCAAACGTTCCGCCGAAACCAGCCCACGCGAAGGACACAATGGTAAACACAGAGCTGTCAGGATTCCACGCAAGGATCACACCGATCACGGCGATCAGCGCTACCGTCAAACGTGCTACCAACATGGAGGTCTTCTCACTCAGCTTTACCCTGAAGAAATCCTGAACCAAATTATGAGAAACACTGGATGCTGCCGTCAAAAGCTGGGAGTCAGCCGTTGACATGGTACAAGCCAAAATACCCGCCAACACAATACCTGCCACGACTGCCGCCAAGAAACCGTGCTGGGACAGGAGGTGGGAGAACTGGATCACTACGGTCTCCGACTCTGCGCTGCCATTTAAAACAGGGATCACTCCCGCCGCGGAAGCGGCACAGCCGATCAGACCAATGAGAATCGCTACTGCCATGGAGATCAACACCCACACGGAAGCGATCCTTCTGGAAGTCTTAAGTTCCTCCTCGTTGCGGATCGCCATAAAGCGAAGCAGGATGTGGGGCATACCAAAATATCCAAGTCCCCACGCCGTCGTGGAAAGAATGGTGATCAACCCGTAAGGTGCTGCCCCCGTTGCAGGATCATGAGTCTGAAACATGTTGAGGTAACCGGAGAGAGACTGTGCATTATCCATCACTGCAGACCAGCCGCCGGCCACATTGATGCCAAAGAACACGATCACGATCAGGGCGATGGTCATCACAATGCTCTGGATCAGATCCGTGGTGGAGACCGCCATAAAACCGCCCAAAACCGTGTAACCCACAATGATCAGAGCCCCGACCAGCATCGCTGCATGGTAGTCCACACCGAAGAGGGTGGAGAATAGAGTTCCCACCGCCTTAAATCCGGACGCCGTATAGGGAACGAAAAAGATCAATATAATAATGGCTGCAATGCACATCAAAATGTTTTTACTGTCCTTGTAGCGCTTGGAGAAAAACTCTGGAATGGTGATCGCGCCACACTTTGCGGAGTATCTGCGCAACCTGCGCGCCACGATCAGCCAGTTTAAGTATGTACCTACCGCCAGACCGATCACCGTCCAGCCTACGTCCGCAATACCGGACAGATACGCCAGTCCGGGCAATCCCATGAGCAAGTAGCTGCTCATGTCCGATGCCTCGGCACTCATGGCTGCCACCAGAGGACCTAATTTTCGGTTGCCCAGATAGAAGCCCTCCGCAGAGTTTTCATTCTTTCTGCTGAAATAAAATCCGACAAAGATCATGATGCCAAGATACACCACGATCGCCAGAATAATACCAACCTGTGCACTCATAATTTGTTTTCCTTTCTACCTTTAGTATTCCTTTTTGTATCATCTATCAACACATATTATGTATACATGTATAAAGATAGTCACTTGTTAGTTTACAAAGAATATAGGGAGAAGTCAATATAATTTTCACCGCAGTCTTGCTATCGCCTCCCCAATACCCTATAATATAATAATATCAACCTCTCGGCTGACTAAGGAAGCGAGGATTCCATATGTGGATTGCAGATCATTGGAAAGATTATGAAGTGATAGATACCAGCAATGGCGAAAAGCTGGAGCGCTGGGGAGATTATCTGTTAGTGCGCCCCGACCCCCAGGTTATCTGGAACACCGGACACAAAGACCCCCGCTGGAAAAAGAAAAACGGACACTACCACAGAAGTGCCAAAGGCGGCGGGGAATGGGAATTTTTCCATCTGCCGGATGAGTGGACAGTTGGTTACGATCTGACTGACATCAGTCATTTGACTTTCCATTTGAAGCCTTTCAGCTTTAAGCACACCGGTCTCTTCCCTGAGCAGGCAGCTAACTGGGATTGGTTTTCACGCATTATCCGAAACGCAGGCCGCACAGCAGATCGCCCTGTGAAAGTGCTGAACCTTTTCGCCTACACAGGCGGAGCCTCCTTATCTGCCGCCGCTGCAGGTGCCGCCGTGACTCATGTGGATGCCTCCAAGGGCATGGTCGCCTGGGCGAAGGAGAACGCTATTTCCTCCGGTTTAGGAGATGCTCCCATCCGCTGGCTGGTGGATGACTGTACTAAATTTGTGGAGCGGGAGATACGCCGCGGCAACCGCTACGACGGCATCATCATGGACCCACCCTCCTATGGAAGAGGTCCTAAAGGTGAGATTTGGAAGATCGAGGACAGCATCTGGCCTTTTATTGAATTGACAGCCAGGCTTCTATCCGAGGATGCTCTATTTTTCCTGATCAACTCCTACACCACGGGACTACAGCCCGCAGTGCTCTCTTACATGATAAACACTGCCATTGCCAAACAATACGGCGGCCATGTGGAGGCGGATGAGATCGGTCTGCCGGTGAGCGATAGTGGTCTGTTGCTCCCTTGCGGAGCCTCCGGTCGCTGGACTAAGAAGTAACCACCCTCACAACACATATTTCGCCATTCCCGGGATCCTGCGAAGCCCCCATGCCAAGGAGAGAGATAATCCCAGGATCACCGCGAAAAAGAGCGGCAGCGACACTCCGATGGGAAAGTCAAGGGGTGTGACGTGTAACAATTTATAGGCTATATTTACAAACAGCGGATGAATCAGATAAACCGCAAAACATAGGGAACTAATCCCTGTCATAATGCCGGTTGGGGCTTTTTGTCCCGAGCCGGCTTTTTTGGTGGATCTCCAAGCGGCTGCCTCTCTGGTCAGATAAAAGAGAGACAGGGAAAGCAACACCGTAAAGGGGTAATTGTATGCCATCTGCACAGAGTAGTTCCCCACCAGACGGCTGACCACCATACCCACAAGTATAAGTACCGTGGCCGCCAGAACAGTCAATGTGATTCCGCTCCGCATGGCGGGCACCTTTGAACCTTTGTCGAGATCCACAGACACGTTTCGCTCAATAGACTTTTCCGCGAAAAGATAGCCACACAGATAGTAAAACAGGTAGATACTGCTGTCCGGGAGCACCAACGGGTAGTAGGTGTTCTCCAGTTTCTCCATAAAGGGAATGATACTACCCCATATCACCAACACCGCAAGCACCAGATACAAAAGCCACCTCGGGCACCGCTCCAGCAGATATTTTAACGCCGGTGTCACAAGGTACAGCGCCAGTATCAAATAAAGATACCACATATGCGACCAGCTTTCTCCCATGCATATCATAAGCACACTTTCTCCGATCATGCCAAATCGGAAAGTCCGCTCTGTAGCAATCTGTTCCAAGCAGGCAAAAGGCACGCCAAACAAGAACAGGGCAAACAAAATCCTTCTGCAGTATTTCCAGAGCATCGTCCAAAAGCCAATCTTCCGGTCAGACCGCAAAAACAAGTATCCCGATATGATCAGAAACATTGGCACACACCATGTGACAAGATCCCTCGCCACCAGAAACACCTTGTCTTCCAGCGGGTAAAAACTCATGTCAGTGATATCCCGCACACCCGTGACCGTGTGCAGGAACACTACAGCACAAGTGGCAGCAATACGCAAACCATCCAGAAAGCTTTCTCTATTTATCTTTTGTTGATCAATCGTGTTATATGTCATAGATCACTACCACATTTCTCCGCTTCTTATTTAATACTATAGCAAATTTCTCCTGATTGTGCCACCTCATCTTTTCTTAAGGAATCTTAACAGTATCTTCACACCATACCACTGCACTTGACAGTTCAAATGATGTATAATAACTTTAGTATTATTTTATTGTGTTTTATCGTATCACTCACAAAGGAGGCACCATGAATCAACGACTATCCTACTCTTCCCCACAGAAACAGCATTTGTACAGCTTTTTTCTCTCAACCACCTGCACTGGGACTGCCGTGGCGATTGCCTCGCTCTTTTGCCATGTCATGCCGGAAATCTCCTGCATCGCACCTTTGCTCTCTCTGTTGTCCATTGTCGTCGTAGCACGTTATACCGTCAGCCGTTGGTACAGCCTTGGTTGCTGCTTCTTTTCTGTTGCTTGCTTTTACGTTGTATTTCCCTTTCTTGATCAAAATCTCTCTCCGATCAATTATTCCGTTACTCTTCTGACTATGATCATCATAGCCCTTTTTGTCTCCGACATGTCTTCCCGTCTGACTGCACAGGCGGAAACGATTGCCGAGCGTGAAAAACAGCTTTACGAGAGAGAACAAGAAACTATGCGCGCCAATCTGCTGCGTGCGATCTCCCACGACCTACGCACCCCTTTGACCGGTATCATCGGCAACAGCGCACTGCTTCTGGAAAACGGTGCGAACTTGACAGAAGAGGAGAAACGGAAGTTTCTCTCCTGTATCCACGAGGATTCCAACTGGCTGTTAAACATGGTGGAAAATTTATTGACCATCACGCGTATTCGAGGTGATAACCTCGCCATTACCACCGGCGAAGAGCCAGTGGAGGAGGTAATTTCCGAAGCACTTCAAAAGCTTTCCAAACGATACCCTGATGCACAGATCAACGCCAAGATCCCGGAGGAATTTCTCCTTGTCCCCATGGATGCCATCCTGATCGAGCAAGTTGCGATCAATCTGCTGTCCAACGCAATATTGTACTCCAAAAGCACGCGCCCCATTGACCTGATCGTGCGGGACACGCCGCATGCGGTTATCTTCACCGTGCGGGACTATGGGATAGGCCTCCCTCCGGATAAGCTGAATACCCTTTTTGACGGCAATACCAGTTCTCCTTCCCACTTATTAGACAGCCACAAGGGCATGGGGATCGGCCTGTCTATTTGCAAGACCATCATTGCCGCCCACCATGGCACACTGACCGCCCGTAATCATGAGGAAGGTGCTGAATTTATTTTTACACTTCCCAAGGAATGACGCTAGAAAACACTAACAAAAGTATGTGAAAGGAAACCGAAATCGGTTGAGATATCATGAACAAGAAAATTCACATTTTATTGATCGAAGATGACAACAATGTCAGTACTTACACCTCCACTACTCTGGAAAACAGCGGCTACAAGGTCACTGCCGCTTTCACCGGCAAGGAGGGTTTGAGCCTGACAGCCTCCCTCTGTCCCGACATCATCCTTTTGGATCTGGGACTTCCAGACATCGATGGGTGTGAGGTGATAGAACAGATCCGTTCCTGGCGCGATAACTCCAATATTCCCATCATCGTCATCTCTGCCCGCGACAGTGAAGACGAAAAAGTTAACGCTTTGGAACTGGGCGCCGACGACTATATCACCAAGCCTTTCGGAAACGCAGAGCTGATCGCACGCATCCGTACCTCTCTGCGCCACAGACATCCGCACACCCAGGGGACGATCTACCGGGCAAAGGAGTTGGAGATCGATTTTGAAAAGCGCTACATCCGTCTGGCAGGAGAGGAAATTCATCTGACACAGGTTGAATACCAGCTTTTGACCCTTCTTGCAGAAAATTCCGGCCGGGTACTGACCTATCATTACCTGATCAAGACGATCTGGGGGCCATATGCGGACAGCAACAATCAGATCCTCCGTGTAAATATGGCCAACATCCGACGCAAGATCGAGAAGAACCCCGCCCAGCCCGTGTATGTGTTCACCGAGATCGGTATTGGCTACCGGATGCTGGAGAGCGAATCCGGTTGACGATACATCCCTCTCAGACTCCGCGCCAAAAGAGGAACTTCAAACAGCAGCATAAAGAACCACCCCACCATATTTGCCCAAGCCAGACTCGCAAAGCCAAGCCGTACCATATATAGCATCAAAAAGACCGCTATTACCCTGCCAAGCATATTCATAAAAGTGCTGTACAGGGTCACTTTCATGTCTCCGATCCCCCGGAAAAAACCCTGAATCCCGTTGGTCATACCCGGTAAAAGATACATGAACGCAATGAGATGCAGATAGCCGGTTCCCAGCTCCACCACTTTCGCGTCGCCGTTCTCCGCAAAGAGCCGCATTATCCCCGGCGCCGCCGTGTATACAACGATCAAGAGAAACGCTGAGTAGACCATCTCGATCAGAATGCCAGCCTGAAACCCTCTGCGTATGCGCTCCTTGTGCCCCGCCCCCTGGTTCTGGGCGATGAATGTGGTCATGGCGTGTCCTATATTCTGCTGTGGCGTGTAAGCAAAATCATCCACACGATTGACAGCCGTAAACGCTGCGATCACACTGACTCCCTGACTGTTCACCATCGCTTGGATCAGAATCTTGCCAATCTGCAGGCACATCTGCTGCATGGCGCTGGTACTGCCATAGCCCACTGTCTTTTTGATCAGCGACTTATCAAATACCAGCCACTCTTTCCCCAGGCACAAAAGGGGAACCCGAAATCGAATGTAGATGCCACAGAGCATGCAGCACAAAGCCTCGCTGAGCACAGTGGCCACGGCACTTCCCATGACACCCCACCGAAGGATCGCCACAAAAAGAAGGTCACCCCATATGTTCAAAAATGCGCTGAGCATCAGAAAATACAATGGTGTTCGGCTGTCCCCCAACGCCCGCATAGTGTTCGCAAGAAAATTATAGATAAAAGTAAAGATCAATCCCACAAAGATGATCCGCAGATAAGCGGAAGCCTGCGGAATGACTTCCTCCGGCACACGGATCAAACGTAGCACCGGCACTGCCAAAAGAAGCATCACCACGGAAAAGCATACAGAAAAACCGCAGCCCGCAATCAGGGTGGTACTGATCTGCCGCCTGAGCAGTTTGATATCTCCCGCCCCGTACTGGGAGCTCATCAAAACACTTGCTCCCATACACATACCACTGATCAAAAGGATTGCAAGATTCATGATGGGAGTGGATGTCCCCACTGATGCCAGGGCATCTTCTCCTACAAATTTCCCTACAATGACAGAATCTGCCGCATTGTAGGTAAGCTGCAGGAGGTTCCCCAATACCAGCGGGATCGTGAACATGATCAGTGGCATGACGATCCTGCCCTGAGTCATATCGTGGATCCGAGCTGCTTTTTGTGTTTCCTTTTCCTCCATAAAAAACACCTTCTTCTGCAAGAATATCAGATAGTCAAATACTATTCTCTATTCTACAGAAGAAGATGTTCCTTGTAAATATTTGAGTTAAAAAGGTTGCCCGACTACGGACAGATTGATGTAAACACCTGATAGATCGTCTCCGGATCCGCATTGCCGCCAAACCGGACGATCACATCTCCATCATAGAGCACAGCCACTCTATCCTCTGTCCGGAAAGTTTCCTCTTTCACCTCATCCGCCGGTATCACGTTGCGAAATCCCATCATGTTATTGGGCACATTGACAGCAGTTCCCTCCGGGAGATCATCGAGCAACATATAGTAGTTCGTGATCACAAGTTCTATCTGCTTGGAATCTGTCGCACTGATGTAGCTCAAATTAAGTGAGTGATAGGGTGTAGGGACATCCCTGGTGGTAGCGCTGACAAACCGGTATCCCTCAGGCATCGTCTCCGGCACAAAGTTTCCCACAACCGCAAACCCTTTCGCCGCCTCCAGCGTCAGATCGGCTGCACCGCCGGATGAACCGACCGCGTTCTGTGCACTACTCTGAACACCATCACTTCTCTGAGAATGTTTATCCTGGGCCAGTTCCTCAGCCAACTCATCTTTTATAGAGCTTTCCGCATCCTGAATTTTTCCCGCTTCCTTTTCAATATCCCCGGAAATGCCTTCGTCAGGGCCCTCCTGATGCGTCGTGTCTTCCTCTCGGGTCGTATCTGCCGCCTGCAGCACACTCTCCATTTTTGACGTTGCATCGGAAGTATTTATATTCTCCTTAAGGGATGCCAGATCGACAGAATCCGCAGTTCCTGCTCCGCCATACACCAGTCTGCCAACACTATACACCCCCATGCTCAGCACCAGGAGGACAAAACAGGCTGCCACGACACTCCCGTACTTCCAGAGGGGAATCGTCCTGTTTTGCCTTCCTGCCTGTTCGCTGCGCACAAGAAGTTCTTCATCGATATCCGACAGCGCTTCCAGCAGGCGAAATGCTTTATCCTGCTGTTTTTCAAAATCATCCGCTCTCATAGCACGATCCCCTCCTCCTCCAAAAAATCTTTCAGCTTCGCTCTGGTGCGAAACAAGGAAGTCTTGACCGTGTTCAACTTCATATTATAGCGCTTCGCGATCTCCGCATACTCCTCCACATACCAATACCGCCGCAGAAAAATGTTGCACTCCCGCTCCGGCAGGGTATGAAGGAACCGGTCTATCATACGGGAGAGTTCCGCCGTCTCCACCGCATCTTCCGTACTGTTTGCCGCCGGAACACACTCTGCCAATTCATCCAATGCAAGCTCCATCTCACCCCGTCCTCTCTTTGCCGCACGTTTTCTTTTCAGACGATCCAGCGACAGATTCCTAGTGATCGTTCCCAGAAAGATCGCTAACCGATTGGGTCTGCTGGGCGGTATGCTGTTCCACGCCCGAAGCCATGTGTCATTGACGCACTCGTCCGAATCCTCCCTGTCGCGCAGGATATGAAACGCAATGCTGTGGCAGTATTTCCCGTAACAGACCTGACTCTCCGAGATGGCTTGCGGGTTCCTCTCCCAATATAAATCCAGTATCTCCGTGTCTTCCAATCCCTCATCCTCCGTTCGTTGATCATCACTCTTTTCTCTATAGACGAAAAGATTTTAAAAAGGTTCGCAAAAAAGCAGGACAAAAAGTATTGTCTACTTCCTAATCCTGCCTTTTTACCTCCTTTTTATATTATAACATAAAATATAAAGGAAATAATAAACCTTTTCCGGACACAAGGGACTGCTATTGTCTTTTTGCTCTGTCCCCGGGGCGTCAGTACGGAGCACATTTCCTGATCGCTTGTAATACTTAACAGAATATGGTATCTTTTATACGTAGGAGGATGTAGGTAAATGCAATTCAATTCATTTATATTTATCTTGGTTTACTTGCCAATTTTAATCATAGGATATTTTGGGTTAAATAGGATAAGTTCAGTTGCAGGCAAATTTTTCCTGATAATTGCAAGTGCATTTTTTTATATTTATGGCGGATGGAATATTGCGCTTATCCTGGCGGTGAGTATAGTTCTAAATTATTTTTGTGCAGTGATCATTCGTCGGACCAAAAGATTGTTGTGGGGAGGTATATTTTTAAATATAGCACTCCTTTTTTACTTCAAGTACTTTAACTTCTTTATTTCTACTGTGAATAATGTTTTTAAAGGAGAGTTTACAGAGAGAGAGATCATCCTTCCCCTTGGAATTAGTTTTTTAACATTTCAACAGATAATGTACCTTGTCAATGTTTATAATAAGAACATTGACAAGGTACACTTATCGGATTATTTGGCATATATTTTATATTTTCCCAAATTATTAATGGGACCTATTGTTGAACCCAAGGAACTGATATCACAAATAAATGATCTGGAACTTCATCACATAAATTGGGATAATATCTCATACGGCATAAAGATATTTAGTTTTGGGCTTTTCAAAAAGTTGATCTTTGCCGATACTTTTTCGACAGCAGTAGCCTGGGGATATGCCAATATAGATGCGTCTACATCTATGGACTGGTTTCTGGTAATGCTTTTTTATACATTTGAAATTTATTTTGATTTTAGCGGATACTGTGATATGGCCATTGGTGTTTCAACAATGCTTAATATTAATTTGCCAATGAACTTTGACTCCCCATATACAGCAGTATCTATTAGAGATTTTTGGAAAAGATGGCATATCTCTTTGACGAGTTTTCTCACTCAGTATGTTTATATCCCGTTAGGCGGCAACAAAAAGGGAAAAGTAAGAACTTATGTTAATACAATGATAGTATTTGTTGTAAGTGGAATATGGCACGGGGCAAATTGGACGTTTATTCTATGGGGTGTATTGCATGGTTTATTAAGTATATTTGACAGAATCTTTGAGAAAGCTAAAAGGAATCTGTTTGAGGTGGTTAAATGGGGGACAACTTTTCTTGCTGTTAATATTTTATGGCTCTTGTTTAGATCAGAGAGCATTACACAGTGGAAAGATATACTTATTAAGATGTATTCATTCCAAAGCACAGAAATTAGTGATGGATTGATCGGTTCATTTCTTTTACCGGAGACTTCTTTTTTATTTAAAATATTAAATTTGGAAGCGTTGAACACAACGGTAAGGGGTCTTAATCTTCTTATTTTTACAATTGCTGCTTTTGTGATATGCCTGGTACCTGATAATAATTACAACACACTTAAAAGGAACAATTGGATCACTTTAATTTTGTCCGTCATTGCCTTTGTGTGGAGCTTTTTATGTTTGAGCAGTGAATCGTTTTTTGTATATTTTAATTTTTAGAAAAGGAAAATATAATGATGAAATCAAAAATATGGATAATGGGATATTTGATATTAGTTGCAGGAGCATTGACTTTTGTGGGCGCATGGGTAGTGAAAGTAGATCCATTTTTTCATTATCACAAACCTAACACAGAAGCATATTTTTATCCCCTGGATAATGAGCGAAGCCAAAATGATGGAATATCAAGGAACTTTGACTACGATGCGTTGATCACCGGTTCATCAATGACAGAAAACTTTAAAACCTCTGAATTTGATGCTATATTTGGAACTAATGCTATAAAAGTTCCTTATTCAGGTGGCACAAATAAAGAAATTAATGATAATCTTATTAATGCATTGGCTCATAATAAAAATTTAAAAATAATTGTTAGAGGCCTGGATATGAATAAGTTCATAGAAGACAAAGATGCTATGAGACAAGATCTGGGCGAATATCCGAGTTACTTATATGATGAGAACATATTTAATGATGTAAAGTATCTATTTAACAGAGATGTATTATTTGATAGAGTTTATCCAATGGTTTTAGCGAATGACAATGAAGGTTTTGAGCCTGGGATCACATCATTTGACGAATATGCAAATTGGATGGAAGGTTTTTCTTTTGGGATCAATATAGTATGTCAGGGTGATATTACAGTTCACAGTGTGACTGTCGGTGAACCCGTTCATTTAACAGATGCCGAAAGAGAAATATTGTTAGAAACAATTCATCAAAACATCACTTCTTTAGCAGAACAATATCCAGAAGTTACGTTTTACTATTTTTTTACACCCTATAACGCGGTATGGTGGCAGGAGATAGTGAATGATGGAACAATTTACAGACAAATGGAGGCAGAAAAACTTGTCATTGAAGAAATATTAAAATTTAATAATATAAAACTATATTCATTTAACAACGAGACATATATTACCACAGATTTAAATAATTATAAAGATACTACACATTATGGTTCTTGGATCAACAGTCTAATGTTGCAATATATGTATGATGAAAAGTGTCTGTTGACACATGAAAATTATGAGGAGTATTTAAATGAAGAATTTACCTTTTACACATCTTTTGATTATGGAAAATTAATTGATCAAATAGATTATGAATATGATCTTCTTGCTGAGGCAAAGTTAAATGAAAGAATAAATGGAGTTACTCCGATTGTTTTTTCTGAAGAAATGCTGCTTCAAGAAGAGCTTCATGGTGCATCTGTAGTTTTGAATCAACATGATGAGTCCGCCGGAATAGAATGTACAGGCAGCTTACAAAGATCGCCGGACAGTGAGATTCCTATGCATGAATATATGATTTCTACAGAATATGTGGGTTGTAAAGTAATTATCGATGACATCAGTGATTATAAATGTTTAGAATTTTATGGGATGAAGAACCAGGATCAAGGTCAGCCAGGTGTATATATATATAATGAAGATAACGCAGCTGTGGCAGGATTTATGGCAAATTATCAAGACCTTGACAGCGAATGGCACCATTACACGCTTAATGTTTCGGAATTATCCGGACAAGCTACCATTATTTTTAATGGTGGTTATAGCGATAATACCGGAAGCCCACATTCTTTATACACATTCAGTGATATAACGCTTTATTAGAAAACGCAATGCTATGTATCTATTTCAGTCTAAATCGCTTTGCATTGCCGCATTATTCTGTGAAGATCTACTCTAAATAAGGATGTACATATGGTTCTGGTTCGGGACCTACATAAAGACCATATGCATCGCAGATCCAGTAAGTTCCATCAATATTCACGCGACACCATTGATGGCGCCACTGATCTTCATTTACGTGTTCGTAGGAGATGCCCAGCATATTGAGACACAACCCGGTCGTTCTGGTACATCCTGCACAAGATGAAACACCAACAAGCAGATAACCATAAGGATCATTATAGTGCGCTGCCTCTGTTGAATACACTACTTGTCCGTTGTCAACCATGTTGCGAAGTGCCGCTGCAATACCCACCAACTGTTCTTCTCTACTTAATCCAATGAGGGGTGTTACAATTTGAGTTGCTGCATCATATGCGGCCTGAAATTCTTCATCCGTGCATTTCTTCTGCAAACTCTTTTTGTTAGCCAGGTTACCAATTGAGACCAACCCCGACTGCTCCGTTGGCTGGATAACATCAGTAACCTCCATGACAGGCTTTTCGGTCACAATATAGCTGTTACTTACATAGCCGACCTGTCCATTATGATCAATTCTATACCATGAAGTTTCATTGCATTGTCCTGTCACAGAAACCTCCTGTGCAGCTGCAAGACTTCCTATTTTTTGTCCGTCAACAGATGGCAGATCCCTAACATTTACGGCATTGACCGCATACATCACCATTGACATCTCAGTATAAGAATAAGAAGGCGGTTCCTCTTTAGTCTCTGATCCTTCTGTATTTTCATCCTCAATGGTCTCTATTTCTGAATTGTCAGCTTCGTTTTTTACTTTTGGCTCGATGTTTTCTGCTTCTGATATATATTCATCGTTTTCTGCTGTTTCTTCTGCCAGTGTCTCTGTTTGCGGAATTGTTTCTTCCACATTATGATCAATACTTCCACATCCCACCAACACAATAGCCGTCAGTAACGCGCATAATTGTAAGCATAAAACTCTGTTCTTCATCCAATAATTCCTCCCTAAGTATGTTATAATTCGCTTATTGGGGTTGTCAGAAAATGAACCATATCCCAGCCACACATACCGCAACATATCAAAGCCGCTATTGCCATAATTCCCAACCCAAGCCACATAAACTTTATTCCATAGGTTCTCATTTTACATAGATAGAAAATATCCGGCACCAGAGCAATGATGATCCAGATAAACAAAAATACAGTTCCGCCTATCCCAGCCATACCCTCATCAAGCATACCGTCTGTCTCATAAACTTTTCCGCTGATATATAAGAATGTTAAAGTAAGCCAGACCGGCGAAATAAACGAAGTCAATGCGCACCAAATTGTGCATATGATCATTGCAATCTTTTTCATATAAATCTCCCTATTCCCAGTACCCGGTATCCAAAAAATCCAATTCTTTCTTCCGGTACCACCGAAGCCAGTTGTTCATCTCGGCCGTTGGGTTGGGACAGAGACTCACAAAGTCCTTCTCTTTCACCTGTACGGTAAACAAGCGCCTCTCCAAACAGTCAAACAATCTCTCCACCACGCTGTCCAACATATCCCGATAAAAAGACAGCAATGCAAACCGCTCTATATTAGTATAATCCGCCGTCAATTTTGAGTATCGTCCGTTCGTAACTATTTTCTTTGACAAAAATGCATAGCGGTTTAACAGCCTGTAATCACGCAACCGATAAATCATCTCCTTCACCAATGGCTCCAACTGTTCGGACGCCGGCTCACCGCCTGTCGCAGTCCGCGCAAGGGTTGGCTCCCACGGCTCTGCAGCCGCCTTTAAATGCTGCCCCCACCATAAGTCCTCCAAGGGGATCAAATCACTCAGCCCTGAGCACTGCACAAAATTTTCAGAGACGGGAACCCCCAGCTTCCAAGGTGTTTTCTTTTGGTCAAATAACGCCAAAAATTTCCCTATTGTGGCAAGGATATAGTTATGCAGTTCCTCGTTTGCCAAATGATAAATTCTCTCGGGCAGGGCATCCCTTTTTGGGATGCAGTAGGCGTATACCGGATCATGAACCTCTCTGGCAAGGATAGCAAATAAAGCTTCTATAACTTTCAGTCTCTCCAAGCTTACCTTCTCGTATAAATATCTGGTTGACTGCGAATTGACCTGAAGAAGACTGCCTATACTGCCATCCTGTGCAAGATGACCGCAATACAAAAGATTCGTCTCACGGTCGAGGCAAAAACCGATTAGATATGACGCTCTTGTCACAAAATTCGTATTATTTTGCAGAATCTCCCTTATTTCGTCTATATCCCCTCCGAAAAGGTCACCTTCTTTCGCTGCCAACTCTTTCATTATGAAATGCTGACAATAAAAATAATGCACCAGAAGCTTTTGGTCATCCTCGTCCGCGTCTATGTCTAGGTACTCATTGGCTTCCAATTCCCGAATCCTCCGGTCGATCTCTGACAGCAAGTAGGTGGTAATACTCTCCTCCAGCAGACTCCAATCCCCAAAGAATTCCCGGATAAAAACTTCCGGATCTGACTCCGAAACCGCATCACATTGAATACCGATAGTTCCCTGATCCGTCTCACCTAAAATGAGATAGCTTCCTTCCCTTTCAATTGCGTGGAGGGGAAACATTTCTTTTCTTCTTATTGAAATACACTCTCTGCCCGCCCTGAGCAGATAAGTGCGCAGAGGTGCCGGAAAAGAAATTCCAAGCTCCTGTTCTTTTGCGGTCACCTCTTCCTCTCGATATCCATTCGCAGAATTCTGACAGAGGTACTCTACGATTTCTATAGGGGTAAGACTGCAGTATCGGGGTGTTGTCATTTTAATTCATCTCCTCTTTCCTCATATGTTGTCCTTCGTCCATAGCAGATATATTAAGCACTTTTCACTTTTATCTCAAACAACATTATACCATAAAACATAAAAGGTATGGTGAACGGATTGAAATGCCTTTATAAAATTTTCTTGACAGGAGAGACTACATGGAGTAGTATGATAATAGACTACAATGTGTAGTATGCAAGGAGGAACAGATATGGCAGAGATACAGTTAGGTGTAATTGAAGCACGTTTTGCAGATATGATCTGGGAGCAGGAGCCGGTAACTTCTTCGGAACTGGTAAAGCTGGCGGCAGAGGTTTTCACCTGGAAAAGAACAACGACACATACCGTTTTGAAACGCTTGTGCGATAAAGGGTTATTTGAAAACAACAACGGAACAGTGACCAGCTTAATCTCGCGCCCACAATTTTATTCTATGCAGAGCAGGCAATTTGTGAAGGATACCTTTGACGGTTCCCTTCCGGCTTTTATTGCGGCTTTTACAAAGAACAGTTCTCTGACCCCGGAGGAAGCCGCAGAAATCCGAAAAATAATTGATAGGGCAGAGGAGGGATAGTATGAATGCTGTTTTTTTGAGACTACTCAACATGAGCATTGCCGCAAGCTGGCTTATCATAGCAGTCATAGTGCTTCGACTGCTTTTGAAAAGAGCGCCGAAGTGGCTTCCCTGTACGCTATGGGCAATCGTGGCGGTCCGTTTGATATGCCCGTTCTCTTTTGAAAGTTCATTCAGCCTGATTCCAAGTGCAGAGACGATCAGTCCCTATACTGTTCAATATGCACAGAGACCTGAGATCGACAGCGGTGTCACTTTTATTAACAACACGCTGAATCCGGTCATCAGTGAGTCTTTTGCTCCGGCTCCCGCTGCCAGCGTCAACCCACTGTATGTCTGGATGTATATCGCAAGCATCGTATGGGTTATTGGTGTGATCTGTCTGCTTGGTTATGCTCTGGTGAGTTTTTTACGAATACGCTACAAAGTGCGGGAGGCAATGCCTTTGCGGGATAATATCTGGATCTGTGATGCTGTAAATTCTCCTTTTATTTTGGGACTGGTCAGACCACGGATCTACCTGTCCTCCAGCACGGACGAAGAACAAATGGATTATATACTTGTCCACGAGCAGGCTCATCTAAAGCGCAGGGACCACTGGTGGAAACCTCTGGGATATATGCTGTTGGCAGTGTATTGGTTTAATCCGCTAGTGTGGGCGGCTTATATTTTACTTTGTCGGGATATTGAGATTGCCTGCGATGAAAAGGCAATCAAGGACATGGATATTCTCCAAAAGAAATCTTATTCCAATGCTCTGGTATCCTGCAGTGTACAACGGAGAATGATCGTGGCTTGTCCCCTTGCCTTTGGCGAGGTCGGCGTAAGAGAACGGGTTAAAATTGTTCTAAATTATAGGAAACCTGCATTTTGGGTGGTTATGGCCGCGATTGCTGCATGTGTACTTGTGGCCGTATGCTTTTTGACAGATCCGAGAAATGATACTTTTGATATAAAGATAGTGATTCCTGCGGGAGGCGAGGGCCCGGTTTATTATTCGGAGGAAGAAATTTCCCCCAACAGAAACAAAATAACACTATCATCGGGGAAGGGGTTAGGTGACACTTCTGTCGTTTTAAAACCAACAGAGGTGTCAGAAGAAAATGCCTATGATGAGCCTGCCTACATGACACCCAGACTGCCAATAAAGATGAACGCCGAAAAAGGGGGATGGTTCCGTATCGGTGTCAACATGAGTAATCCGACAGAGGAAGATATTGTTGTATATGTGCGGGTAAAAGGGGTGGAAGTGAGAATTGCCGATCCTGCCGTAAGCGCTGATGTAAACACCTCGGATGACACAGAACCATCGTCCGAAGAGTCAATCCCCACAAGTGAATCGGACACTCCACCGGATCCTGAAAAAATCTGGGATGCAGACACCGCTATTCGCGCTGCCATACTTGAGAAAAATATTCCCTCCTACGAAAGCGACTATGATTTTGCATGCAGTGACTTTGTCACTTTAGCAACCATGTCCGCAACACCTCTTGCCGGAGATACAACACATACGATCACTTACTATGGCTGGGCACTTTATCAACAGTGCAAGATCACACAGGCGGGAATCGAGGATGTACGGGGCACCCATATTCCGGTCGCTCTGACTTTTGATCTGAATGAAAATGGCTATACATTAAAGGAATATTGGGAACCTCGCAGCGGCAGTTACAATATACCGGACATCCGTGATAAATTTCCGGCGGATGTTGCAGAGGATGGAACCGACAGCCAGAAATTTATCATGCAACAAGTGCAAAGCTGTTATAAACAGGCAATACAGTTCAGCGGTCTTGATACGGATGCCGTGATCGGCAATTTGCTGGACACCATATGTTCCGATCCCAAAGCTTCGTCAGATCCGCAAGACTATATTGATGCGCATTCTATTGAGTATCGTGAACTCCTATTTTATGGCGAGTATACGCTTCGTTACTGTTTTGATCGGTTTGATCATGGCAATGAAACCGGTTTGAACGGTAAGATCATGGCCATTGTATGCGAGGAGCTTTTGCAGACCAAAGGTATGGGACCTGCAGATGCCGGCACCGCCGAGACGGGACAGTTTTGGTATGATACCCTTCTTGCTCATGCAAGTAATTTGATCCAACCGTATCTTGAATACCAGGGATACTGGGCCCAATGATAACTGGGGACTATCCCAAAGTTTGTGTAAACCTTCAAACTGGTGTAAGATAAAATTACCC
>JAFLRM010000057.1 GCA_022511465.1 Acetatifactor sp. | reverse complement strand
CTATTTTCTCAAAAATAAGGTTGACGGTCTAGGTACGCGCTATGGTGCGTTTACTTTTTGTGAGCTATCTTTTTCCTTGCTATAATAATAAAACCTCCAAACTGGTTAATTTTATCTTACACCAGTTTGAAGGATTACACAAACTTTGGGATAGTCCCAACTGATGATTCACATCAATCCTTTTATAAGTATATGAATATTTGTTTTTATGCACCAGATTAATAGACCTCTAAATATGCACATAGGGAATATCTTTTTGCTCCATATTTCCAATATAACCTAGCTCAATAATCCTATTTGAAAAGTTCTCAAGGATTTTTGACAACTTTTCTATCATTCCTTTATTATAATAATTCCTTTCTTCGCTTTCAGAATTGAATACGCCTATTACTTTTCCTCCATGCTTGATGGGTAGAACTAATTCTGAGTTAGTCTGCACAACTGCACAGAAATAATCAGTTTCTTTCTTTACATTACCAATTATAATACTATTACCAGTTACATACGCTTTTGCCACAAGCCCATCCATTACAACCAAACGATATCTTTGCTTATATTCTACAATATCATCTGCAAATACCACCAATCCCGTTTTATGACTTTCAATCTTTACTCCTAAGGCAATTTGATTATAATCGGTTTTGGTAACATAATGTAGTTGCGCTATAGCTTTACTTAATAAATCATCAAAGCTGTCGCACATATTAAAAATGTTAACATTACAATTGGGATATATCCATCTAATTAATTCATCAAAGTCATTCTCATACAAATTCTGAAAAGTCTTTCCATTTTCATCTGAAAGAAACTCTAAAAACTCTTTCATATCTTTTCTATATATCTGTCCAAGAATTTGCAATTCTTTTGCCGCCTCACTGGTCGCCTCATAATCATCAATATTATTTATCCTCTCCTTTAGTTGGTTATATTTATTTTTCCAGAACTCTACATATTCTAATTTTACCTCCGCTCCATTATAAATATTCGCTCCAATCTTCTCTGGTACATTTTCTCCGTAATACTTTCGCTCATTTTCACTTAAAACAACAAACAAAAGCTTATCTTTATAGTGATGGTCTTTAATAATTTCACCAACTTCATACATACAAGCTTGTCTCTTCAAATATGTATCACTTACAACCGTTAATACAAAATCATGATCTTGTATTGTATTCATAAAGCCTTTAAAACTATCTTTATACTCTAACCTGCTATAACGCGATATTAAAACCTTATTTCGTAACTTCTCTTGAATCTTTTTTTCAATAATATCCACTATTGGAGTATCACATTCTGTATATGAAATGAAAAGTGTAGGCGGCTCATTTAATTCACTTATTTTCTTTACACCTACACCATTATTTTTATAGATAAAATGCGTGTTGTCTACTAATATTCTTTGTTTCGATTTCTCCACCTTAATAACAAAGATATTCTCTTTCGCCATGCTAATATATCCATATTTGTAAAAGCAAGCTCCTTCCAGTTTCTTAGACGCGACATTTATAACAATATCCATATCAAACGCTAGCTGAAAACCCACTATTTTTAATACACCATTATCCCTTTCAACTCCAATAAGAATATAACCACCTTCCGTATTAGCTAATCCACATATGTATTTAGCCAACTCTCCAGAACGTGTTTCCAATGCCCTACATATCAAATTATTTGTCACATTGTTATGTAGAATATTTTCAATTTCTTCCTTGTTTATTTCCATTCCGACATTCCTTTCAGAGGTATCCTATTAAGTCCGGTCAATTTAATCATCTTCCCAAACGTAATCTTTTGCGGCTCACTCCTCCCATCTTCTACCCAAAGCTCCCAATCCATTGTTAAATCCAGAAGGTCTTTTTCTGCATTATAATATATTCGTATTTCTCCACCATCGGATGGACGTACCAATAAATAGATTTCTTTTCCTTCTTTTTTTATAACAAATATCGTATTAGTTACCGGATACATGTCAGTTGTATCATATTCTTCTCGTTTACTCAAATATGATAAAATATTGTTTTTTGATCTATCTAATATGGTTTTAACATATTCATAAGAACTTACATCATGCTTGTTTTTTCTAATAAACTGACTGGCAAAATCATTATAAGTAAATGCATCTTCCAATGCTTCCTCAGAATCAATTCCATATTGTAACAATATCTCTTCTGTTAATTCAGCTTTTTCATCATCAACACTCTGCACTTGATTTTTTCTTATAATTTCCTGCAACTTCTCAAGACTAGATATATCAAACTCCTCCAGAATGTGATTCAATGTTTCTGCTTGCTTAATATTTTTAGCAATTTCCTCATCATCATAAAGATAATGCTTATTTTTATACAAATCTGGAAATATACATTTCGCCTCTTCCTCGTAATCGCATATCCATGCTAACAATTCTTTAAAAAAATCTCTGACCTCTTTATCCTTTGAAGTTCTACTTCTTTCTACATATTGCACAATAGTCTGTGAAACATCCTTATTATTTTTTTGTCTACTTTCTGGCAATTCTAAAAAAACATCTTTTATCAATAATTCTTCCTTAATATCATATCCAGCACGAACTGCTAATTCCTTCAATGTATTATCCATTCCATTATCAACAAATATATTGTCTTTAATCATAAAATATCCATTCTGATTCGGAAGAATAGGTTTCGTTGATTTATTTATTAAATTGTCATACCCTTGTTCTACTAGAAATTCTATAAATTCTGCCAAAATTTTAACAACTTCAGCCTCAGACATTTCCATGTACTGAGCAAATCCAAATATACAACCATACTCACTAATCCTATCTGCTACACAAGTAATTATATACTTCAACGCTTCTAATAATATTTTCTCAGAAATCACCGGAACTTCTATCATCTGACGATCTATCTTTAAAATGTTATTTGCATAGTGACATATTTGTTGTTGCAAGGACAATTCATTATATTTTTTATCGAACATAAATGCCATATTGAGCAATATTTCGCTTTTTTGTTGCTTTTCTATATTATCCAAGTCATTCTCAATAAGTTTTAATATCTGCTCATTATCACACTCTTTAAAATGGAACCATTCTCTGTTTCTGAACTTTAAATCAAGCAACCAATCTCGGCAGTCATTTCCAAGAATCTTCAAAATGTCCTTATATCCTTCCAGAACATTCTTATCATAGCATAATTTACCCACACAACATAATACCCCATTTTGATTTGGGATAATATTCATTTGTTCAGAAGTAATATATGTTTGAAAAATATTATCTTGTTCTACTAAATCATAATACTGTGATAACCAAAGCCGCCAGTCTTCACTCTTTATAATCTCCTGTAATTGCATGACACTCCTATAATCCTGCAATTGTTTTGTTAATGATTTAAAAGTATATCTATTGCAATTACTCCATAAAGAATTATACCAATTATGCATATCTTCCCTATATGGAATCATCTCAGGAATCACCCTATTAAGTAAATCCCATACTTTTTCACGCATCTCCACCTTTGATTCAGAAATTATAAATACTTGTTCTTTGTCAAAACAATCTTGTAATTCCAGCATAGTATTACAACTGGTGCGAATTATTGGTGTATGAAGTATAGTGTCTTTACAATTTTCAACTATACCCTTTAGCCATTCTTCATTATACCAATCCTTTTTACTATATGAATTAATCCGAGTTATGTTATAAATTCCGTCCCATTTTTTCTCCGCTGCATATATTAGTAATTTTTTATATAATTTGCATGCTTTTTCAATAATATTACGGTTTTGTTCTATTTCACTATCAATCTTTTCTTTAGACATACAATCCAAAAAAATACCATCTCTTGGTTCTGTTGGATTAAAATCTCCAGCGCATATTAATACAGGAAAAGGAAAATCTTCTGTTCCAATCAAAGGAAAATCACAAAACAACTTTGATTGCTGCTCTGCAAATGGCAAAATACACATTTCCGTTCCATTATATTCTAAAGCAATTGATACTGTTGTATTTTCTTCTGTCAGGTTCAATACATATATGTTTTTAGTCCCTGCACTTGATTTATATACAATTTCATGAACCAATGAATTTTCCAAACCACAATTGATTTGCCTATTGTATTTATATCTTTCACCCGTAGCTTCAAGCACAATCTCCTCAATTTCACTTAACATGGACAAGACGAATGGTGCTGATACTTTTAAATTTTCAATTCCTTGTTGAGCCACCTCAATACCGTAATTATCAAGTCTATACTCAAACATAGTATTATATGCATCTATAATATATTCATGTTCCAATAAGGGGTAGCACTCCTGTAACTGACCCACTGATTTCTCCAAAGCCGCAACAATTTCATTTTTATCATGACCAGTTCTATCCAATGTGATTTGAAATCTTGAATATTTTTCAGATTCCGTCTCTAAAATTCCCGATATATTAACTATCTCTGACAGTAAGTGCGTTGTAATAAATCCAGTTCCGAATTTCCCGCTATTTTTTTCAGTTCCACCAATTCTATCCTTTGAGGAAGATTGATTAATGAGCGACATCACATTAGCCATAGAAAATGCTCTTCCATTATGTTTGAAAACAACTCTTCCATCGCTTTCATTAAAGTCAATACAAATTTTTACTTTACCAGTAATGTTGCAAACATCCTTAGCATTCTGGCATAATTCCCAAATCCATCTCTTAGCGCTGTTTTTATTATTACTATACTTTTGTTTCTGCAACAATTGGACAATGCGGTTTGCTGCACCTATCCTCAATGAATTATTATCTTCCTCTTGTATGTTTTTTAATAATTTTTCCTTGTCCATTTTTTCTCCTAGAAAGAAACTCATGCCATGGTAATCGACATGAGTTTTCTGTATATTACAATCTAAATTAGTCCTATTCCCCTATCGACTATCTCTTTATATACGACTAGTATTTTTATTTCTATTTTGCTATAATAACATATATATTTTTTCTTTTTATTATATCACATTTATTCAAATACTCCATGTTTTCATTTTCCCATATAAGCAATCTACGATTGGCTTTATATTCAGTTCTATCATAATGTCATTCTTTCGGGCAATTTTTTCTCCAATTCATTTAGAATTATAAACAATTGCTCCTTTTACAATATTTACCTCAAAAGGTTCACTCCGACCTACGCAAACATTATCAGATACCAAAAATGCCTCCACATAGTGTTTACCAATATAGCGAGTGTTCTCTTTTCTTATCTTCTTACCTGCCTCTAATTCAGATGAGTAAAAATCTCCTCTTAATTGTTTTGCCATTTGTGCTTCCATTCCAGTGTTCGTAATCTGCCAATATATTTCATATAAGCCAATATTACCAGATTCTGCCTCAAATTTTATTTCAGCATCTTTTCCGACAGGACAACCACTTGTAAGAATCTGCGGTCTGAAACTCTTTTGATATACTGTTGCTTTTAATCGCACTTGTTTCCACATTTTGAGTTCCCACTTGGGCTTTTCATGATACGGCAACAATCCCAATGCATTTTGTACTTGCACTCCATTCGAACACCTTGTAAGACTTCTCTGAGCTAGTGAGTATTGTTCCATCATATTATGAATATTGCTTTCTACTGAGAAATCAAACTTTAGTTGATTTATCCATTCTAAAAACTCCGAATAATACCTTGAATCGTCTTTCCATTTTACAGAAAGATTCTCCCTTTTATCTATAGGATTCAGTACACAAGGCTGTCCATCCTTAAAATCCAACTTACTTTCAAGTAATGATATAAGCACTTTCAGTAATTCCCAAAAGTCATATATATCATGTATATCTTTGTATGCTTTTGTTGACAATGTCGTTATAATAATAGAAGATGGTTTAAACTCCATTTTATGCTCAAACATTACCTCCGCATGTCTTTTAAGAACTTGAATTATCCGTTGTAAAGGAGTTTTCACTTTATAATATGGTACACTTTCTGCTGCAAGTGCAACACTTTCCATATACACCCTTTTATGTTGCTCATATTCGGATATTCTTAGAAACCACTCATAATACTCCTTAGGATTACTAATCTCCCAATTACTGGTGATGTCATAATATTTGTCATTATCCTTATCTGTAATAGCAATCTCATCTGCCGAATTATTAGGAACTGCAGGCAAAATATCTACATGGAAATTCTGCTTATCTATATAGGATATGGTCCAACAACGTTTTCCATTCTTTGCTTCGTTCTTCATACCATTCGATGATACATACTCCTTTACAACCTTACCTACTGTCTCTTTTAGTGCAAATTGTGATATATCATCTTTTGATAAACCATTCAGTTTACATACTATATCAATATCATAGCTACCATCCTCTGTTAAAGGACGAATAGCTGTTCCTAATTTGAAAGATCCTTGTAAAAATATTTCTGGCATATAATCCTTCAAATCCGAATCATCGATAAACGATGTCAAAGACTCATACCTCTTGACCGCCTTCTCATATTCGCTATCAGCAACTTCAATATTCTCTAATAAATCTCTTATTTCTTTCGAATAACTTATCATTTTATTTCCTTTTTATAATATGTATTTTGCATGGCTGCCTATCTTGTACGACTTTCCCTCAATTGTTACGCATTCTCTGTCAATAGAATCACAATCTACAAGAATAATCGGAGCATCAGTTTGACATTTTTCCAATAATATATCCATATCTTCTTTTCTTAATCCTACATCAATAATGTCATATATAATCACTTCTCTACATTTAAATTGCTGAGATTTGTGTACTCCACTACACTGTCTGTTTATAAATTCAAATCTTGCATTATGTAATGCATCCTCAGACAAAATATCTGTTCGTATCAATTCTTCCACAAATTCCCTATCTACCGAAAACTCTCTGTTCTTCATAGTTTCAAACCACTTGATAACCTTACAAAGATTTTTTCCTTTTACATAAATCCTCAAATCATATTCTTCATAAAAGGATTCTTCATTCTCGTTTTGCACTCCCCACTTATTAAAATTATCCATAAAGGACTCATAATACTTATAAACTCCACCTATCGGCTGGTATTGATCAATCCGATTTCCTTTGATTAATACGTACTTATTATCAATTTTAATTTTAAACAGATATGAAATACTCATTCTATATTTTTGATGCCAATGTATCAAAGAACCAAAACTGATTTTAAGTATACTCCTATTGCTGACAATCCATGTAAGAGCAGCTCCCACAAAAAAAGATAATATTGCTATAGCGATATTATTAATTAGCCAGTAAGTTATATTTTCCAAAGATATTACCTCTCATTTACTACTTATAGTATAATCAATTAATTATTATCGCAACATTTTGTGTTGTTTTCATATTATTACACTATATTTATATATTGTCAAGCTTTTTCGAACACAATTTCGGAACATTTGTTTTGAAATATGTAAACAACTAACTCTTTATAATATGTAATAGTATTTATTAACTTCTATAAAACTAAGAAAAAAGCAATACACTCTCGCACTGCATCTTCCTAATCTAACCTTTTATTTCCTTGCATCCGAACCCCTTACACTCCCCAAAAACCACTATTTTTTCTTGGTGTAAAACCGGAGTATTTTCCCCTCATCAGTCCTCACAAACCCTCTCCAACCCTGCATTCCCCCTGCCCCATCCATCTTCTGCCGTGACAAATGAATAGTTTTCACTTCTTCCCAATCACATTCACCCATTTCTCCCCACTCCTGCCCTTCCGAACGTCTTCCGTCACAAACAACTCCAGGATCTCAAAGCCTGCATCTTGCATCAGCTTTTTCAGCGTCCACTCGTCATGATTACTAAAATACCTCCCCTGCCTAATCGCTTCCCCATCGCCATATTTAAAACTGGCATATAAAATGCCTTCATCCTTCAATGCACGTTTCAGTTTGTGTAACACATTCGGAATTTTTTCTTTCGATACATGCAACAAGGAGGCACAAGCCCAGATTCCATCAAACATTTTCTCCATGTCCAACTCTTCAAAAGATTGACATAGTACCTTTTGTCCCAGCACTTTTCCGGCTTCTTCGCAAATCTTTGGTGATGCGTCCATGGCAGTTACATAATAGCCTAAATCCGCAAAAACTTTGCTGTCCCTGCCGCTTCCGCAGCCTGCGTCTAAAATGCGCGACTGGGGATTCAAATATTTTAAAAATTTATTTCGACAAAATGACATATCTGCATCAAGTGTACTCTTGCAAAATTCTGCCGCATGCTCTTCATAATAAGAGATTGTTTGATTCACGGAGCTCCTCCTTATAGATCCAGTTTTTAAAACCACAATTTCTTGCTGACTGATAGATCGGCAGTATGACTTCCTCCAGTGATGACGAAAATTCCGCACGTACAGAATCATGCTGCCACAGCATCGTGTATGAAAGGAATTCCAAGGAAATGTCTTTTCCATCCAGCTTGACTTCGTTGTAAATCTCCTGTATCGGATGAAGTGTAAGTATAAGCCTCCAGTATTTCTTAACCTTTTCAAGCTTCCGCTCCTGCGGAGGATATAGTTTATCGGCAATCCCCGGAACGCTGGGATTTCGCTTCTGCAAATAGAGAATAATATTGTATTGCAGCCATCCTCTCACAATCTCCTGATTCTTCTGAATATACTGCTGCCACTCCGGCTGTATGACAATGGTAGTCTGCAACCCGCTATATGCTGTGAAGTAATAGAAAAGGTGTTTCTCCTGATTGATTTTTTCAATCAATCTCTTGGACGGCACGTCCCAATCTTTGCCCTTGAAAGAATGCATAAAAGGAGCCTGCAGACGATAAGGGACATTTAATATTAAAACCCTTTTCATACGCATGACTTCCTTGTCTTCACATTTCTTCAGATAATCCAATATCACGCTTTTCTTCTCTGAGGATTTCATACCGGATATTTCTCTGATATATTTTACCAAGGCTTCCAGATTATCCTTGGGGCCCAGATTCAGGTGATACTCTGTAACCATATACCAGGCATCGGCAACCATTTCATCAAGTAATTCGTTGTATGTGATTTCTGCCTTTCCCTCTAATAACTTCGTCACGATTGCCTGAAACCAAAAGAATTTATAACACTCGCTTGTATTGTCGAACAGTCTGGATAAATATTGTATTTCCAGCTCCTCAGAATATGGCAGCTGCACACCCGTCACCTCCCTGCTTTTCTGTCTTATCATCTAAACCCATACTCTTTCTTCAATCTTTCAAATATTTCAAACGCCACAGGACATATCCCAACCGCATCCAACACACTGAGCAGACTCTGCAGCCGTTCCGGTTGATCCGTGTAAGGATATTTCTTGCAATTCTCCGGCTTGCAATCTCCAAGCTTGCAGTTTCCATCCTCCTGCAGAAAATCACAGGGCTTATGTTTTGTCTGATATTCACCACCAAACGCCTCCGGCTCCAGGAAGAAATCTATAAACTGCTCTGCGGTGATCCCCAAGTATTCCGCATCTCTTGCAACATCTTCTTCCGGGATATTACCTTTATATATTTTGCAGCAGTTTCTACACTTACTGCAATCATAGTCCTCAAACAATTCTTCATGCAGACGCAGAAACTGTCCATCCAGTTTCTCTTCATCAGCATGCTTCTTCAAATAATTGCGGAACCGATAATTCTCCTCTTCTTTTATCGCAGCTTCCGTTTGTACTTTATCAGGCTGTATCATATATGTACTCCTCTTGGCTTTGCTATCCATCTGAAAAATAGGAATCCGTTTTTATTATACCATATAGCTACTCTATGGCAAAATTCATTTTCAGACTATGAATCACCCGAAATTGCC
Organism: Acetatifactor sp.; assembly: GCA_022511465.1. Classification (GTDB taxonomy): domain Bacteria; phylum Bacillota; class Clostridia; order Lachnospirales; family Lachnospiraceae; genus Acetatifactor. The sequence continues at coordinate 9,213 of JAFLRM010000057.1, read as the reverse complement.
TTATAAAAAGAGCAGCAAGCGTATGCTCACTGCTCTAAAACTTAGGTTGCCCCAAGCTACGTCCTGACTTGTTACGCATCACATTGAGTGGCTCGTCAGGAACTATACTCATATTTTATGTTTCAAATGAATCACTTATACTTATAATCCTTTTCCAGTCATCCGTAAAACCGTAATAATCAAGTTTTACAAATGGATATTTATCTATGAGGTAATTCAATCTCTCTGCAAATGTATTCCATACATTATCATCCGGTATCATTTTTTTCATGACAATAATATATGCAAACAACTGTTTACTCGCCCTATTAATTGAAATACCATTATCTTTAAATACTTGCTTATCTTTTTTCCCAAGTCGTATTGAAAACGGAATCTGACGGTTATAAAGCCTTCCTCTATGCGCGCAAATATTTCTTAAAATCGTGCATCCCTGTAACCAGTTTCCTATATATTCATCATTTATCTTTCCATAATTACTTTTACATATCTCATTGCGAATATCTCTAGGCAGATTTTTAAACAATCTCGACAGTGTACCTAATGTCAACAGCTCTACCAATACCCATATAGGAAATTTCCCATCATAGACATCGTTATGGTGTTGTACAAATACTTCTTTATCACCATATTCCTCAATTGCATTTTTATAATCATCTGTAAATTTGATAAAACGCTCCTCATCTTCAAATGAAGAAGCTTCATAATATCCCAGAGCCCCATATGTTTTACCGTGAAAATATCCAATATGTGTACGCATTGATACCTCAATACTTTCAAGAAGATACATAAGCGCGGCTCTTAATTCCATATCAAAATTATATATTTGTATCATATCCGAAAAATGAACATTAGCATAAAATATATCATTTTTCCTTAATGTAAGTGTATATGCACTCAGTCTGTAATAATTTAAATTAGCCAAAAATTTCTTTGCGCTTTCTTCATCATCAATTATCAATCCTCTATCCTCAAGGATTGCAATCTGTTCTTCAATTGTCTTGAACGGTTTTATATCCTGTGACATTTCACCCTCCATAAAATCAAAAGTCCCACCATGTTACGCATGCAGCAAAGCTACCTAGGCTTGGTGGGATCGATTAATTATAATATACCTTCGCCACGGCATTTTGTCAATATCTTCTGTCACAAACAACTCCAGAATCTCAAACCCTGCATCTTGCATCAACTTTTTCAGCATATGCATAAATCTAAGGAGATGCATCCATGGCAGCTGCACCAACCGTCACCTCCTTGTTTATCCGTCCTATCTTACACTTCCAAAGTAATTTTCCAATATACTTTTAATGTGATTATATCTTCTGGCATAAGAATTTTCCACGCGTATGATCTGCATATTATGTGCATGACATATTTCATTTTTCTGTCTGTCGCGTTTTTTCACCACTTCATCTTCAAAATGTTCTTTACCATCCAATTCAATCGCCAGCACCGGATTTTCTATTGTTCCTTGTCTCTCATACACCACAAAATCAAAGCGTCCGTTATAAAACAGATGGCTATGGGTAATATTGTCATGGAACACCTGAGAAATCGCCACCTCCTTGTGTATAACATAGCGGCTTTGCGATAACCAAATATTTTCCAAAGCATGATTCAGGTTCGCCAAAAAAGCCTCCTCTGTGGCCGTACTAAAAGGTTTTACACCTAAGGCTCTGGAATTCGCTTTCTTTTGTGTTACTTGCGTATTACCGTTTTCTTTCACATAATTTATTAACTCAAATAAATCATCGGAACTGTCTTTTTGATGCAAGCGGTCAAGGTTTTTTCTGTCGGAGAGCACAATCAATTTATTTTTTGCCCGTGAAGTGGCAACATTTATCAGCTCTTTGTTATTCTTCAACCATTCATAAGTCCCTATTTGTGTCTGATCTGTAATAGCTGTAGAAAACAAGATTACATCTTTCTCATCTCCCTGAAAAGCATGCACCGTTCCACAGACAACATTCTTCAGCTGTTCATTTTGCAAGGCATTTTCTATTAACTTTCTCTGATTAACAAAAGGCGTAATAACGCCAATACTTTTCTCCTTGTTCATGCTTGCATATCGAACGATTTCATCCACTTCCGCCGGTGCGGTATTTTTTATCTCGCTGCCCTCATTCCGCACATCTATATATACCAAAGGTTGCTTTTCTCCGCTTTCAGAACAGATTTTCAATTTAGAGTTATAATACTTCTGATTGTTGAATCCAATGATCTTGGGGTCACAGCGATAATGATTATGCAAAAGAACCTCGTCGCTGACAGCATCACAAGCAAGGTATGTCTTATATATGGAATTTTTTATATAATCATACTCGTCCGCAACATTATATTTTTTCTTTAATTTTTGGTTTGCCATATCATTCAAAAGAATTACGGGATTTAACTGCTGCGGATCGCCCACTAACATCAAGTTTTCACCTCGAATGATTGGCACCAACGATACCGCCGTATTACACTGACTGGCTTCATCAATAATAACCATATCAAACATGGGTTCCGGTTCTCCCAGCGTATGCGCTGATATACAGGTAGTTAAAATAACAGGAAAAACTTTCTGCAGCTTAATCACATTCTCTTTATTTCCAAGATACCGGATAAAGGCTGCTACCTGTTTCTCTTCATCCTCTCCATCTAAAATATTGTGCAGTTCAGCATACTTAGGTTCTCTCAACTTTTTGATATATCTCGCCGAAGTGAAGTACAAATATTGCTTCAACTGATTCAAATCATCTTCCAGCAGATCCATTGCTTCCTCGTCAGTTATCACTCCCGTCTGACTTATTTTATCTTTTACCTGCTGTAACTGGCGTCCCTGCAGATCAGTTTGAAAAGGCATCATTTGTGCAGACAGCCTAAGTCTGCTTTGATATTCCAACAGACGTTCTAATGTCTCCTCTCTTTCTTTTAGATCCAACACTTCTTCATACTTACGAAGCAAATTTGACAATTGCTTTGCTCGCGCAATTCTATCATCCCGTTTTTTATCGAGTGTGGATTCAAACACTTTGATGGTCTGCACCTGCGAATACACCATCTTAATATATTCCATTGCCTCTTTCAATTTTTCTACATTTCCCAGACGCAGGACAGGAAATGGTATTCGGTTTCCACGATACTCCATATCTGTCAGCTTATCAAATACACCATTGATTGGATGGTTGTTATATGACGAAAAAAGTACCGTCCTTCCATTGAAAAATGCTGTAATAATAGTGTTGATAATTGTGCTGGTCTTTCCTGTACCGGGCGGTCCTTGGACATATGCGACAGGATATTTCATCGCATTGTTGATAGCCAACAACTGATCAAGGTTAACTCTGCGGTCAATCAAAACAAGTGGATAGTTTGCCCTCCTCTTCTGGCGGGTCAACAGATCTCCAAAAAAAGCTTTTACGGGAACCGCAGCCGTGCCTTCCGTATACATTTTGATTATTGCCTGATACTCTTTATGCAGATCCAGAATCACATCCATTCCAAGTCCAATGATATAAGGCATATCATCTACTCCCATGACTTGTCTGGTGCGCTTCATTACACAATCCTTAATCTTCTCTTGATTTTTCTCAAAATCTTTTAATAGTTCGTATTCATCAGCATCAAGATATTTGCGGATATTCTCTTTTGTTTCTCCGTAACAATATTCTGTGCAGATAGTGATCTCATCCTCCGGGCGCAACACCTTCCTTTTCACATCAAGTTGCAGACCGCGGTATGCAAGAACATACAATCCTTTCATAGTGTGAATACTTAGTACATTCATTGCCAACCGCTGAATTTTGATTTTACCGTCTTTCCTGGTCTTTTCTTCCATTTTATGTTGAAAGCTCTTTACTATCGTTCGAAACTGCTCTTCGTTTAACTGATAGCTTTCTCCCGTAAAACTTTCTCTGTCCAAATATTGCACCAGTTCAAAGTTTGAGTAATAGGGTACTGTGTCCATGCGATTGCACATTTCAAGGTAATTCAATATTTTTAAGTTGGCAATATTATCAAAGACAGTTGCGTATTTGTCAGGATTTAGCCTGATATCCTCGACGAGCTGCAGGTTGACAGGACAATACGAGCCCTCCACAATCTGGGAAGATAAAATCGAATCAATATATATGCAATCATACGAATCCGTTGTATATTGCCCTAAATGCAATCCCTCAACAGCCAATGTACGTTTATGCGGATTTACATTTCGAATCCCTATCCAATATCGTGTAATCTGCTCATCTCTGTTTTTGTATTCAATATTTAGCCATCTTCCTTCATGGATGGCCCTGAAAATGTCATGACATATGCTATCCATCGTATCCCTCAGCATTTTGAAAATATTTCAACCAACTATAAATCAACATAAACAATTTATTCTTTATTAAGAACATAATAGCGTAATATTCCATTATTTTCAAGGTACATGTATTGCATTTTAAAACCCTCCCGCAATCGCTTGACACGTTTTTCACTTCATAGTATGTTTACTATAACTACTTGGCTCTTTACGAAGAAGTGATAGGTTTCAATCGGAGGAAAAATGTATGCAGTATCATAGAGTTGATTACAATGCCCTGAGAGATTTTTGCATTGCTGCTTTTCAAGGATACCGGTTTACGCGGGATGAAAGCCAGACGATCACAGACGTTTTGCTGGAAGCAGACCTGTCCGGCATCGAGTCCCACGGAATACAGCGGATGATCCGCTATCACCACGAGATCACGGACGGTCTGGTCAAGCGGGATGCAAAGCCGGAGATTGTCAAAGAAACGCCGATTTCAGCCGTGATCGAAGGTCACGACGCCATGGGGCAGCTGCTCGGCGTGCAGGCTATGGAGCTGGCGATCCAAAAGGCCCGTACCAGTGGTTTCGGCATGGTGACCGTGCGAAATTCAAATCACTACGGCATAGCGGCCTATTATGCGCGGATGGCCGTCAAAGAAGGCATGATCGGTATGTCCATGACCAATACGGAGGCCATTATGGTACCGACCTTTGGCAAGCAGGCCATGCTGGGAACAAATCCCATCGCGTTTGCCATGCCTGCCAAGCCGACAGATTTTGTATTTGACGCTGCCACCACGGTAGTCCCCCGCGGCAAGCTGGAAGTATATGCCAAGCGCGGTGATTCCCTGCCCGTCGGATGGGCGCTGGACGAAACAGGGCATGACAGTGATGAAACGGCCCGAGTTCTGGACAATATAATTCACAAGACAGGCGGAGGCATTCTTCCCCTCGGCGGCTTCGGTGAGAAGACGTCAGGCTACAAGGGCTATGGATTTGCCATGCTCTGTGAGATCGCGACGGCGATCCTGTCCGGTGGCACGACCTCCAATTATATCTACAAAACACCCGGTCGTTCCAACATTGCCCACTGTTTTATTGCTCTTGACTATAGTATCTTCGGCGATAAGGAGAGTATTGAAGCATCTCTCTCCAGATTTATGCAGGAGATCCGCGACTCTGCTCTGGCGGATGGCTGTCAGCGGATCTACCTCCACGGTGAAAAGGAGGCGGAGTCACGCGTCAGAGTTCTGAAAGAGGGTGTGCTGCTGAATGAGAAAACCTACGATGAACTGCGGATGATTGGAGAATATACGGGCGCTTTATCTCTTTTGCCGGTCTGCTTGGATTGAGCATCTGCAAACACATCATATATAAAATAAGGGCACCCACATTTCTGCGGATGCCCTTACGCCAAATACATGGCTACTAGCTTCCTAACGCTAGCTTTACCGTAATATTATTATACACAAACCTCAGAAATATGCAATAGCAAAAAAGCTTTTTTCAGATATTTTTTATATCTTCAGCCAGATCCGCAATTTTTTACGTCCCATCATTGCCAATGCCTTATCCGCAATTTTCTTCCGTCCTTTGATTGTCATTTTCCAATAAAAGAAAGCTATTACTCTTTTTATATCGCCTATCCTTCCAAAAATTTTAAATATTTTCATAACATCTAAGTAATTAAGCTTTCCATGGGATAATCCGGCCATAACTGTAATATCTTGAAAATTCTTTAGACTCGCCTTTCTTTTCAAACGAAATCGTGTAATAAGTTCTAGATGCGCACATTGGTTTCTTACTTCTTTGAGAATAAATAAAGCTTGTTCAAAAGCATCTGCATCATTAAGCTCTAATCCAAAATCTTTTAAAACTTTTTCTTTTACAACATTATTAAGAAATACAAATGTGTAATACAAGCTTCCTAATGGCAATGACTTAATCACAACCCAAAATGGAGGATCTGTATACTGATTTACATAGTCTTTATCTTCCTTTAACGCATCTATAAATGACTTTTTCTTAACCTTTCCATTGGGCCCATATAGAGTGGGGCGAAACAAATCAAAGGTACAAAAAATATTACTCATATGCTTATCTGTCGGACTGGGTGCCTGGTAGTACCTAGGATTTGTATAGTTCATTGTATCCGCTGCGTTTTGACAATATACGCTTGCAAAATTGTAAGCTATAGAAGTTCTTAATCTGGATTCAATATCAAAAATCTTAAATAAGGTATATTTCTTCAACTTCATGTCAAAGAAAAACAGATCTACAAAATCCTCAAAATATATTCCCTCATAAAGTTTAACTGGAGAACCCTTCTTTAACAATAATGCTTCGAACCCATTTATAACATCAAAATAATTATATTTCCTTAAAATTTCTGTAGCTTTTTTTCTACTTTTAAACTTTAATTTTCTACCATCAAGTCCTGCAATTTGTTCCTCTATTGTCTTAAAATCTTTTGTAATCGGCATCCTTTACCTCTGGTTATCTAATCATATCAAAAAATTTCCTTCAACCTCAAAAAGTGCTGAAGGAATCATCATATCATTTCCAGCCTTCTTGTCAATATTTAGTCGTATCACACTATTTAATCTTTTGCCGTAACAGACAAGGCACAAAGACATTTTATTGTGATTGGAGTGGGCATATGCTATAATTTTAATGTTGTAGCAAGAGACAGGTCGTAATTTGTTAAGAAGTGTACTAACAGCACGGGAGGCGATACGCGTGGCAAATGATTTCTCAAAAGGAAAGGTCTGGCAGAATATTGTTTATCAGGCTCTTCCCCTAATGCTGGCACAGCTGGTTCAACTCTTATATAACGTGGTGGATCGCGTTTACATAGGGCACCTTCCGGGGGCTGACAGTCTGGCGCTGACGGGTATCGGGCTTGCGTTTCCACTGACCACTTTGATCGCCGCATTTACATTCCTTTTCGGCACCGGCGGCACACCGCTCTTTTCTATCGCCAGAGGCTCAAAAGAGGAGGAACGCGCTGAGAAAATACTGGGCAATACTTTTACGTTACTTTTAGGTACGTCACTTATCCTGTTTTTGCTGTGTTATACCTTCCGCAGGCCTGTATTGTATCTGTTCGGAGCCAGCGATGATTCTTATGTGTATGCCGATGCTTATCTGCGTATTTATTTGTTCGGAACGGCTTTTTCCATGCTTGCCACGGGTCTGAACGGTTTTATCAATGCACAGGGCTTTCCGCGGACGGGAATGCTGACCACATTGATCGGGGCCGTTTTAAACCTGATCCTGGATCCCATCTTTATTTTTGTACTGGATATGGGAGTGAGCGGAGCTGCTCTGGCTACCGTGCTTAGTCAGATGGCATCCTGCATCTGGGTCCTTTACTTTTTGACAGGGAAGAAAGCCCTGCTTACCATCAAGCGAAAAAATCTGAAAGTGAACTGGGGCTTAACCCGGGAGATCACGGCTCTGGGTATATCCGGTTTTATCATGCAGGGCACCAACTGTCTGGTTCAGGTGGTATGCAATGCAACCCTGAAGCTGTACGGCGGTGCACAGCCGGTACTTGGATACAATTACGGCGCAAAATGTTATACCAAAGTGAAGCAGGGCATCCGGTTCATGTCACTTTTGGGAATTGGTTACACGGTGGCGGCCTGGCTGGTGGTACTTTTGTCACCTCACTTTCTGCTGTCCGTCTTCACGGCACTGGGCTACTCAAAGCAGGCGATCTTTTTCTCACTGCTGCGGAAGGTTATGATCGTGACGCCGCTTACACTCCTGTTGCCGAGGTTAGGACTTGGAGTGGACGGTGTCTTTCTGGCGGAACCCATATCCAACGCCGTGGGGGGAATCGCCTGTTTTGTGACCATGTATTTCGTGCTGTATCGCAAACTAGGAAAAATTTCCCATTTACCCACTTGAATTTTGCCACATCTCATTTTATAATATAGTTGTAGAAATGTTGTTTACCAGTTCATTCACAGGAGGTGGTTTGAATGAGCATGAGTATCGGTTCTATTAACAGCAGAAACAGTTTCAACATATACTCTCAGCTTTCCAGTGGGAAGCGAATCAACAGAGCAGCAGATGACGCATCAGGGCTTGCCATCGCTCAAAAGCTGTTAAAGTCCGAGACAGGATTTGACGTGGGTGCCCAGAATGCAAGAGATGGTATGGGAGCCTTAAATGTGGCCGACGGTGCCATGGGTGGTATCATGGATTACTTGCAGCGGATTGACGAGCTTTCCATCCGTTCCATGAACGGATTATACTCCGACTCCGACAGACAGGCTATCCAGTCTGAGATAAACGGCATGATGGAAGGCATCCAGTCTCTGGCGAAGGGTACTTCCCTGAACGAGCAGAAGCTTTTGGACGGCAGTATGGCCGATCTGCATCTGGCCACCAATCCCAGCGGCGGCGGACTTAGTATCCAGATGGAGAACACTACGCTTAAGGCTCTGGGCCTGGCAGGTTACAATGTGACAGGCGACTTTGATCTGAGCGCTATCGGCAAGGCTATGGACATGGTGTCTAAAGCGAGAACCAACATGGGCGCATCCACCAACCGCCTGGAGCACACTTACAATTACAACAGGCAGGCTTCGGAGAATCTAGTGGGTTCCAGAAGCCGCATTGAAGATCTGGATATGCCAAAGGCTGTCTCCGAGAAGCAAAAGCAGCAGCTCCTCGGCCAGTACAGGAATCTGATGCTGAGAAGGCAGATGAATGACAACGGTATGGTTTTGAGACTGTTCCAGTAAATGGTTCCAAAAGTCTATTTTAGCAAAGAAAAGGTCCGTGAGATAAAGAACCGGCCCCCAAAAGTTAGACCAAAAATCTAACGATCGGAGGTCGGTTCATTTTTCCACCACCACTTCTCATATAAAATAATAAAAGCATAATTATTTTGGATGGGCGGTGTATCCATCATCTCAGGTACTCTTT
>JAFLRM010000056.1 GCA_022511465.1 Acetatifactor sp. | reverse complement strand
AAGGCAATGGTCTGCAACACCAGTATCCACCGGTTCAAATCCGGTCTGCGCCTCTAGGAGACCCCGAAAGTTTTTTCGGGGTTTTTTCTGCCCTAAAAACGGTGGACGCAGGCAGAGATAGCCCGGCAATTAAATGTGACTGATAAGCCGTTATTTTGTGTTAATTGATTGCAGGAAAAATAATTATAGGAACTTAAAGAATATGCGGTAGCAGACAGGAAGGCCGTGAGTTTGGCGCAACAACCCCGGGAACTTTTGGAATTGGCTGACTGGTTTTCAGACGGCGGCTATCCACGCTGTGGGAACTGATCTCCTTTATCCAACGGGGTCACATACGTGGGATCATCATTTGTATCCTTATCAAACATAATATCTGTTAAATCAATGATCCCTCTGGCATGATTTATTGACCCATCTATTCGACTTACTTCAATGGCAAAAAAGTAATGGTTATTTCTAAATTTTTTGTATATTTGCTTATAATGTGTAGATAGGTATTCTGCTGCTTTTATTGTTCCAATAGAACCACCGCCAAATAGAATATGCACACACCTATTATAATCTTCTTTAAAATCGGAGTTTACTAGTTTTATGAGGAAAGCGTAGTCGTTTCTATCATTAGTCTCAAGAAAACAATCCTTGTTATTATTCATCCTAAAACCGAAATCTTTCGTGTCATATTCGATCATACTTTTATCAATAGTATATGTATCATGCTCTTCTTTATATTTTATATCTGTTATGAACTTAAAATTTTTAAAATGAGTTGAAAAATAAACATTAACTTTTTTGTTTGTTATAAATCCGCCAATATTTATTTCATCTTTGGAAGTGGTGTCCAGGTTTACATCAACTATGTTATACTTTTGATCAGTGGACTGTAATATTTTGCTAATATTATTAAGAGATTTTAAAAATTCATATGAGATAAACGTATATGTCTTGTTCAAGTTTGCTTGTAGAGCGTAAGTTGACGGATATATTTGAACAGGTTCTTTAGAAAAATTCAAAACCTTTTTGATAAATCTTTTATCTAAAAAGTAGTCAAAAACCTTAACTATAAATGGAATTATAAAAAATATATTTATTATAAAAGAGATGATAGTGATAAAAACATTAAATATATTGATAGTATCCATATATGTCTCCAATATCTTAGGGTGCAACAGTGGTTATATAACATTTAAATGTTATAATTATTATATCATATATTATAAAAAAGCAACAGACTATCTTGCGAAAAATTTATTTTGAGTAGAGAAATATATCTTATCGACATTTTTCGACCAAATTATGCCTTTATAACAGCGGTTAAGAGAAACTTTTTCATAATATTATTTTTATTGGTTTTTTAATAATTATGTGATATAATAATTTTATATAAAAATGATTATATAAACTATATAATATGAAAAATGTATACTACTAAAATGTTAACAGAAAGGAGTTGCATGGTTTATGCAGGAAGGTAAGAATTTTTCTCAGAAAAAAATTGATTTGGTAATAGAGGATTATAGAAATAGAATTAATAAAGAAATGCCAAGACAAGAGATCATAAATATTGGCGCAGAATGGTATGAAGAAGTCAATAAAATTAATTTGAAATATGGTAATATACAGGATGTTGGTGGTCTGGATAATGACAATGCTTATTTTATTGCGTGTGAGATTTTGGGGAAGCTCTCAAATAAGGTTATTTTTTCAGATGAATCAGATACTAACATGGATGATGAAAAATGCAAGGAAGTTCTGGCCGGAGAGATAGCGGAATGTGTAATGAATAAGAGAACGACAAAGATTCTTGTTTTCGAGCCCCACCATGATGACTATATGGGATCAGCATCTACTGTCCTTTATGCGGATCCAAAAGAGATCCAGACCGTTGTTTATACAATGGCAAAAAGTGACGATGACAGGGATAATGTGGATCTGTCTAATTTGCATAACAGTTATAATGTTCCATCAAGGAAAAAAACAACTGTCATCAAGCATATAAAATGTGATCTGGAAGATTTTCATTATGATTTAAGATATGAGATCACCAATGAAGAGCAGTTTTCTGATGCGACTACTTATGAAGAGTTAGTGCAATATTATATACAATATGGCTATCCCGTTGAAAAACTATCTGAACGGATAAAGAAGGCTTTTGATGAATTCCGGGATGTTGTTGCAAAAGATAAATATGTGTTATTGCCTCTTGGGCTTCAGCATCCTATGCATATACTGACTGCCTATTATGGTGTTATAGAAGCCTGTGATGCTGGTCTTTTTGATAAAATACTATTTTATGTGGAGCATCCATATGATTTTTTTGTAAAAGAGACAGATCGTCTGGTAATGGCAAAAGAATACTATAATGAGTTGATCAGGAAAGAATGTGAGCGCAAGGGTGAAGATAAGTATAAGTGTATATATGTTCTCGCAGACGGAATCGGACATCGGCAAAGAGAGATTGCTGAAATTTTGAAAAAAACATATACAGAATGCCATTATTTAGAATTTAGTGGTTCATTAGAAAAAACAGTGTGTTCATATTTAATCCCCCAAAATTGCCTGAAAAAACTTGAGAAGGTTTTGCCATTGCATGTTAACAATGTGCTATATGCCACATTCCAGGCCAGACCCTTTTTGAAAACTGGCGGGTTGGGCGAGGTCGCATATTCCTATATCAAATCTCTTTCTCCTTTTGTGAATACGGCTGGCATCATTTTACCAAAATATAAAAAGCTGATGAGAGCCTTTTCAACGAGATATCGTATTGGAACAAAAATTGACGAAGAATACTTTGAGATTCATTTTACCGAAGATGGAAAGACTATACGTTCAGACAAGGCTTCAAATGACAAAGAATTTGATATTGAACTTATGAATCATAATCCAAATGACATAGATTTTAAAATTTCTCTGGGTAATACAGAAAGGGGATGCAAAATTGAGAAATTCCGTTGGAATGGTGTAAATTATTATCTTCTTAATATAGAGGGCTGCTTTGAAGCGGATAACGTGTTTGATCATTCGGAGATTGAAAAAGATTGTGTTGCATTTAACCTTGCGGTTATGGAATCATTGAATAATGTCCTGGATTTTATGCCGACGATCATACATTGTAATGACTACCAGACTGCATTGATCCCTTTTTTGATAAAAAACAGATATGCCAATTTTGCAGATATTCTTAAGACAGTATATACAGTTCATTTTTATGGATATAAGGGTATATTTTCAAAGGAAAAGATCTTGAATTATCTGGAGATCGATGATGAAACCTGTGATCATTGTTTAGTATGCAGGAAGAATGAAGATTGTTATTTAAACTCCATGAATGCCTATAGTGAGATTGATATTATAAAATTAGGGATACCAGATGATAAGATCAATCTTATGAAAGTTGGAATCACAAATGCTGATATTGTCACTACTGTCAGCAAAGGTTATGCTGCAACGGTGCAGGACTATCCAGATTTTAAAGGTGTTAAAGTGCATGGCATTCGCAATGGAGTCACACTGGAAGAAAAGAACCTTTTGTCTGAGAAGGATCACATTGCCTACATAATGCCAACGGAAGGCAATTGGGAGAGTGCCAAAAAACATAACAAAGAAGTTTTCCAAAATGAATGTGGTCTTGAAAAGGATACAGAAATACCAATGTTTTGCATGGTATCCCGGTTAAATGCTACGAAGGGGATTGAAGATATTAAAAATACTTTCTCAAAACTGATGGAATTAAATTTGCAGCTTGTCATTATAGGAGATGACGATAAGAATACAGATGATTTCTCGCCTTACGCAAAATTTTTTGAGAAAAGGATGGAAGAATATCCTAAAAAATTTTTTTATAGCAGATATACGGAGGAATTGGAGTTCAAAGCGTATTCCGCTTCGGATGTATTACTCATGCCGTCCCGGAATGAGGCTTGCGGAACTACACAGATCTTGGCAATGAAATGCGGTGTACTACCGGTTGTCAGCATGCTCGATTCTTTCAGAGATACCGTCATTGATTATAATTCTGTGAAAATATGTACCAAAGAAGGGAAGGAAGATTACATAGAAAAATTTCCTGATAAAGAGGATAAAGGTGTTGGATTCTTCTGTTTTTCAGATGATTGCTGGGTTTTGCTGGATATTGTAGAAATGCTTTCAAAAAAAATGCGGACTGAGGAGAAAGAAGAAAAATGGAAAAAGGCCGTGAATAGCACAATATCTGTTGATTTCAGCTGGTATAATAATTCTATTCGGGAGTATCTGGAACTATATGATGGCTTTTTGGAAGGGTAGAAAATTTACATCTATTTAATAATAGTTAGTGCTCCTAAATAGTTAGCCATTTTGTATATTCCGAATGAATCAAGGAGAAAAATTTCAAAAATTTTGTGAAATTTTTAAATTCCGCTAGTATTTTGCCAAAATAGGTTGTAAAATTATATTGTATTTGGTTCTATAAAGATTGACAAAATGAGCAAGGAGATGAATGTAGGAAATGGCTAAGAAAAGTTTTAAGACATCCCTGATGATTTTGAGCATGACTCTGGTGCTTTTGACCTCTGTGGTGCTGGGTGTGAGTTCGATTGTCAGTGTGAGCTCCTCTACGAACATGGCGCTTGAGAATTACGACGCGGCCAAGAATGACGGATACAACAATCTGATCAAGGCTCAGGTTCAGGCCGTGATCACGGTTCTACAGGCGGAATATGACAAGTATCAAGCCGGCGAACTGACGGAGGCTGAGGCGAAAGCCGAGGCGGCCGAAATTGTCAGAGCAATGCGTTATTTAGATGATCAGAGCGGATATTTCTGGATTGATGATACGGATTACATCTTGGTGATGCATCCGATTCTGCCGCAGAATGAAGGCAATAATCGTTATGACTTGACGGACCCCAACGGTGTTAAGATTGTCCAGTCCATTCTGGCAAGCTGCACTTCTCCCGAGGGAGGCGGATTCAATGAGTTTTATTTCACCAAATCAGACGGTGTGACAGTGGCACCCAAGGTTGCATACTCCGAGATGTTTGAGCCATGGGGATGGATGGTTTCCACTGGCAACTATGTGGATGATATGAGTCTGGAGATGGAGGCTGTACATACACAGATCAGCGGGCATTTCATAGTACTTTGCGGCCTTATCCTTGTTTGCATTATTGCTATGCTGATTGTGGCATTTGTGGTTTCCAGAATTTATGGGAATATCTTGTGTAAGCCTCTGATTGAAATTCAAAATTTGGCTAATCGATTGTCAAAAGGTGACTTGACTACTCCTGTCAATGTGAAACAGAAAAATGAATTAGGTGCGACAGCCAGTGCTTTGAATGAGGCGCAGGCACACATTGTGGCTCTGATCTCCAGTTTGAGTAAGACGGCAAAGGATCTGTCCGGTGCGGTGGAAAGTTTTACCGGCAACTTTAGTGTGATGGGGGAGAGCATTGAAAATGTGGCTACCGCTGTGGGTGAAATTGCGAAGAACAGCACTTCTCAGGCGATGGCTACCACCAATGCGACGGAGAGCATTATCTCCATGGCGGATGGTATCAGCCAGACCTCCCAAGTGGTTGAGGCGCTTGATGTCAATGCAAAGTCTATGCAGGACTCCTCCAGAAAGTCTATGAAGACTTTGGAAGAGCTTATTACGATTAATACCGATACAAAAGCTGACATCGATGAAATGTATCAACAGACGGAGAATACGAACGAATCCGTTAAGAAGATCAGTCAAGCGGCAACGTTGATCAGTGAGATCGCATCCCAGACCAATCTGTTGTCCCTGAACGCTTCTATTGAGGCGGCTAGAGCAGGCGAGGCGGGCAGAGGTTTTGCCGTTGTTGCGGGCGAGATCGGAAGCTTGGCAACTCAGTCAGCCAACACTGCATCTGAGATCAATTCCATTATTGGTGAACTGATCGATAACTCCGCAAAGTCCGTTGCGATCATGCAGAAGATGAACGAAGCGTCCGGGCATCAGGTGGAGGCTCTGAAGAATACCAACAGTATGTTTGCAGAGCTGGAACAGAGCCTAAATTCCTGTGTGAATTCCGTCAACTCCATCGCAGAGCTGATCGAGCATGTAAACAACCAGAGAGACAAGGTGACAAACAATATCAACGAGTTGAATCATCTGGCGACGGACAATGCGGCGTCCACGGAAGAGACTTCCAGTATGGCGGAG
Organism: Acetatifactor sp.; assembly: GCA_022511465.1. GTDB lineage: Bacteria > Bacillota > Clostridia > Lachnospirales > Lachnospiraceae > Acetatifactor. Next base: position 12,906 of record JAFLRM010000056.1, on the reverse strand, counting down.
CAGCTGGAGACTATCGTAGGTCAATCTGACACCATTGTAAACGCTCTGACACAGGATATCACCCTGTTAAATGACAATATGGGTCAGTTTAAGTTGTCTCCTGCCAATTCATAGATTTTTTAAGTAGATAAGTAATCGATCAGAGCTCAATGGCGGAGAATACTTCTCCGATAGGAGCCTGTATCAGTAGATCGGCAATGCTATCCCTTGGCGTTGCCGATTTATTGATTACAACAATTTTATCTCCCTGAAAATAATCGATCAGGCCGGCCGCAGGATAGACTGCTAAGGAGGTGCCGCCGATGATCAGTACCTGGGCATTGCGAATGTAATTTACGGCGGCGTTCAATGTTTTTTGATTCAAGCCCTCCTCATAAAGGACTACGTCAGGCTTCACGGGGCCGCCGCATTCCTCGCACTTTGGAACTCCACTCCCATCCAAAATATAGCGGACGTCATGGAAATGACCACATTGCTCACAATAGTTGCGGAGCACAGAGCCATGCAGTTCCAGAACCACTTGGCTGCCGGCTGCCTGGTGCAGTCCATCAATGTTCTGTGTGATGACAGCGCGCAGTTTGCCAGCCTTCTCCAGTTCGGCAAGCTTGCGATGAGCTGCGTTGGGCTTGGCATCCAGAAAGAGCATTTTGTTGCGGTAAAAGCGGTAGAATTCCTCCGGTTTAGAGCGGTAAAAGCTGTGGCTTAAGATGGTCTCGGGAGGATAGTCATACTGCTGATGATACAGTCCGTCCACACTTCGGAAATCCGGTATGCCACTTTCCGTGGAGACACCGGCACCTCCAAAAAAGACAAGATTGTCATATTTGTGAATGATTTGATTTAACTCTTCAATAGCTTCTTTAAATTCCATAGCATATACCTCCAATTTTCTTTTGCGCTTATTATATCATAAATGCTTTGCATTTACGAGTATGAGAAAAGGATAACGCAAAAACATAAGAAAATTTTAAGAAATGAGGGCCTGAGCACTATTGAGTATGGAATACATGATATGGTAAAATATATGCAAAAGCGACGTACAGTAACAAAAGTTTTTTCAATTTCAATGTGATAATAAAAAATTACGTGAGAAGAAAGTAGATGCGCAAAAGAGAACGTTTGATCCCGGCAGAGAAAAGCAAAAAAGTGATCCAGCTGGACCGTCGGGGACAGATTAAGAAAAAGAGATCTGTGGGTGCGGTCATCTGGGGAATAATGGGCATTTTATGCTTCTTATATTGCCTTTGTATTGGCCTGTTTATGGGTTTTGGAACATATTTTTTCCTGATTTGGGGTGTGCTGGCAGTGTTTTGCGGGATCATTTCCCTTTTTCTTGCCCATAGAAATTGGATGGCAAAGATTCCCAAGTGGCTGAGGGTTATTTCTATTATATTATTTGTAATGGGGCTTCTGCTGTTTGGGACAGTGGAGACTATGATATTGGGGAGCTTTGGCGCATGGCCGGCGCCGGGGGCGGATTACTGTATTATTCTGGGAGCACAATGGAAGACCAGTGGCCCCAGTTATGTGCTGCAGAAGCGATTGGATGCAGCGCTTGTGTATCTGCGTGAGAACCCCGAAACTGTAGTCATTGTATCAGGTGGTCAGGGCAGCAACGAGCCGATCAGTGAGGCGGAGGGTATGAAGACATATCTGGTGAATGCGGGAATTGCCGAAGAACGTATCTTGATGGAGGACACCTCCACCAACACGAACGCGAATCTGGTTAACAGCAGTGCTCTGCTTGATAAAGGGCATGACAGGGTTGTTCTGGTGACCAACGACTTCCATGTGTTCCGTGCCTGTGGGATTGCCAAAAAACAGGGCTATGCGCATTTGGAGGGGCTGGCGGCCGATTCTTATCCGGCTATGCTCCCCAACAACCTATTGCGAGAGTTTATGGGAGTGATCAAGGATATAGCCGTGGGGAATATGTAGGGGAGAAAGAGGTGCGTTATGGAGATTAATGTAGGGGACATCCTGAAATTGAAAAAGCAACATCCCTGCGGGAGCAGAGAGTGGCAGGTGCTCCGTTCGGGAGCGGATTTTCGATTAAAGTGTTTGGGCTGCGGACATCAGATTATGATCGCCCGCAGGATCTTGGAGAAAAATGTGAGAGAGATCCGAGAATCGGAGACATAACAAAGACTCATAACAGAAAGAATATAAAAAGAAGCGCGCTGCCTTGTCCGGTAGCGCGCTTCTTTTTACTGTGAGCCCAATCAATGGACCTATGTTCACTTCTAGATCGTCTTGTACGCAGGTACAAATACCGGGAAGGATGCGTTGCCTTTTAGTTCCTTGCCGGAACCGATGGTAACCATCTTATCTGTGATAACGTAGTCGACATCCGCATTTCCCATAATTTCAGTGTCCTCCATGATAATGCTGTTGCGCACCACAGCACCCTTTCCTATTTTGACACCGCGGAAGAGGATACAATTCTCTACCTCACCCTCGATGACGCAACCGTCAGCTACCATAGTATTTTTTACCTTGGCCTTGCCAATGTAACGGGTAGGGTTGTCGTCACGAACCTTGGTGTAAATGGGAGCACGTCCGAAGAGAGCATCCAGATTGTCATTATCCAGAAGTCTCATATTCTCGGTAAAATAGCTCACCATGTCAGTGATGCGGGAAGTATAACCCTCATACTTGTAGCCCTGCACATTCAGCGTGTTCAGATTAGGAGACAGGATATCACGCTCAAAATAAACGTAACCGCTGGTATAGGCTTTGGTAATCTCTTTGATCAGCAACTCTCTGTCAATTACATATATGTTCATGGAGAGATTTTGGGGGCCATAGTCCTTGGGGTTTGTCTGTATCTCTGTCACACGTCCGTTGTCCAAGGTCAGAGTATAATATAAATCTGTGGTTGCGGTGGGCTGGAGATTCATAAAACCATAGGGAATAGGCTCCTCCTTATATGCGATGGTCACGTCAGCACCGCTTGCGACATGTGCATCGATCATTGCATTGAAATCGAAACTGGCAACGATATTGGTATCGGAGATGATTATATACTTCTCTTTCTGCGCCTTTAAAAATTCAAGAATGCTGGCAAGCGCCTCCACACGACCATTGTAGACCTTGACTGTCTTCTCTGCGAAGGGAGGCACAATGTTCAGACCGCCACTTTTGCGGGACAGATCCCATGTGCGTCCATTTCCCAGATGACGGATCAGGGATAGATAGTTCTTACGGACGATCACAGAGATATTGTCAATGCCGCAGTCAACCAGACTGGAGAGCAAAAAGTCGATCAGGCGGTAACGGCTTGCAAAAGGAATCGACGCCATCAGGCGCTCGTTAACCAGAGAGGGCACTTCGTTGTCATAGCTGTTGGGGAAGATAATAGCTAATGCTTGCTGAGTGGAATTTACCATTGCGTTTCACCATCCTTTACGTTATTACTTACCATAGCCTTGGGGCCAATCTGGGCACGGTCGCCGACCTGCACGCCGGGGCCTACGGTAGCAACGCCTTCTTCACCGTTGCCGGGCATTGCACCCACCACAGCGTTCTGGCCGATATAAGCGTTTTCTGCGACAATACAGTGGCTGACCTTGGCACCGGCCTTGATCACGGAGTTGCCCATGACAACGGCATCCTCCACCACTGCACCTTCCTCCACCTGAACACCTGCGAAGAGGATGGAGTGCTTTACGGTACCTTCGATGCGACAGCCGTCAGTGATCATTGCGTTCTCCACAACTGCGTCGGCACCGATCTTGTGGCCGGTCATGCCGCTGTTGCGGCTGTAGATCTTCCAGTCTTCGTCAAACAGGTTGATACCGCTGTGCTCGGGATCCATGATCTCCATGTTGGCTTCCCAGAGGGAGGAGATGGTTCCCACATCTTTCCAATAACCGTTGAAGCGATAAGCATACATCTTGCGGTTGTCCCGAAGCAGGTTAGGAATGATATCGTTGCCGAAATCGTTGGAGGAGTTGGGATTTGCCTCGTCCTCGCGCAGATATTTCTCAAGCACGTCCTTGTTAAAGATATAGATACCCATAGAGGCGAGGTTGGACTTGGGCTCTTTGGGCTTCTCCTGGAACTCCGTGATCTTGTCCGTGTCATCGGTAACCATCAGACCAAAGCGGGAAGCTTCCTCCCAGGGAACTTCCATAACGGCAACGCTGAACTCTGCTCCCTTTTCCTTGTGGAACTGCAGGAAGTCGTTGTAGTCCTGTTTGCAGATCTGGTCGCCCGACAGGATGATCACATACTGAGGATCGTACCGGTTAATAAAGGAAAGGTTTTGGTAGATCGCGTTTGCCGTACCCTTATACCAGTCAGAGCCGGATGCTTGCTGGTAGGGAGGCAGTACATGGACACCGCCATATAATCGGTCAAGGTCCCAAGGCTGTCCGTTTCCTATATACTCGTTCAGTACAAGTGGCTGATACTGCGTCAGGATGCCGACGGTATCAATGCCGGAGTTCACACAGTTCGAGAGCGGGAAGTCGATAATACGATACTTTCCGCCAAAAGGAACTGCGGGTTTAGCCAGATTCTGTGTCAGGGCGTACAATCTGGAGCCCTGTCCACCGGCTAAAATCATTGCAATCATCTCTTTTGCCATATCGTTTCTCCTTTTTTGATTTAGTGAATAATGTATATTTTTATTTTCTTTATACTACCATATTTGGTTAAATTTAACAAGGGTAAAAAGATAATATCCTGCAAGATATAGGAAATTTTTCTTTCAGAGCATTTAAACACTTTACATACTATTGTGCGACGCCTATAATAAAATCGGCGTGGAAATTTCTTGTAAAAAAATATGACTTATTTGTTGCTTTTATTCCAAAAATATGGTATCATAACAATTCGTGATATATTAATTCCTTGCTCACGCTATGGACGTGGGCCAGAGACCAAAAGGAGGTAACAAGAGCATGAACAAGTATGAGTTAGCCGTTATTGTCAGCGCTAAGATCGAAGATGAAGAGAGAGCAGCAGTTGTTGACAAATGTAAGGCTCTCGTCGAGAGATTCGGCGGCAAGATCACAGAAGTGGACGACTGGGGTAAGAAGAGACTTGCTTACGAAGTTCAGAAGATGAAGGAAGCTTTCTACTACTTCATCAGATTTGAGGCTGAGAGCACCGCTCCCGCTGAGATCGAGAGCCGTATCCGCATCATGGATAACGTGATCAGATACTTATGCGTTAGACAGGACGAGGCATAATAGAAAGCGAGAAAGAAGTATGAATAAAGTAATTCTTATGGGACGTTTAACAAGAGATCCTGAGGTGAGATATTCTCAGGGCGCTAACCAGACCGCAGTTGCGCGTTTTTCTATCGCGGTGGACAGAAGATTTAAGCGCGAGGGCGAGCCCGACGCAGATTTTTTCAACTGTACCGCGTTTGGCAGACAGGCAGAGTTTATTGAGCGTTATCTGCACAAGGGTGTGAAGATTGTTTTGAGCGGCAGGGTTCAGAATGACAACTACACCAACAAGGATGGCCAGATGGTCTACAGTGTGCGCGTGATGGTAGACGAGATCGAGTTTGCGGAGAGCAAGAATGCTTCCGGCGGAGGAGATGGCGGCTACAACAGTGGCGGTTATAATGGTGGCGGCAGCGCTCCCGCGCCCTCCGGTGCAGGTGATGGCTTTATGAACATTCCCGACGGCATTGACGAAGAATTACCGTTTAACTAAGTTTTGATTCCAATAGGAGGTATTGACATGGCTTTTAATAAGGCAGAGAAACCTGATTCTCCCGCAAGAAGAAAAGGCGGCGTGCGCAGAAGAAAGAAAGTCTGTGTATTCTGCGGCAAGGATAATGTGATTGATTACAAGGATACCAATAAGTTGAAGAGATACGTGTCCGAGAGAGGCAAGATTCTTCCCCGCCGTATTACAGGCAACTGCGCAAAGCATCAGAGAGCGCTGACCGTTGCGATCAAGAGAGCGCGTCACATTGCCCTGATGCCCTATGTACAGGATTGATCCTGAAATCTTACAGAATGACAAAGAGCGGCAACAAAGGTTGTCGCTCTTTTTATTTCATGGAAAACTGCTCTGCATAATCTGTGAAAAGTAACGTGAAAGCCATTTTTTATAGCATGCGCTCTAAAAAAATGCGAATTCTGACACAAAATGACAAATTAAATTGTAGCATAGTGTGTAATAATTTGGTATACTTAGTTAGTAAGGGTGTATGCCGTTGCCTTTTTTGAGGTACATGAACACGTAGCTGGAGAGTTTCTCCAACATAGAGGCTTATATGAAGAATCGGATCAAATTAAGAGGAAGAATAAAATCCTATATTCAGTTCAGCATTTATCTGGGCTTCCTTTTGTGCGCGGTAAATGCCGCAATTTACCTGATTGACTATCGTGCGGGTATTCTGTTGAATTGCTTTACGGTAATTTATTTTATTATCACACTGACCCGCTATTTCTATAATAAGCCGGTCATTATGAATGAGTTGATCAGCTTTGCAACCGAATATGGGCAGATTCAGCGCAAACTTCTCCGGGATCTGGATATTCCTTACGCTCTGTTGGATGACGGGGGTAAGGTCATTTGGACTAACATTGCCTTTGAGATCGCTGTCAACCAGCCAAAGGGATATAATAAGTCTATCACAGCACTGTTTCCCACCATCACAAGAGACAGGCTGCCGGATGACACCGGAGTGGAGGAAGCGCAGTATGAGTTAGAGTATAATGGTTGTGAGTATGTGGCTAAGTTCCGCAAGATTTCCCTTAGGGAGATGGCAGAGAACAGCGACATGATCGAAGCGGACGGCTACAACGGTTATCTGATCGCGGTGTATCTTTTTGACGAGACTGCCTTGAGCATTGCTCTGCAAGAGGTGGATGATCAGAGTCTTGCGGTTGGAATGATCTATCTGGACAACTACGAGGAGGCGCTGGAGAGCGTGGAGGAAGTAAGACGTTCTCTTTTGATCGCGCTGATCGACAGAAAAGTCAACAAGTATATCTCCGCACTGGACGGCATTTGTAAGAAGTTGGAGAAGGATAAGTATCTGGTGATCCTGCGCAAGAAAGCGATTGCTTCTCTTCAGGAGAACCGGTTTGATCTGTTGGAGGAAATCAAGACGGTCAACATCGGAAACGAGATGGCTGTGACTATCAGCATAGGTATTGGGCTGGACGGGTTGACCTATGCGCAGAATTATGAGTTTTCCCGCAATGCCATCGATCTTGCGCTGGGGCGCGGCGGCGATCAGGCGGTGATCAAGACTCCCGAGAGCATCACGTACTATGGCGGCAAGAGCCAACAGGTGGAGAAGAACACTCGTGTCAAGGCACGTGTCAAGGCGCACGCCCTCCGCGAGATCATTACCAGCAAGGACAGAGTCCTTGTCATGGGGCACCGCATGCCGGATGCGGACAGTTTTGGTGCGGTGGTGGGTATCTATAGGATAGCCCAGACGCTTGGGCGCAAGAGTAATATTGTGCTGAGTGAGGTTCCAAACGCAATTCAGCCCCTTGTAGAACTGTTTCGGAATAATCCGGAGTACGAGGAGGATATGATCATCGACAGTCAGCGCGCCATTGAACTGGCGGGCAGCAACACCGTGCTGGTGGTGGTGGATGTAAATAAGCCATCCATCACGGAGTGTCCTGATCTGCTCCGCTTCTGTAAGTCCGTGGTAGTTTTGGATCACCACAGACAGGGTACGGAGACCATTGAGAATGCTACTCTCTCCTATGTGGAGCCCTATGCTTCTTCAGCCTGCGAGATGGTGTCGGAAATCCTACAATATACCTACGAGAATATCAAGATACGTCCTGAGGAGGCGGATTGTATGTACTCCGGCATTATGATCGATACCAATAACTTTATGACCAAGACCGGAGTCAGAACATTTGAGGCGGCGGCGTTCCTGAGAAGAAGTGGCGCGGATGTGACCCGCGTGCGGAAGCTGTTCCGCGAGGATGCGTTGGAGTACAAGGCCAAGGCGGACGCTGTGAGCCAGGCAGAGATTTACAGACAGTACTTTGCCATCTCCGTTTGTACGGCGGATGATCTGCCCAGCCCTACAGTCATTGGCGCGCAGGCAGCTAACGAGTTGCTGAATATCCGGGGTATCAAGGCCAGCTTTGTGTTGACCGATTATCAAGGCAAAATTTATGTCAGCGCCAGATCGATCGATGAAGTTAATGTGCAGATCATCATGGAGCGCATGGGTGGTGGTGGTCACCTGAGTACTGCAGCTTGCCAAATGGAAGGAGCCGGTATCGCGGAGGCCATCGGTGTGCTCAAACACACCATAGACAGCATGCTGGAGAACAATGAGATTTGATCGTGATCAGATAATGGGAAAGGATTGGATGCCATGAAGATAATTTTATTACAAGATGAGAAAAAGCTTGGCAAAAAGGGAGACATTATTGATGCCAGTGATGGATATGCGAGAAATTATATTTTGCCCAAAAAGATTGGTGTAGAGGCCACGCCCAAGAATATGAACGACCTGAAACTCCAGAAAGCAAACGATGCCAAGATCGCTCAGGAGCAGTTGGATGCTGCCAAAGCTCTTGCGGCAGAACTGGAGGGCAAGCAAGTGACGGTTAAGATTAAAGCTGGAGAAGGCGGAAAGGCATTTGGTTCTGTATCTTCCAAAGAGATTGCAACCGCCTTTAAGCAGCAGCATAATCTGGAGGTTGACAAGAAAAAGATTCAACTTCCCGAGAGTTTGAAGAGCTTTGGTTCCTACGAAGTGACGGTGAAGCTTCACCCTCAGGTGACCGGCAAGCTGAATGTGAAGGTAGTGGAAGCGTAGAAACATAGAAAGGTTGTTTAACATATGCCGGCTATGGATGAAAATGTAATAAAGCGGATCCTGCCCCACAGCGTGGAAGCTGAGCAGTCAGTTATCGGTTCCATGATCATGGACAGGGAGGCCATTGTGGTGGCATCTGAGCTGATTACGGGGGAAGACTTTTACAATAAGCAATACGGTGTGCTGTTTGAGACGATGGAGGAGCTCAATAACGAGGGAAGTCCTGTGGACTTGGTCACGCTGCAGAACCGTCTGAGGGAGAAGGATGTCCCGCCGGAGGTGAGCAGTTTGGAATTTGTCCGGGATCTGATCACGGCGGTGCCTACCTCGGCCAATATCAAGTACTATGCTGCCATCGTGGCGGAGAAGGCGACGCTGCGCAAGCTGATCCGACTGAATGAAGAGATTGCTAACACTTGCTATGTGGGCAAGGAAAGTTTGGAATTTATCCTGGAGGATACGGAAAAGCGGGTCTTCCAGTTGGTACAGAAGCGAAATACAAATGATTTTACACCGATCCGTCAGGTAGTTATGAACGCCATGGATAGGATTGAGGCGGCTTCCCGCAACAAGGGAAACGTGACCGGTATTGCTACCGGATTCACGGATCTGGACTATCGAACGGCAGGAATGCAGCCCTCCGATCTGGTGCTGATCGCGGCGCGTCCCTCCATGGGAAAGACGGCCTTTGCGTTAAATATTGCACAGTATGTGGCTTTCAAGCAAAATAAATCTGTGGCGATCTTCAGTCTGGAGATGAGCAAGGAGCAGCTGATCAACCGTATGTTTTCGCTGGAATCCAGCGTGGATGCCCAGAAGCTTCGAACCGGTCAGCTAAATGATCAGGAGTGGGAGCGATTGATTGAGAGCGCGGGCATCATAGGGCGCTCGCGATTGATGATTGATGATACAGCGGGCATCACAGTTTCGGAGCTTCGTTCCAAGTGCAGAAAGCTGAAACTGGAAAATGAGCTGGCCATGATTATTATTGACTATTTGCAGTTGATGAATGGCACTGGTCGTACCGATTCCAGACAGCAGGAGATATCCGATATTTCCCGTTCCCTGAAGGCGCTGGCCAGAGAGTTGAATGTACCGGTACTCGCGTTGTCCCAGCTTTCCCGTGCAGTGGAGCAGAGACCGGATCACAGACCCATGCTGTCCGACTTGCGTGAGTCGGGGGCCATCGAGCAGGATGCCGATGTGGTAATGTTCATCTACCGCGATGACTATTACAACCATGACAGCGAGAAGAAAGGTGTTTCCGAGATCATCATAGCGAAGCAGAGAAACGGCCCTATCGGCACGGTAGAACTGGCTTGGCTGCCGGAGTACACCAAGTTTGCCAATTTGGAGAGATCGCGGCATTAGCTCGTCCGAGGCTTTAACTAAATACACATACGAAAGAGAACGTGTTGAGTTACAGATGCGTTCTCTTTTTCATTTTTACAATATTATTTTATATCAATGTCCATAAGAAAGGAGAAACATTATGAGCCAGTATTTATTGATTTCTGATGCTGCAAAAGAGGTAAAGGTGGAGAGCCATGTGCTGCGCTATTGGGAGGAGGAACTGCACTTGCCGATCAAGCGCAATGAGTTGGGACACCGCTACTATACGGAGGAGGACGTAGAGCGCTTTAAACAAATTAAGGGTATGAAAGAGAGGGGATTGCAATTGAAAGCGATCAAAATGATCTTAAAAGATGGCAGACTGGACGTGTTGCCTCAGGAGGACGGTGACAGAGTGGGAGAACAGATAGTTCAGGAGAAAATGGACAAGCCGAAAGAAGTGGAGGAGAGCAGCCAGATGGCCATCAACATTGTGGCCAGTCGGCCGGCGGATCCCGAAGTTATTCCGGAAGATCGTGAAGAGAAGTCCAAACGCTTGCAATGGCTGCTCCAACAGTTGATCCGCGAGACGCTTCAGGAGAATAATCAAGAGCTCTGTCGGGAGATTCGTGAGAGCGTGGTGAAAGAGTTGGATTACCAGTTTCGAGTGCAGGAGGAGCGCGAGGAGGAGAGGGACCGAAGACAAGAGCAGAGAAGCGAGGAATATTACAAGAAGATGGACGAGCTGCTTCGTTCCAAGAGCGCGTCCCGAAAGTTAAAGCGTGCTGCAAAAAAAGAAAAGAAAGTGGAGACTTCTGTGGTTGAAAAGGGGAAAGAGAAGAAGCCGATTGATATGAAAACACACAAAAAGAAAAGGCATTTCATTTTTTGAAATGCCTTCGTACTACATTTGACATTGGATGGAAATTACTCAGAGATAGCTCCAACAGGACATCCGCCTGCACAGGAACCGCAGCTGATGCACTTGTCGGGATCGATCTCAAATTTGCCATCACCCGCGCTGATAGCGCCAACAGGACATGCAGCCTCACAAGCACCACAAGATACACAAGCATCGCCAATTACATATGCCATAGTCCAAATCCTCCTTAAAACGTATAATAAATCCTTTGTTACATTGTAATATAAATGGGGATTGAATACAAGCTTTAAATGAAAACTTTTTTTCAAACTTCTGCCATCAGGACGTTTCCATCTCGGCACGTCTTTTTCGAATTCCGTCCAGAATGACCTTCTTTTTCTCCAGAAGCACGCCCTTGTTCATGGGTTCCACGCCCTCCAGCTTGTATTTCATTCCAAGCTTCTCATATTTTGGTTTGCCCATAGTGTGATAGGGGAGTGCGTCAAGAGCCTTCAGGTTGCGGAACTGACCGATAAAGTAGCCCAGATCAAAGAGATATTTATCGTCATCCGTGATGCCGGGTACGATCACATGACGGATCCACATATCCACATTCTTCTCGTCCAAATAAGCCGCAAACTTCAAAATATTATCATTGGGCTGTGCGGTCAAGTCCTTGTGCTTTTCAGGATCAATGTGCTTGATATCCAGCATCACCAGATCCGTCAAGGTAATCAGTTTGTCCAATTTTTCAAGGAAAGGGGCGTTGTCTGGATTAAAGGCAATGCCGGAGGTGTCAATGCAGGTGTGGATATTCTTTTTCTTGGCCAGAGTGAACAGATCGATCATAAAATCAACCTGCATCAGAGGCTCACCGCCGGTGACAGTGATGCCGCCGCCGTTGGTGTAAAATGCAGCATTGCGATCATACTGTTCAATGATCTCGGCGGGCTCCATCAGAGTCCCTCCGTTCATCTCCCATGTATCCGGATTGTGACAGTAGGCACATCTCATGGGGCAGCCCTGTACAAACACGACGAAACGGGTGCCGGGGCCATCCACTGTACCAAAGCTTTCCAGAGAATGAATTCTGCCTTGCATAGTTTTTCTTCCTTTCTCAGATTACAGCACTTTGTAAAAAAACCCGGGAGAAATCATCCTCCCGGGTTCTCTTATCCTTGGTAACTATTCCGTTGTGGCTTAAACGCTCTCGTGGAATGTACGGGAGATAACGTCAGCCTGCTGCTCGGGAGTCAACTTAATGAAGTTAACTGCATATCCGGATACACGGATAGTGAGCTGAGGATAGTTCTCAGGATGCTGCTGAGCGTCCTTCAGCACATCTCTGTTCAATACGTTTACGTTCAGATGATGGCCGCCTTTAGTTGCATAACCATCCAATAAGTTTACCAGGTTGTTTACCTGTGTTGCATTTACGTCTGCCATAGTTTTTCCTCCTATTTTATTGATATTATTGATAATCATCTAAACCTTCATGAAGAGTGGGTACACTGCAGGCTAACGGTGTTCTGGAGCAGTCCGTGCAGCCCATCGTCTGAACGTTCTTTGACTGTTCGCTTGCTTCCGTGTCAACATTTACATGTCCGACACCGTTTGTCATGCCGGAGTCCAGCATCTTTACAAGGTCATCAATCATTGCTTTCTCGTCCATTGTGTATTCCTCCCTATGGTCTTATTTGTTCAGATCTAACTCGATATCACCTGCAAATACCTGATCCTCTTTGCCCAGAGCGCCAGGGATGATGGTGAAGGTATTGGAGATACCGTCCTGTGCATCATTGAAAGGCAGCTTGGATACGGAAGCCAGAGATGCTACTGCGCCATGAGTATCGCGGCCGTGCATAGGGTTAGCACCGGGAGCGAAAGGCTGGCCCTTCTTACGTCCATCAGGAGTATTACCGGTAGCCTTACCATAGGT
>JAFLRM010000055.1 GCA_022511465.1 Acetatifactor sp. | reverse complement strand
CCCTTAGCAGGGGCGCCTCTTCAGCCTCTTGAGTATTTCTCCATAATCTGAATTGCATCTCTACCAATATGTCATTGTACGCCTTTTCCGTGACGCAAATGTTATTATACATAAGGCCACACTTTTTGTCAATCGCTTTTTTGCTTATTTAATATTCTTTTCACTGCGATTTGTGTATCCGCTTGTTTATATGGCTAATCCTCCTCCCGGTAATCCGCAATCGCCGTCTCATACAGATCATTCCCCTCGGAGTCGATCACCACGATGACAGGAAATTTCTCAACCGTCAGCTTGCGGATCGCCTCCGTGCCAAGGTCATCATACGCGATCACCTCAGAGGAAGTAATGGAACGGGATAATAAAGCACCAGCTCCACCTACGGCCGCAAAATATACTGCACCATTACGCACGATCGCTTCTTGAACCTCCTTGGTTCTCTTACCCTTTCCAATCATACCCTTTAAACCCAAGTCCAAGAGGGAAGGGGCATATTTGTCCATACGGCTGGCAGTGGTGGGTCCGGCCGATCCTATCGGTTTTCCCTCTCTGGCAGGAGACGGCCCCATATAATAAATCACGTTGTCCGTCATATCCATTGGAAGCTTCTCGCCCTGAGCCAGCGCCTCGTACATTCTCTTGTGCGCTGCATCCCTCGCTGTGTAAATAGTTCCCGTTAGATATACGTAATCTCCCACCCGTAGAGAACGCGCATCCTCCTGCACAAGCGGTACCTTAATATATTTATCCATTTGCTCCTCCATTATTCTATGCGCTGACAAATCATATTGTCCTCACCGCATGTCGGTTCACATGGCAGCAAATATTGACCGCTACTGGCAGCCCCGCTATGTGAGTGGGGTAGGTATTAATGTTGACCGCGAGAGCAGTGGTACTTCCTCCTAATCCTCCCGGACCAATTCCGGAACGGTTAATCTTCGCAAGCAGCTCCTCTTCCAGCTCTCTCACATAGGGAATTTTTGAGCGCTCTTTTACAGGACGTGTCAATGCCTGCTTCGCCATTAGGGCACATTTTTCAAAGGTTCCCCCTATCCCCACGCCCACAACCATAGGCGGACAGGCATTGGGGCCGGCATCTTTGACAGCAGTGAGCACAGCGTTTTTTACCCCTTCTATTCCGTCCGCGGGTTTCAACATAAAAACACGGCTCATATTCTCACTTCCAAAACCTTTTGGTGCAACCGTGATCTTCACCTGATCGCCAGGCACAATATCATAGTGAATGATCGCCGGTGTGTTGTCTTTCGTGTTTTCTCTCTCCAAGGGATCGCGAACCACAGATTTTCTCAGATAACCATCCTTATAGCCCTGGCGCACACCCTCATTGATAGCATCTTCCAGAGCACCACCCTCAAAGTGTACGGCCTGACCGATCTCCAAAAAAATTACGGCCATTCCCGTATCTTGACAGATAGGGATCATGTCCTCTCCAGCAATCTGTAAATTCTCCTGAAGCTGCTCCAGAATCTGCTTTCCCAGAGGAGCTTTCTCCTGCTCGGCGGCAGCCTGTAATGCCTCACGCATATCCTCTGACAAAAAATGATTCGCCTCGATACACATTTCTTTTATGCTTTGCGTCACCAGATTCACAGCTATCGTTCTCATAAGTACTCCCTTAACCCGTAATCTGCTTTCTGACTTCTTCCAGTTCTTCCTGCGTGGTCTCCCCAGGTTTCCATCCCAACTGTTGTCCGTCATCCGTATAGCGTGGAATCAGATGGAGATGAAAGTGTCTTACTGTCTGTCCCGCCGCTTCACCATTGTTCTGAATCAGGTTAAGGCCATCACACTGCAACTTCTCCGTCATTTTTACCGCCATTTTCTTGGCCAGCAACATAATTTTGGACGCTTGCCCGTCAGAAAGTCCATACAGGTCATCCGCATGGTCCTTAGGCAGGATCAGAGCGTGCCCTTTGGTGGCAGGGTTCAGATCCAAAATCATGCGAAATTCTTCATCCTCATACAAAGTCTTAGAGGGAATCTCACCGTTTGCAATTTTACAGAAGATGCAGTCATTTTTCTTCATTTCTCATTCCTCACTTTCGACTGATGGCCATTCGCTATTACTCCACAAACTGAAAAATCTGATCCATCGACCGTAGCACACGAAAATCACCTTTCATCTTCATGGCCCCCGACATAAATGCCCTTTGGAAAGTCATCCTGCCGTTCACAATATCCTCCATAGCGGCGCGGTTCAGCTGCATTTCCACATCGGATGGTTCCTCCGCCCCATAGTAACATTCCAGATTTGAATCGGTTACCTTGATGATAAGAGGTGTCGGTTTCTCTTCTATGTTAATGAAATAAGTCGCCTCAATTCCTTGTTGCGGCCGAAAAGCTTTCTTCAGTTCCACCAGATATTCTTCCTCGCTCTGTGCCTCTTCATTGTTCATCTTGTCGCGGAACAAACTGGTCAGTTCTTGAATATCCTCCTTTTGCCTCCGCACATAGCTGTCATCCGTCACATATTGAGATAGCTGCTCCGTTTCCTGAGGGGTCAGATCAATCGCCTGTGGCGGGGAAGCCATCTGCTTCACCGCTTGGTTGCTGGCCGGGAAACTAGCCATACGCTGGTTGATCGTACGATATATATTCTCCGCCTTTTTCTCTATAACATGAAGATACTGCTCATTCATCTCCAGCGCCAGCGTGTTCTCAATATAGCCACAGATACCGCTGCAAGGACGTCCTCCCAGAATTTCCCAAGCAGTGGATAAATTCAGCTTACCCTCCCGTTCTCCATAGGTGGTAGACATGACGATGGGAGCCATATAAATCTGCGCAATCCTCTCTTTGTCACCAAAAAGCCAACAAGCATCCAAAAACTGTTGCATATAACCGCCAATTCCATACCACTCCACTGTGGTGGCAAGGATGATGCCATCTGCCTCCTTCAGCGTCTGTGGCAAAGTCGCAATGGAGTTCTTTGCCTCAAAAAGATTGTAGCGTGTCACTTTGACACGAAGTTCCTCCAAGATCTCCTGAACCTTGTTGATAACGTATATTGTGGGATCATCAATGATTCCCCGCCCACCATAATAAATATTGATATTCACAACTACACCTCTTATCTGTTATTCTTCACCATTTTCAGTTTCTGAAATACACACATGATCATACCCGCAAGAAAACCTGTCACCAGTCCTCCGATGTGAGCGGCATTGTCTACATTCTGCCCCGTCAAACCGCTGTACAGAGAATAAGCGATCATCAAGAGTACCCGGGGTATCGTAACATTCTCCATACGTCTCTTGGAAAAAAGTACCATGGCGAGCAACACTCCATCCAAGCCGAATACCGCCCCGCTGGCTCCAATACTTCCCGACATATCGCCTGTCTGCACCTTGTACCATAGAGACAACAAGTTTCCTCCAATTCCTGACAGAAAATAGAATAAGGTGTAACGAATATGTCCTACTTCCTTTTCTATCATGGCTCCCAAAAAAAAGAGTATCAGCATGTTGTTAAAAATATGTCCTATGTCACCGTGCAGAAAGAGCGCCCATAAAACTCGAAAGTACTCTCCACTTATCAGCACTGACCACGCATCCATTCTTCCCATATTATATAACAGATTGCCGGTAAAAGTACATATCAGAAATACAAATATATTTATCGCTACCAGCGTGGCACTGACTATAGGCAAATCCTTCCACCTGTCCAAGGCATCGCTCCCCTTTCCTCTGATACAGATATCAGAGAACCCATAATCAAATGTACCACTATTTACTGCTCTTCGTCAACCTGTAAGGATAATTATAGACTATTTAGAGCCCCTGCCCCACAGCTGCATTATCGAAAAGTCAGAGAAATGGAACCCAACTGAATCTCATCTTCTTCCTCCAATTTTCGCTTCTCATAGGGCTGAAGGCGCAGACCATTCTTGGTCGTTCCATTGGTGGAATTCATATCCTCCAGATAATAGTCCTCCCCTTCTTTTGTGATTCTGGCATGTACACGGCTGATGGACAGATCCTCCAACATCAGATCCACCTCCCCTTTCTTTTTCCCAATGGTCAAGCTGTTCTCATCCAGTTGAGCGACAATCTTCCCCTCCGATGTATATAATCTGCGCACGATATTCTTTTTCTCTTTTGGTTCCGCAATGTAAACAGTTCTCCCATAATCCTCCTCCCCGTAAGGGAACTCTTCCGCCACCGCATGTCCCTCCATGGAAAGCTGTAAATTTTGCCGATAGCGATCTCGCTGTTCCCTGCTCTTTCTCTTTCTACTCTCCAAAAAAGAGAATAGTCCTCTCTTTTCCTGCACACTGATCCCCGGTTCTTTCTCCTCGATAATGACCACCTGATCTTCCATATTCTCAGCACTCCATTCCTCCCGCAAATTATTCTCAGGCGCTGTCTGTTCGCCGTCCAAAAGCTTCACATCCTCAAAAATCTGCCCCTGAAGATAGACATCTCCATTTTGTTCAAATCTCTCATACATTTTATACACACAATCCACCAAGCCTTCGTCCTCATAGTTGATATGCTCCACAAGAAACTCCAGAAAACTGTGAAACCCATTCTCTTCTCCCTCATAGTAAGGCATATATAAAAAAGAAAAAATATTCTGTTCCAGATCCTGAAAGATCTGCTGGGGATACCACAGGATGTTCCGCTCCTCCAAAAGAAATCTTCCCAGTTCTTGTCGTATCTGCTGAAAACTCCATAGGAAGTCTTTCACCCATTGCCTGCCGATCGCTCTCTTTACAAAAAGCTGCTCCACACTCTGCTTAGAAGTGATATCATAGTATAGATAGGCCAGACCGTTCATATATCGCAAACTACAGGGAAGCAGACCTTTGATGCCTCCTCTCGCAAGAATACAATACTGATATCTTTTCTCTTCCGGCTTTTTCTCCAACAGCACTCGCTCATAATTGCAGTGCAAATTTTTAACAAACTCTGTCTGTAGCATTTATTCTCCTCCTGTTATTTTTTGCCATGTTCTTATCATCGTTGTGGGAGACAATAAAGTATTTTCATACCTGACAGACGTTCCCCACACATTTTCACTGCTCCAAAAGGCCAGACCGGGAAAAGGAAACTTAAGGCTTCCCTTTCGCTCTATTTTCAACTTTCCACTTTCCAACTTCATGCCAATCTCCGTGTTGTCCCACGCCACATATTTTTCTTCGTAGATACTACCTGCTCGATTCAATAACTGCCGCATCCGTTCCTCGTTGTCGCCAGCCTGAACGGTCGCTCCATACAGCGCAAGCGCCCCCATGTCCTGCTCCATCAAACATCGGTCATACTGGAAAAACATGAGATATATCACCAAAATAGTCACACCAAATACAATCGGTAACACCAGTGCTGCCTCCACGGTAAAGTATGCACTTACCTTATGTTTCATCTCTTTCCTCCTTTTATCCGATCTTGAAAAAACAGGCACACACATATGCCGCTGTTAAAAATGGCAGATAGGGCATCTGCGTACTTCCTTTCACCCGCTGGCACAACAGCAGCACAACAGAACACAGAGACAGCAAAAAAAGGCTGAGGCACCAAATTACAATGCTGCAAAGATACCCGTAACTAATTCCCAAAAGAATCAGCACAAGTCCATCTCCATATCCCGCTTTTCCTGTCAGTCGGGCGACCACCAGCATGAAGATACCCGGTATTGCCCCCAACAGGCTTCCGGTTATCAACTCTCTCCCGTCTGTTCCAACCATCGTTCCCTCATACAGAAAAAAACCACAAACCGCAATCGCTCCTGCCGCCAGCCATGCTACACTGACCTTTCTCTCCCGAATATCCATAAAACTGAGCGCCAATAGGTAGATCAAAACTCCCACCATCTTCCACATACTTTCACTCCTCGCTGCCACGTATCACTTTGCACATCGTGAGCATGGTCGGTATTGCTCTTTTGCTTTTTGCCTTGTCATAGTAAACACAGTTCTTTTCAAACCGGAACAATCCCGGTCATAGTGATACCGGTCCCCTTCTTCACCAATGTACACCGCATGCGGCATGAGTCCTTTTGCACATTTTTCACAGGCGGTATACCTTCCGCCGTTTGCGTTTCGCTCCTGTTCCACCTGCCCGGCGCCCACCTGCCGGATAGCCAGCGACAAATGGGAACAGTTCCTATCATCATGGTATACCGTTCCGTTCTGTGCCACATAGACAAAATCCGCTTGCTCTTCTCCTCCAAAAGATGTTTCCGGCAATTGGTAGCCGTTCCAGATGTGCCCATAATATTTGTTGACCATTCTAAAGGGTCTTACCACCGGCACCTGAAGCCAAGGTGACACCGCATAGGTCAACACAATCTCAAAGGTATCCTCCGATGTAAAGAGCTCGCTCTCCACAAACTGCAATCCATCTGTCCCATAGCTGAGAGGAGATTGGTTCAGATATTCTTCACCTGCATAGTCTACTATCTGTCTTTTCACGTAGGTGTAGGAAAAAGCTATATCCGACACTTCTTGAAGGAAACCATTTCCCCCTTCCTCATTCCCAGACCCAAGGGCATGACCATAGACACTCAGCCGGTTCCCTGTCTCCCGCAGTGCTAACTGCAAATTTCCATGAAGGCGGATCATTTCTATTGCGCATCCTAAATTGATGAAAAAGAACACAAACAATGGCAGTACTACCGCGGCTTCCACTGTCATACTGGCGGACACCCTGCGATACAAAAAGGGCAATCCTTTTGAAAGAAAGGTGGGCAGCGATATCCCCTTTAGGGAGGCTGGGTTGAAAACCCGAAAAATCAGGTTTTGGGCAAAACCTAAATGTTTGTTGTCATGCCTCGGAGAAGGACTTTTGTGTATTATTGTTGGTTGCAAAAAGGGAGTTTTCCTCCGTAAAGGGGACATCGCTGCTCACCTTCCTTTCTTATTTATGACATTCGTGTCAATACCTTCTCTGCCTTGTAATTTGATAGTTGTAACCATAAACACTATCGATGCGGATATCAGCCTCCACCTGGGCATAACAGCCATCCAGCCGGAAATTAGCGTTCCCCGGCGTCTGTCTGATATCCGCTTCCACCATATTCATAGCTCTGGCAGTCAAAGTATCCTGACTGGTCAGCATCATAAAGATCCTGAGATAATCCTCGTAGGACAAGCCTTGCGACTCCTGCACACCGCCGTGGTCACCCAGTTGAAAAGCTGCAAACATACTGTAGTGCCAAGTACCGGCATCCTTGATCAGTGGAATCCTCCCCCCTGCCAGAAGGGCCTCCACATCATAAAGACTCTCAGCATATGCCCAACCAAGCAGTATGATCAATTTGATCAAGGGTGCGATCTCCGGCAGCATCACTGCGGCAGCCAACGCATCTGCCAACACCTCCGCTTCCATACATTTCTCCCCGTCAGAAAAGAGGTACACCGTATTGGCCACCTGCCGCAACAGACAGAGGCGGTTTGCCACGATCCGCAAATTCTCCACGTCGCTGTCCCTGCCAGCAATTAGATATTCCACTTGATACAGAAGTGCATTTTCCTCATCCTCCTGACCATAGTGCCCCATGTATTTCAGAAGGTATTCTTGAAAAAAAAATCGCTCTAAAAGCAGCTCCGGTCCGGAAGCATCTTCCAAAGAAAAATTGCCCCGGTTAACCGTTCCCTGCTTCATCCGACTTTCAATCAGCGGCTCCAAGTCAAGAGTACGGTGGGAAAGAGTGTGGGAATCTTTGACAACCCAACTTAAGATTCCTTCTCTTCTAACCTCCTCCAGACAATCCGTGGGATTTTCCAACGCACTTTCCGTCTCCGCATGCTCCAACATCTGCTGAACCTCTCCCTCCAGCTCTTGTTTCTCCGCCGACACATCGCGGGTATCCAGTTCGTTTGCGTCTACCACCTGTATCCACTGAAGCAACTCTTCCATCAGAGTTAATCCCACATCATCCTTGATGGCCTCCACCGCCTGTCTGCGAAACACCGCGCCACCGTCATCCGTCATGATCGACACCTTTGTCAGTTCCACATCTTTTACGGACATTCCCAGAAAGTCCCGATAGATCCAACCTGACAGAAAGACATCCTCAATGGAAAGATTTCTCTCCAAATACTCTCTAAGATGCTGTGTCACATTTCCTTTTCCAGCATAGTCACTGCCGTAGGAGCAATCTATGGCAAAAAGATCATACTGCCGAAATAACTCCCTGTGATACTCCGCAAAGATGCTATTTAGCCCAATATCCGTCACACATTCCGTCTCCAGACGGATCCCCCCGCTGCGCGCTCCTTCGATCAGTGTCAGGGCAAGAGAGAGAAGCACTGAAAGGATCAGCGCCAGATATACCGTCAGGTAGGCCCGACAATTCTTTTTTTCTCTGTAATTATTCTTCATCCGCACGCACTCTCTTTACCGGCCTTCATTTTGCTACACTTTATTGGT
Organism: Acetatifactor sp.; assembly: GCA_022511465.1. Taxonomy (GTDB): domain Bacteria; phylum Bacillota; class Clostridia; order Lachnospirales; family Lachnospiraceae; genus Acetatifactor. The sequence goes on along the minus strand of JAFLRM010000055.1, from coordinate 10,882 downwards.
CTGGGAAGTAATCTTAGAAAAGATAGAATTGACAATGCTTGTAATCTGATCCTTGAAGATCAATACCAAACCGACCAGGACTACGATGATCAGAATGACCTCCACCGTTCCCATCCCGTCCTCTTCAACCAAGAATTGCTTTATGCTTTTTAAGTTACTCATACGTTCTCCTTTCTGCACTGTGCATTTTTTTGCTTTTGCATAGTTTGATGTGAATTTACAATTACATTGTTGTGGAGGAAAAGGCGGGCAGCATGATCATTACCATCACCACTAGGAGCATCATTACCATGGGAACGAGGAGCTTAGTCACAGCTTCCTCCCCTAGCTTACGACTGCTCTGGATCCGCTCCAGCGATGACTTGTCGGCCTCCTCCCTAAGCCGCACCAAAAGGGTACTGTTGCCCTTTTTTAAATTTTGCTGGAGCAGCGTGCTCAGGCGGATGTATTCCTGAAGACCCGTTCGCCTGCCAAAGTGTTCGTAAGCTGCACCCTCTGAAATTCCCGCCTGGAGCTCCCTGCAGGTGTACAGCATCTCCTCATAGACAAAGCTCTCCGGCTTTCCTTTTGACTTACTTTGCTCATACTCTCCGGCAATCTTTGTGAAAGCACCTCTGACCGTCATACCGGCTCCCAGATAGAGTACCAGCTTTTGAACCAGGTCGGGATAATCCCGCTTCATTCGCTGCTTCCTGCTTTCCAGCTTGTCATGCAGATCCTTGTCCGCCAAAAAATAGATCAGCACAGCCACCGCAAACACGGCACCCCAGAGCAATATACTATTGTCCTCCACAATCTGTGTCCAAACAATTTGCTGCCCGTTCCAACTGCCTGGAAGTGTCCAGACCTCCTGCCTCCTGTCCGCCTGTTCCGACAAGACAAGCAGCTCTTCCAGCTCCTTATGCAGCTGCTCCTCAGGGGATAGAACGGGCGGTGTCAGCCGAACGGAAATTTCTTCCTGCCACTCCATATTTTCGTAGGAAACAACGGCCGATAGTATTACTTCGCTACTTTCCTCCACCTCTGTCACGCTTCCGGTGCTGCTCACAAGCTCCGGTCTCCCACTTTTCCATTCCACAGAAAAAGGATACTCATCCAAACATTCCACCAGATTTAAATCCTCCGTCACCTCCTGAAGCGAGCTATTTTTGCCGACAATTGCCTTCATAAGCTCCTCCCGAAAGGAGGCATAAATCTCATTTGCCTGCTCTTTTGTAAGCATCTGTGCCCCAACACGAATATGAAAGGTCTGTTCCACCTCGGCGGCCTCTATGGAAGCTCCCACTTCCAGTTCTTTTGCTGTCTCCCGATAAGAACCCCGCGCCACACTCCCAAAATTGTCCAAGATCCGCTCATTTTGTTCTTTGGCATATAAAGCCGCGCCGAGAAGCGTTCCTACTAAGAATAATAGTAGAGACAGCCCCAATTTTTTCACATAGTACTGAGCACAAAGTCTCTCCACATTTTCCCCCGGATGAAGCCTCTCCAAATCTTTTGCCACCTGTCGGTTAGAGAACAAGGGGAGCCTTTGGATACAGGCGCGTTTATACAGAAACATTCCCATCCGCAAAAAGGGAATTAAAATTTTCTGCTCAGTCTCCACCGCGGTCTCTTTTCTGGACAAAAATCCTAAGATCAGATAAATGCCGACTATCATTCCTGCTGCCGCATACATTTTTCATCACCTCCTTTCATCCGCCGATATCTCTTTGAATCTTGTCAAGGATGCGATCCCCAATCACATAGGCCGCCAGATACAATACCAAACAGGCCGTCATAATAGCCACACCCTGCCAGTTGTGATAGAGACTGTCAAAATAGCCGGGATAGGTAAAGCCGATATAAAAGAGAATGGCAAAGGGTATCCATTTCATAATGTTCTGCTCCATTCGCCTGCCGCTCAGCACCGTATTCATTTCCTGTCTGGCATCGATGCGCTGGCCAATGATTTCCGATGAGGTCTGGATGATACTCGGGATATTTCCCCCACTCCTCTTAGCAATAGAGAAGATCTGTGCAAATTGTGTAATCTCATCGCTGTCACTCCTCTGCGCCAAATCTGCCAATTGTTCCTCCAATGTGATGTTGATCACCATGCCTCTCCGGATCAGCTCCAGCTCCTGATAGATCAGAGAGTGCTCCCCATACAGAAGACGCATGTCCGAACGACTTTCCAGAAAGGCGTTTTCCACTGCATAGCCTGCTTTCAGAGACGTAGACACGGACAGGATGCACTCCCGAAACTGGATCACCAACTCTTCCCTGCATCGGTTCTTCTTTTTCTCCGAGCACTCTCTGTAAAAGAGCACTCCCACTGCCGCAAGCGGCGGCACAGCCCACATGCTGCGGTAGAAGAAATATGCCAGAAAACATACCACTGCTGCCGCCTGCACCACCGCAAAAAGCCATTCTCCCCGTTTCCATGTGTACTCATGATAATCCCGCCGCTTTAAGCTTGTCCTGTTTGTGCAAGCTTCCTTTTTGTGCAAGCCCGCCGATAATATTCCCTTCATTGTCCTGTCCTGCCTCCTCAAACTGATATAGTGGACTTATCTGGATCCGATCGTTTTCGTACCCTGTTATCTCTGCGATCTCTATAACTCGCCGACTTTTGTCTCGAAGCCTTCCCAGATGTACAATAATGTCAATTCCCGAAGCGATCTGTTGTCGAATAGCTATAAGGGGCAGCTCCATTCCCATAAGTATCATATTCTCCAACCGGGACAGCATATCCACTGCACTGTTAGCATGTCCGGTGGACATACTTCCGTCGTGCCCCGTGTTTAGACACTGCATCATATCAAACGCCTCCGCTCCCCTGACTTCGCCCACGATAACACGATCAGGGCGCATTCGAAGAGATGATTTTATCAATTCCCGAATGGTAACCTCGTTGCAGCCTTCCATGTTGCTGTTTCTGGTCTCTAGACGTACCAGATTGGCAATGCCCTGCAGCTGAAGTTCCGCACTGTCCTCGATAGTTATGACACGTTCGTCACATGGAATAAAGCCGGACAATACGTTGAGAAAAGTAGTCTTGCCACTGCCTGTTCCGCCGCTGATAAAAATGTTGTACTTAGCCCGCACCAGCTTCTCAAGAAACTGCGCCGCCTCCGCAGTGATAGACCGATTTTGGATCAGCTGCTCCATGGTGATAGGTTTGTCCGGAAATCTCCGGATCGTTACGATGGGACCGTTCAGCGCGATGGGATTCATCACGATATTGACACGGGAGCCGTCAGCCAGCCTTGCATCCACGATGGGTGATGCCTCATTGACTACACGGTTACAGCCCGCTACGATCTGCTGGATCACGTCTTGAAGCTTTTCCACAGACTCAAAGCCCATATCCAGCTCACGAAGTCTCCCCTCTTTCTCAATGAAAATATGGTCCTTGCCATTTATCATAATCTCTGTCACGGAGGTATCCTCCACAAAGATCTGCAAAACGTCCAGACGCCGCAGAGAGTCAAAAAGTTCCTTTTTCAACCGCCTTCTTACCTCCACCGGATAGATCGCCAGATCCGCCCTTGCCAACAGAACCTCATCGATGGTCTCCTCCACCTCCTCATCCGTGAAATCTCTCCCGTAATCCATCCGCTCCTGCACACTCTGCCGAAGTTCTTTTTTCAATTCCGTATATTCCATGTCTAGCCTCCATACTGTGATCACTTTTCAGAGCACATTAGATTTCCCCCAGCTGTGTCTGCACATAGGCCGCCAGGTCACCCTTGGTGTACTGCTCCAGATCTTCCGGCAACCTGCGGATCTGTGGCACACTGCATTTTCGGGTCTTGTGCAGCACATCCTCATATTCGTAGAGCGCCAAAACCTGCTCGTATTGCATCAGCTTACTTTTCGCAATACGATCCTCCTTGGTCAGGGTGAACACTCTTACACACATACGCAGAATGTCAAACAAACCCTGCATGCTCTCCGTCAGATCCAGCACAACATACTCGTAGTCACCCAGCTCCGCAATTTTTCGAAGAAGATTCATCCACTCCGCCCCCGTGATCGTGAGCAGATTCTGGCCGGACTTCATGGGCGGTATATAGTCCAGACTGCCTTTTTGCTGGATCATTGCCTGCATTCGCAGCTTAAACTTATCCTTTTGTGTCGTAAGAAAGTAGAGAAGGTCCGCCATATCCCTGGTCTGCATATCCGGCAAGAGCTCTGTGATCCCTGCATAATGCTCAAAATTCATGTACAAGGTACGATGCTCTCTGGCCAACATCTGACTCATGGTGATAGCAAAGGAGGTCTGCAGGCACCGACGCACCGGCGAATAGATTCCAACAAACTTGGTCTGGCAGCCTACCATCATCTGTGGCAGCTGTTCCCCGATCACCTCCATGTAGACCTCCAAAAGCTCCCGCAGCACATTCTCCGCCTGCTGATACTTGTTCACATGCTTCCATTGCTCCCATCTGACTACGCCGCTCTCATTTAAAATGACCACCCGAAGGGGACGTAGACTCTGCATCTCCTCCCGGTAGGCGGACTCTGCGGTCACAAGCAGAGCGACTTCTTCTCCCTGCTCTCCCCTTATCAGTTCTTCTACATCTGTGTAAGTGTGAATCTCCCAAGGAAGATCTCTATGCCCTTTTAAAAACTCTGTCATCAGACACGCATATTCCTCTTCCTCATCGCACAGGACCAATACTTTATTGCTTTTCGTCATCTTGTTCAATAGATACCTCCCCAGTACATCAGTGCACTGATCAAAATAGGACCTGACAGGCAGATGCCCGCCGCCCTAAGCTCCTTTCGATTCTCAAAATACAAACGCAAATTTCCGGTGCGGAGTACATCCGTGAGATATTCTCCCAAGTACGCAAACCGTTCCTTTGCATTTTTCTCTCTCCATAATTTCATCAGGGAAAACGCTGCCGACAGCAGCATAGAATAAAATAAGAAAAATAAGATTCTGTCACCGGGAAAATACCCCGCGCACACACCTAAAAGCTTTACATCTCCCGCTCCTACCGCCCCAATGTAAAAGAGTGGATAGAGCGTCAGGATCACTACCGCCATCCGGACGAGAAATAATAGTACTGCTCTCCCACCTCCTTCCCGAAGGGCTTCCTCTAATCCCATCACCAAAGTTCCCAACAACAGTAGATTGGGAATTCTCTGCCTGCTGTAGTCAAAGTAGCAGGCAAGCAGCAGTAAAAAACATAATACCGCCAATTAATTCATCATCTCCTTTGTCTTTTGATTCTTCCTTTGTGAAATCCCGAGGCAGATCTGTCTCATTGATCTTACTAGAAACGCCTAGCGTCACTGAATTGTTGCAAAATGGATTATACTGTGTGTCTATGCACTTTTCAAGTAGTAAAAAGTCACAAAATTCTGTAGAGGCCAATTCCGTAAAGTGCTACAATCCCTGGGATTCCAAGGATTCCGGATGTCAAAACGGTTGTCGCATTGATTCCCACACCAAGAGAAATTCCCACGGATGCCAGTGCCCCGTTCACAAAATAAATTGCTATGGTTCCAAGGATACTGCGCATCACCAGATTTAACAGCCACTCCACCTTTTTCCGAACTGCCCCGATGAGCAACACCAGAATACAGGCTCCAACGATCAAAAGAGTTCCCGTTTCACTTGCCATATTTCCTCATTTCTGCACAATTTGCCGACTATAGAAGCGCCTGCATCTATTGTACATCCGTTCCCTTGCTATACTTTATGTCCCATTTTTGCAAAATATGAAGTGAAATTCTCCTAAAATTTAACGAAATTGGAATATTTTACTAACTCTGCGCCTATACTGTAACAAAGGAAGCAGAAAGGAAGATGCGTTGTGAAGCTTGATTTTCATCGAAACATAGAAACACCGGAGTACATGGAGGTGGACTTTACTCCCATCAATATACAAGATTCCCTTGAAAAAACCCGCCAGGATCTGGAGATCGCCTATGCGGGTTTCAACAATGCTGTAGAAATCGATTTGATCGACAGCTATATTTATGAAATTAATTCCCTCCAGAAGCGATACAAGCATCTGACGGAGATGGCTGCACTGGAACCGGTGGCAGAAACAAAAGATCTATACCAGCATTCCCCGATTCGTGCCCTGGTCAGCCATGTTTTCGGTTAACGTATTTCTGCCGTAGGTCAACCCAGCATACACAGTCTGTGAATTGTTCATGACGGGGCCTTGGTCGTTCAGTTTCACAAGCTCAGCGTAGGCATCGTGAAGAGGCTGTATCACTTTCCGGATCTCCGCAAAGCACTTATCTTCTCTTCGCACCTCACAGACTGCCAGTCTGCGGATGCAGAACAGATACAACTGCAACAGACTGGGCGCAGGTTCATACTCCAGATTCAGGGATTGCATCAATTCATTCAGGCACCCCCGCGCCTTGCGGATCGCCTCCTTGAAAGCCGCCCTGTCCTGTGCCTGAAATGCCTCCTCGCCCTCATCCAGATAACTCAAGAGCATTTCATATAAGATCACAACCAACTCGGTAGAATTCGCCTGCGAGATTCGCAGGGTAAACTGCTGTTTACATTCCTTCGTCATCTTTTACCATTTCCTTGTTTTTAAAATCATTGTAACAACTGCAACACCTGAGAAGGTCTCTCGTTGGCCTGTGCCAGCACGGAAGTTCCCGCCTGCGTCAGCACCTGATAGGTAGTGTAGGTGGTCATCTCCTCAGCCATATCTACATCCATGATACGGGAGTAGGCTGCCGTCATATTCTCATTGGTGACATCCAAGTTATTAACGGTAGACTCCAGACGGTTCTGATACGCACCCAGACGTCCGCGCACCTTTGACAAATAGGCAAGGCCATCGGAAATGCGGTCGATTCCCTCCAGCGCACCCTCCTTGGTGCTCACATCCAGTCTTTCAATGTTCATATTCTTCAGGGACATCTCCGGAATACAAACCTCTATCACCTGTCCTTCGTTTGCACCTACCTGAAGACGCATGGGGCCGATACCGGTAGCGTCGATGGTCAGATCGTCATAATCCCCTGCCTTTGCATTGGCCAGATCCAGACGCATCTCAAAACCGTCGCTGGCTGAGATGGTCAGTATGCTGTCGCGCACCTCCACTTTGGCATCTGCCGGAAAGCCTTTTCCCAATGTAATGCCATCCTCCGCCACAGTCAAATCTCCTGTCGGATTTCCCTCTTCATCCAGCACTTCTTCCAAAGTCAAACTATCAATCGCATATTCTCTGGTGGGTACATCGACACTGTAATAACTTACCTTGATGTCCTCATTGTTGGTGTAACCCTTCAACTCGTACTCGCCATTCAGCAAAGGCTGCCCATTAAACTCTGTAACCTCGGAGATTCGGGTGATCTCCTCCTTCAGCTGCTTGATCTCATCCTGTATCGTCTCTCTGTCGCTGTCAGAATTGACACCGTTAGCAGACTTGACCGCCAACTCATTCATACGCTGCAGAATCTCAGCCACTTCTTGCAAAGCACCGTCCGCAGTCTCAATCACGGAGATTCCGTCGCTGGAGTTCTGGGTCGCCTGCTCGATACCCTTGATCTGGGCATTCATACGCTTTGCCATAGCCAGACCGGAAGGATTATCCTTCGCGTGATTTACCTTTAATCCGGAGGAAAGCCTCTCCAGAGACTTGGCCAACAGACCGTCGTTATTTGCCAGTGAATTATTTGCTATCATAGCCGATACATTATAATTAATTCTCATACGCTACCTCTGCTTCCTTCATTGCTTGTAAAAATACCTTTGAGATACGATACAGCTCTGCGTTGTCTGTCTCACGGGCAGCCTGCGCCGGGCCGGAATCCTTTCCACCCCTGAGAGCTTCCGCCGCTGTCGTCGGTCTCGTATTGTTCGCACTTGTGGATGCAGTATATGACTCTCTGCTCACCACCGGCAGGCGGGACACCGTCATATCTAACTGTTCCATCCGAACACTAAATATATCGGCAGCCCTGTTACATTTCGTAACCTCTTCCTCTGTATTTCCCACTAAAAATCCGCTGACGGTTCCATCCTTAACGGCAAGGCTCGCCTCTACATGACCATCTGGCAAATCTACAGCAATGCAAATACTTCCTTTTCTCGCACTGTCGTGCTCCAGCGTCAAATGCACTTGCGTCAGTTCTTCGCCAATGTACATAGGGATCACATACTCCTCCGACGACGCCATCTGACCGGCAATGGTGAGCTGCTTATGTACCAGCTGCAAATCGCGCACATCCACGCTGGAATCCGCCTGCTCCAAACTGATCCCTTCCGTCAGCACTTTCAGTTCCTCGATGGCCTGACCGTACTCCTCCTTAAAAGCCTCCTTGTCATCCAGCTTTTCCCAGAGGCGATCAGGCAGCTGCTTCTCCTCCTTGCCCTTGGCCATCTGATCGCGAAGAGTCTTGAACATCTCTCCGCCTCCATGCAGGAGTGCCTGCGCTGCCAAAAGATTGCCTGCGTTGGTGGGGATCTCACCTTTCTGCAAAAGCTTTACGACATCCTCCTCCGCAAACGCAGCCTCTCTGATCCGGGCTAACTCCTCCTCGCGGTACTCTGCTGCACTCTCCTCACTATATGACACTTCTGTCAGTGTTTCTCTAACTTCCTGCGCAAATCCTCTTGTAATCTGATCGGTGATACTTTCACCTTTTCGCACCAGCTCAGACAGGGTTCCAAAAGTATCCTCTACTTTCACATCCAGCCCCTTGAACTTGCTGCTGCGCACCGCAGAGAGCAAATTGGAAAACTGCATCTGGGCCTGACTGTTCACCAATGCGCCCACTACTGCACCGTCGGAACGCTCGATCTGATGGATCATACGATAGATACCGATGAACGCATCCCTCTCTTGAGCCGTGATCTCTTTCTGCCGTTCCAGACCATACAGGAAACGGCTGTAGCTCTCCGCACTCTCCTCATAGGAACGGGAAGAATCGTTGAAATATTGGTTCAACTCCTCAAAACTCTTCTCCAAGGGATTAACGCCATCCCGGATCATCTTGAGAACCGAGGCCGGCGTCATTTTCTCAATTATATTGCGAACCTCTCCGTAAGCAGCTTTCACGCGCTCCACATTCTCCGGCGTGATCTCCATATGGTTGTACCCAAGGATCCGCACTGCACGACGGTTGTCCTCGGAAAGCTCAAAATCCAAATCCTCCAGAATGTCATCCACATTGGCAAAAGCCTTGCGGATGCTGTCCCCCAAATCTCTTCTGGGCTCCGTCATCAGCGCCTCGTAACTCTCACCCGCCCTGTCGTAAGTACCCTGGAGCGCCTTCCCTTCCTCATGGAACTGGGATAAGGTGATATCTACTTCTCTGACACTGTAGGTTCCCACCAGCTGCGCCGGCATTCCGGGCAGCTCCTCTATTATCTGATTGGTCGCGTTATAATTGTGATATTTCTCTATAGCCTGCGGGTCGTTCGGGAAGTAGCTGTCCGCCACCTCTCGCTCCGCCTGACGGAGCGCTTCCAGAAGCTGCTCCATGGGTGCGGTGTCAATGGAAAATCTGCTCTTCAACAGCTTCACATTAACCTCTGCCGTCATACGCAGGCGAATCTCCTCCAATTGCTTTCTCGCCGTGATATCTCCCAGATCCGTCCAGTCCGCATCGGACAGATAGTACTCCAAAACTCTCTGTGCCTTTTGGTAAATATTTTCCGCGTGTGCCAAATTGGCATGTATCGGAGCCTTGCCTTCCGCAACAGCGTTTGCCGCCGCTTCCGCAAAAGCTTCTTCCTGAACGGGGAACGCAACACTCTGCAATTCTCCGTAACGCTGCAAGTTCTCCGCGGTCAAGGGCAAACCCTGCTCTAAAAGTTCAGCCGCATACTGCCTGCTCTTCTCGTCCACCGAAAGACCTGCCTGCTCAAGCACCCGATCAATCTCTTCCTGTGAAACTTCACCCTCCGCCGACTGCGCGCTCTGGGCGTAATAGCCTTGTATCTCCTCGGCATAGTAGCGGGGAGATCCTCCTGAGGGCTGTGCTCCGCTGCTCTGCGCCAGATAGAAATTCCAAATCTCCGGCTCCATCTGATTGTCAATCATATAGCTGTATGTACCGTCACTGGGCTGGTTCAGCTCGGAGGCCATGTTCCACGCCTGCATCACCTGATCGATATTTTCCTGAGTCAACGGCACATCCGCACGGCGGAAACTGTCTGCCAGCGCCCGGGCAAGAGTCTCACTCCCCACTGCTGCCGCCAAAGTTTCCATGTCCAGATCATCGGTGTAGCCTTCGATCACCTGGCCGGAACGAACCAACTCCGCCTTGATCTTGTCTACAATCGTGACAGCCTCCTTCGGATCCATATTTTGAAAATGGAATCCTTCCTTCTCCAGCTTGGCATAGTCCTCCTCGGACATAGTATTTGACATGACTGTCATATAATCCTGTTGTATACCCACGTCAATATTGCCGGCTTCCTGTTGCAGCTCGATCAGGGACTTGCCTTTCTCTTTGCGCATACCGTCCGGCGTCCACGCCTTATCGTTCTCCGTCTGGAAATTGACCTGGTAGGAGCCGACTGCCCGCTGTGTGCGGTCATTTTCCTTCCCAATCGGTCTCTCTGTGTAGGCTTTTCCTGCCTCTACTGTGTCGTTATTCTGAAATGTGATCCTCAATGTCTGTCTCCACTTTCTGATTAAATTTTAAAGAAGAAAAAGGTGAGCGCTCTGCACACTCACCTTTTATTTCGGTGTAAATCTGATATTTCTTAACCCCTGTCCATATGCTCATTTCCATGATAATTCCAGTTGTTTCTCCTGCATCGCACACTCTGACAAATACAGATTTATCAAAGTCTGATAGGGTATTTTGGTGTTATCTGCTTTTTTCTTCTTTACATAAGGGAAAAGCGGGTGATGGGAATCGAACCCACGTATCCAGCTTGGAAGGCTGGTGTTCTACC
>JAFLRM010000054.1 GCA_022511465.1 Acetatifactor sp. | reverse complement strand
CTGCGAAGCAGCTTTCGAGTTTAGCACTGCTACGTTTTTCATCGAGTGGAAACGCCCCGATATAGGAACATGGTCGGTTTCGGACAGCCGTCCCCTAAGAAACTATTAACAGAAAGACCTATACCATGACAGAGAAATTATCCGATAAAACAGACATCAAATCCCTAACCCTCCCGGAACTGACGGAGGAACTAAAAACGAAAGGCCAGCAACCCTTCCGTGCAAAACAGATCTACCAGTGGATGCACGAAAAATGCGCCAGAAGCTTTGACGAGATGACCAACCTCTCCAAAGACTTTCGGGAGCAACTAAAAGAATGGTATGCTTATACGGCGCTTCAGACCGTACAGGTTCAGGAGTCCAGGATAGATGGGACAAAGAAATTCCTCTTTGCATTGGCCGACGGAAATGTGGTGGAGAGCGTCTGGATGCAGTATAAGCATGGCAACAGTGTGTGCATCTCTTCACAGGTGGGGTGCCGCATGGGATGTAAATTCTGTGCGTCTACACTGGATGGGCTTGAACGAAACCTTCTGCCCTCTGAGATGCTGGATCAGATTTATGCCATCACGCTGGCAACCGGGGAGCGAGTCTCCAACGTGGTTGTCATGGGGACAGGAGAACCTTTGGATAACTATGATAACCTGCTAAAATTTATCCGGCTCCTCACTGACGAGAACGGGCTGCACATCAGCCAGAGGAATGTGACCGTGTCCACCTGCGGCATTGTGCCGAGAATGAGACAGCTGGCGGAGGAAAAGCTGCAGATCACATTGGCGTTGTCTCTACATGCCACCACCGACGAGAAGCGGAAGAGACTGATGCCCATAGCCAACCGGTATTCCATCCGGGAGCTGATGGAGGCGTGTGAGTTCTATTTTAGACAGACCGGCCGCCGAATTACTTTTGAGTATAGTCTGGTAGGTGGAGTTAATGACTGGGAGGAGGATGCGGCGGAGCTTTCCGCGCTGGCGGCACCACTTTGCTGCCATATCAATCTGATTCCCGTAAACCCCATTAAAGAGCGGGATTATGTGCGATCGGACGCGAACAAAATACAGGCATTTAAAAATATGCTTGAAAAAAACAATAAAAATGTTACAATTAGACGGGAAATGGGAAGAGATATTGATGGTGCCTGTGGACAACTCAGACGCAGGTATAAGGAAGAACCCAGTGGAGGAATGAAACGTGCTTAAAACGTTTTCCATAACCGATATCGGCAGGAAAAGACGAATAAATCAAGACTATGTGTATACCTCGGAACAGCCCCGGGGAAATCTGCCCAACTTATTTATTGTGGCGGACGGCATGGGCGGGCACAATGCTGGAGACTATGCCGCAAAGGTCACGGTGGAGACTATTGTGGAGCGGGTGGAAGCTTCTTCTGAGAAGGGTCCGGTGGCAATCCTTGGTCATGCGATCGCCGTAGCTAATTCCCTGATCCACAAACGTGCCACCGAAAGTGCGGAGTTTGAGGGCATGGGAACCACGGTGGTGGCTGCAACCTGCATGAATGGCTACCTGTATGTGGCCAATGTGGGAGACAGTCGATTGTACGTGATCAACAAAAAAGAGATCCGACAGGTCACCAAAGATCATTCTCTGGTGGAAGAAATGATACGGATGGGTGGTATTGACAGAGCTCAGGCCAGAAATCATCCCGATAAAAATATTATTACCAGGGCGGTTGGCGTCAGTGAAACGGTGGAGGTTGACTTCTTCACGGTGGAGTTGCAGGAAGGAGACCTTGTGCTTATGTGCACGGATGGTCTGACCAACATGCTGGAGGACGAAGAGATCCGCATGATCTTAAGCGGAGCGCGCGACATCGTGGAAAAGGCACAGGGATTAGTAAATGCTGCCAACGAGAACGGCGGTAAGGACAATATTACCGTGGTTTTGATCGAACCGTGATAGGATTTTGAATGGAGAGAAATATGGTTAAGATTGGAATGATGATAGGCGAACGCTATGAGATCCTGGAGAAAATTGGGACAGGCGGTATGTCGGATGTATATAAGGGAAAGGATCACAAACTGAATCGCTTTGTGGCCATCAAAGTGCTGAAACAGGAATTCAGCGAGAATGAGAATTTTGTTTCCAAATTTCGCATTGAGGCGCAGGCTGCAGCCGGTTTGATGCACCCCAACATTGTGAACGTATACGATGTAGGAGAGGAAAACGGCATTTATTACATCGTGATGGAACTGGTGGAAGGCATCACGTTGAAAAAATATATTGAGAAGAAAGCGCGGCTGTCCTACAAGGAGGCAGTGAGCATTGGTATTCAGGTGGGCATGGGCATTGAGGCCGCACATAACAACCATATTATACACAGGGATATCAAGCCTCAGAATATTATTATATCCAAGGATGGTAAAGTGAAAGTGACGGATTTCGGTATTGCTAAAGCGGCTACCAGCAATACTATCACTTCAAATGTCATGGGTTCCGTACATTACACTTCGCCGGAGCAGGCAAGGGGCGGCTACAGCGATGAAAAGAGCGATATCTATTCACTGGGTATCACCATGTTTGAGATGCTGACTGGCCGTGTTCCTTTTAACGGGGAGACTACAGTAGCGATCGCCATCAAGCATATCCAGGAGGAGATGCCCTCTCCCCAGGAGTATGTACCGGAGATTCCTAACAGCGTGGAGAGCATTGTGCTGAAATGCTGTCAGAAATCTCCTGATCGCCGTTACCAGAGCGTGCAGGAACTGGTGACAGATTTAAAGCAATCACTGATCAATCCAGACGAGGATTTTGTGGTGGTGAACGATCCCGACATCGAGGGAGGAACGCGCATGCTCTCTGACGATGACATATCGCGGATCAAGCATCGCTCCGTCTATCAAGATGACAGAGAGTATGAGGAGGAAGACGAACCCATGCGGCTGCTCTCCGATACCGCTGCGCTGTATGAGGAAGAGGAAGATTTAGAGGAAGAGGATGAATACGATTATGATCCCAAGATGGAGCGTGTGACTACAATCCTTGCGGTGGTCGCCGGTATTGTCATATGTATCATTATTATTATTTTGGCGCTGAAAATTTTTGGCAACAGGGGGGAAAGCGATGGTTTGGACAGCCCTGTCAACACTGATGAGACGGCAGATACGGAATATGTGGATATGCCTGTGGTCACAGGAATGAATGTGACGGATGCCCAGAGCACCCTAAAAGACCTTGGCCTGGAAGTGAATGTGGTCTACGAGGAGTCGGAGACTATCGATGAAGATGTAGTGATCAGTGCAGATGTGTCAGTGGGCACTTCTCTTCAGGTGGGCAGCACCGTGACACTGACAGTGAGTGCCGGAACAGAGGGGATTGAAATACCTTATGTGGTGGGAATGAGCGTGGGGGAAGCTACCAGCCAGTTGACCTCTACAGGTTTTTTGGTCAATAGAACGGAGGGAAATTCTGACACGGTAGAGAAGGACTATGTCATTTCCCAGATGCCTGAGAGTGGGGGAAAAGCGCCCAGGGGAACGGTGATCAACATAGAGGTGAGCATTGGACAGAGTCGTGTAAATGTACCGGATCTGATGAGACGGCCAGAGGATGAGGCGAGAGCCATGTTGATAGAAGCAAAGTTGGATATTGGCAATGTGAGCTATGTGTACAGTAATGAGGTAGAGGAAGGTTATGTCTGCTATCAGAGTTACTCCCAGGGTTCCTATGTGGATCCCGGGACACCGATTGATTTCAGGGTGAGTAAAGGTCCCGAGTCGTACACCTACCGCTACAACGCCAGCATTGCGGCACCGACTGTTGATGAGGCACCAGATTATGAGTCCGGAAGTGAGGTTAATGTGAAGTTGGTGACGGATGGAGGAAATGTGCTTTTAGACACTAGAACCAGCAGTTTTCCGGTATCTGCTAACTTTTATGGATTGAACTCCTCCGCGGGAACGATCACCATCACCTACACGGTGACCACTACGGAGCCGGATAGTCCGCCTACCACGGAAGAGAGATCCTTCACGAGGAGAGTGGAGTTTACACGGGAATAGTCGCATGAAGGGAAAGATCATCAAAGGAATCGCGGGATTTTATTATGTTCAATGCAGGGATGCTGTGTATGAGTGTAAGGCCAAGGGGGTATTCCGAAAAGATAAAAAGAAGCCGCTTGTAGGTGATGACGTTGAGATAGATGTGTTGGACCAGGAGGAGCATAGTGGGAATATCACCAAGATCCTGCCCAGGCACAGCGAACTCATACGCCCGGCGGTGGCAAACGTGGATCAGGCGCTTGTGATCTTTGCAATTGTGAAACCCACACCAAACCTCAATCTGCTGGATCGTTTTTTAATTATGATGAGACAGCAGAATATTCCCTGCATCATTTGTTTTAACAAAATAGATATCGACGAGGCTGGTGCCGGTGCCGGCTATGAGGAAATCTATAGAAAGGCAGGCTATCAGACATTATCTGTGAGCGCCGGGAAAAAGCTTTACATAGAGGAGTTGAAGGAACTGCTTCGGGGCAAGACAACTACGGTGGCAGGCCCAAGCGGTGTAGGTAAATCGTCCCTGATAAATTGTATTCAGGACGGCGTGGTCATGGAGACAGGAGGGATCAGTGAAAAGATTGAGAGAGGGCGACATACTACCAGACATGCTGAGCTGATCACTATTGAACCGGATACTTTTATCTTGGATACGCCGGGTTTTAGTTCTCTTGGGCTATTTGACCTTGAGAAAGAGGATCTGGCGGATTTTTACGGGGAGTTTACACCATTTGAGCGGTATTGTAAGTTTGGCGGCTGTTCTCATATAAGCGAGCCCGTCTGTGGTATCCGTGACGCGGTGGAGGAAGGGCAGATCAGTCAAAAAAGATATGAGAATTATTGTTTGCTCTATGAGGAATTGAAAGACAGAAAGAAATACTAGCAGGGTGGATCGAAGAGGGATCATCAGAAGAATTGAAAAACAGAGGAATTTATGGTACAATCACCACATAAGGACAAGAATCGGGGGTTTTTATGCAAATTGATAAACTGAGGCCCGAGAGAGTCTTTCATTTCTTTTCCGAAATTGCGAAGATCCCGAGAGGATCCGGGAACACGGAAGCGATTGCCAAGTATTGTCTGTGTTTTGCACAAGATCGTGGATTGAAGTCTTATTGTGACAATTATGGAAATGTGATGATTTTCAAAGGCGGAACAGAAGGGTACGAACAAAGCGAAAGCGTTATTCTTCAGGGTCATTTGGATATGGTCTGTGAAAAGTGCCCAGACCGTTCCAAGGACATGGAGCGTGAGGGTATTGACATTGTGATCGATGGAGAATACCTCCGCGCGGACGGGACGACGCTTGGCGGCGACAATGGAGTCGCGGTGGCGTACATACTTGCGTTGTTGGATGATAAGGGAACGATTGCACATCCGCCGATCGAGGCTCTTCTCACCACAGACGAGGAAGTGGGTCTGCGCGGCGCACGTGCGCTGGAGGCATCGAAGCTGACTGGAAGACAGCTGATCAACATGGATTCCGAAGAGGAGGGCATCTTGACGGTAAGTTGTGCCGGAGCTGTGAGAGTCGCCTGTGCCGTGCCGGTAGTGTACGAAGAAACTGCCATTTTAATGTGTGCGAAAAAGGTTACGGTCAGCGGGCTTTTAGGTGGTCATTCCGGTATCGATATCGGCAGAAACCGCAAAAATGCTGCACTGGTCCTGGCAGAATTTCTTCACGATCTGAGCAGGCACATTCGTGTAGGCATTGCCAAGTTTTCATCTGGCGGCAGGCTGAATGTGATACCGCAGACAGCGGAAATGGTGATCTGCATTGATGGAGCGCAGGAAAAGGAATTTGACAGACTTCTTGCCTCGTATAACTCAGAGCTCAAAAAGGCCTGCGCCCAGACGGAGCCCAATGCGTACGTGTCTGCAGTCGATGCGCACATCCCCGAAACATGTCTTAACAGCACCTCGGGCAATACGCTGATCTCGACGCTTTTGCTTGTGCCGAACGGTGTTTTGGCGATCAGTACAGATATCCCGTTCCTCGTGCAGACTTCGTCGAATCTCGGCAGCGTTTCGCTGGAAAGCGGTGCGCTGAATCTCGGATTCATGATCCGCTCAAACACGGATCACGGTAAGGCTGAGACCTTGCGGCGACTCAGAGCGCTGATCGAGAGCGCAGGAGGTATGGTAACACTGTCAGACGACTATCCTGCATGGGAGTATCGGCAGGTTTCCCCGCTTCGTGACGTAATGATTGAAACATATGCGGAAATGTACGGCAGGAAACCGCAGATCTGCGCGATCCACGCCGGACTCGAATGCGGGATCCTGGCTGAAAAGCTGGAAGGAGCCGATATGATCTCCATTGGCCCCAACATGAAAAACGTCCATACACCGGACGAACAGCTCGAGATCAGATCCGTGGAACGGTGCTGGGAGTACCTTTTGCGGGTACTTGAGCGCTTAAAATAGTTGATAAAGGAGTAGAACAATGATTAAAGACGGTTTTATGTACATTGCAGCACTACTGTTCATCGCATCGGTGCTGGTCTTTTTGCCAAGGATCTTTACGGGTAAAACCGCCCAGAAGATTTTTAAGTTTGCGCCGCCTATCGTGCTGATCTATCTTGGTCTTATGCTTTTCTGCACGGTCAAGCTGTGGGATCTGGATGCCACAAGTGAAGCATACGGCGCACTGAAAAATCCAATTTTGTATGCGATGCTGTTTGTCATGCTGCTGCGCTGTGATTTGAAAAAAATCCTGCGGCTCGGTCCGAAGATGCTCATCGGCTTCTTCTCAGCTACTTTGTCTATTGGCTTGGGCTTTGTCGTTGCCTACGCGATCATGCACGGTGCGCTGGGCGCGGGATCCTGGAAGGCCCTTGGTGCCCTGTGCGGCAGCTGGATGGGCGGCGGCGGCAACATGCTAGCCATCCAGGCGGCACTGGATGTTCCGGAATCTTCCATGGCGTATGCGCTCGTTATGGACTCCATCTGCGCAACGCTTTACGTTATGTTCCTGCTTTGGTCCATCAACTTTTCCGAGAAGTTTAACAAATGGACAAAGGCCGACACCAAACTCATCGACAGCGTCGGCGCAGCTCTCGAGGCAGAGGCTAGGGCCAACACTAAACCCCTTGTGTGGCATAACATTATGATCCTCATGGGCTCCGGCCTGATCGTTTCCGCTGTTTCTCAGGCACTTGGTACCCAGATCAACGGAGTTTTACCGTTCCTGGACAAGGCGACCTGGACGGTGCTGGTGGTAACGGCCTTGGGACTGATCTTCGCTCTCACCCCGTTCGGCAAACTCAGAGGCACGGAGGAAGTATCTAACGTGATGCTCTACAGCGTTGTCGCACTGATCGCATCCCGTGCGGATCTTTCCGCGATGGGCAATGCACCCGCGTGGCTGTTCACCGGTCTGATCATTCTTGTGATCCATGTGGCGATCATGATAGTCCTCGCAAAACTGCTTAAGATAGACATCTTTACGGCGGCTGTTGCATCCCTGGCTAACATCGGTGGAACGGCTACTGCTCCGGTACTCGCCGGCACATACAGCAGCGCACTGGTTCCTGTGGGCATCATCATGGCTTTGCTGGGTTATGTTGTCGGCACCGGTGGTGGTCTGATCGTGGCACAGCTCATGAGTCTTTTCGGATGATCTGGATCCGATTTCCACTGTTCTTTGTTTTTTTGGCGCGATTCCCTGCGCTGTAGGATAAAAAGAGAACAAACAAAAGCGAAAACCCGCCCCCTGTGGATGAGAATCTAGGGGAGCGGGTTTGGTGTACCACCATTTTTTCTTAATGGGGAGGTGTTGTGTTGACAAAGAGCAAATTTTATGAAGATAAACGTAAAGAAGAACTATTTGGCGTTTGGCTTGATGCTCATTTTTACGTGACATTGATCGGAAAATATAAAAGTATTTCTCGAAACACGGATGAAGCACTTCAGAAAAAAGGGGTAGATGTGATCATCGAAACAAAAGACGGAAAAACAATATACATAGATGAAAAGGCCACTTTGCAATACATAAATAAGCATATTCCTACATTTGCATTCGAGATAAAAAATACAACATCGGGCGCACGAGGATGGCTGTTTAATCCAGAATATATTACGGATCATTATTTATTAGCGTGGCCGAATGCATTTGATGAAAATATACCAAGTGCTGAGTCATTTACAGATACAGAGATAATGATTATAAAAAGAGAGAGCGTTATTCAGCTTTTAGCTGATAACGGAATAACTGAAAATAAGATATTAGAACTAATTGAACATTATAAAAGTCGTTTATCAGAGACAAATAGATTTGAAATATCACCAGGGATAACTTTGAATTTTAATCTGTCTTTAGCGGAATGTCCTATTAATGTTGTAATAAAAAAAGATCTACTTAAGAAATATGCAAATTATCATACGGTAGTTAAGTAGAAAGAGGTTATATGGTTTATCATATATTTGCCGAAGAATTAATAGTGGAATGGAAGAGCGGATAAAAAATTTGATACAGGAGGACTTATGGCCTATAAAATACTGATCGCAGAAGACGATGTCGGGTTAAATGAGGGAATTCATCTGGCTTTAAAACAAAATGATATTGTCTTTTTGCCCGCATATTCTATCCAAGAAGCAAAGGAACTTTTGGATAAAGAACATCCCGACATGGTCTTATTGGATATTCAGTTTCCCGATGGGAGCGGATTTGATCTTCTGCGGGAACTGCGCAGGACTTCGCAGATTCCCGTGCTGGTGATCACGGCAAATGATATGGAACTGGATGAGGTCAAGGGACTGACTCTGGGTGCAGATGATTACATTACCAAACCATTCAGTCTCATGGCATTGCGAGCCCGTGTGGAAAATATTCGAAAAAGGACAACAAATGCCGGTGCAGGAATCTATGAACAGGACGGATATCGTTTTGATTTTGAAAAAATGGATTTTCGCTTAGACGGACAGGAGATTACTTTAAGTATCACGGAACAAAAGCTATTAAAGCTGCTGGTAACGAACCCGGGACAGACCTTGACCAGAGAAATGCTGGTGGAACGCATCTGGACGGACGGGACGGAATACGTGGATGAAAGCGCCCTGTCTGTAACGGTTAGCCGTTTGAGAAAAAAGCTGGAGAGAAAAGGAGAAGTCAGTCCTGTCAGGACAGCTTATGGCGTCGGATATGTCTGGATGCCGGAGAGGGATGCTTAAAAATGCGAAAAAAGGAAAAAATAATGGATCGTCTGGATGCTATGCTAGGTGATGCCATAAACGGTACCTTTGAGGTATCCGACTATGATGAGACAGAGCTTTCTCGTTTTGAAAGCAAGTTCCAACAATATATTTCTGCCAAGGAAGTATCGGAAGAAAAGATAAACAGAGAACGAGAAGCGATCAAAAGCCTTGTCTCTGATATCTCTCATCAGACCAAAACGCCACTTGCCAATGTGCTTCTTTATTCACAGCTTTTGGAGGAACGATGCAATGATGAAGAGTTAAAGCCATATGTGCAGCAGATCCGTATGCAGGCTGAAAAGTTGCAATTTTTGATCCGGTCCCTGATCAGGATCTCACGTCTGGAAAGTGGTATGATCGAGCCTAAGCGGGAAGAGCAGCTGTTGGCGCCTTTGCTTGAGGAGGCAGTCGGTTTGGCAACGGGCAAAGCTTCCGAAAAAAATATTGTGATCTGGGCAGAGCAGCCGGAAGAGATAAAAGCATTTTACGATCTGCACTGGACTTTAGAGGCATTGGGTAATATCCTGGATAATGCCATAAAATATTCTCCAAAGGAAAGCAGGATCACAGTTTCAGTGCAGGCTTTTGAAATGTTTGTATGCATTACCGTAAAAGATGAGGGCCCGGGAATTTCAGAGGAAGAACAGGCACAAATATTCGAGAGGTTTTATCGGGGTAAGAATGCAGTTTCTCAGGAAGGAAGCGGCATAGGCTTGTACTTAAGCCGCATGATCTTACAAAAAGAAAAAGGGTATATTCGGGTTTCATCCAATGAAGAAAAGGGAAGCAGTTTTCACATCTATCTGCTGAGAGCATAAACTGGCACGCTTAAACAGGCGTGCCAGATGTCATATGGGGAAATCTTTCATAACTGTAATATTTCTGAAAGGTTGTGGAAAGATTTATTTGTTATCTTACTTTTGAAAGCTATGGTGAAAGCTGTGGCTAAGGAAGGAGAACAGGTATGGAAATACTCAAAACAAAAAGTTTAAAGAAGTATTATGGAGAAGGTGAGACGCAGGTAAAGGCACTGGACGGAATAGATTTTTCCGTGCAAAAAGGTGAATTTGTATCCATCGTAGGAACTTCGGGAAGCGGAAAAACCACTCTATTGAATATGCTGGGCGGTTTGGACAGACCCACATCCGGAAATGTGATCGTAGACGGAAAAGATATTTTTTCTTTAAAGGAGGAATCTTTGACTATCTTTCGCAGAAGAAAGATCGGATTTGTTTTCCAAAGTTATAATCTGGTACCGGTGTTAAATGTTTATGAGAATATTGTGCTGCCCATTGAACTGGACGGAAATAAAGTGGATAAAGAATTTGTGGGTAGGGTGATCAAAACTCTGGGATTGCAGGAGAAGATATATGCCCTTCCTTCCCAACTTTCCGGCGGACAACAGCAAAGGGTTGCCATTGCCAGGGCGTTGGCAGCAAAACCGGCCATTCTGCTGGCGGATGAACCCACCGGAAATTTGGATTCTGCCACCAGTCAGGATGTACTGGGACTTCTAAAAATAACGGGAGAACAGTTCGGGCAGACCATCGTTATGATCACCCACAACGAGGAGATCGCACAGCTTGCTGATCGCATGGTGCGCATTGAGGACGGCAGGATCATGCAGCGAAAGGGTGGTGATGGGAATGCGTAAAGTAAAAAACAAAAAGGCAATTGGGCGGCTCGCTGTAAAAAGCTTTCAGGCTAATAAAACGCGAAATGTAATTGCGGCTATTGCCATTGCCTTAACGGCGATTCTTTTTACGGCAGTGTTTACCATAGGGCTGGGTATCATCGAAACATCCCAGCGGTCTTCCATGGAGCAGGCCGGAGGGGATATGCACGGAACCATCAAAAATATTACAAAAGAACAGTATGATATTCTTAAGGAACATCCCTCTATCGTAAAATGTGGGGAAGAGATGAGTGTTGTCTTTGCAGTTGAAAATTCTGAGTTTTTAAAGCGCCGTTTGGAAATGCATTATGTGGAAAAAAATATTTATCCCAACTGGTTTATCGAGATCCTGGATGGAAAAGCGCCAGTGGAGGCGGATGAGATCTTGTTAGATGAGATGTCATTGCGGCTGTTGGATCTAGAACCCAGGGCAGGGCAGCAGGTCAGGCTTTTGCTTCGTCTTCACGGTGCGGATGAGGATGTCATAGAGCGAGTGTTCACGGTAAGCGGTGTGACCAAATCCTCTTCTGCCATGAATGTGGGGTTTGTCTTTGTCTCCGACGCCTATCTGGAAAAATATGCGGACGAACTGATACCGGCCTATGAATATGATGATGTGGGAAAAATAAATCTTCACATTCTCTTTTCCAATTCCTTCGGCATACAGGAAAAGCTGTTTCGGGTGATCACAGACAGTGGATATTCCGCCAATATGTCCTCGCCGGACTATATCGATTCCAATGCCAACTGGGCATATATGTCAGACGGAGTGGAAAGTAATATTTCTACACTGATCGGAGTGCTTCTGGCAATGATCTTAATTCTGGTCACGGGATATCTGATCATTTATAACATTTTTCAGATTTCCATTATCCGTGATATCCGCTATTATGGTTTGTTAAAAACCATCGGCACCACGGGGAGGCAGATCAAGAAAATTTTGCGCAGACAGGCTTTATGGCTCTGTCTCATGGGTATTCCTGCGGGGCTGGTATTGGGATATGGTTGTGGAAGAGTTTTAGTGCCTATTATGACAAGCGTGGGCACTAATTATGACACCGTTGTCGTATCTCCTGAGCCATGGATCTTTTTGGGAGCAATCCTATTTACGGTTCTTACCGTATTGATCTCCGTATGGAGGCCGGCCCGCATTGCAGCAAAGGTCTCACCGGTGGAAGCCTTGCGCTATACGGAGTATGGAATAAAAAGAAAGAAGCCCAAAAAATCTACGGACGGGGGAAAGATAGTCCGTATGGCATATTCTAATTTGGGGAGAAATAAAGGGCGTACCGTTATTGTGATCTGCTCTTTGTCATTGACCGTTATTTTGTTAAACAGCATTTATACTATAACCCATTCTCTGGATCGGGAAGGTTTTTTATCCAAACTGATCCTAAGTGAAAAATTGATCGGAAATGCAGCATTATGGAATTATAGCTATCGTCCATGGGATGAAGAAACGGCAGCGCAGGAATGTCTGACAGAAAGCTTCGCCACCGCCTGCATGCAGCAGGAAAGCTTTGCCGATGGCGGCAGGGTCTATATGGATATGATTCATGTATCTATGCCGGTGGACAGCTGGGAAGTGCCGGATAATATTCCACAAAATGAGCAAGGTGTGCCGGGATGGTGGTGGTCGGGGCAGTTTGTGCCTCTTTCCGGCTATGATAATGGGGCTTATTTCACCGCTTTTCATGGAATAGACCGGTTTGTGCTTTCTAAAATGACGGTGGTAGAAGGTGAGACGGATCCGGATGTGATATGGGAAAAACTGCAGACCGGGAATTATTTGATCTACGCTACGGATGTGGATGACAACAATCTGGTAATAGAAGAGGAAAGAAAGCATCGGGCAGGAGATAAGATAACCCTTCAATTTGAAGGAGGTATCACAAAAGAGTACGAGATCATTGCCGTTATCAAGGGGCATCAATACAGTCTGACCAATCGGATGCAGCAGGATTTTAAATATTATGTCTCGGCAGATGAATATAAGAAATATCTTCCCGAGTCCTTTTTAATGAGTTTTCTCTTTGATACAAAAGAAGGAAAAGAGGATGAGATGGAAGAATTTTTGCAATACTATACATCTTCCGTGGAACCGCTCATGTCCTATGACTCACGAACCATATACATCAGCGAGTTTGAACAGATGATAGGCATGGTCGCAACCGTTGGCACAACCCTTGCCGGCCTGATCGGTCTGATCGGTGTGTTAAATTTCATCAATACCATTCTCACCGGTATTGTCACCAGACAGCGTGAATTTGCCATGATGGAAGCTATCGGCATGACCAAAAGACAGCTTGTAAAAATGTTGACCACAGAAGGATTGTTTTATGCGCTGTTTACGATGCTCTTTTCTTTGGGAATCGGCATATTGTTTTCTCTGACTGTGTTAAAGACCATTGGCGGAGGCTTATGGTTTATGAATTACCGATTTGCAGTACTTCCCTTGCTGATCGCCTGCCCCATTCTGCTGATACTGGGGATGGGCGTTCCGAAGATAGTATATGCAATTCGCAGGGAAAGGAGTATTGTGGAAGAGATCAGAGAATGAATATTTTATTCAAGAAAATAAGGCATTGCATATTTTGTCAAAGTATGCTATCTTACAATATAGGGTTTTGAATACTATGTGTTGTCATGCAGAAGGCAGAATGCGAAATCAGAAACATGGCTATGCCACAGATACGGTTCGGGCGGCAGTGTGATGTTGCTTTGAGGAACTCGGGGCGAAGTATCTGCCCGTGGATGTGGTGGACTATGTGTGCTATTATCTGGAAGGGACGGAAGAGAAGTAAATGAAAGAGAGAAATACGAAGATTCTTGCGGTGACCGGAAAGGGCGGGGTTGGCAAGACTTCCCTGGCGGGTACGATCGTCAGGCTGTTGGTCGAGGCGTATCCGGACAAGAGGATACTGGCGATCGACGCCGATCCGGCGGTGGGTCTGTCCACCGTGTTGGGAATCGAGGTGGGAAAAACCATTGACGATATTCGGAAGGAAGTAATCCGAACGGTGGAAGACGGGGATACAAAGACCGCCCTGGAGCTTCTAGGTGAGGCAAAGTATGAACTTCTGGACGCCATCAGTGAGCAGGATGGGTATTCCTTTATTGCTATCGGCAGGCCAGAGTCGGCCGGTTGCTACTGCAAGATCAATTCTTATTTAAAGGAAGTGATCACAATGCTTTCCGAGCAGTATGACTATGTGGTGATTGACGGTGAGGCGGGGATCGAACAGATCAACCGCCGGGTGATGGAAAAAGTTACGCATCTTATTTTGGTGACAGATGCCAGCATGAAGGGCTGCCAGGTGGTTCAGACCATCAAAAAGGTGGCGGATGAGCTGGTCATGTATGAAAAGGTCGGTGTGGTCGCGAACCGGCTGCCGGAGGAGAAAGTGACGGAGATCATGGATCTGGGAGGACTGCCGTTTTTGTCTGCGATCGAGGCGGACAACGAACTTGCCGCCTACGATGTAAAAGGAGAAAATATCTTTTATCTTTCCCGGGAGGCAAAGATCGTAAGGGGCGCGGAAAGAGCGCTTCAAAAGATTGGTGTACTGAATTGAGAGGATGGAAAATTGAAGGATTTACAACATCTCTATTACTTTGAAAAACTGCTGGAGGAGGCAAATCACGAGCTGATCAGGAAGGCTCAAAGCCAGGGACGGATCGCTATCGGCTCTGTATGTTTCCAGATTCCGGAGCCCTTCCTAAATCTGCCGGGGTGTTTTTCCGTGAGACTCCGGGCACCCAGAACGACTTCCATGGAGATGGGAACCTATTACATGAGCAGTATGCTCTGCGAGGGATGCCGTGCGCTTTTGGAGCGGGCTATTGAGGGAGGCTTTGAATTCTTGGACTGCATTATTGCGCCGGATGCCTGTGCGCAGATGAACCGCTGTGTGGAGAACATCGAACGTCAGAATCTGTGCACGAAAGAGAAGTTTTTTGTCTCCTACGCGGATGTCCCCATGAAGTCGGACGATACGGCATTGGAGCACTATGTGCGTCAGATGAAGGAGCATGTGCTGAAACCGCTTCGGGAACGCTATGGAATCGATGTCTCAGACAATGCCATGCGGGAGGCGGTGAACAGCCAGAATCGGATCAGCCGGCTGATCTCTAAGATTGGGGAGTACCGCAAGGAAGAAAACCCCCGGATTACCGGCTATGAATTTGCGGTGCTGTGCACAGCTACTTATTGCAGTCCCAAGGAATTCCTAATAGAAAAGTTGGAGGAAACTGCAGAGGAATTAAAGACCCGGGAGCCGGATGAGAAGCCTTGGGTTAGGGCAAGAGTGCTGTTGGCAGGTTCGGAGATCGACGATCCGGGCTTTATCCGTCTGGTCGAAGAGGCGGGGGCGCTGGTGGTTGCGGACCGCTTTTGCTTTGGATCCCTTCCGGGGCGAGGGGAGATTATTCTTACGGAGAAAGAGGACGCGCTGACACAGATCTGCCGCACCTATATGGAATGGGGCAAATGTCCCCGGTTTATGAACACGGCAAAGATTCAGGAACGGCAGACTTACATAGATGAGTTGGCAAAGGAATATCACGCGGAGGGCCTAATCTATCAACAATTAAAGTTTTGTGACTATTGGGGGTATGAGAGGGCTTCTGCGTTTCATGTGATGCGGGAAGAGTACGATTATCCCGTGCTGTCACTGGACCGGCCCTATGTGGTGGGCAATTCCGGACAGGTGAGGACTCGCGTACAGGCTTTCGTGGAGAGCCTGGAGATCAAGAGAACGGTAAAGACGTGAGAGGAATGGAGATATCATGGGTAAAGCAGTGGGAAGCGAACCGCTCGGCAGACTCTATACGGGGAAAAAACCCCGCAGACGCAGGGAGTGGCGCGGAATTAAAGATACAATGTACGACTATTTCCGGTGGCTGGGATACTGGAAAACCTTGATCGGTTTTACCTTGAGCATCAATAATATCAAAGGTTTCCTCCGTTACCGCTGGATGTTGAATTATCTCGCAATGCCGGACTATATGGACCGGCACACGGAGGGAATGCGCGGAGTGCAGCTGCGCATGGCACACCAGGGCTTGGGACTGATCGTGACGGATATTTGCGAGATGCTGAAGAAGATATTCCGGGCGGATCCGGCGGTGGGCAACGATCAGAAGTTCAACAGTAAGATAATCCTGTTTGACGAAAATATGATGAGCACGCTGATGGGAGGGTTTCCCAATCTGATCTGGCTCTCCGTGGAGGTGCCGGCAGTGTATACCTGTTCCATGCTGAATCAGACGGGCGTGACCTATTATGTGGAGAAGACACAGGAGTATGGCGTGCCCTCAGATGTGTGTCCCATGCCGGCGGCAGAGCTGGGGGTCACTCTGGCGGACGATTTTCCGATGATCGGAAAGTGCGCGGTACAGTGCAATACCACCTGTGACGGGAGCCTGATGGGGAACGGGATGATGGTCAGGAACTTTCAGATCCCCACCTTCCAGCTTGCCGTTCCCATAAGACACCGACAAAAGAGCGTGCAGGAATACGCGGCTAAGGAGGTTATGAACGCCATTCGCTTTATCGAGGAGCAGACGGGGGAGACCTTTGACTGGGAAGCCTTTTTCTCCAGCATGAGGCGCTTTAACGCGGAAACTCAGGAGTTCCTGGAGTGGATGGATCTGGCGAAGACGGACTATCCGCAGATGATGGGCGTGACGCTGGCGCTCTATCGATACGGCGTGTATCAGGCGGCCGGTGGCAGAAATCAGGCTTTTCTGGATATGGACAAGAAACTGACGAAGCTGGCCATGAAGGGCTGGAGAGAGAAACAGATGGCAGCGAAGGAATACCGCCACAGGTGTATGACCTGGGGCGTACAGGCAGCGTATTATACCGCTCTGCCCATCTGGCTTATGAACTGCTGGGGGATCGTTCCCATCGCAGATATGCTGACTACCGTATCCACAGAGATGGTGAACACAGAGGACAAGGACCAGGCGCTTTTGGATCTGGCGTACCTTTATGAAAACATGATCATGAGGAACCGTTCCAACGGCGGTTATGAGACCGGTGTGGAAGCGCTGTTTAGATACTGTGAGCAGCTGCGGATCGACATGGTCATCATGTATGTACACATGGGATGTAAGGCAATGTCCGGCTACCATGGTCTCTTTGAAGAGGAAGCCAGAAAACGCGGGATCCATTGGATCTGGGTGACCCATAATCTGATGTGTCCGCAGGACGGCTCCCGCCGGGATATGCGTATGGAGATCAACCGCTACATGCGCACAGTTCTTAGGGAGGAACCTCTGGATCCCTCCCTGGAAGATTTCGACGATTCCGAGAACTGGTAACGGAAAGCAACGGCTATAGAAAGAGAGAAGAAGCAAGATGGGAAAATATTTCGGCGGATGTGATATTGGCAGTACCTATACAAAGTGTGTGATCCTAGACGAATCGGGAAAGATGGCTGCATGCGTGACGAAGCGCAGCAGGATCAATCCGACGCTCAGCGCCGAGGATGTCCTGAATGAGGCGGTCGCACAGATTCCGGATCTGGATAAGCCGACGGATCTGGCATATCTGATCGGCACCGGCTACGGGCGGAACAAAGTGCCCTTTGCGGATGAGAACATTTCGGAGATCAGCTGCCACGCCATGGGCGTGCATGTGACGGATCCTTCGGTGACGGCGATCATCGATATTGGGGGACAGGACGTGAAGGGTATTGCCATCGACAGTGACGGAACGGTATTGAATTTTGCCATGAACGATAAGTGCGCGGCGGGGACGGGGCGTTTTTTCGAGTCCATGGCCGGAGCTTTCGAGATGAGCTTAGATGAGTTTTCCAGTCTTTCACTCTCCGCGAAAAATGTGATCCCAATCACCTCCCAGTGTGCGGTGTTTGCAGAGAGCGAGGTGATCTCCCTTGTGGGAGAGGGAAAACCCATGGATGAGATCGCGGCGGGTATTCAGCTGTCGGTGGCAAAACGGTGTTTTGTGATGGCAAAGAAGGCAGGAGTTACGGATTCGGTAACCTTGACCGGCGGATGTGCTAAGAACGAGGGATTGAAAAAAGCCATCGAAAAAGTGCTGAAGGTCAAGGTTGTGGATCTGAAGACAGATCCCCAGCTGATGGGAGCTCTGGGCGCGGCGGAGTACGCGAGGCGCAAGGCGGGGAAATAAGCTTAGGAGAATACGGATATGATTGTGTTGAAAATCCTGGGAATTGTTTTTATGGTTCTGATCGTGTTCTTTGCGGTGACCTTTGTCATCTATTTTTTCAACCTGGATATGAAGCTGATGGCTCTGCTCATCAAGCCCATGACCAAGTATTATGACTGGTCCAAGGCCAGGCGGGACGCAAAAAAGCTGAAAAAGAGAGAAATGGCGAAAGCGGAAGAAAAGAAGTAGTGGAGGGTTGTGATGCGCCTGTACGATAAGGATATTCTGGCGTGTAAAAAATTGCTGGAAGAAAGAGCATCCCGCAGGCTGCCCACGGTGAAGAGCTGGAGATGCACGGATCAGGAGGCGTTGGTTCTCAGATCCGACATGGCATACGAGCTGGGTGGCGGCACAAAAGCGGCGGTGAGCGGACTCGGCTTCACCACGGACAGCGACCTGGTGCCGGAGAGCGGTGTTTTTCTGATCGGACCGGATCTTCCTGAGATTCGGGAGGACGTGTCCTGCGCCAGGATCACCCTGTTGCGCCTGGAGGGCGTCGAGGGCTTGGAATCGCAGCAGTTGTATTCGGTTTTCCGAAAGCTTGAATATACCAGATACCATATCTATCCGGAAGGGTACATGATGCGGATCTCCACGGTAAAGGAAAGAGAGCCGGTCCGCATTTCGAAGGCATCCCTAAAAGAGGGTATGGATTTTGCGGGAGTGGGAGCATGCTTTGCGGAGCAATATGCCGGGGATCCGTGGGTTAAGGCGGTGCAGACCTACTTTGTCACCGATCCGGGGGCAGATTACGGGGCGCTGCAGAAATGCGCACGCCGCTTTGAACAGATCACGGAGTCCATGAACCTGGTGTTTCAGGGTTTTTCTATGGACTGCAGCACTTGCGGCCAAAGGGAGCTGTGCGAGGAGATTGATGGCTTGAAAGAGCTGCACAAAAGCATGGATTGCCCGTGTATAGGTTGAGCCTTAATACTGATATGAGAAGGGACAAGTCAGAGACGGCTTGTCCTTTTTATGTATGGTTTAGTTAAGGGGGCGAAACAATAACTTAGCATGTACGGAAAAATTTATAAAAAATGTGTTAATGAGTTAAAATATATGCTATAATATTTTATATTTGTGGCAGCTGAAAAAACCAGGTATACCCTATTATATTAAGGTAAAATTACATAGTTGGGATGTGAGTAAATGCATAGTATATTGTTATGTTTTTTAATTCTCTCGCAGATAATCAATATAATTATTCTTTTTAAGCTTTTTAAGATAAAAAGAACAATTATCATAAAACGTATCACAAACACTATTTTGGGGATGGTGTGTGTTATAGCGTCTGAATTAGTTATATTATTTGCAAAGGAAAGGCAGCTTGCATACTATGCATTTACGTTTTACTATATCGCATTCATGTGGTATATATTGATGATATTCCGATTTTCTGTGGTTTATTGCAGGCATAAAGAAATAAAGCTATATAAAGTAC
Organism: Acetatifactor sp.; assembly: GCA_022511465.1. Lineage (GTDB taxonomy): Bacteria > Bacillota > Clostridia > Lachnospirales > Lachnospiraceae > Acetatifactor. The sequence goes on along the minus strand of JAFLRM010000054.1, from coordinate 1,212 downwards.
CTTTATTTTGGATCACAATAGCAGAGACTGTCGTTCTTGTATGGGGAACGCTTTCAGAAAGGTTCTTTTTAATTACCCATGCGAGATGGTATGGCCATATCTACTGGATCTCAAGGAGTCTTCCCATATTTTACATATATGAGGCAATAATTGGTGTTGTCTTGGCAGCAGCTTTGGTTATGCTTGTTGTTGCGGCAGTAAAAAGTGCAAGGATCTACAGGCTTAAGTTTGTGAGTATTATTACGATCATATCTGTAATGGCGTTTTATTGTTTGATATCACAATTTAATGAGCAGCCATTTCTTGTACGGGTTATTTTTCTTGCGTTATGTGAATTGATAATCATATATATGGCTGTGTACTATGCACCCAGAAAGCTTAATCAAAGGGCAATGCGTTTTGTGGCCGATAGATTAAATGATGGTATTGTTCTGTACGATGATGAGCATCAGTTGCAGCTTGTAACAGAAGGCTATCGGGATGCTTTTGGAGTTACAAGCCTTGAGGAACTTGCAGATGAAGAATTCTATTGGAAAAAGATGTTTTCAGAGGCTAACGAGGAAAATGCATGGAATGGCAGTGTAAGATCGGTGGTTCGTGGTGGTGAAAAATCTTATTATGAGATCCAGCATTTAGCTTTGAGTGAGGATAACAAGCTGATCGGAACAGTTTACTGGATCAGAAATGTCACCGAAGCCATAGAAAATTATAGGATCATGGTTCGACGTGCGAATTTTGATGAAATTACAGGAATTTATAATGAGGCTCATTTTCACGAAAGTGCAAGGAAGGTGCTGGAAGCCAATCCGGATACAACATTTGTTATGACCTGTTCGAGTATTGAAAAGCACAGGGTTTTTCAAGAGCTTTTTGGAAAGGAAAAATATGATGATTATTTGATCAAAACGGCGGAAACATTAAAAAGGGGACTTGTAAATTTCCCTGACTGCAGATATGGAAAGATTGGGGAATCGGATTTTTATGTAATGATGCCCAAGGAGCTTTTTGTGCCGGATCAGCTTATCAATGCGATAGACAGTGTAGCTGAATCATTCAGCACAAATAATTTTCATTTGAATGTAAAGGCCGGTGTATACGAGATAAAAGAAACCTCGTTTAATATGCTTGCTATATGTAATAAGGCATCTATGGCATGCGATGCAATAAAGGGTGATTATGGGAAAAAATTATTGTGGTTTGACGAAAAAACTC
>JAFLRM010000053.1 GCA_022511465.1 Acetatifactor sp. | reverse complement strand
CGATCTGAAGCATTCTCTCCGCCTCCTTTCGTAGTCTCGATTCGAATCTATGGATAGTGTACCTTCTGACCTAAGAGGAGAGTCAAGACTTTTTTCAGCTGCCCAAAAATAAATCCCGATTTCGGGATTTTGCAAGAGATTTTGACAAAATCATTCCGATCTCGGGATCTATTCGCTCAACTATTATAAGTCATAGTACATCTTAAATTCTGCAGGATTTGGAATCTGCTCCATCTGTTTTAACTCCCCGCGTTTGCGTGCAACCCAGATATCGATGAGCCTCTGCGGGAAAACACCGCCTTTGGTAAGGTAGTTGTGATCTGCTTCGAGAGCATCCAGCGCCTCTCCCAGAGATTTGGGCAAACCCTTGATCTTCTTCTGTTCTTCCTCGGATAACGTATAAAGATTGAAGTCATAAGGACCCCAGCCATTTGCAGCAGGATCGATCTGATTTTCAATACCGTCCAGTCCTGCCATCAGGATTGCTGCATACGCATAATAAGGATTCGCCGTTGCATCAGGATTTCTCAGCTCAAACCTTTTTGTTTCCGGTGTTTTGGCATATGCAGGGATCCTGATAACTGCGCTGCGGTTAGAGGTAGCATAGCCGATCGTAACCGGCGCTTCAAATCCCGGCACCAGACGCTTGAAGGAATTGGTGGACGGATTGGTAAATGCGCAAAGGGATGCGATATGTTTTAGCAAGCCGCCCATAAAATAATGTGCCGTACGGCTTAAGCCGGAATAACCGTCTTCGTCATAAAATAACGGTTTGCCATCTTTCAACAGCAGCATATGTACATGCATGCCGCTTCCCGCTTCCTGATAGATGGGCTTGGGCATGAAGGTCGCCGTTTTTCCTTCCAGAGCTGCCATGTTCTTAATGATATATTTTATGATCATGGTATTATCTGCCATGGCAGGCATGTCCGCCAGTTCCACTTCAATCTCCATCTGGCCCGGACCGCCCACTTCGTGATGATGATATTTGACTTTGATTCCCCAGTCCTCCATCATCATACACATCCGACTTCTTAAATCATAACCGACATCCTGCGGTGATGCTATGTGATAGCCGCCTTTATGAGGGACTTCATAGCCATTGTTTCCTTCTGTATCAAGGCTGTGGTTCCAATCTGCCTGTTTGGTATCAATTCTATATCCGCATCGTTCAGGTGATACTTCAAAACGTGCCTTGTCAAACAGATAGAACTCAAATTCCGGCCCTATGATCATCTGATCGGCAATACCACTTTCCTTCATGTACTCTATTGCACGCAGACTTACATTTTTAGGATACTGGTCAAATGGTGTGTTTTCTCCTTTTCCAATCGTACACACATTACCGCACATTGTAAGCGTGGGTACTGTTGCGAAGGGGTCCACATAAGCGGTGTCAGGATCCGGCAAAAATACCATATCGCTCTTTTCCACGGGAGCATACCCATAGTTGGAACCATCAAAACCGATTCCGTGAGTAAACGTATTTTCCCCAAACCTTTCCACCGGAATTGTAATGTGACGCCAGCGCCCATCAATATCCGTCATCTTAAAGTCGATCATGCGTATCTGCTTTTCTTCGCATAATCTTTTGATCTCTTCCGTCTTGCCCATAAATGCGACCTCCTGTCTCCCTTAGTTTACGTTTTTTACCCGAGCCTTTGTATCGGGTAAAATCTAAATAATAAAATATGTATCTTATAACCCTTCCACGATCATAAGATACATACATTTTAACATATACTGGTAGATTTATCTACACATCCCCTTAATATACTTCCTTATCCCTGCGCTTATTTACCGTAGGATTCTCTGCATTTATCTTCTCAAAGCACGGACAACTCTCATCATGATCATTGATGATCCCGCAGGCCTGCAGATGGGAATATATCGTAACTTCACCGACATACTTAAAGCCACGCTTCTTCAGATCTTTGCTGATCCTCTTTGACAGCCCGTTGCTGACCGGTATCTTTCCGTCTGCTTTGTTGTGCCCGTTGTACAAAATAGTTTTATGAGCGGAATACGACCATATGTAATCACAGAAGCTCCCAAACTCCTTTCGTATCTCCTGAAAGCACCTGGCATTATTGATGACAGCGGCCACCTTTCGTGGAGACCGGATCATATCCTTGGTACTGAGTATTCTTTGTATATCAGCCTCTCCATACTCAGCTATTTTGTCATAATCAAACCCATCAAAACATGAGCGGAATATCTCCCGCTTCTTTAACATCAGATCCCATGACAGCCCACACTGCATACACTCTAACATCAGGTGCTCAAACATCTTTCTGTCATCATGCACCGGGATTCCCCATTCGCCATCGTGATAAACCCTATTCCGTTCATTGGTGTCCGCCCATGAGCAAAGCCCCATAATCATACTCCTATTTTGTCGTAAATTTTATAGCTCCTTTATATAGAACCTGTTCATCAAAGCATGAACCACTTCAACAGGCTTTTCTATCGCCTTAAAACCACTTTTCTCATATATATGGAGCGCTGCTTCGAGATTTGTATGGGTTTCGAGATATAACCTCTTATATCCATATTCCCTGGCTTTATTCTCAATAAGTTCGATCAGCTTGTACCCCAGGCCGCTTCCTTTGACATTATCTACGAGGTACAGTTTCTGAAGCTCTGCACAGTCCTCGAACAATTCAAATTCCGCAAGGCCAATACCACCTATGATATTGTCATCATCATCGAGCAGCACATAATAAAAGCGCTTATGATCTTTATCCAGATAATAATCACTCAAATGATCCAGATTATCGTCGAAGTAAACCGTTCCCGGCAGATCCAGGTTATGGGCCTTTAGATTGTCGCGAACCATCTTCGCAAGCGCAGCGTCATCCTGTTTGGTTATCTCTCTATATCTCATAGTATGATCACCTATTCCTTTACATCCCAAACTCAGCGCACAGCCTGTCAAACCGTGCCTGCTCTTTTTCTTTGATCGGTTTTGACAGATCATTCATGCAGTGATGGATCACATCCGCATCCTTCAGCACTTCATCCATCGGATCATCTGTTACATGCTTATCATCATGATGATAGATCGCTGAACAGATCATCTCTGTCTCCGCTTCATTCGTCAGCTTCAGCTCACCGAGTATCTCCCTTGCAAGCTCCGCCCCTTTGTGTGCGTGATCATCATAAAATCCCGTCTTATATGCGTGAAGATCATGGAGCATTGCAGCCATGGATGCAATCTCCGGATCAAGACCGCGCTTTTTCGCGATCATGGTTGCAGCAAGCGATACCCCATAAAGATGTACGATAGCGCTGTTGCGCTTGTCCGCATCCTCCATCTTGTTTAACTCACTATCCACATATTTTCGAAGTTCTTTTAACCTTCCCATCTTGAATCCTCCTTAGCTTCACTTGCCTTCTCTTTGCAATTCCATTGCCCAACTCTCTAAGAAATCCTAGTCCTACAACGGAATCAATACCTCCCACCGTCCGTTTCTCTTACCATTTTCTCGCCGCAAATAACCTTTCTTCTGTAGCTCAACGGTTCTTGTTTTTACTGTCCTTTCCGATTTTCCAATCATACCTGCCAACTCCTTTTGCGTGGCAAATGGATTTTCAGCTATTGCCTGCAATAGTGCTGATTCTTCCAAAGTGCAATTTTTGCACTTTAAAACCGCGTTGGTTGCACTTTGAACTGCACTTTCCTTTTTTGAAAAATAGTCCACATGAAGATATCGATTCTTTAACTCATTCTTGTATCCTAATAAAAGATTTTCAAAAAATCTTTCTAAATATTCTGTGGTAGCATAAATATTGTTGTGGTGATCATTATAATTTGCTCTTACTAATGCATTCCTAAAATACCATGAATTCTCTGCAAAAACATCATTTCTAATCATAAAGCCAAACGTCTTCAGATATTTTATAATAAAAACTGCTGTTGATCTGGTATTTCCTTCGCCAAACGGATGAATCTGCCAGATTCCGGCCGTAAATTTTGCAATGCGGCTTACCGACTCTGCAGCAGAAAGCCCTTCGTATGAAAATTCTTTTTCTTGACGGAAATCATAATCTAACGTCTCTTTTATACTGCCATAAGAAGCATAATATACCGTTTCGCCTTTTAGCACCCACTCTTTTTTCGTAATATTGTAAGTTCTGAACTGACCCGCATGATCAAATACGCCCGTAAATAATCTACGATGGATAGTCTGCCACTCTGCCGGAGAAAACTGAAATGTCTTCTCGGATAAAAGTTCGGTAATTCTGGCAGAAACAATATCCGCTTCCATTGTATCAGCCTCTGTCTCACGTCTGTCCTTTCGTTCTTCATAATAACTTTGTATATGTTTCTGGGCGGTAACAATATCAATCTTTCCCTCAATATGTTCTTTTGCGGTTTCAAGAAGATAAGCTGACGTCTTTAATCCATCTACATCCTGAAGACCGATTGCAGTCTTCCAAGCAGTGCTTTTTTCTGCTTGATCCGGTTCACCCTGTCGGATGTATTCCTCTAAATCAAATTGCCAGTTATTATCCTTTGGCATCTCTTGCTCCTTTCTTCGCCCACTTTTTTATGAGAATTCCAGTATGCAAACAATCCTTTATTACACATCGTTCTTTTCTACCATAGCCTTTACTGCCTTATCAAAATCTGATTCGATGGGCTGCGTTTTGTTATAAATTTCGTACTCTCCATAAGCCTTATCGAGGGCCTGCTCATGTGATACATGTCCATTATCCTTGAGAATCTTGTATTGTCTAAATTCAAGAAACGCATTGACACTCTTCTCAAATTCGGCCATAGTGAAAACATTTTCCCGTTCAATCAGATCCTCAATGTAATCAAAATATCCTGTAACGGCACGTTCTAACTGACGGATCTGTTTCTCGTTGAGGTAATTCTTTGCAATCGACACATCCGATTTTAGCACTCTTCCATCTGGTGCATTCTTCCATGTTGTCAGTCCCATATGCTCCTTTTGATGATCGGCAGACTTATATATGATTTCTGCCGCAGTGTGGTTCGTAATAGCATAATGAAACTTATTTTGTATAGTGGCATAAAAATGATATGCGACTTCTGAGTCCTTCATATAATCAATACTGCATTCTGCAAATATATCCGTAATCTGCTGCCATATTCTTCGTTCACTCGCACGAATGGAACGAACTCTTTCCAGCAGCTCCCTGAAATAGTCTTTCCCAAAAGCGGTCTGCCCTTGCTTTAATCTTTCATCATCAAGCACAAATCCCTTTTGCATATACTCCTTCAGAACTTTGGTTGCCCATATCCTGAACTGTGTAGCCTTTTTGGAATTCACCCTGTACCCGACAGATATGATTGCATCAAGATTATAAAAATTTGTCTCGGATGTCTGTGTTTTCCCTTCCATTGCGCCGTGTTGGGTGGTTGTTGTAATTTTTGCAACAACCACTTTTTCATCTAACTCTGCGGTATCAAATATATTTTTCAAATGCCTGCTAATTCCAGACTTATCTACACCAAAAAGCTCTGCCATAGCCTTTTGAGTGATCCACAAGCTTTCATCCTTTATATAGGCATTTACGGATACTTCTCCATCGTCTGAGTTATACAGCACCATATCCATCTGTTTTGAAAAGTCAGCCATGATTACTCCTCTCTTCTCATATTTTTTATCTATCGTTCGAAGTGGAATCCCAAAATGTTCAGCAAAAGTCTTTCGATTTAGTTTGGATTCTTTTCTGACAGCAATAATAAGTTGATTAACATTATCCTTAATAGCATCTTGCACTACGTGGTTTTTAATATTATACATCTTTTTTATATTAGAGGAAGCCTTTATTTTGAATATTTTACATATTAAAGAAAATTTTAAACACAAATCAAAAATTGTGTGCATGTTTTTTATTGAATATTTTGGGGATTAGTACTATAATAAAATTTAGACACATGTAAACTTTTCTTGTGTGTAAATTTTATAATCAGAAGTAGGTGAACGAGTGGACATCCAAGAACTTGCAAAAGAAGTTATAGCAAGCAAAGGCGGAATCGCCAAATCTGCCGATTTTGTCGCTGCTGGGATACGTGCGGTCGATGTTGTAAATATGTGTAACGCCGGTTATCTTGATCGGGTATGCCACGGCTATTATCAGCTTGCGGAGCAAGAATCATCTTCTGAAGAACAGCTACTTGCAACACTCATTCCGAAAGGAATCGTTTGTGTGGAGTCTGCCCTTTTCTATTATGGATATAGCGACTTTGCTCCTCGTAAATGGTCGATAGCCGTACCTCGTTCTATGTCGAGAACGAAACTGAAAATTGATGCGCTCCCCCTGCAAGCCTACTATATGCAGCCAGACCTTTATGCGTTGGGAAAAACCGTCGATGATTTTAATGGTGTCACTCTATCCGTATACGATCGTGAGCGTACCATTTGCGATTGTTTCAAATATCGATCAAGGCTTGATAATGAAATATTCAATAAGGCGCTTAATGCATATGCAAACGACAAAAAGAAAAACTTGAAAAACCTTTCAGTATATGCAAAGAAACTGCGTGTATACAAAAAGGTTACTGAACTAATGGAGGTGCTGCTCACTTACCAACTTTGACAGTCGAGTAGCGGTTGACGTGGATTTTCTGCTTCGACAAATGCCCAATACTCCCGAACAGTTAAAATCAATTCTTGAGGAGATCATTGCAGTTCCTACTGGTAACGATTTTGTTTTCTTCGAAATCAAGAATTTTGCTCCTATTGCAGTTTCAAAGAAATATGCCGGTATTGGTGCGTCAGTTGTAGCTTACATCAAGAACACAAAAACTCCGTTCAGCATTGATTTTGGCGGCAAGGTTCTATCCGAAGCACTTAGAAAGACCTTTGCTAACCGTGAACGCGTTTTTAGCGTTGAGCAGTTTGAGCAAGTTATGGACTTTGACGATGATGCAGCAATGCAAAAGAAATGGAAAGCCTTTGTCCGTAAAATTGATAAAAAAACGGATGATTACAGTACCGTTCTGAAAACTATTAACGCCTTTCTTGCAAAGCCGTTTACGGCGGCGATAAAGGATAAAAAATTTACTGAACAGTGGTCTGCCAAAAACGGCACGTGGATGTACGTAGGAGGAAGCAACAATGGCAAAGAAGGAAATTAAGTATGATATATACGCATCAACAGTCTAGTGATTAATTTCATCCAGATACAAAGTGAGTGTACTTATAATTTTGCTTGCTGATGTCAGATTTCTTAATATTATATTTTTGCCGGATGTCCCGCACAATAAGTGTATCAAAACATTTTCTATGTACTTATCCTTCTCATCCTGTCCCTTATAAGAATAAGCTCCAGACATGCCATCAACTTTGATATATTAATCAAATGCGACCTGCATATCTTTGGTACAGATTTTTGTTGTTTTTAAAAGTATATTAAGATATAATGTAACCGATGCTAGCTCTTATAGGTTGCAATAAGTATACCTCTTATTCATTCTGCGAAAATCTGCACAAAAGGGAGTAACGATCTTTTGTTTATAAAGCTGTGAAAATTACCATTCCCCTACTGGAAATATAAAATACTGAAAGAAGGTTTGCTAAAATGATTAGAAAAGATAACCTTGAAGCAATGATAAAAGCAATTGGCTATGTTGCAAGTGCAAGAGCCAATGTATTCGAAAAAAAATATGTTCAATACGACTGCGTAATTGAAGTAGATTTCGACGGAAGCGGTTTCATCAATTATCCTGAAGATAAAGGAATGAAGATTACAAGAAAAACAACTTGTAATTTTGCCGAGCCAGAAAATTTTGTTGTTCTTGAATGTATCACTCGCTTAATGGATAAAGGATATCGTCCAGAACATATAGAACTTGAAAAAGAGTGGGCACTTGGACATGAAAAGAAAAGTGGATTTGCTGATATTCTTGTAAAAGATGAAGATGGAAAAACCCTTTTTATTGTTGAATGTAAAACCGCTGGCAATGAATATAAGAAAGAATATAACAATCTGCTTAATGATGGAGGTCAGTTATTCTCATATTGGCAACAAGAAGGCAATTGTAAATGGCTCTCTTTGTACGCCTCTGATTTTGACGGCTCACATGTATCTTACACAACCGAAACCATAGACTGTAGTGATGATGCCAATATTCTTGCTTCTGCAGAGAAAGACAGCACCATCCTTTTATATAAGGACGCACATACTGTCGAAGATTTGTTCACTGTATGGGGTGAAACATATGACAAACGTCTATGTGGCGATGTGATTTTTAGAGATGATTCGAAGGCATACCAGATAGGTGTTAAACCTCTTCGTAAAGTAGATCTTAAGGATTTTAGTGAGAATGACAAAGTTGTAAATAAATTTGAAGAGATATTACGCCATAACAATGTATCTGATAAAGAAAATGCATTTAACAGACTTATTGCTTTGTTTATTTGTAAACTTGTAGATGAGATCCAAAAAGGTGATCTTGACATCGTAGATTTCCAATATAAAGTTGGAACTGATACATACGAAACTTTACAAGATAGACTCCAAAGACTTCATAAGGAAGGTATGGAAAAATTCATGCGCGAAGAGATATTCTACGTAGCTGATGACTATGCAGAAAATCTAGTCCAACAATATACTGGTCACAAGCGTCAGAAAATGATTGAAGACTTACGTAACACACTTCGCATACTGAAATTTTACACCAATAATGATTTTACATTTATAGATGTTCATAATGAGGAACTCTTTTATCAGAATGGAAAAATTCTTGTTGAAGTAGTTCAGCTTTTTGAAAATTATCGTATCATTGGCTCAAATGATGTGCAAATGCTTGGTGATTTATTTGAACAACTATTGAACAAGGGATTTAAACAGAACGAAGGACAATTTTTCACTCCTATTCCAATCACACGTTTTATATGGGACAGTTTGCCTGTGGAGCGCATTATTAAAAAGGCTGATGGAATTGAGTTTCCTAAAATGATAGATTATGCCTGCGGCGCTGGCCATTTCCTAACTCAAGGATTTGAAGCTATAAATGCAGGAGCTTTATCTATTGACCCATCCTATAAAATTGACCGTTCATGGGTAGAACATAAAATATTTGGCGTTGAAAAAGACTATCGATTGGCACGTGTTTCTAAAATATCCCTCTTTATGCATGGTGCAGGAAATGGAAATATTATTTTTGGTGATGGACTCGAAAACTATCCTGACAAAGATATTACACCAGCATCCTTTGATATTTTAGTAGCTAATCCACCTTACTCAGTTAGGTCTTTCAAACCACACTTAAAATTAAAAGATAACAAGTTTTCAATCCTTGACAAAATATCAAACGATGGTTCTGAAATCGAAACATTATTTGTAGAAAGAATATCTCAGCTTGTAAAACCAGAAGGTGTTGCTGCCGTTGTCCTTCCAAGTAGTATTCTCAACAAGGAAAATGAAAGTTTTATAGGGGCAAGAGAAACTATACTTAAAAACTTTATGATCAGATCCATTGCACAACTTGGAAGTAAAACATTTGGAGCCACCGGAACTAACACTGTAATTCTTTTCCTTGAAAAATATAATGAACCACCAAAACGTATTGATCTTGTCACCGATAGCGTAGCTTCTATTTTTGATTTGAATGACCTTACCGACTGGGAAGACGATGATATCCTTAGGGGTTATTTGCAAAAAATCAGTGTTAATATTTTAACATATAGAGTCTTTGTAAAACGAGAAAAAGACTACACCGAATGGATGGCAGATGAATACTTTAAAATGTATGTAGAAGCATTCATTTCATCGACAGAATATGCAAATAAGACAAGACAAAAGACTTTCTCAAAATTATCCGAAGAAGATAAGCTGGCTTGGTATAATGAACATTTTTATGATTATGTTTTTGCTATAGAGAAAGAAAAAATTGCTTATTTTGCTTTAGTTTATCAGCAAAGAACTCTCATTATTACTGCACCAGACGATAACAAGGCACAAGAAAAATTTCTAGGTTATAAATGGAGTAATCGAAAAGGCCAGGAAGGTATCCAGATAATAACCCCTGGTGGCATGCTCTACTCTGAGGATGATCGAAATGTAGATGATAAGGTTTCAGGATTAATTAGAAACTCGTTTTTAGGAAAAGAATATTCCGTTCCTGAGTTAGCTGAATATTCATACTACCTGAGACTACAAGATATGATTGACTTTAAATCATTATCTTTTACAAAAACCATTAGAACTGCAAAAGTAAGAGAGCTAAAAACCACCCCCGGACTTGTTAATTACAAATTAAATGATAAAATCTTTGAAATTAGTATAGGAAATCGTGTCCTCTCGTCTGAGATAATTGAAAATGGCAGCATTCCAATTATTAGTGCGAATGTTTTTGAAGAATTTGGTCGAACTGATAAGCAAAACTTAACGGATTTTTCTGTGCCTTCCATCATTTGGGGAATAGATGGCGATTGGATGGTAAATATTGTTCCAGCAAATACACCCTTTTATCCAACTGATCATTGCGGAGTATTAAGAATTCATTCAACTGACATATTACCACAATATATGGCTATTGCACTTGAAGTTGAAGGAACTTTTGAAAAATTTTCAAGAAACAATCGTGCATCAGCTCAAAGGATCAAAAATTTGATAGTGCAAGTTCCTTCTCTATCCAAACAACAAGAAGTTGTTGATGAAATCGCTCTAATAAATGATAAAATTACTAACGAAACACAGATTGTGTCACAATTATTCTCCGATGCCCAAACAAAATTTACAGAAATGTTTGGAACAGTAAATGTTAACGAGTACAATTGGGATATTTCGTCTTTCAAGGACATGTGTGAAATAATTACTGATGGTGAGCATCAAACTCCTCTAAGGTGTGAGAGTGGAATTTATCTTCTTTCAGCACGAAATGTTTTAAATCATTCATTAAAGTTGTCTGATGTCGATTATATTGATGACAAAGAATATTTAAGAATATCAAAACGTATCGAACCACGCGAAGGAGATATATTAATTTCATGTTCTGGCACCATTGGTAGATGTACGGTCCTCCCAAAAGGAGTTAAATGCCAGATGGTGCGTAGTGTTGCTCTTTTAAGATTTAACGCAAATATTAATCCTCTGTTTGCTGAATATATGATTACTTCAGCTGATTTGCAAAAACAGATAAAAGACTCTGTAATTCAACAGGCTCAACCCAATCTCTTTCAAGGGAAAATACAAGAACTAATCGGCTTTGTACCACCTATGGAATTACAGAATGAATTCGCTGCTTACATCAATGATATTATTGACAAGCATAGCACTTCTCAGTCTGTAATTGATGCTTTAACTCTTGAAAGAAAACAAGCTATTTCAAAGTACTTTAAATAATTATATACATCAAAATAACCACTCTTCATAATAGATTACTGTTAACGAATAAGTAGCTGTTTATTAAAGCGAACCAAAAATAGGGGCAGAATTCACAAGCTGGGAATTTTGTCCCTGATGTTATTCACAGAAGAAAAGGAGTACTGCTCTATAACCGAAATTTCAGTTATTTTGCAACACTCCCCAGATTATATCACCTTTGTTCCTGTTTTCTTTCGATTCTCATATGTGCTCCAGATAAAATCAACAAATGTAATACTACTTCCTACCGCAAGTTTAGCGTGACGTTCTTCCAACCCCTGAAAAGATGCACTTTTCCCGTGACCACTACCAAAAGGATTTCTAATTTCAGCTAATTTAGACGGTATAGCTCTCAGATTTCCCAAAACGGCCTTTATGGCATCTGCTCCCTGATCTGTGTCCTGTATATTTGCAGGTAATAGGTTCAATGCATCCATTGTTTTACTCGTAAGCTGAGGAACATCGTCTGTCTTGCTCCATTCAATGCCCAAATCGTCTAAAATCGTTTTGCAGCAGCTCTCTATAAGTTCCTTGGCCATTCCGATAGCATTTGTTGGATTTGTTGACTGCATAGAAATCATTAATTCTATTTGTTGGGACATATATTCACTTGAAAACTTACCCTTTAAATCATCGGCTGTTCTTGCAATAATTGAAGTACTACCTTCCAGCTTGTCCATAATGACTTTGCACTTTTGGTAAATTCTGGCGTACCTTTCATCATACCTTGAAATGCTCCTGCCCCAATAAAGATCATCCTCATAATTTTTGTTGTACTCATATTCCATATTATCTTCATAATAGTGGAATAAGTCAGAAAGCAGTTTAAATCTATTTTCATCAGACGCACTATTCAAATATGCAACAAGAGACTTTCCCTTTGAAAGCCCATATTTTGCACATAATGCTTCCCCAATGCTATTTGTTGTAAATACATCAAAATCGTTAGTTGAAAAATTCAGAACATATCCGCTTCTGTTAAATAGCATCAAAAATGTTCCTTCTTCTTGTTTTGTTATTACATTCATTGTAACTTCACCCTCAACATCCACCGTTTCAGCTCAATGTACCTATTTCTTCAACCTTAATACAATTTAATATTGCTGGTGCTGCATCCCAACTGCCAGAATACTTCATCTTGTCATCAAATGTACATTTCCCAATAGCCGCTTTTAAATCCTCAAGGCTGTCTACTCCGAATAACACCATCATCTTCTCACAGTACTTACGAGACTTCATTTTTCCCCATTCAATAGGCATGCTTTCAGCATAAACATAACATGTTGGAAACCAATAAGCAGCATGCCAACTTCGTTCGTCTTCTGCTAAATCATATGCATTGCAAACCTGATAAAGGAACAAATCTGCCTCAGCAATGGCTTCTCCTGTATAAATTGGAAGTTTTTCTCTTTGATTACAAATGACATCACCCATGAGAGTATATTTGTTTTTCATTTCTGTTTTTGGCTTATAATGATTCTCAATAACACGACTATGATGCCTAAAGGCCGTATAATTGTTTGGCTTTATGGTGCCTCCAAATATGCTCGTCTCTAGGAAATACGTGTATGAAAGCATTACATTTATCGCCATATAATCCTTAACATGACGCATATACGCAATAACACAAATAAATAACTCCCACATATGATTCCTAAATACATCCACGTCATCATCGGAAGCTGATCCCGCATTTGGTTCAAATGTTTTGATACAAGTCAACTGGTTATACATTTCCTCAAAGCACTCAGCTAATATTTCTGCGTAAGTTGGCTCTGTCTCTGCAATGACCTCCACAAAATCCAAAAAAATATCTCTAACTGGCTTAGTATTTAAAAATATTTCATATACTCGTTCTGGATTAGCATTCTTTTCGAAATATGTTTTCAAAACTTCAATGTAGGCTGTCTGAAATCTGGATATACAGTTTTTCCGTTTATTATTTGTATTACTTCCACGAATTTGACAAATCAAATCTTTTAGCGGAAAAAAGTTTGTTTTCCCCTCATCAAGCCACTCCGGTCTTTTTCCTAACTTTGGTTTCGTAAATTGTGGTTTTTCATAGACATTTCGAAGAAGCTTCTCATATTCCTCTTCATATGTATCCGGATTAGAAAAATCAATATATATTCTTGTCTTTATATAGGTAGGAACATAAGGTTTTCCATCTTCATCCTTTTCTGCGATAATGGGAATAAATTTTTCTTGCTTCATATTTCCGTATATTTCACTGGAAATAATTACTGTTTCATCCCCTACTCCTCCAGTGCGATCATTGGCTTTCTGAGCATATGCTTTATCACAGATAATAAGAACCTTTGTAATTTCAGGCTCATTAACGCAGCGTTCCATAAATGCATATTTATCCTGACCCTCTTTCAAATCCCATTTATCAAGAACAACATCCACTCCATGAGAGACCAATCGTTGTGCCAATTCCAGCACTAACGCATCACTACTCCAAGAATATGAAATGAAAATCTTTGGTATTCTGTCTTCCCGCAATATATATCCCCTCCTCACCTTTATTTTATTTCTATGCGCCAAAATGAGCGCCTGTTATATCTAACATAATATATCGGTTATTCATTAGAATAGCTTCTATAAATTTTCCGCAATTATCTGTACCCATAGCTACACTCCTATTCTTTCGTGATGGTCTTTTCCTTTATGTGATAAGCGATTCCTCTGGCTTTGCAAAAGTTAATCACTTCTTTTGCATTTTCATTATAAAAATGCTTGTGCTTTGGATAGCCTTTTGTCACCTCTGTACAATAGTTTGTTCTTCCAAAGATAATCCGATCTGCAAAAGAAACAGCCTCCAACAATTCTCCTATGTCCTGTTCAATCTGATTCGGTGTTGGATACGGCTCCATACTAATCCAAGTTTTCCTTCCAGCTTCATGAAGTGCACTAAGAGCATCGAGGCGCTCTCGATAAGGCGCAGCATAAGGTTCCT
Organism: Acetatifactor sp.; assembly: GCA_022511465.1. Lineage (GTDB taxonomy): Bacteria > Bacillota > Clostridia > Lachnospirales > Lachnospiraceae > Acetatifactor. The sequence continues at coordinate 6,497 of JAFLRM010000053.1, read as the reverse complement.
TCTTCCGGCGATAATCTTCATTCATTGTAATTAGCGTAATCCCATATTCATTTTCAATAGGGAACCTTTTCCTGTCCGCCAATTCAAGCGGCAAAATCCCTTTTGTGAGTATAGTACACTTGATACCTTCCGCATTTAGCTTCTCAATAGCAGCTAAACTCATATCAATAATCTGCTTATAGCCATACATAAAAGGATCTGTTGTAAAACAAAGTTGAACGGATGTAATCTTATCTTTTAGTTTCGGAATCTCACAATCCAACAATTCTAAAGTATTAGAAACCAAATATGGTTTCCGCCAATCTTCATAAATTGAAACCTGCCCGAACCTTTTCTTTTGCTGAAAGGCATAACAAGGATATAGGCATCCATGCGCACAGCCTAATACATGATTCATCGTATAATCTCCGTACTCAACTCCCGTCTCATACAGCATAGATTTACGTTGAATAAAACCTGCAACTTCAGGCATTTCTCACCCTCCTAATAGTAATCGTTTTGTCTTTTTCTTCTGTCATATAAATTAATGGCTTTCCTGTCTTCACGGAGACTGATGGATTCCTGATTATTGTAATATATCCTTCCTGTTCAAGCTCCTGCAGAGCATCATTAATCATACTCTGATACCCATACAACCCATAACATGTATAAAAATCTGCTACCAGTATATTCAACCTGATATCTCTATTATAGCTACGCAGATGATCGCGTAGTTTTTCCCTTACAGCATCCTGAGTTATCATATCTCCAGAGGCCGTAGTATTAACATTATTCATCCAATCAAAAAGCGTTATTTGGCCACTTTGCTGGATATTAACAACAAGCTCATCGGTTCTTTTCAGCATATTTTGTGCCATGAGAAGGCATCCCTGCTCATGATTGCATACATGAATCATTCGGTATTTTGGATGATTTGTTTTTTTAATCTGAATAGGCATATCAAGCACATACACATATCTTTTTCTCAAACACTTTTTATAAGATGCTGATAACTGTTCCTCAGCCTGATATCCGTCAATCAGTCCATTACTAAAATTCTGTATAATCTCCTGCCAATATGTTCCGTCAGCAATCCTGTTCAAGAGTTCGATAGACTTTTTTGATGAATCCATTTTAGCCGGTGAATACTCCACCAAGTCATCAAGATCTGTTAATGCAACATCTTTTGTATAATCTACTTTCAATGCGCGGCAGGCTTCCCGTATGAAACCAAACGAGTTAAAGTTGATTAGCATTTCAAAGGATCTAAAAGCATAGGAATCAAACTTGTTAAACAATTCCATATCCAATGCCTGAATACCGTATGGATCAATGTATAAAAATACATTCACATCACGTCTATTCTGCAAAATTTCAACAATTTTGTCTTCATACTTTCCTGAAACAATATTCGGTTTCCAAGAACTTTCTTCATATGATGCCAAGTTTATTTCTAAATCCGATGCATAATTTAAATCTATAAAATACGTTTCTATTTGCGCGTTTGAAGCTTTTGTGATATCTAATGAATCCCTTCTTGCATCCAGTGCAATGATTGGCGAACCAGGCTTTCCATCTTCAAATTTTCCCTTTCCAGCAAAGCAGTCAACATATAATATTGGCTTTCCAGATTGTAATAATTTTTGAAAATACGGTTTTATGTACCATCCTAGCAAAGAATCTTTTATTTCTGACCAATCTTTCTTTTTTTCAAAAAAATCTGCATTTTTCTTTGACACTGTTTCGTACCTCCCCTTCTTTCACATTCCTAATATTCTGCCTTTTTCTCAGAAAATAAATCCGTAATATTCCCCAAATATTACATTACAATGTTTGTACCAAAAATCCGCATTCAACCTCTGTTATTAAGATAGATCATTCCGAGAATTGTCCTAGTTTTCCCGTTCCTGTTGCCATTGCAAGAAGCACTGTCTTTTGCCTCCTTTGTCCATCATCCTGAACAAGCTTATAAGCTCATGATCCTATCTCAAACTGTTTCATCTCTTCTGGAGACAGCGGTCTTCCCAACTTTTTTGATAAAAGAATAGCTTCTCGCAAACGATATACCTTTCCATCAGAAGGCACCGTTAATCTACCATCCGACATTTCTTCACCAAACCGGTTAAATTTATCCAAAACAGAGTTTTCTTTTCTTTCCGCTACAATCATACTATTCTCCTTCCTTAAAATACTTGTTAATTAATTCAACAGCTCTATGGCTTCTATATCCGTAACAGTCAAGTAGTAGCCTAATTCCGGCACCTTAAATTGTTTTCTCTGTTCTCGCGTTTTCCTATTACCTGTCCTGTCTTTCTTTCCCATCCTCAATCCCCCTTAAAAATATCAATACTCTTTAAGGTAGGGATCGCTCCATACTTTCCAATCAAATAGTTCTTTTCATAGCTTTCATCCTTACGGATGCGGGAACCGTCTTCATCCACAAAATCAGCTAATGAGTACAGCGTAGAAACGCCTCGATCATCCTTTTCCACAAACCAAATTTCATCACGGCGCAGCAACTGGTTAGATAACTGCCATGTGTCATGGGTTGTAAATATGAGCTGTGCATGATTTGTATTGATTTCCGGATTTAAAAAGGTGAGCAGGAAATTTCTAACAAGTAACGGATGCAAACGGGCATTCAATTCGTCAATAAAGAACACACTTCCCTTTTCCAACACTTCCTGCAGTTCCGGATATAGCGCAAACATCTTCAATGTGCCGGCGGACTCTAATCCCAAAGGAATTTCCGCCATTTCATCTGAATCAATCATTTTGTGAAGTGCATTGATCTTATAAGTATCCTCCTTTGACTCTCCGTTATGAGGAACCTTCTCAATTCTGAAATCTTTTATATGCTCATCAAAAGAAGCAAAGTATTCCACAACCTTCTGCTGAACATCCTTGTTTTCCACAAATCCCTTTGGCAATCTGCGGGACATAAAGAAGTTTGTATATGGATTGCCAAAATCTGCAAACTCATTTACAAGGAACCAATCTCTGATTGCTTTGCACTTACCAATTTTCAATTTTGCACCCAAGGAAATAATGAGTACCTGCTTTTCAAGTGCAACCTGAATGTTATCTCTGCTGCTCTTTGGAAATCCGGATAGGTCCAGCTCTTCATCAGAAGATCCACGATAGAACACGGTATTATACTTTCTTGCAGTCTTTGCTTTGGAATTGAGCCATTCTTCCGTAACGCCTTCTTTGCCAACACAAAAGCCATAATTGTAGGTTTTATCCGACTTATCTCCGGGCAATGTAAAATACACCTCAAAACTGGATTCTGCATCTGCTGATGTGGAATCAAACAAAAACGGGGTTGGCCTGAATTCTTCAAACTTTTCTTCTTCATCACCATATTTGAACGAATCAGCAACATAATCTGACATATATTCGAAAGCATTATATATATTAGACTTACCACTGGCATTTGCTCCATAAATGGCAGCAACCGGTAATATTTTTTCACTGCCAACAGTCACTACTCTATCTGAAAACTCTGTCATCTTTGTTGCAGACAGATCCAAAGTAGCCTCTTCTCTAAATGATGTGAAATTTTTAAAATTGAATTGTATTAACATAACTGCTTCTTCACCTTCTTTTCTACCTATATTATATACATTTTTTATAAATAATCAACATATAAATGTGATTTATTCTCATTTTAATGTATTTTTATTGTGGCCATCAAAAAAGGCACCCAATCCTTGGATGCCGAAAATGCAATACAAATAAACTTTGTGTTTATTTGATAACTCTATGCAATTGTAAAAGTATATCTTCATATTTGGTTGTTTTATTTATCAAAAACAATATTATTACTGACAAAATATTATTTGCACTTTATCGCTTTATTGCAACTTTTTCTGCATGCGTCGATACTGCAAACATTTTATTATAAGCTTCTTTTTTCCAATTTGGCCATTCATTTATCGTTTTATTTACTTTTTCATAAGATGCCTGGGGATTCCAACTTTTTTCATTTACTTCTGTTGCCGCCATTTTACTCATTTTCATTTTCCTTTCCTATTTGCTTGATTTCCTCGGTGTACTGTTTATGTGCACTTTGTTCCATTTCTATATAATTCATCAAAGACATGGGATTCCTCAAATTAGCTTTGTCCCTGTCCCATCGAACTACATATCCATCTTTATCCTTTCTATTACGCGAATACCACCTAATAGAGTGCATTGAGAACAAATCAATAAAACGGTGGGGCCCAACCCCCTTAAAAGGAATAAAAATCACTTTCTTCTCATTATCCTGCTCATTTTGAGAAATTTCATTCACATAAAATTCCAAAGCTTTACTTTTGGGATACGGTTCAATATAAACCACTTTTTTAATTCCTGCTGCAATAATATGCTTTGCACAATTATGACAAGGGAAAGTGGTCATATACATAGAACAATCTTTTGTGGAAATGCCATTTCTCGCACACATCATTAAGGCCTCCATCTCTCCATGTACAACCCTGCCAAATTCTGTTAATGCTCCAATCCCAGTTGATTTTATTTTTGCAACATTTTCAACTGTATTATCGCAATTTAATTCATTTAAAATGTTTGTTATTATTTTTTGCTGCTGAATTTTATTCGAATCATAGCCTTCCTTAAACTTATAATCTCTTCCATCAGTTTCGTCTATAAATTCTCCATCTTTATCATTATAAACCGGCCAGTACAAACCGCCAAAAGCCCTTGGGCAGTCATTAACCCCTTCAGCCAGGACTTCATTTTCTTTCGTAACTACAACTCCAATTTGTCTAGACAAATCAGCCGATCTCAGAGATGCCACATAAGCTCTAAACATTGCATATTCCTCAAATGTCGGCGTTATAAACGGGTTCCCAAACAGTAGATCTAAAAGACGAAATATATGTGCCTGCATTTCGGTAGGACTATCCCCTGCACTGATAAAATAATCTGCCTGCTGATATACATCTCCTGTGTGCTGCCCATTCTTTTCTTTTTCATTATTATCACGGTTCAAAATTGTTAGGGCATTTTCTTCGGACATACCCTTTCGATCCATCAAATATTTTTTACGACGTTCATATGTATCTGAAATACCTACAAGATGGAAACCATCCCCATATGTATTTCTTAAAAATTCAACTTCATCAGGATGCTTAATAGAATCAATGATATATGCATTTCTTGGTTGAGGTCCCTCATTATCTGTTCTATAATTATCAAAAATATAAGCCGCTACACCTTTCATAAGAATTGCCGCATCTTGAGTCTTTTTCCGAATCTCATTACCCTTATCCATAAAAAAACTGATACGTTCATATTCATTGCGAGAAAAATCAGGTAAATTTTTGACAAATTGAGATAAAATATCTTCAGACACTTTGATTTTATTGCTTTTGTAATTAAACTTATTTAAACTATCAACAATACATGTCTTTATTTCCGAAGAATTGGTGCCAACCGGACTAACAATTCCAATCACTAATTCACTGTCGCTATTAGAATTTCTATTCATCATATGTATTCCTTATTCTTTCATCTTCTGGTAATAAAAGCAAAACTATTATCTATGCTCCCTATTACAATTTATGGACAGTATTTTTTCTAACACATCTATATATAGTAGTATATCATATACCACTATATATATCTAGTGTAAATTGTTAAGCTACTTTCTTTTATAGAAGATTAATATTTTCGGTTTCCCTTCTACATCCGACAGCCTCTATAATTTTATTATAACAAACAAACGTTCGATTTTCAATAGAAAATTCATAGTTGAGTGGGCAATATAAGGATAAAAAGAGCATTCTCCTTCCCACGTGATGACTCCTTTATTCCTCCGGACGATTGCTGACTTCAATGAACTTGTCAAGAATTTTAAGTGCCTTGCCGGAATCAATGATTTCTGCGGCAAGCGCGATACCGTCCTTCATGCTGTCAGCTTTGCCACCGATATAAAGTGCCGCACCTGCGTTCATCAAAACGGCATTTCTCTTATGACCTTTTTCGCCATTCAAGATGGCAAGGGTGATCTTTGCATTTTCTTCGGGAGTGCCGCCTTTCAGATCCTCTTTCGTGCAGCGCTCAAAACCGAAGTCCTCCGGCGTGATAACAGAAGATTTGAACCATCCGTCTCGAATCTCACATATCGTAGTGGGTGCGCTCATAGAAATCTCATCCAACTTATCCTGGCCGTAGACAACCATGCCCCGCTTGATCCCAAGGTTGACAAGCACTTGAGCCAGCGGCTCGACAAGATATCCGTCATACACTCCAAGAAGCTGCATAGAGGGTGTACCGGGATTCGTCAACGGCCCAAGAATATTGAACACGGTTCGGAAACCAAGTTCCTTACGGATGGCACCTACATACTTCATGGAAGTATGGTATTTCTGTGCAAAAAAGAAACACATACCTACCTCGTTCAATAATTCGATGCATCTTGCAGGACTTTGCTGAATGTTAACACCGAGGGCTTCCAGACAATCTGCCGTTCCACACTGTGAAGAAGCAGCACGGTTTCCGTGCTTAGC
>JAFLRM010000052.1 GCA_022511465.1 Acetatifactor sp. | reverse complement strand
GAAAGGATATGAGCGAGGAGAAGGTTCCTGTTCTCATGCGGGCCTTTGAGAGCAGTGGCATTGCTCTTCGTGCCCGGGTATGGACAAAAACTGTAGACGACAACTTCAGAGCTTGCAGTGATATTCGAATTGAACTCCTAAAGCGCTTTAGAAAAGAGGGAATCGAAATACCCTATACCAAAATTATAATAGCAGATAAACCGAAACCGACGGATGACCTGCTGTAAATAAATCGGCTAAACCAAAGCTTCTGACCAGACATCAAAACAGATGCTAACGGAATTTTTAAGTTCTGTTTGTCATTCAGGCCATTCCATAGTATAATATCACTAGAATTGATATAAAATATTACTATGAAAGGAGTTTTGTTTTATGCAGACATTGATCAAGCCCTCCGCTGCCATCCGCCAAAATTATTCAGAGATTGCAAAACTCTGCAAAGAGACCGGCGAGCCTGTTTTTTTGACAAAAAACGGGGAAGGTGACCTGGTTGTCATGGATATCGCTGCCTATGACCAGCGCGAAAAGCAGTTGGAGCTGAGGGAGAAATTGGTTGAGATTGAAGAGCTGAGAAAGTCAGGGCTTCCGGATACCTCTGCCCGTACTGTTTCTGAAAATCTGCGCGCCAAGTTAAAGGAGAAAGCCTATGTACAAGGTTGAGGTGTCCCCGGCTGCCAATTCCGTTCTGGAAGAATATACCTTTCGCTGTGCCAGAGATAATGGCGAGGAATGTGCACTGCAGCTTTTGGATGCTTTTGACGAGAAGGTCAGTTATCTGGAAAATACTCCCTTGATGGGCTGTGCCAGACTCAAGTATATCCCCTCTAAGTATCGCATCATTACATTTTGGCCTCATTTATGGTTGGTATTCCAGGTACAGGAAGAGAATAATTGTGTCAAAATCGAATATATCATTGACGACAGGCAGAATTACGGCCCTTTTTTGAGATAGCGGAGGATCAGGATTGAATTTCTGCTGATAAATCAGAAAAGTGCAAAATTGCAAGTTATGCAATTATTCATTTGCTGATCGGTTTACTATCTTAAAATATGTCCTGGAGGTCAGCATATACACTATGGAATATACAATTGTGAACAGGAAAAAGCTGATAATCATGACTCGGATGATCAGTGGTTTATCATCCATTAAGGCATATGACATCATTCTATGCACCACATCCAATGTGAGCACAAGATGAATCCCCGCCACAAGCAAAGGCATACCAAAAACTGTCAGCATTTGGGAGTTGATGCTCTGTTTGATCTCCTGTGCGGTCATGCCGATCTTGCGCATGATCGCAAACCGCTTCTGATCCTCATATCCCTCGGAAATCTGCTTGTAGTACATGATCAGTGCCGTTACAAAAGTAAACATTATATTCAGTATGATCATGATAAACATCGATCCGCCTGCCACTGTTTTTACTCTGTCCACCTTCTCCACGTGAGAGTAAAGGGTGACGCTTTCCATTCCAAGAGTATCAGAAACCGATTGAAGTTTACTTTCTGCATAGGCCTGAATCTCAAGCTGCCTGTCGTAATCATCCGGCAGATTCATGCCGTATTCCCAGCGATACACCATTCTGTTGCTGTCCGGATATGCAGACACATGGTAGGTATTGGTCAGAAACTCCCTTAAATCCGCAACCACCAGATAAAAGATTCCGGCATCTTCTACGTCCGAATATTTGTTAGAAACCAGCAATGCCGTCATAGAGGGTACGGTATTCACAACATTTTCGACCATAATTTCCGTTTTGTCCGGCAAAACCACAGTCTGGGACAGATAGTCCATGTTCTCAGAAGCGATCAGGATCTCCCCCTCGCTCAGCGCTTCAGAAGTACCGCACCACTTGTTATAATCTTCCAGACCAATGATACGAACAAATACAATTTCTTCGTCCTCCGCAAGCTCATCTCTGTTAAAGTAATCCAGAGAAGAAACGCCATTCCAAGCCTCCTGCGTATCAATACTGAAATCAAGCTGTCCGTTTTTCAGGAAACCCATCATATCCGCACTATACAATTCAGTAGTATTTACAGTTGTAACATTCTGCTCTTTCAAGGCAGTTTGCATTTCATTTCGATATGCTGATGTGTCCGTACTGCTGTTTAACTCATCTGTCAAATGTTCTGCCGGAATTTCTGCAATGATACCCATATCGTAAGGATAATGCCCTGCAATAATGGTATTGACTCCCGCAAAAAATGATACGGTGCCAACCAGAGCAACAAGAATAGCAGATACAAGAATGCAGATTGATGCCAGGCTTGCGCCGTTTCGCTTCATGCGATAAGACATGGAGGAAACCATTACAAAATGCGCAGTCTTGTAATAATAACGTTTACTTCTCTGCAACAGCCTGCAAAGAAACACGGAAACACAGATAAACAAAAGATATGTCCCAATCAAAATAGAGCAGGCGATATACGGAATTCTGTCTTTCGCATCCATGTTGTACTTCATCGTATTTGACAGAATATAGCCGACCAAAAGAAAGAGAACACCTATAACAGCCGGCAGCCATCGGCTTTTGGGCGGACGCTCCCCGGATGATTCACTGTGCAGAAGCTCAATCGGATCATTATGGTGGATCTGACGGAGTATATTGAGCAGAAGCAGCACATAAATACCTGCAAATGCCAACAATGTATTCAAAACCGCTTTCCATTCAATATAGATATAGTAATCTACCTCCTGTCCCATGATACCCAGCATACCAAGCTCCGCAATCTTTGAGAAAACTATCCCTGCAAAAACACCTAGAAACATTACAATACTGTATGTCATCAACGTTTCCCATGCCAGCACAAAAAAGATGTTTTTCTTGTTCATGCCAAGGATATTGTACAATCCCAGTTCTTTTTTACGCCGCTTAAGCAACGTAGAATTGGTATAAAACAAGAAGGGGACAGAGAACCATCCGACTGCGTTTGCCGCATAATGAAGCAACAATGATAAAAGATCGCTGCCTTTCAGCTGGCCTACAATATCTGACATTGACAGAAATGATAGAATATAGAACACAGCCGCCACCGTAATTCCGGCAATCAGATATGGGTAATATAGCTGCTTGTTCTTTCTGACCGCAGTCCATGCGAGCTTCGCATAAATCTTTTTGCTCATCTCCGCTCACCTCCTGTCATCAGCATGGTCAGCGTATCGGATATTTTCTGGTACAGTTTTTCATCGCTGTCCTCCCCGCGGTATATTTGGTGGAACACTTCCCCATCCTTGATGAACAATACTCTGTTTGCCCTGCTCGCGGCAGCTGTCGAGTGGGTGACCATCAGTATCGTCTGTCCTAATTTATTGACTGACGCGAACAGCCGCAGCAGCTCGTCAGAGGAACGGGAGTCTAACGCCCCGGTCGGTTCATCTGCCAGTATCAGATGTGGTTCGGTGATCAGCGCCCTTGCGACAGCGGCTCTCTGCTTCTGTCCTCCTGACACCTCATAGGGATATTTTTTTAATAACTCCGTAATGTTAAGCATCCTGGCAATCGGCTGGAGTTTCTTCCGCATCTCTTGATAAGGTGTATTTGCAAGCACCAGAGGCAGATAAATATTATCCTCCAATGTAAAAGTATCCAACAGGTTGAACTCCTGAAAGACAAACCCCAGATTATCCCTGCGGAACCGGGCGATCTGATCCTCCGAAATCTCTGTGATATTTTTTCCGTTTAACAATACGGAACCGGACGTAGGTTTATCCAATGCTGCAAGAATATTGAGCAGCGTGGTCTTACCCGACCCTGACTCTCCCATGATCGCCACATATTCTCCCGGCTCGACCGAAAAGTTTACATTTCTGAGGGCTGTAACCTGATTCGCTCCAAATCGCGTCGTGTACACTTTTTTAAGCGCGTTTACCTCTAAAATGCTCATATATTGATGCCTCCTTTTTCGCTCTATGACATCATAACACAAAGAGGGAAATGCATTCCCTCGATTCTTCTAACATTTCCCTCTGATTTCTAACATTTTTGTAAGATTTACTTGTCCGCGTAATGATATTGACTTAAGTCAATTCTAACCGTTGTTCCGACTTCCATCTCTGAATCTATGGATATCTTAGCTCCAAGCCGGTCACATATCTCTTTGCAAAGGTATAGCCCCAAGCCGCTTGCCCGCTTATTCTCGCGTCCGTTACCCCCTGTATATCCTTTTTCAAATACCCGCGGGATATCCTCCGGCGCTATGCCGATTCCCGTATCACGGATACAGAGCGTCTTGGGTTCCTCAAGTGATATGGTGACTGAGCCTTCATTTGTATATTTCAGTGCATTGGAAAGAATCTGTTCCACCACAAAGGAAAGCCATTTCTCATCGGATACCACAGTTTCATCAGATGGGATATAGATCAGGTTGAGCTCCTTCATAATAAAATCCCCACGAAATTTCCGTATACTCTCCCGGAGTATTTTATCCAGGGAGACAGTCCGGAACACATAATCCGATGAATCACCCGCCATTTTAAAGTAAGTCAAAACCATTTCCACATACTGCTCAATGCGGAGAAGTTCTGACTTAAGTCTCCGTGACAGCTTTGAATCCTCCGGTTCAAGGTGCAGCCGCATGGACGCGATCGGTGTCTTGATCTGATGAACCCACACCGTGAAGTAATCCATCATCTCTCTGTAGGAATCTGCCATCTCTGCTTCCCTTGCCTGCATTTCCCCACACAGCTTCAGGATAAGCTGCTGGTAGTCCCTTTCCAATATTCCCACATTTTCCCCAAACGCATCCGGCATTGTACTTTCAGATAAAGACTGCATCACTGTCAATTCTTTGTGTTTTCCATAGGCGATGTAAACGGAGCGGCCCGTGAATACGCAGCCAAATAGAAAACAGATAAACGCCGGATACAGGACGGCTGCCAAGGGCAGATGATACAAATAGAAAACAACCGCAAATACACAAACGAACAACATCTGCATAAAGGCTATATTCAAATGCTCCCGTAAATAACAAAATGTAAATTTCATACTAATCCTCATTAATATAATATCCCTCACCAAATTTTGTCTGTATAAAATCAGTAAGTCCGTTTGCTTCCAGCTTTTTCCGGAGTCGCCCGATATTGACAGTCAGCGCATTATCGTCAACATAACAGTCCACCTCCCACAAAGCATCCATCAGTCGCTCCCTGCTGATGATCTGGCCTTTGTTTTTCATCAAAAGTGAAAGGATCCTGTGCTCGTTTTTCGTGAGATCTATGGATGTGTCATGATATGTCAGCACACTGCTCTCTATATTGAGAAATGCTTCCCTGTGTTCCAATATGGACATATTCTCTGTATAATCATATGTCCGCCTAAGCAGTGCCTGAATTTTGGCGATCAGTACATCTATGTCAAAAGGTTTCGCAACAAAATCATCACCACCCATATTCATTGCCATGACCATGTTCAAATTATCCGAAGCAGAGGAGAGAAAAAGGATGGGACATTTTGATATTTTTCTGATCTCCGCACACCAGTGATAACCGTCAAAAGAGGGCAGACCAATATCCATGATAACCAAATGCGGCTGTATCTCAGAAAACTCTGAAAGAATATTTCTGAAGTTTTTCACACCAAAAACCTGCAGATCCCACTTTTCTGCCCTATTCTTTACGGCATCCAATATTCCATTGTCATCCTCTACCATAAAAATACGGTACATCCATGCCTCCTTTATGATCCGCGCAGTTCAACTACCACAATCTCCGGGCGGTTATTAAAGCGGATCGGTATAACGCTGTTCCCAATTCCGCGGCTTACCACCATATTTGTATCGCCTCCGGTGTAAAGTCCTGCGTCATACTTTGGAAACAGCCCCTGATCTGGCGCAATCAGGCCGCCAACAAAGGGCAGCCTGAACTGCCCTCCATGTGCATGACCGCTCAAGATCAGGTCAACACCACCGGACACATAGGTTTCAAACAGTTCCGGCCTATGGGATAGCAAAACCGTATATCTGCTTTCTCCATCCATCAAATTTCTCAGCTTGGTATTTACCATAGCCGGTACCTCGCCAAACAGATCTCCCTTTATAGTGAAATCCGGATCAGACAACCCTATCAGTGTAATGCTTTCCCCTTTATATTCCAACCTGACAGCTTCGTCCTCAAGCACGATAACTCCTGCCATCTCAAGTCCTGATCTCAGAACATCATACCGGGATATAGCAGCCTCATGGTTGCCGGTCACATAATAGGTCGGCGCTATTTTGACCGCTTCCTCAGCAAAGGCAAGTGCAATGTCAATATCTGTGCGGCTGGAATCCACAAGGTCGCCGGTTATTACAATGATATCCGGATCGCATTCGGATATCATTGTAAGCAGCGCTATATTATCCTCTCCAAACTCTGCGTTATGCAGATCAGATACCTGCGCGATCCGAAAACCTGAAAATGCTGGCGGGACGCGGTCACTGGAGACAGTGATCTCGTTTACCATTAATGCTGTGTTGCCCCATAGAGTCCAGATGATCAGGGCAATACTTATTGCAACAAGCAGCCATATCAAGTGTTTGTTCCGCTTTTCTTCTCTTTTCATTAAATACCTCTTACTGTCAAAATCCGTTTTCTTTATGAGTTTATTCATGCACGATAGGCTTTACACCTAACAACACTTTTTCTATGTCATTTTCATCACTAAACCCATTTGCTGCTCCATCATATCCTATCTTTAAGGAAGCAAAAATTTCCGCTCTCATTAATGCATCAACAGGATCATACCCTTTTAAATAGTAATGTAAAAAACTGGAAAACAGTGCATCACCTGCTCCTACGGTATTTATGACATCATTACACTTTACTGCTTCTAATCGATATACTTTATCATTCTGGCGATCATATAACATTGCTCCTTTATTGCCGAGACCTATTACAATGATCTGGTTCGGAAATTTGTCTTTTAACCTGCAGATGAATTTTTCCGGTTTGCATGGCAGCTGTTCATCACTTAAAAACAGAATATCAGCAGATTCCATAAATTCCCTGTTAAATGAATCCTCTATATCACTTATCACATGTACGTCTGTGGCAATCAATTTCCCCAGTTCTTTGGCCTTGCTTAACAATGCTCTGTTAAAATTAATATTGCAGGCAATAAACAGGTCGCACGACTTTATCTGTTGGACTAAATTACTGTCATCACATGATATACTCTTTTCCTGTATATTCTTCAGGTCACAGTGAATTTGTCTTCTTCCCTCGTTATCGTACAAGACCACTGACGCCGGAGTCTCGTCCATATCTGCTGCAATATTGCGAATATCTATTCCTTCCTTTTGTAACCTCTTAAGAATGCGCTCCCCTTCGTCATCTCTTCCTAAAAAAGAAAAGAGTTCTACAGAATCTCCCAACTTTATAAGCGCCTTTGTCAGATTGTACGCTACCCCCGCCACATCGGAATGAATTCCGTAAAATGGGTAGTCTATGGGATAATAATCGATCGGAAAGCTTCCAATCTTCAACGTAGTTTCAATATTAACTAATCCTGAAACCAATGCCTTCATGCATCTTCCTCCGTTTTTCAAGATCGTAACTATTCTGCGCTATTTAATAGTTTCTGCAATTCCTCCGCACTTAGAGGAGTGCTGCTATCCAGCTTTAACTTTCCTACTTCCTTATTTACTTCCTCCAATATATCCAGACGCAGGTAGGAAAATAACAGTTCCTTCGTTATATCCGGTGAGCACATCTTCTGGATGGACAGTACTCCATCCATACAGATCAGGGCCGTCAATCCGTCCATGTGGTTCACGATAGCTGTATTTAACAGAATGGTTTCAATAATCTGCGGCTCCACTGCATAATGGACAAGCCTCAATCCCTTTCTAAGCAAAATAGGCAGCTTATCATCCCGGATATATTTCTCCAATGCAGAAAGGCCTTCCTTTACAACTTCCTGATTTATTTTCAATATCTCTGTGATCAGGGGTGAGAACTTCCTTTGCTCCTCAATCGTATCAACATAATTCAATCTGCTTTCCATCGCAAGAAAAGTACTGACTTCCATCTTGACCTCCTATTCCAAAGCAATTTATCGCGCAGGCAATCTCGTTGTCCCCTATCCGGTCATCACCATCGCCTTTCATCTTCAAACAAATTTGCTTTTGCCTCCACCTATTATACTACAATACTTTTGAGCCACACAAGGCGCACGCGTAAATTTGATCTTACCACTATTTTACCTCTGTCTTTTTATATACCCTATAAAGAACAGGAACCAAAATACAATAAAGAATTAAATATGCTACTAAAATAATCGGCACCGCACCTACTACTTTATTTCCGATCTGATAAGTGTTAAACAGTTGCACTGATTTACACATTTGGAGCAACTGATCCGGAAGAAGCCCCAATACCTCAGACAATGCGGATATTCCGCTCAGAAATGACGGAATAAATATTAAAATAAACGGTATAGTTACTGCTAATACACTTGAACGAGTTTTTGCCGATACAAACATGGAAAGCGTTAAAATGAACAAACTTCCTATATATCCACCAAATACAGTTAAAAGATAGTCCTGAAAATATGTAATGTTATAAAAACTTTTCCAGTTTGATGAGCCAATTTGAATTGCGCAGTCAGCTCCCTCAAATCCTAAAACTGTTAAAACAATTCCGGAATAAAGTAGTATAGTTATCCAATAAATGGACGAAATTATTATAAAACCCGCACCTATTTTAGCGCTGACAGCTTTCGTTCTGCCTAACCTGGTTGAGAAAAAAATAGAATCTGCTTTTAATTGTATTTCATCTGAAAATATGCCGGATACTAAAAAACCGGTGATCAAAACTAATAACATTATTATCGCCGAAGCTTTTTCTAAAAGCGCATCCCATCCACCAAAATACTCATAGTACAGGGGTGTTTCAAGCTTATTATACTGTCCGGTCAAAAAGAGTTTTTCTTTGTCTGAAAAATGATTTGTTGCCTCATCTGAATTTATCCATTCAATTAAATTTGAAATTCTCCTTTCATAAAAAGAGCGGACTTCATCTCCCGAAATACTGTCTATTCGATAATAATCATATTGTCTAAAACCGCAAAATGCACGATTTATAATGTTTCTTATATCAGAGAAACCCTGCTTTTTAGAAAAGGCTTTATTATTCTCTTTTACGTCATTGGAGAGATATTCTTCCGAATTGTTTATAAGTGCATTTTCTTCAACAACTTTTGATAATATATCTTCTGTAATATATCCACTCCACTGCATTTTTGCCTCTCTTAAAGGTTGTGCCGCAAAAATCCCTGTTATTGTATCGCCATTTTCATCCACATAAAGCACGCTGCTAATAGCTAAATGACTTTCGACGCACACTACAACCGCTAATATGATAAGGGCGATTTTATTTACCGTTTTTGAAAAAATCTTTTTTATTTCAAATCTCACCATTTTCGTCACCAACCTTTTCTCCAAAATAGTATAAAAACACATCTTCAAGAGTAGGCGGAGCATATACCGCGGTCTCGCAGGGTTTTTCTGCCGAAATGATCCGCAATTCCACTTCATGATGATACGCTTTCATATTTGAAACTTTGTACTTTTCAGTTAATGTAGATACCATTGATTGCGGAACAAGACAATTCCAAACTTTTTCGGGCATAGAATTTATAATTTCTTCCAATGTACCTTCGTTTACTATTGTACCCTCTTTCATCAACAATATCTCATTTGCGATATACTCAACATCCGAAACAATATGCGTAGACAACAATACCATACGTTCTTCCGAAAGTTCACTGATCAGATTGCGGAAACGTATTCTTTCATTTGGGTCTAGTCCTGCCGTTGGCTCGTCAAGTATCAAGATTTTAGGATTGTTTAGCATTGCCTGTGCGATTCCGGCACGCCGTTTCATTCCACCCGAAAGTTTTTTGAGCTTTTTGTTTGCCACTTTAGTGAGTCCAACTTTCTTTATCAGTTCATTTGTTCGTTTTTTCGCGACAACAGGGCGAATACCCTTGATCGTAGAAATATAAAAAAGATAGTCCTTCACAGTAAATTCCGGATAAAAGCCGAAATCCTGCGGCAAATACCCTAATAAATTTCTGTATTGACTGTCCATTTTGAAAATATCTTTTCCGTTGCAATAGATATTTCCGCTGGTAGGTTTCAGCAACGTACATAACATTCTCATTAAAGTTGTTTTTCCTGCTCCATTCACGCCTAATAAACCATACACCCCGTTTGTCATGGAAAGGTTTATATGATCTACTGCCGTAAAGTCTCCAAATTCTTTTGTTAAATTATCTAATACCAATTTCATATATTTCCCTCCCAATGATCATTGTAGCAGTATAGCGTTCGGTAGATGGTAAACGCTACAAATAATAGGGCAATTCCAAGAAAAGTAAACCATAAGGGATAAATAATTGCGGCATAGATTCTTTCATTCAATACAATAAACAACCATACGCCACTCCACCCAGTACACATCATTACAGCAACCGTTTCGCTAAATGGATGTTTGCTGCATAACATCCCAAAACATATACAGGCGGTTACTGCCATCGGAAAAATAAATTGCACCAAAATCTGCGAAAGCGTAATATCCAATGCCGCAAACGAGAACCAACAAAAAAAGGTAATCAGAACAATATCCACGATACCGAACAGCAATATTCGTGCTGAATAAATCTGCCGCAGGGAATAGTAAGAAACGGATTCGATTTCCATTGACTGATAAGTTTGGCTTTTCCAAAATTCCGGTATGATCAGAATGATAAACAAAGAAGCAGCTACACCCATATATCTTTGCGTGTAGTACTCACCCTGAAACGAGGGTAATGCAGCCCCTAATGCAGAAAGAAGTATTAGCTGAAAAAACCACCACCTTTTTCGTATCAGCCATAACTCAGCCCATAAAAATTCCCAATAGTTCAACATCCTTTCCTGCTCGGCGAAGCAGAATGCGTCTATTGATTTTTTTACGGTTTCTTTTATGTTCTGTTCATTAGGGACTATTTTTACGGTTTCCTTATAATCTTTGAGTTTCTTCTCTAAACGCACAAAATCACTCCTCCTTTAGCAGTTGCTCTAATCGCATTTTTGCTTGTCTCATTCGATACTTTACCAACGGCAAACCTATTTGTAATGCTTCGGATATTTCTGTAAGTTTTAGTTCTTGAAAGTAATAGAGAACGACAACCTCCCGCAGCTCGATCGGCAAACTATTCAAAGCCGCTTCGACAGTAATTCTGTTAAGAATTTTATCTGCTTCTGACTGTCCTAGACTATTTTGCACTTCCATTGGTGGTTCTTCTAATAAACTTTCTTTAATCTTTTTGTAATAATCCCTGCAAAGGTTTCCTGCTATGGTATATAAATAATTTTTGGTTTTACCCATATAACGGTAATCGGATAATTTTGCAAAGAAACGAACAAAGGTCTCCTGTGTTAGATCCTCGGCATATGATATATTGTCACAATGATAACTGCAATATTTTAGTATTTCTTCATAATATTTGTGAACAAATACATCAAAGGCATTTTCATCGCCACGCTTCATTTTTTGTATCAACAAAAAATCAATGTCCACAAAATCCTCCTTTCCCATTATTGAAAGTCAAAGCACTTATGTCTTTCTATCATGTATAACGGATGAGGGCTATGAAAAGATAGTTCCAATCTACCAAATTTTGAAATGCCCTATTTAATGAAATAATAAATAACGGTCTGAGAGACTATTAAATCCCTGGACCGTTACTTATATTTTCCCACTAACCAATACCCAACTTATACTTGCAGATTCAAATTCGCACCAACCGCAGGTTGCGCCTTTGTATCTGCCTTATCTGCATTATCTTCTTTCATAGCTTCCATAATTTCCCTGAATTCTGTATCACCCATATAAATCCTGCCATCTTTGGAAGCAGCGATTTTTTCATTTATGAGTTTCTTCGCCTTGCTTGTTTTCTCTTCTCCTCTTTTGGCTCTCTTTTTTTCTAGTGCCTCCTGTAATTGTTCTTTCCCCTTTGCTGCCTTCTGTTTTGTCTTCTCAATCAGTTTTTCTGCATTTTTCCGTCTTGCTTTTCGGAATTTTTCGCTCATTCTATTATCACTTTTAACATAGGACCATGCGCGGTATTTCCCATTTTCGTCTATATAACTGTGCCGAAATATAACAGTCTTACCGCTGGCTTTATAAATACCGTCCATCATCCTTGAACTTTATTGAAATCCATTTACATAGTGGCTATAGCATTTTGTATAATTTTATGTACCAGTTATCCTCCAGGTTATCATAAGAAATCATCCTGCAGAGCTCATCACTGCAATCCATAAAAGTTACATTCCCGTTTTCATATCCATATGTCAGTACAATATCTTCCATTTCAATGTTTTTATCGTAAGAAAGATTATGTATCCATACGATTGCCCCGGCTGCAAAGAGCATTGCCACAACCATCACAACAATCGCTGTCATCCGCTTATATGGCTTATATCCGGCAATTTGGGTCATCCGCTGTCGGATGTTACGGTATTCTTTATCACCTGCAAAAGTAGGGGACATATTAAAATCTTCACTTTCAGCCTGTAAAATCCTCATACTCTTTAGCAGCATCTGACCGTAAGTGTATGCTGTCCCCCGGCTCCCCCGGATCGTTACCCAGTCACAGATCTCCTCCAAATCCTCCCTAAAAAATCGCACGCCTATGGTAAGCAGCGGATTGAGCCATAACAACACTCGCAGTACATCCCACAGAAAATAAAACAGCAGATGCCCCAGCCGGATATGTGTCTTTTCATGGAGCAGGATGGTCTGAATTTCTTTCCCGTCATATTCTTTCAGGATGACCTCCGGCATTACGATCTTTGGGCGGAGCACACCTATGGTAGACGGTGTGACCGGAATGCCCGTAACATAAATAATAGTACCTTCCAGCTCTCGTTTCTCCATACTTGCGACCTGTTTCTTAAGCTTTCTTCTTTTACGATACAGCAGGATCGCATAAACAAAAGCAACACCTAAATACAGCCAGCATATCCATACATGGTTTATGGTGATCATCTTCCACCACGCGGAAAGCATCCTTCCTATGCTGCTTTCATCAAAGAATTTCATCCTGCCGGCAGATAAGACCGGAATAAACAGTACCCATAAAGCACCCTTCAGGAATACCTTGTCTTTCAGTATCGTTTTCCGTAGGATGATAACAACAGCGAACACTGCAAAGGAAACCATTACACACCTTACAAGCTGTAAAGTATAATAGTAAGCGCAAAAATTTAAAATCTGCATTGCTCTAAAATTTCCTCTAATTCACGGTACTGTTCTTCAGTCAGTCTGGCGCTCTGTAATAAAGCTGCCATTGCATTTTTCTGGCTGCCCTCAAAATAGCTGTCTATAAACTTCCGGCTTTTCTCTTTCTGGCACTGCTCTTTTGATTTCATAACCGAATAGTGGTAAACCCTTGAATCATGTTCATCAACAGTATAGCTTAAAACACCCTTTTCACATAAACGGTTGATCAGGACACGCACCATTCTGGGGGACATATCCGCCTTATCCCGTATCTTTTTGATTACTTCCCTGGCTGTCAAAGAGGCACCACTTGCCCAAAACACCTCCATGACCAGCCATTCACTCTGGCTTGGGGTTGTTTCCTTTTCCATGCGTTTTTGCTCTCCTTTTGTGGTCTTGTTACATAATATCGGATGAAATTCAACATTTGTTAATGTTTGTTCCTTTTTTCTTTTCCTTATATTCCTATTCATTATCCCGATTGTTTCCACGCATAATTTCATTTTCCAACCATACAAGGGCTACATTTCTAGACAAAGGCCCTCGTCCTATGCTAATATGAGAAAAATGACAGGATGGTAACCGCAAAATGCAGAAGATCATGATCATCGAAGATGACCCGGCTATCCGGGACGAGCTGGCACTGCTGCTGGGAAATGAAGGGTACAAACCGCTCCCGGTCACAGATTTTAACAGCATTCCAGATCAGGCAGAACAGGAACGGCCGGATCTCATTCTTCTGGATATAGGCTTGCCCGGGCAGGATGGCTTTTCTCTGTGTGCCGCTCTGCGGAAAGCCCTTCCCGCACCGGTGATCTTCGTCACCAGCCGGGATTCCGGATTAGATGAGGTGCGGGCGCTGAGCCTTGGCGGAGACGACTACATCACCAAGCCGTACAGCGTCCCCGTCCTACTGGCCAGAATAAAGGCCGTAATACGCCGGAGCGTCGGCACACCAGAGAAAGCGGATGTGATGGAGGCTGCAGGGCTGCGCCTGAGCCTGACAAAAGGAACTCTGGCATCCGGTGAAAAGACGGTGGAGCTGACCCGGAACGAAATACAGATCCTGGCCTGTCTGATGGAGCATACCGGACAGATTGTTTCCCGTGCCGATCTGATCGATGCATTGTGGGACAACCAGATTTACATTGACGACAACACCCTCAGCGTCAACGTGACACGCCTTCGGGGGAAGCTTGCAGAACTGGGTCTGCCTGAACTGATCAAGACTCGCCGGGGAATGGGGTATCAGCTATGACTTTTGGTGAATTTTTATCTGACAGACTGGGGCGGACAGCCCTCCAGCTGGTTTGCGCTGCAGCGGCGGCTCTTTTCCTCGCAGCCACCGGTACCCAGACGGGTGTGATCGTGATCTTACTGCTGGTATATTTCCTGATTTTTACGACGGTACAGGTGGTTGATTTCCTACGCCAGCGTTCCCGCCTTTTGGAACTGGAAAGTATTCTGGAGGGTCTGGATCAAAAGTATCTGTTCGCTGAATGTGTTCCTCCGCCAAACGGCCTCTATGAGCGCCGCCTCTTTGACCTGACCCGCCGTTCGGGCAGCGCAATGATCGGTGCGGTATCTGACGCGAAAAACGCACAGCGGGAGTATCGGGAGTATGTGGAAAGCTGGGTCCATGAGGTCAAAACTCCCATCACCGCTGCCAGACTGGTCTGCCGCCAGCTGGAGGGAGATACCAGACGGAAACTGGACTATGAACTGACCCAGATCGAGGCCCACATAGAGAGGGCCTTGTTCTACGCCCGTGCGGAATACCCGGAGCGCGACTGCGTGATCCGACAGACCGGCCTTTCCGAAATCGTCTTCCAAGTGGTGGAAAACCACCGGACCCTGCTGATCCAGAGCGGCATCAGGGTGGAGACCCAAGAGCTGGACTTTCCGGTCTACACCGACAAGAAGTGGGCAGCTTTTATTCTGGGACAACTGCTCCAGAACGCCGCCCGCTATCGAGGAGAGGATCCGGTCATCATAATTTCTGCCAAACCACTCGGAAAGCAGACACAACTCACCATTCAGGATAACGGTATCGGTATCCCGGCCCATGAACTTCCCCGGGTATTTGACCGTGGCTTCACCGGCTCAAACGGACGCAGCCGGGGCGGTTCCACCGGCATGGGGCTGTACCTGTGCAAAAAACTGGCCGGTTTTCTGGAGCTGGATCTTCGCCTGACCTCAAAGGAGGGTGCGGGGACCTGTGTGACCCTCACCTTTCCGGCCAGAGAAAACCTTACAAAAATGTAAGGAAAATCAATAAGAGTTCGATACAAGTGCCGCTCCTTTTGGGGTATCATAGTTTCCATCAGCAAAGGAGGGTACACTATGCTGCAAGTACAAAACATCGAAAAATACTATGGGAATAAAAACAATGTCACTAAGGCCCTGGACCGGGTGAGCTTTAATGTGGATGCCGGAGAGTTTCTGGCCATTATGGGGGCGTCGGGCAGCGGGAAGACCACCCTGCTCAACTGCATCTCCACCATTGACACGATCAGCGCGGGAAAGATTCTTTTAGACGGGGTGAGCATTGCCGACTTGTCCGAGGAGGATCTGGCAAAGTTCCGCCGGGAACGGCTGGGTTTTGTGTTCCAGGACTTCAACTTGCTGGACACTCTGACCATTGAGGAAAACATCGGACTGGCGCTCTCTCTGAACCACATTGATTCAAAAACGGTACAAAACCGGGTGCGGGAGGCAGCACAAAAGCTGGGTATTACGGATATTCTTTCCAAATTTCCCTATCAGGTTTCCGGCGGACAGAAGCAAAGGGCAGCCTGCGCCCGCGCCATGGTGGCGGGGCAGTCCCTGCTGCTGGCCGACGAACCGACAGGAGCATTGGACTCAAGAGCATCCAAGAATCTTCTGGAGATCATGACCACTATGAACCGGGACATGGGGGCTACCATCCTTATGGTCACCCACGACGCCTACAGCGCCAGCTACGCCAAACGGATACTGTTTCTCAAGGATGGCAGGATATTTAATGAACTATTGCGGGGAGAGCGGGGACGGTCGGTGTTTTACCATGAGATTTTGGATGTGCTGGCTGCGTTGGGAGGTGATATCAGTGACGTTATCTAAACTATCCCTCCGGAACGCCAGACGGCAAGCCCGGGACTACCTTGTCTATTTCGTCACCGTGATGATAGCCGCCGCCTTGATCTACGCATTTAATGGACTAGTATTTTCCAGTGAAGTGCGAAGCCTGTCTCAAATGATGGATCCGCTGCCCCTGGTGATTGCCATGGCAAGCGTTGTGGTGGTTTGTGTCTTTGGATGGCTGGTCTCCTACTCCACCCGGTTTATGCTCTCCAGGCGCAGCCGGGAGTTGGGAACCTATATCCTCATTGGCCTGACAAACAACCATGTGGCTCGTCTGTTCTGTCTGGAAAACCTGGCAGTAGGCGGCGTTGCCTTAGGTTTGGGCATGACTCTGGGCGGACTGCTCTACCAGGCTCTGAGAGCCATTGTAATGGCCTTGTTCGGGCTGCCTTACCGTTTCTCTCTGACCCTCTCCCTTCCGGCCATCGGACTGACCACAGCCTACTTCGCTCTCATCTACCTGTATGCCCTCTTAAGGAACCGAAAGCGCATCTGCAAAATGAAGATCTATGACCTCATCTACTTCGAAAAGCTGAACGAAGGCGCAGTCATTCAGACAGGTAAAAAGCGCCGCCGGATTTTCGCTGTATCCATTATCCTGGGTGTGGTAGGAACAATTTTGATCATGGTTAAACATCTGTTCATTGGTTTGATCGGTGCGGGGTGCATCATCTTTTTCCTATTTGGTTTCTTCATCAGCTTTGCCTCGGGCGTTCCCGCTTTTTTTGACAAGCGGCCCGCGAGGAAATACCAGGGACAGAACCTGTTGGTTTTCCGCACCCTGACAGCCAAACTGGCCACAATGGGTATCGTCATGGCAGTCATCTCCATGATCTTTACTGCTACTCTTATCACTGAGGGAACCGGTTTTGTCATTCACGGTTTGGTCAAAGGACGGGCAGAGGAAAATGCCTGCTTCGATCTCTACCTCGGCATCGAGGGCAAAAAACAGGATCCCGGTGCCTATCTGGATTATATTGCGGAAAACATTCCGGTGGATCAGTCGGTCTTGTACCGGGTCTATCTGGACGACAGCCCGCAGGTGCAGGACTATATCAATGAATGTATCGTTTACTACAATTACGAATACGATCAAGACCCCGTTCTCCGTTTTAGCGACTACACTGCACTGCGAGCCATTGCGGGCTATCCGGCAGTGGAGCCGGAGCAGGGGCGGTATCTCATCCACTGCATGACCTATCTGGAGGAACCGCTGCAAAACTACACCCAGGCACTCACCCTGGGAGGAATCACACTGACACCGGGCAGTGTTTACACCGAGCATCTCTCCCAAAGTTACGGCGTGGCTAATGGGCGGGGGTACATCCTTATAGTTCCGGACGAAGCTGTGGAGGGTCTGCATGTCCATCACTTAGGTTATGCCGCCAAAACGGCAGAACCGGTGACTGCGGCGCAGTACGATGCGTTGAACGATATCGCTGACAGGGAATATGACGAGTTGGAAAATCCGCTGGGCGATGCCTTTGTCTTCACCAAAGCCCATGAAGAGGCAGAGGCAGCTGCCCAAACCGCCGTCTTCGTTTTTCCCCTGTTCTATCTGGCATTGGCCCTCACCATGACCGCCGCCGCGATTCTGACCATCCAACAGCTCAGCGAGGCGGAGCATTATAGGCGGCAGTTTGCGCTCCTGCGCAAGTTGGGTATGGCAAGACGGGAGATGGCCTGTGCCTTGCGGAACCAATTTGCCATCTACTACACCATGCCGGCCATTCCCCCTATACTGATTGCAGTTCCTTTCATCCTGCATCTGGCACAAGCTCCGGAGCCGGGGGTTATGGTGGGTATGAACAGCCCTGCCGCCATCGTGACGATTTCGCTGGGAGTGTTCTTCCTGATTTACGCTGTCTACATTCTGCTAGCCTATACCAGTCTGAAACGGAATGTGCTGCAGTCGGCCTTTTAAAGGCCGGTATCAATAAGACGCATCAGACAATCCCAATGGTTGGTTTTAGGAACGGCAGACCATTCCCTAACCTGTTCATAGAGAGTACGGTTTGCTTTAACTTCCTCAGCTGTAATAGAGTTTGAGTCGAAAAATTTTTTTACAATAACAGGGAGAATTTCAACAAGCATCTGGAAAACTGTAAAAAAATTCAGCATACTTATTTCCGGTAAATTACGACACTGCTTATATGCTTTTTTACACTTATCATAGTCCTCCTGGCACTGAATCTTCTGCAGTCCGGGAATAATATACTGTTCAAAATCGTTATTGATATAATCTCTGATCTCCTCGTATTTTTGCACTTTGGGAGCATAATCACGGTAGCCGCCTATGTTATAGCCCAACGCATCATGATAAGGGTGAAGAAAACCGCATTTAGGCAGAAAACATTCCTCCGTAATATCTTCCACATCCATTTATGATATTTCATGCGGCTATATTGGCAACTGCAATGCAGCGTTTCAACTTTACCACCTCTTTTTATTTCAAACTCTATCAGCTCCATAAGCTGGAATCTAGCTTCGTATCCGTTCTATGATAAGCTTCAAATTTTCTTCAATAGGCTTTGTTCCATCTACCCGAATAATAGGACAGCTTAACGATTGTACCCATTCTTCAACCGTATTCTCTGCTCTGGATCTAACAAGATCAAAAAAATTTTCTTCCTACTCGTATAAATCCCCATCGGGCAGCATTCTACTGCCAAATTTCTGAAAAGAACGTTCTTTAACCCGCTGCAATCGAATATTTCTCGGAACATCAAGCAACACGGCATATTGGAAAAATGGATAGATATTCTCTCCATAATCCCCTTTTACAGAAGCGAATACAAAATCTTTATGCGCTTTAATCTCACAAAAAAGAAGTTGTTCAACTTCTTTGCGAGTACGTGGGGAAGCATAGGTATAATGCGGGTCTGTCTTTGGGAAATATAGTTCTTCGTTATCAATAAAGTGAAAATCCAATTTTAGGGCCAATGCTTTACCTATAGTGCTCTTTCCCGCACCATTTAAGCCGCATATAATAATTCCTGTTCCCACAAAACTTTCTCCTCTAAATTTCGGTTCAGCGTTTCACTTCTCTGATCATCGTATATTCGTTGAGAAGTGTTCCTATAATAAACGGGAATTCTGATAAGACAAAATTCTTAGTATTTAATAACTGTTATATTTTATCTTCATAAAGCCCGCAAACCCTTGAAAATGCTAAATTTATAGCAAGTGAGCTTGCCCTTATTCTTTCCCTTGTGTTATATCCTTTTCCCTCGTGTTACGAACTCTCGTAAGGGCAAAAATAAGGGAAAGAAAAACTTGTAACAAATTATAACACAATATGAACAGGACATGAAGAATTGATTGAAATGCTTTCACAACATTTTAGGAAAGGACAGCGACAATGAATATCATATATGCAGAGTACAACATAGACCACAATAGCATTGACATCGCAACTACCGCAGGGTATCTTTTACGGATCGAATGTTGGGAAGCAGAGAAAGGATTAAAAACTACTCCCTGCTCGGAATGCGCCTTAAATGCCCTTGCTATTGATGATCCACTGGAATATGCACGTCTTTACCTTGAGGGCAATATGCAGATGTGGATAGATGCGGAGGATTCTTTAGAATTGTTGTAATATCAAGATTACTATCAATTTAAAAGATAATTAAATAAAAATAATGACCAAAAAACAATGGAATAATTATAGTCCATTGTTTTTTATTGTTCAACCTGATAAGATTTTCAATAATATAAAACGAGATCATTTCTCATACTTTTCAAAATATCCCATTTCCGTATATGCATACTTGGTACTCTTAATCTTACTGGAAATAATAAAAGGTATGCGAATCATAAAAATGATAAGAAATGCCACAAAAGCTAAACCCCACAAATCACGTTTAACAAATGTTCCTGATATCACCAACCAATAAACGCCATATATTCCTACTTCCAATAATAGACACCATGCAGTAACCAAACCCGGAGAATATAATGTTTTTTTTCCTTTAGATTTATAGTGATTCAAAGTAATGATACTGAAAATAGTATGAACAAAAGTTTCACCAATACCAAAGAAAACTGCAAAAATTACTCCTTTATTATCAAGGATCGGAGTAAGAAAAGTAAGTACGATAAACAATAATTCTGCTCCAAAATTTGTTATCATATCAGTCAAACGATTTTCTGGATACGCCAATGGATTATCTGATTTTTGCATTAGTTTATTCATCATAAAATGAAACCCATTCGGCCATGTCAGTTCTTCAAATACGTGCAGAGGAAGAAAAATCGCTAACAACCCCATCAGCTTTTGCGGTACACTCCATACTTTCCAATAAATAATCAACACATTAAGCATTACAATTCCCAAAAGATAAGTTGCATGCAGCCACGGTTGTCCACACCACCGATCCAGCAGAGATTTCTTCATAAACACTGTCTCCCTTATTTTATCTTGACATTATTAGTTATCGTATCTAGATTATAATTAGATATATTCTCTAATTAATGTCTGCTCATTAAGCCACCAATGAATCTTCGTGGCATTTTTGCTCACAAA
>JAFLRM010000051.1 GCA_022511465.1 Acetatifactor sp. | reverse complement strand
CATTGGACTGTTCCGCAAGCTTCTGAATCTGTGCCGCAACTACAGCGAAGCCTCTGCCCTGCTCACCGGCGCGCGCCGCCTCGATCGATGCGTTCAGCGAAAGCAGATTCGTCTCCTCCGCAATATCGGTGATCAACGTGGTTGCTTCTTTAATCTTCTGTGCAGATTCATTTGTCACATTGGTCTGCTCATAGATAATGTCGATAGATGCACTCGTCTTCTTGTTGGTAGCCTGCAGCTCACGAAGCGCTTTGATCGCAGTCTCACCGCGCTCTTTCATAGATTTCGCGCTCTCACTTAAATTGTCCAGTTCACCCACCGTCTGTTCGATCATATTACCCATCGAGAGAATATTCTCTGATGCATCCTGCGTCTCTTGTGCCTGATTGGTGGCGCCAATCGCGATCTCGCCGATCGCCCTCTCCATCTGATCCACATGGTCGCTTGTTTCATTGGCCTCCTCACTCAGCGATTGGGCATCCTCCAGTAGATGATTGCTGACATCTTTGATGGAAGAAACAATGACCTTCAATTCCTCTCTCACCTTTTTGATGGTTCTGCAGATCTCACCGATCTCATCCTTGCCGCCAAGCAGCTCATCACCAAACAGGAAATTGAGTTTGCCTTCTGAAAGCTGTGACAATCCATTGATACCCGCATGGAGTTTCTTGGACATATTACCTACCAGTATGAAAATAAATACCGAAGATACAATAATGACACCAAAGACGATAGCTGCAATTATGTACAAGATACTATTGATCTGAGCATGTGCATCCGCCTGAGGCATGATGGCAGATACGATACCGACAACCTCTCCCGTAGTCTCGTCAATAAGCGGCACATAATAGCCGAAATATTCGCTTCCTCTCACGACTACACTTGTGGAAAAATAATCCTGTCCGCCTTTCAGTACGTTATTGAGGACATTCTGATCATCTGCCTTCGTTCTCAGGGCGCGCTCCCCATTTCCTTCATAAATAGAAGTCATATAACGAGTATCGCCATAAAAAACTGTAATATCCGTATTGGCGGTAGCTTTCAATTTATCCGCCAGTTCTGTAAAATCAGTAATATTATATTCACCCTTGTACAGGTCATCATCCGCACCGATATAGTACGCATCATCGTTAAGCGACTCCATGGCACCAACCATTCCTAACGCTGTACTGTGCAGCCCGTTACTAATTGACGCTGTCACAACGCTGTTAACTCTCAGATTACTGATCCACAGAATCGCGATGCCCAGTACTAATAAGGGCACAATAGAAGTTAATAGTATCTTCGCTTTCAGTTTCATCTCCGTCTCCTCCAGAATACATCAGTTTATTATTCCACTCAACCCCCCACACTAATTGGTGTGCTGAACCTTGAAGAAATAATGTATGACACTTTACTAAGGGTGATCGCATATTGCATCTGATCCCTTTTGAAATAGATTATACACTAAAACTCCTCACTTTGCAAGTGGCTCCTTTTACATTCGCCGTTTAACGGTTCTCATAGCATTTTAACACTTCCAAAACACCTTTTAAGCATGTTCTTCCAGCCAGCGAAGCGCCATGTACGCGTAAGCCGCGCTTCCATAATGCAGCGCCTCATCGTCAAATTTCACCTTCGGGTTATGCTGTCCGTACAGGTAGCCCTCCTCCGAGTTGCCGGCTGTGATAAACATGCCTACCGTGGGCACCTTGTGACTGACAAAGGCAAAGTCCTCACTTCCGCCCCCCGGTTTTCCCCCGGTCACGGGTGTCATGTCCATAGCTCCCTTTTGCAAAAGCTCCGTCATATATTTCAGGGCATCCCCCGCCAGCGCCTCATCCACCACCATGGAAGGACAGAAGTCATAGAACTCCACCTCCACCTCACAGCGGAGCGCGCTTCCCACACCCTTGCTGATCTCTGTCATCCGCTGCTTGATCTGTCTGCTGATCTTCCCTTCCGGATCATGGGTGCGGATCGTTCCCCACATCTGGGCCGTATCGGGAATCACGTTGGAAGCATCTCCCGCTTGTAATTTTCCGGTTGTGAACACGCCGAACTCATTGCCGTCGATCTCACGGCTGTTGATCTCCTGAAGTGCCAGATGAATATGGGCCGCCGCTGTGATCGGGTCAATAGACACGTGGGGCATGGACCCATGTCCTCCTTTTCCCTTGACTGTGATATGGTACTGCTCACAGGAGGCCATGGAGATGCCGCCGCCCGGAACCATGATCATTCCCGCAGGCATAGGCATTCCCGCCACCACATGAAGCATCACCGCCGCATCCACTTTTGGGTTCTCCAGCACTCCGGAAGCTATCATATCCTCCGATCCCTGAAAGATTTCCTCCGCAGGCTGAAATACCAGCTTTATCGTTCCCTGAATCTCATCCTCATGCTCTTTTAATATTCGAGCCGCTCCCAGAAGCATGGTGGTGTGCATGTCATGGCCGCAACCGTGCATCTTTCCCTCGTACTCGCTGGCGTAGTCCACATCAGCTTCCTCTCCTACGGGGAGCGCATCCATGTCACCCCGGAGCATGATCGTCCTTCCGGGGTTTTTGCCTCCCACGAGAACTACTAATCCACACTTGCCGCACTCCTCGGGACAATATCCCATCTCCTCCAACACACGTTTCACCAACGCCTTGGTGTATGGCAGATCGAAACCAAGCTCCGGGTGTCTGTGAAGATCATGCCGGATCTCCACAAGCTGAGACTGCAACGCTTCCGCACGAGCCAAAAGTTCACTTGTATTCATTCTGTTTCCTCCTGAACAAAATCAAAAAAGCGCACAACACTATTCTGCGCGCCTTTGTCGGTAAATATGGGTATCATTATATCGAAAATCGGCCCATTTGTCAAATCAGGCTCTTTTTTTAGAAATAGATAGCCAAATTACAGAAATTATGCTATAATAAAATGACTTATGATGATCTCTATTTGACTACGATTCAGGAGGGTTACTATGCTACAGAAGAAACCTAAAACCAATCCCCTTGCGGAAGATATGGCTCTCTTGGCACAGAGTATGGACAGAGTGATCGGCGGAGATTTCTCTCTCATTGATGTGTCGACCTTTCACAATAGCGCTTTGGCAGAAAAGTATAATCAGATGTTGACTTCCATTCTGGAGATCAACAACGGCTTTGTCATGAAGATGAATAAGGCGATGAGCCGTATTGCAAATGGCGCTGTGGTCAAGGATATGTTGGAAGAGGTGACTTCCCAGTCTACTTCCATCAAAGGCTTGCGCGCCTCCAGTCAGGAATTGGGTGATTCCATCCAGAACATCCAATCTGCTGCCCAGAGTATTCAGGACAGTTCCCATGGTCTGGCCACGACCTCGAACACTTGTTCAGACAGTATGAACGCCAGCATACAGATTGTAGACGAATCCTCTGTGCAGATCAATGAGATCAATAAACAGATCATTACATTTAAAGAAAATGCTGAAAAGATCAACGAGATCATTGACACCGTCCGCTCACTCGCCGAGGAGAGCAGTCTGCTTGCCCTGAACGCGTCCATCGAGGCAGCCAGGGCCGGAGAATCGGGGCGTGGTTTCGGAGTGGTGGCTCAGCAGATGAGCCAGCTCTCCTCCAACACTACTTCCTGTGCTGACAATGTCACTCAGTACGTTTTGGATCTCACCAATGGAATATCCAGTATTTCCGACACCATTAGCGACACCACCAAAAAGCTTCAAAACGGCAATGAGAGCGTGCACAATTCCGTTCAGAGTCTGCAGATGATGAACAAGCAGCTTGGTTCCATCCGCAATGAGATCGACAGCATCTACGAGGAGATCAACTCTCAGTCGGCTCTGACCAAGTCCTTCGTGAACAGCGTAGAGTCCATTGCGGAGAGCTACCACACACTGTACCAAGAGTGTATGGACACCGGTGTCCACATGTATCACATCTCCCGGGACGTGGACAATGCAAGGAACGACATGGCAAAGCACAATTCCAAACTGAGCCGTCTGGATTGGCTGACCGTGTTCGAAATCGATCACTTGACGCTGACATGGCGCCTTTACAACAATATTGTAGAGTTTGAGCATTTGAAGATCACACAGCTCAACAATCCTGATGGATGTAAGTTCGGCAAGTGGATCGGACAACAGACAGACCCTCGCATCACGGACTCTTTCGCATTTAAGCAAGCGATCCAGGCACACAAAGACATCCACAAGCACGCTTGCGATTCCTGGTATGCCAAGGAGGATGACAACCGCGAGTCGGCTATGCGTTCCTTTGAGCAAACGCTTGATGCATTTAATCGCTTTTCTGCTGCTTTGGATGACCTGCGCGAAGTGATCCGGAGCACCGGCGACACCGATGAAGCTAGTATTCCAGTGAATAAATAACAGCAAATGCTGTGACAGGAGGCAAATTGCTATGACATACAAGGTTCTTCTGACGGGCAGGAACAAGACCGTTATCGACGACTTTTTCTCTCAGATGGTGGACAATTTTGAATCGCTCACCACATCCATTCGATACGACGATATTGTCAGCCACGTCCGCTATTTCAAACCGGATATTTTTGTATATTGTCTCAATCAGGAGACAAGCGACCACATCACTCGTATCTCCACCGTCAAGACCAAGCTGACAAAGGAGAATATTCCGGTTGTCATCATCGGTTCCGAGGAGGACTGTGGCGAATTTTTGCGCTCTACCAACAATGTGGCGGATCTGGTTATCACCAGACCTATCTCCACTGTAGGTATAGAGGAGCGTATCAACAGCTTTCTGGCGGGAAAACGACAGAAAGCGAAAGAAGACGCTTTCATGGCCGAGATACAGGCTGCTCTCTCCGCTCCGGCGGAACCCGAACCGGTTAAACAGGAGGAGGAGCCGCAGCGCCGCAGGCACATCCTCGTTGTGGATGATGATCCTATGATGCTCAAGATGATCAAGGAGCAGCTGCACAATAGCTACGACATTGCGACTGCTATCAACGGCAAGGTGGCAATGAAATTCCTGGAGAACAAAACGACGGATTTGATCCTTTTGGACTACGAGATGCCCTTGGAGAATGGTGCCGCTGTCTTGGAGAAGCTGAGAGCCAACAAAGAGACCAAGGATCTCCCTGTGGTATTCCTCACCGGCGTCACGGAGAGAGAGAAGATCATAAAAGCGATGTCCCTGAAGCCACAAGGCTATCTGCTCAAACCCATTGACAGAAGCAAATTGTTCAGTATTATTGAAGAGACTTTGAACACTTAACAGCACGCCAAATCACTGCAAAGGAGGCGTTTTTCATGGATGAAGAACTTTATTTGACAGACCTGATCGACGTGGAAACACTACAGAAAATCCAAAATTCGTTCTCCCAGCTCACGGGAATAGCCGCCGTGACTACCGATTCCGGGGGAAAGGCCGTGACAGAGGGCTCCTGCTTCACAGATTTCTGCAAGAAATATACTCAAAGTTCACCCCTTGGCTGTGAGCGCTGCGAACAATGCAACAGACAGGGAGCGGTGATCACTCTCCATCAAAGACGCCCCACCACCTACTACTGCCACGCCGGATTGGTAGAATTTGCGGCTCCCATCATGACAGGTGACCATCTGGTCGGTTGCTTTATTGGTGGACAGATCATACATAAGGCACCGGAATATGACGTTCTCTGCAACCTTGCTGAGGAACTGGGACTGGATCCCGACGAATATTTCGAGGCTGCTCAGAAATTACCTATTCGAAAGGAGTCGGACATCGATAGATTCTCCGATTTCCTTTTCTCTATCGCAAGCATTCTGTCCGACATGGCATACGGAAAGTATTTGGCAATGCAGGCAAACACCGAGCTACAACATGCCGCGTCCATGAAGTCTGACTTTTTGGCCAACATGAGCCATGAGATTCGTACTCCCATGAATGCCGTGATCGGCATGGCGGATATGGCATTGCGGGAAGAGCTGCCTATACAAGCCAGAGAATACATCAATCAGATTAAATCATCCGGCAAGGCTCTTCTCACTATCATCAATGATATCCTGGACTTCTCCAAAATTGAGTCCGGCAAGATGGATATCAATGTGGTGGAGTACGAGCTGCTGTCGGTGATCAACGATGTGGTCAACATTCTGACCACACGCCTGAAAGATAAAGACGTGGACCTGATCATGGATATCTCTCCCAATCTGCCTCTTAAACTTTTGGGCGACAATATCCGCATCAAGCAGATCCTGATCAATCTGGCCAACAACGCGGTGAAATTTACAAGAGAAGGGCAGATTGTAATACATATCAATTTCACTCCCGTCGAAGAGGATGAGATCATGCTCTATGTGGCAGTGGAGGATACCGGTATCGGTATTAAGCCAGAGGACATGGATAAGCTGTTCCAATCTTTCCAGCAGCTTGACAGCAAGCGTAACCGCAACATCGAAGGCACCGGCTTAGGTCTTGCGATCTCCAAGCAGCTGCTCACACTGATGAACGGCTCCATCAATGTGGAGAGCGAGTACGAGAAGGGAAGTACTTTCTCTTTCTCCCTGCCTCAGAAAGTGATCGACCCCACACCCAGTATTCAGGTTTTGAATCCTTCGGAGAATATAATTCTATCCTGCATCCAAAACCCTTATATTCAGGCTCAACTGGAACGTTCTGCCGGAACTTTAGGCGTTCCTATTCAGACACTGCCCTCCCCTGAGGAGGTCACTCTGATCAATACGGATGCCTCTCGTTATCTCTTCCTGGAGCAAAGTATGTCTGGCTTCAACGTGGAAGATTATGCACTGGAGCACCCTGAGGTAAATGTAGTCCTTTTGGTAAATTACGACGACAACACCAAGTATGATATCACCAACATCATCCCCGTCAAGAAGCCGTTATATAGCATGAATTTGGCCCTGTTGCTCAATAAGAAACTGGGGCATTATGACAGCGGCTCCCAGAATAATGAGGAAGATTTTGACTTTATTGCTCCCAAAGCCGAAATACTTATCGTGGACGACAATGCCGTCAATCTGACGGTAGCACAGGGCTTGCTCACCCCTCTCCAGATGCGTATTGACACCGCGGCCAGCGGAAAGGAAGCCATTTCCAAGATTTCTGTGCAACATTATGACATAATCTTTATGGATCATATGATGCCTGAGCTGGACGGTGTGGAGGCTACACATATCATCCGCCGCTTTCATGCGGAATACAACGATGTGCCTATTATTGCACTCACTGCCAACGCCGTGGACGGCACAAAAGATATGTTCCTGAAGGAAGGAATGAACGACTTCATTCCCAAGCCCATTGAACTGCAGATGCTTGTCTCCAAGGTCAAAAAGTGGCTCCCCGTTGAAAAGATCAAAAAGGTAAACTCTCCTGTCTTCTCTCGCGAGGAGACAACCCATGCCGATATTGAGGTCGCCGATCTGGACACCCACTCCGCGCTTCATCTGCTGGGCAGCGAGCAGCTTTTCTGGACCGTTTTGAAAGATTACTATCATGTCATCGACAAGAAGGCAGCTTCTATCGAAGCTTTTCTGCAGAATGAAGACTGGGCCAATTACACCATTGAGGTACATGCACTCAAGAGCAGTTCCCGACAGATTGGCGCCAACAATCTTTCCAACAAAGCTGCAGCCCTGGAGAAAGCAGGAAATGCCCGCGATATAGACTTTATTCGTGACAATACGGCTGCTCTTCTGGAACAATACCGGGCTTACCGCGAAACGCTTTCTTCCTATTTTCAGGAGGAGGTCAGCTCCGGTGATAAAGGAGCAATCCCACACGACCTTCTGCTCTCCTGCTTTACAAGAATGCGGGAGGCCGTTGAAAATCTGGATATGGATGAAATGGAGGCGGTTATCGGCGAAATGAACCAATACAGCTATGCCCCCCCTTACGACGAGTTGTTCTCCCGCCTGAAGGAAGCTGTCGGCGAGGTGGATGGTGACACCTGCGAACAGATCATGCAGGAATGGGAAAGCTAGTACAGGATTATCAAGAAAGCAAATACTATATAAAACAAAGAGTGCCGCTCATAACTACATTTTCGTTATGAGCGGCACTCCTATTGTAATTTAAATTAGTTTATCTCGTTTCACATCAGCTACGCTGCTTACAGCTTAAATGCATTTACTGCCTCCGTCAGCACACCGGCTTTCTCCTCAAGTTTAAGCATAGAGTCATGAAGATTATCAACGATTGTCATCTGCTTCTTTAAAGAATCATTCAGTACAGATATAGCAGCGGCATTTTCTTCCGACACGGACGAAATACTCTCAATCGCCGTAAGCGTGTCGTTTCTGTGCCTCTCCATACTCTCAATGGCACTGCTGAGTGAAGAGATCTCTTTCAAGACATTCTCGATATCCTCGCTTATGCTCTTAAATACATTGATCGTATCTGTTACCGTACCGCTCTGTCTGGAAACGATATCTCCTGCCACCATGGAAGCATTCACTGTTTCATCCGCATTCTTTTTGATCTGCTTCATTGCATCACGGATCAGGTTTGCCGCCTGAATAGTATTATCGGCCAGACTGCTCACCGACTGTGCAACAACCGCAAAACCTCTGCCGGACTCACCGGCTCTCGCCGCCTCAATGGATGCATTGAGAGCGAGCAGATTGGTTTCCTCTGCAATGTCATTGATAGTTTCCACAAACTGCTCTATATCACCCAGGCTCTCACCCAATTTTTTGATATTGGTGGTAAGCTGCTTGGTAATATCAGAGGTGTCGGAAGATTTATCCGAGAGGTCATCCATCGTGGACATACCATTGCTGATATTCTCCTTGGTGCTCACAATGATAGAATTCATCTTCTTCACGGAATCCACCGCCAATGTGATCCGGTTAGACAACTCATCCATCTGGTCAAGGCAGTTCTGTGCATTTTCAGACTGCTGGCTGAGTCCCTTGTCCATCTCGTCGACAGAAACGGCAATCTGATTGTTAGAATTATTAAGCACTTCTGTTGCCTCTGCAAGTTTTTCGGTAGAATCCGATACATCCTTGGAAGTTTTCAGCACCTGTACGATCAAGTTCCTGGAATTTCGGATCATATTCGCAATACTGGTCACAAGAACCCGGAATTCATCTTTTCGATCAACATTAAAGCTTACCGTCAGATCACCGCCAGATGCTACTTCCAGCTTCTTGCTGAGGTGCTTGATCGTGGAAGTGATCCCCATAATGATGAGCACACATGCAAGCAGGACTATGATCCACGATACGACCACCATGAACACCGTCATGTATTTTATGGAGTCCGCCTCTGCACTCACCATGCTGACCGGGACCATCGCACAGATCGCAGAGCCGTTGCTGTTGCTCTTACTGATCATAAACAGATACTGCTTGTTTTTGTATGTAACATAGTCAATAACGATCGCTGCTGTATCGGCCATCGCTTCCGTATAATAGGATTGCTGTGTAAAAGAGAAATCTCCTCCCTTTACAATCTCACCGCTCTCCAAGAGAACCTCACGCCCGTCAGCGGTAACAAAAGCGGAAATGTTTCCCTCTCCCAGATTAAGGCCTCTCAAGATATCAGCAATAGCGTTGCTGTCATAGTCGATAACGATACAAGCGCGCTTCGTTGCCATCGGCCTTATGTAAGAGCAGGCATAGCTGTCCGCAGAATACCCCCCATATGCCTGAGAAAGCTTGCTGTCAACAAGGTCATGGCTGCCAATCCAGCTTCCCTTTAAGGTTTCAAGACTCGCCGCCTCCTCGGATTCCAAGAGTTCATCGTAGAAACCCTGTACTTCGCCAACCTCGTCGTAAGTTGACACAACCGTCATTCCACTCTTAGGTATAATATACATATTGGCTACAAAATGGTTGCCGTCACGCTTAACATCCAGATCCATCTTGACTTCATTCTCGATCGTCTGCTGTGTCCATTCATTGTAGATGGCTCCGGTTGCCCAGCGCATCAGATCCGTATTGTAATAAAGCTGTTCTGACTCGGAGACCGCTGACTCAAAACCAAAATCAAGATACTCCATTGCCATGGACATCGCCTTTGACATGGACTCCTCATAATTGTACGTCATACCGGATGCCGCAAGGGAATATGCCACCAGTCCGATGACGATAGTACAGATCAGCGGGATCGCAAAACCTATCATCAACTTAACTTTAATCCCCATAATATACTGCTTATTATCACGGCTGTCCTTTTTTACATTATTATCCATTTGGCTCCCTCCATGCGTTATCTTGCCGACCGGATCATATTGAGATATGTATTGAGACCGTTTTCCTGCGCGTATTGATTCTGAATGGCAATAGCGGCTTCCTGAAAACTTGCAATGTCCATATCCTCATAGTCGGTTACGATCGCACCTTCCGCAATACATTGCGCTTTTGAGCTGTCCATCATGTCATAGGTGACAGCTCTCTCCTGCAGCGTTGCCGCCAGTGACGCAGTGTCAACCCAGTTCTTCTGCTCGGGTGTAAGGCTGTCGTAAAAATCTCCGTTGATGATAAACAAACGTGTGGTGTAGTCGTGATGGGTTTCGCAGATATATTTTCCGTTCTCCGTCGTATGGTGCTGCTTCAGCATAAGGTTTGTGTAGTCATTCTCGGCGGAATCTACCTCGTCCGCCATCAGCGCATCATATAATACACCCCAGCCAACCTCAACAGGCTGAGCGCCAAGTCCTGTCCAATACTGTGAGACAACTCCCGATATCTGGGTTCTGATCGTCAGTCCCTGAACATCCAAGGCCGTCCTGATAGGAATTTTTCCATAATAGTCGCGCACACCGGCAGACCAATATCCCATGATGCGATAGCGGTTATTCGTGCGCTGCAGAATGATGTCGGAAAGTGTTGAGCCAAACTCACCGTCCATCGCTGCCTCCCAATGCTCAAAACCGTCAAACAGATATAAAAGTGAGATCAAATCTATCTCCGATACTCCCGCGGAGGACATATGTCCGGGTGAGCATACCACCATCTGAGCCTGTCCGTCATCCAGCATACCGATCAACGTAGGTTCGTCCTCTGAGAGCGTGCCATCGCTGCACTCAACCTGAATCGTCCCCCCCGACAGTTCCTCAACCACCTCTTTAAAGGTCTGCAGTCCAAAGTGATAGGGGTTGTCCGCAGAAGTTTGGTTTGAAGCGATTACCATATGGATCACCTCTCCGCCCTGCTGCACATTCTCCGTATCTCGGACAGCTGCGGTTCCAATTGTCCTTCTCTCATGTGTTCCTGCGCAACCACTAAGGCAGACAGTTGCCACGATACAACTCAAAACACCTATGGCAAGTCTTGCACTTCTCATAATTTACCTTTCTCCTTCCTATATCCTCCCCCTGATTTTCACAAGCTTCAGATATCAGTACATCATTGTAATTCGATATCCTTTTAACACTATTTTACTCTGTTTGCGCTACAACCTCAAGTATTTCTTTGGAAATTTATATAAAAAAGCTGTTGCTTAAGTAGATTTCTCTACTTTTGCAACAGCTCTTTTATTATAGCTCTATTTATCTCTGTACACGTCCGGAAGCATCGCCGCCTGCCAGAGTCTCAACCTCTTTTCTGGAAACCAGATTGAAGTCGCCAGGGATGGTGTGCTTCAGAGCGGATGCTGCTACGCCGTACTCAAGAGCAGCCTTGAAGTCCTTGCCGTCAACCAGACCGCAGATCACGCCGCCAGCGAAGGAGTCGCCGCCGCCCACACGGTCAACGATAGGATGGATGCTGTACTCCTTGGAGTGATAGAACTCCTTGGTATCTCTGGAGTAGATGCAAGCAGACCAGCCGTTGTCGGAAGCGGAATGGCTTACGCGCAGAGAGGAGATGCAGTACTCAAAGTTGTAATCTGCAACCATCTGCTCGAAGATGGACTTGTAGCCAGCCAGCTCCAGTTCGCCGCTGGTAACATCGGTATTGCCGGGCTTGTAGCCAAGTACCAGCTCTGCATCCTCTTCGTTACCGATGCAGACATCTACATACTGCATCAGGTTCTTCATAACCTTCTGTGCCTTCTCGGAGGACCACAGCTTCTTACGGAAGTTCAGGTCTACGGAAACCTTTACGCCGTGCTTCTTAGCAGCGATCAGAGCCTTCTCGGTAAGCACTGCAGCGGAATCGGATACGGCGGGAGTGATGCCGGTGAAGTGGAACCAGTCAGCGCCCTCAAAAATCTCGTCAAAGTTGAAATCAGCCTCGGTAGCAGTGGAGATGGAGGAGTGAGCTCTGTCGTAGACAACCTTGGAAGGTCTCATGGAGCAGCCGCTCTCCAGATAGTAGATACCCAGTCTCTCGCCGGTCTTTGCGATGTGCTTGGTCTCTACGCCATACTTTCTCAGAGCTGCAACCGCACACTCACCGATCTCATTGTCGGGCACTGCAGTGACAAACTCTGCATCATGGCCATAGTTTGCAAGGGAAACTGCAACGTTTGCCTCGCCGCCGCCGTAGTTGATGTCGAACTCGTCTGCCTGAATAAACTTCTCGTTGTTGGGGGTGGACAGTCTCAGCATGATCTCACCCATGGTAATAACTTTTGCCATTGTAATGCTTCCTTTCTTTGTATGTATTTATTTTTGTTGCATAATGACCTTATTTCTGAACGAGATGTACAGCAAATCCGCCAATCTCTTCCTTCAGATAGATAGCCTTCAGGTTGCCCTTTGCATCCTTCTTGGCAGTGGACTCATCAAACTCAACCTTAAGCACAGTGCTCAGATAGTTGACAGCTCTCTCGATGTAGTTGGTTCTTACAGCGATGTGTCCATTCTTTCCAAGGTAAGGGCTCTTCATGTACTCTACTGCACCGCCTGCAAATACGGAACTGTTGCCGTTCTTTGCGGGCATGCCGAAGATGTAGCCGAAGCGCTCTGCTGCCTTGACAGCTTCGTCCTCGTTTGCAGCGTTCACGCCAACGTGAGCCAGTTCAAAGCCAAGCATGGTCTGTACAGCCTCTCTGGTCAGCTGCTCAATCTTGTCCCATGCTCCTTCATTGATCAGGTCGCCAGGAACCATCCAGGAACCGCCGCATGCGATGATCTTGGGGAAATCAAGGTAGGAAGTCAGATTCTTCGCATTGACACCGCCGGTAGGCATGAACTTCATGTTCACATAGGGAGCTGCCATAGCCTTGATCTTTGCAAGACCGCCGGACTGCTCAGCGGGGAAGAACTTTACAACCTCCAAGCCAAGCTCGATAGCCTGCTCGATATCGCTGGGGCTGGAAGTACCGGGAGTGATGGGAATACCCTTCTCGATACAATACTTCACGGTCTTGGGATTCAGGCCGGGGCTTACGATGAACTTAGCGCCTGCTGCGATGGATGCATCAACCTGCTCTGCGTTCAGGACAGTACCTGCACCGACACACATGTCAGGGAAATTCTCAGTCATGATCTTGATCGCACCTGCTGCTGCGCTGGTACGGAAAGTAACCTCTGCACAGGGAAGTCCGCCTGCACACAGTGCCTTTGCCAGAGGAAGCGCATCTTCCTCTCTGTCAATCTTTACCACGGGTACAATACCAATTTTGCTGATCTGTTCTAAAACTTCAACCATTTTGCCCTCATTTCTGCCATCTTGTGGCGATATATTTGATTAATAGTTAGGCCAGAATCTCCTTCACACAGGCTGCAAGCTCGTCATCCTTGCAGTTAGCGAAGAAGTACTCTTTAAACTTTGCGCCGGATAAAGCACCCTTTACCAGCTCTGCGTCCAGATTCTTCAGGATCGTGATCATGTCGGTGTGAGTAACCTCTTTCACCTGATCCAGAATCTTCTTGTTGCGCTGCTCGGGCTCCACTCTCTCGGGGGGATATCCACCGCCGCCGGGCGCACAGAACAACTTCTCAAAGATGTACTGCAGGTTCAGCTCTCCGCCCCAGCCGAAGTTCTCAGCGAAGGGAAGCGCCACGCAGTTGCCGTCGTTCACCTGAGTGAACAGGTAGGCATCCAGCGGGGACTCAATATGTCCGCACAACACCTTGGGGAAGGAGTTGCACGCAAGCATCGCACCTTCACCTGTGCCACAGCCGGTCACAACGAAATCCGCCGCGCCGGAGTTGATCAGAACCGCCGCCAGAATACCATTCTGCACATAAGTCAGAGAATTGGGATCCTCGGCGCCGCACATACCATAATTGAACACCTCATGTCCGTAAGGTGCCGCAGCCTTCTTCAAAGTCTCAAAGATCAATTCATTCTTGGCCGCCTGACTATTCTCGTTGATCAAAGCAATCTTCATGTTTGTGCCTTTCTTAAATAAGTCTTATATTGTACAACCCAGACAAAGCTTTTCCACTCATTAGTCGGGCTGCTTTCCAATGTACGCCAGAATACCGCCGTCCACATAGAGAATATGTCCGTTCACCGCATTGGACGCCTCGGATGCAAGGAATACAGCGGGACCGGTCAGTTCCTCCGGCTTCAGCCATCTGTTTGCAGGAGTCTTTGCACAGATAAACTGGTCGAAAGGATGTCTGCTGCCGTCCGGCTGGCGCTCGCGAAGAGGTGCCGTCTGGGGAGTCTCGATGTAGCCGGGGCCAAGGCCGTTACACTGGATGTTATACTGGCCGTACTCGGAACAGATGTT
Source organism: Acetatifactor sp. (assembly GCA_022511465.1). Taxonomy (GTDB): domain Bacteria; phylum Bacillota; class Clostridia; order Lachnospirales; family Lachnospiraceae; genus Acetatifactor. The sequence continues at coordinate 6,671 of JAFLRM010000051.1, read as the reverse complement.
TCTGGTGAGCATCTTTAAGCCGCCCTTTGCAGCTGCGTATGCGGATACGGTCTCGCGGCCGAGCTCGGACATCATGGAACAGATGTTGATGATCTTGCCGTGTCCCTTCTTGATCATGGCAGGAATAACAGCCTTGGACACGATGAAAGGTGCGTTCAAGTCCACATCCACCACCTGTCTGAACTGCTCTGCGGTCATCTCCGTCATAGGAATACGCTTGATGATGCCGGCATTGTTGACCAGAATGTCAATCACGCCAACCTCGCTCTCAATCTGTGCCACCATAGCGTTCACAGCTTCCTCGTCGGTCACATCACACACATAGCCGTGTGCCTTGATCCCTTTCTCGGCGTATGCTGCCAACCCCTTGTCCACCAACTCCTGCTTAATGTCGTTGAAGCAGATGGTAGCGCCACACTCAGCATATGCGGAAGCGATGGCAAAACCAATGCCGTAGGACGCACCGGTGACCAGTGCTACTTTCCCCTGAAGAGAGAAGTTTGTAAATTCTGACATGTTTGTACTCTCCTTTTCCTTTATTTATGTGATTTAAAAAAATCACATTAAATCTCTGTTGTCCACGCCGTCCATGTCGTCGAAGTCCTGATTCTCACCGACCATACCCCAGATAAAGGTGTAGGCTCTGGATCCGCATCCGGAATGGATGGACCAGCTGGGGGAGATCACGGCCTCCTCGTTTCTCATGACAATATGGCGGGTCTCGGTGGGCTCGCCCATAAAGTGCATCACAAATGCATCCTCGGGTATATCAAAGTAGAGGTATACTTCCATGCGTCTGTCATGGGTGTGACAAGGCATCGTATTCCACACGCTGCCCGGCTCCAGTCTGGTCATACCCATCTCCAGCTGGCAGCTCTCCACCTGACCGGGAAGGATATACTTGCAGATCACTCTGTGATTGGCATCCTCGAGCGTTCCAAGCTCCACCTTATTCTCATCCTTGACAATGACCACGCCCGGCTCCGGGGTGCCCTCCGGCTTGATGACAACGGTAGGATAGGTCATGTGAGCGGGAGCGGAATTCAGATAAAACTTTGCAGGGTTAGCGGCATCGTCGCTTTCAAAGACAATATCTTTGGAACCCATGCCTATGTACATTGCTTCCTTGTAGCCTACTTTGTTGACCTTTCCGTCAACGGTAATGGTGCCCGCACCGCCGATATTGATGACACCCAGCTCTCTTCTCTGGCAGAAATACTCTGCGCGGAGCTCGTCGCCGGCGGTCAGCTTGATCGGCCCTGTAGGTACTGCCGCACCTGTGATGATTCTGTCGATGTGGCTGTACACCAACTTGATCTCGCCCGGCACGAAGAGATTCTGGATCAAAAACTCCTCTCTCAGCCGCTCTGTGGTATAATGCTTCACATCTCTTGGGGATACTGCTGTTCTAAGTTCCACCTTGCACCTCTCTTTCTCCGGCAGCCTGCGCTTCCTTCGCAAAATGCACAAGTCACCGATGGATATTTTTATTGAAAGTGCTTACATCGATAAACAACTCTATATATTATATCATATCGTTGTAAACATTCCAATAAATTTTCTTGCTTTTTCCAATTATTTTTGTTATATTTGTTATTTTCACGCTTATGTCTAGTATACACGAAAATTTTACCAAAGTCTATTTAAATTTTCCGCGCTTTTTCGCGGTGTCACAGTATCTCATCCGCTTTATAGATCTTTGTGGTGTACCATGTAATGATCGCAACTATCACCATCACTTCAAGTTCTACCGTCCACGCAGGGATGCCCGCATTTGCTGTCACGACTGTCACAAAGTCCACTAAAAAATGCAGCAGAAAGGCTCCTATAAAATATTTCTTCCGTCCCGCCTTCACAGCTTTATAGACCAGCACGGAAAGACAGATCTGAAGCACGATGGCCAAGATTCTCTCCACACCGCCTAAATAAAATTCATATGCCGGAAGCAGCCACAAAGCCTCCAGCTGCTGATAAGTCGCTTGCTGAAGAGAAAGCGGCAGCGGTTCTAAAGTCTGCTGTATGCCACCGCTATTGATCAAAAGTGAAATGATAAGATTATTTATGGAAGTAAGACCTACAATGAGAATGGCTTCCGCGCCGCCATGTCCCACGCCGTACATCAGCGCATTGCCCCTGCTTAGACTTTTTTTCATAAAAAATTTCATGGCGATAAGACGACCAGTCTCCTCAAACAGCGCCGCAGCCAGACCGCCGTACAGACCATATAAGAAGATGTTACTATGTAAAACAACACCTGCGGCCATTAGCACAATGCCATGCAGTATCTGCTCCAATATCAGGGCAAAGCCTATAAAAATACCGCAGCCAATAAAAAAAGAGGTTATCCTTGCGTGAGTCTTCCTGCGCACGATGATCCCCAAGACAATAGGAAATCCTATGGAAACTATCAATGTAAATAGCATGCCTGTTATACTTGCCGTTGAAACCTTACCCCATTCCATGATCTGGCCACCCTTTCTTCTATACCTGTTACAATTTATTGCAGCAAGGAGGAGTTATAATGTCAGCAGATCCCTATTATTTTCGCGGCGCATTATTGCTCATAACAATAGCCATATCCTGAACAATGCTCTCGTCAAGTTCGTTTCTGTGCGCCATATCCAGCATGATCGATATAGACTTCTCATGGGACATTCCATCTTTGTAGGGTCTTTTTTCTGTCAGCGCCTGATATATGTCAATGCAAGCCATAAGCCGCTCCTCAAAGCTTAGGTCATCCGCTGTCAAGCCCTGCGGATAACCTGTTCCGTTCAGCTTTTCGTGATGATTCGATGCCCATTTGACAATATCGGAAATTTCCTTTATTTGATTCAATATGTAATAAGTTGCGGCAGCATGATTTTTCATTTCCGCAAACTCATTGTCGGTAAGCTTTCCCGGTTTTTCTAAAATATCGTTTACAACCGCCAGCTTGCCTATATCGTGCATTGCTCCCGCAAAACAGAAACGAATTGCTTTTTCGGCATCAAAACCATAGTAATGCGCCATAGTTTCCGCTTTTTCCGCAACACCCCTTGAATGCTCCTGCGTAAATTCGGATTTGTAATCCACTATTTTTGCAAACAGTCCCGCAATATTACGGATCTCCTCATCAGAATAATCGCAGATCGCATTATGAAGTCCCTCATGCAGATAGGCATGTATGCTGTTGTCCTGCAAAAAAGCAATCTTATCATAGTCAATAGCTTTTAGAAACAATTCTACGGCTTCTCTGGAAAACAGACTTCCCGCCTCGCTTTGTACATATCTGCGAAGCTCTTCAAATTCCGTGATCGTCATAATTTCCAGACGGCTTGTCGTATCTATATTGTCCGCTAAGCGCAATATCTGAGCTTTAAGAGTTGTCTCGGAAACCGTCATTCCCAGCGGTCCGCTTCCGTCAGCATTTTCATGGTGATATAGAACGATATTCTTTACATCTGTGCGGAATGGGATCAGGCGAATATTCTGTTCCCCGATAACGCTATGATCATGCTCCATCTTAGACCTTTTTAGGTTGGCTATATCAGAAATCTTTACGGATAAATGCTGTGGCATTAGGCTGTTTGAGAGTTCCTCATGAATATACTCTGTCAATGCATTATCGTGAAGTAAACAGCATCCTATAAAATCCCGCAATTCCTCTTCTTGATATCCTGCCTCCTCTCCCATTAAGAATGCCAGATATGCCACACGCTTACCATGACCTGTATCAACTCCCAATAGTTCAACTTCTACCTTGTCAAGTGCAAATGACAAAGCATAAAGCATATCCGTCAAATCTAATTTCATATGTACCTCCAGATTTAATACATCTCACGCAAACGATATTATTATTGTATATCTCAAAAATGACCCTTGTCAATAACTGGGAGAAAGACAGATATTGACGTTAAGGAAAAAGAGAGTTATATTTTTCTTAGTAGAATATAACTTATATATTTTCAAAACGGATCAGAAAGGGAGGTCGAATTTTATGGCAACATTTGACAGGGTATTGTCCGGTATTTCCGATATGGATATTATGCTTGACAATATCAGGCTTGGAGACAACATAGTATGGCGGGTTATAAGTTTAGAAGACTTTAAAATCTTTCTGAAACCGTATGTAAGTCAGGCTATTAGCGATAATAGGAATGTTATTTATGTCAGATTTGCCTCCCATGAGGCTCTGCTTGAAGAGCAGGAGGGACTTAAGATCATACCTGTTGAGCTATCCCACAGATTTGAAAGCTTTACTATTGAAATACATAACCTGATCGAAAGAGAAGGCTCTGGCACGCTTTATGTTTTTGACTGTCTTTCCGAGCTCCAGACTGCGTGGGCAACCGATTTGATGATGGAGAATTTTTTCAAGGTCACCTGCCCCTTTTTGTCCGGTTTAGACACAGTTGCCTATTTTCCTATCTTAAGGGGAAAGCATTCCTTTAAAACAAAAGCCACAATAAGGGATATCTCACAGCTTTTTTTGGACGTTTACTCCGATGCAGGGGAAATTTACGTCCGTCCGCTAAAGGTATGGAACAGGTATTCGGAAACAATGTTTCTGCCGCACCTTTATGATCAGGCAAGAGGCAGCCTTGAGCCTCTCACGGATGGAATAAAGGTAAGCAGGTTTTATCAAGTTATTAATAAAACGCTAACCTTGAGCGATGATCAAAATACAGACAGCTGGGATCGTTTCTTTTACCTGACGGAGCAAAAATTCAAGGCTGGAGCGGATATTACAGATGAGTGCAACAGAATGTGTGACATTATGATATCCAGAGATGAGAAAATGCAGAGTCTTGCCAAAGCCAATTTTACACCGGAGGATTATTTTGATGTCCGCAGACGTATGATCGGTACGGGAATGATCGGCGGAAAAGCCTGTGGTATGCTTCTGGCAAGAAAACTGATCAGAAACAATAATACCGATTTATTCAATAAATTAGTGCCACACGATTCTTTTTATATAGGTTCCGACGTTTTTTATTCCTATATAGTATACAACAATTTCTGGGATATACGAGTAAGGCAGCGAAACCCTGAAGAATACTTTACTCTTGCAGATACTTTGGCGAACTGCTTCAGGACAGGTAAGTTTCCCGATATGATCAGAGAAGAATTCCTCCGCCTGCTCGACTATTATGGACACAGTCCTATCATTGTGCGTTCGAGCAGCATACTTGAGGACGGGTTTGGAAATGCTTTCGCAGGCAAATACGAATCTGTTTTCTGTGCAAATAACGGAAGTCTGGAGGAAAGATTAGAAGAATTTGAAAATGCTATCAGAATTGTCTATGCCAGCACAATGAGCAAATCTGCTCTTGACTATCTCCAGAGAAGAGGTCTGGAGACAAAAGATGAGCAGATGGCAATACTCGTACAAAGAGTTTCCGGTTCCAGATACAAGAACCTGTTTATGCCTTGTGCCGCCGGAGTGGGGTCTTCCTACAGCCCGTATCGTTTTTCAAAGGATACGGATCCTGAAGCGGGCATGCTTCGTCTTGTGATGGGGCTTGGAACGGGAGCAGTAGACAGCTCAGCGGATGTATATCCCCGCATTGTCAGCCTTTCCAACCCTACGGTCGGCGGAGATCATCAGCTTACACAAAGTAATGTAGATGTTTTTGATACCGCGTCAGGTGAAATAAAGAGAATAAGCCTGAGCCAGATTGAAAATAAAATTCCTTTACATTTGAAAGAACAGCTGCTCTCCCATAACAGTAAAACAGGGCGCATGCTTATCACCTGCGATGGACTTGTCAACAATGCAGAGTTAATGGATAGTATGCGGGAACTTTTGAAAATCATAAAAAATAAATACGGATATCCTGTAGATATTGAATTTACCATAAACTTATCGGAAAAGGGTGATTATGTTATAAATCTGCTTGAGTGCAAACCGCTTCAGATAGCACAGAATAATGAAGAAATAAAAATGCCTGAAAATGTTGCACCAAACAAGATATTTCTGGAATGCCGCAACACCTCAATGGGTTTGTCCAAAAAGGTTAAACTGGATTACATCGTTATGGTAAATCCCTTAGCATACTATAACACAAGATATGATCGCAAACCTGAGATTGCGGCAGCACTGGAAAAGATTAACTGGCATTTCAGAAGTACAGACTCCCACCTTATGCTTCTGGTACCCGGAAAAATAGGCACATCCTCTCCGTCTCTGGGAGTACCTGCATCCTTTTCCGCAATAAGCACTTATGACGCAATTTGTGAGATCGCGGAAAGCAGAGGTGGATATCTGCCGGCTTACGGAAGTCATATTTTCCAGGATATGGTTGAAGCGGGGATCATCTACGGGGCAATATTTGAAAATGAACAAACTCTGGCTTTTCATTCCGAAAAAGTAAGCGGTCTTAGAAACATGATCGATGAGATCTGTCTCTACAATAGAGAGATTATGAGTGTTGTGGGCGTTTATGATGTCAGGGATAAGAATTGTCTTTTATATCATGACATGGAAGCCGAACATTTACTGTGTACCATCGAATGATACTGCTGATACAATGAATAGACAGGGGATTTATAGAAGGGAGCATACTTCTTTTGTAGTATGCTCCCTTTCGCTTCAAATCAGCTGCATGCTTTTCAATTAATCCTTGAATATCCAAATCCGTTGGCAAGAGCATCTATGCCAACGCCCTCTTTGCAAAGTGTACAGTCTTCCG
>JAFLRM010000050.1 GCA_022511465.1 Acetatifactor sp. | reverse complement strand
TTAAAACATTTTCCTTCTGATTGTAATTTTTGTCCAGCAGCTGCAGTCCCACATCTGTTCCGATATACAAGTCCTCCTGATAAATGCAGGTGGTGTTTACTACCACACGGTCTAAACCGGAAATACCAGTGATATCTACAAAAGGCGATCTCACCACCTTCATAACACCCTGTCTGGAAGAGGTACACCACAGATTGCCTTCGCGGTCTTCCGTAATTGAAGTTATCGAGCTGTTCATTGGGGAATTTTTCAACTCAACATATTTCCCGTTTTCATCAAAGTAACCCAGACCGTTATTTGCACATATCCACATTTTATGATCGGAAGCAATATAGATATCGTTGATGTTTTCGTGCGGAGCAGCAGAAAGTATTTTTCTGTCACTTAAACCATTCATCATATTAACGCATATGATATCGGAGCTTCCCGTGCCGATATAAACCCTGCCCGTTTCGTTTGGATCGGGGACAATGCAGACTATATCTTCAATGCTTATATCTTCTGCTTCATGAAATGAAGTCAGCTCCAAATTTTCCATCGAAAAGAAGCAGCCGTCCATTGTGCAGCCGTAGATAACTCCGTCCGCGTCTGCCGTCAGACGGCGAACATATTTCTCGTCAATCTGGGAGTTCTCTATCATATGTAATTCACCGTCATTGTCAATATATGCCATACCCTCTGTTGTGGCAACGACGATATTCCCTGCCGCGTCTTCGCAAAGTGCGCGTATAGACAGGGCCTCCAAGCCTTCACTTCTTCCCCAGAATTTAAATTGCGCGTTTTGACGCACCGCAAGACCGCTGTCATTTGTTCCAACCCACAAACGGTCCTTAGAATCCACATACAGACAATTTACATTGGAAATATTTGTGGTCGGATCAAAGTGCTTAAATTCGTTTCCGTCATAGCGTGTCAGACCGCTGTATGCACCAATCCAGATAAATCCGATGCTCGTCTGGACAACAGCATTTGCTTCAGATGCGGAAAGCCCGTTTCTGTTATCGTAGAGATACATAAAATATCCCCACTCCGTCTCACTGTCATCTGGCACCGCTGCTGATATGGTACTGCCAGGAAGTAACAGATTTAATATTAGGAATATCGCTAAAAGCAGAGGTTTAATTTGAAAAAAGCATTTTTTGTTATGCATAGTTTCTCCTTTGTGCTGCCAAATTCTATCTCTTAATGCTACAACAGTTTTATGCCTTTGGGTAAGGTTTATTATACCATATGCCCCCTCTGATCACAATAAAAGATGGATCATTCCTTGAGACTGTTTTGATCCAACAAAAAGTGAATGATCCCTATCATTACAATTCCTTGTTCATCCCTTCGGGTGTGTTCTTGTTGTTTGCCCGGCTATATTTTTTCCATAGTATTCAACCGTACCAGCGTCTTACACCTGTTATCAACTTATGCTTGACGGCTTTCGGTCTCGGTTATTCAATAGAACGCAATCGGTCACAAAAATAGCCACCCTGGTCTGGTAAACCGAGCGGCATTTTTGTCAAATCAATTTATCTTAGGCTCACCGTCTATCGGTGGCACTCTTTCTATAACCATATTACTATTACGAAATCAATATGTCAAAGCTTTTCTTCTTAATGATAAACTCTCAGATGCTCAACCATCCCTCATAAGCACGACTCATCCCGATCATACCCACGAAAGAAATCCGCGAGGCTCGACAAAGTTTTGGCCACGACAGGAATCTCTTTCTCGGTAAGACTTCCGAGGGCGGCGTTGGCCATCTTTTCGTGAAAAAGCGCATGATGCCTGTACGCCCGCTCTCCCTTGTCGGTGAGGCGAATGGTAACTACGCGGCGATCCTCCTCGCTGCGCTCTCTGGTCACATAAGTCTTTTTCACCAGCCCGTTCATGGCAGTGGTCAGGGAGCCCACCGTGATATCCAGCTTTTTGGCAATCTGGGACATATTTTTATCCCCATCTAAGCCAACTGCCTCAATCACATGCATATCATTGACACTGATGTCACTATACTCCTCCGTGATCAGAGCCTTCTCTTCCAGCTTCCATATCTCGCGGAACAAATTTACCAGTATATCATTTACTGTACAAGTATAATTAGTGTCCATAACCCATCTTTCCCCTTAATCCTCATTCCGCAACGTCACAAATTGCTACACGGGAGGCATCAAAGAATCAATGACCTCTTTCACTGATTCCAAATGTGTCGCCTTATAGGCGTTTGCTCCACAGAACAAGAGTGCCTGATCGGTCTCGCCCTTTGCCGCATGCACGAGAGCCTCCGTGATACAGTATGGAATTTCTGTCGGACTGCACTTGTGCAGACAGCCAAGACATTTTGCTGGGGTAAATTTCTCCCCATTCATCACGCGCTCCATAAAAGGATTGCGGATGGCGCGTCCCGGCATTCCCACCGGGCTTTTTATGATACATATGTCATCTTTCATAGCATCTAAATAGGTCTGCTTATATCTGACATCTGCGTCACATTCGTATGTGGTGACAAAGCGGGTTGCCACCTGAACTCCCTGCACACCAAGCTGCATCACTCGTTTCACTTCCTCCGCGCTGTCGATGCCGCCCGCCACTACAACGGGAATCTTACACTGATATTCTTCCTCGTAGGACGTGACTACCTGACAGATCTTACGGATCTCCTCGTCGTAGCTGCTCACGGAACCGATTCCCTGCTCCTCCTCAGAGTATTCTTCCAACTGCTCTTTGGAAAAGCCCAGATGGCCGCCGGCTTTCGGTCCCTCAATCACCACCATGTCCGCCGTGCGGTGATATTTTTTTCCCAGTAACGCAGGATCACTTGTGCAGATTTCTCAGAGGAGACAATGGGGGCGATTTTCGTGTCCGTCCCCTCCACATACTTGGGGAGATTGGTGGGAAGTCCCGCACCGGATATGATCAATTCTGCGCCGACCCGCGCCGCCTCGCGCACATACTCCTCATAATAGCGCAGCGCCACCATAATATTGAAACCGACAATCCCATTGCCCTCGCCGGCGATCTCTCGCGCCTTGCGATACTCGACTCCGATGGCACGAAGATTGCATTCCTTGGGATCTTTCTCAAAGTCCGGATCCAGATAACCAATCTGGGCGGAGGAGATAATTCCCACACCGCCTTCCTTTGCCACGGCACCGGCCAGTCCTCCCAGACTGACACCCACGCCCATTCCCCCTTGGATCAAGGGAACCTGAGCGGTCAAATCTCCAATATGTAAGGGTTCGTATTTTCTGCTTGGTGTCTGCACAATCTTCCTCTTTTCTCTCCACACTACATGTTGCGGAATCTCTGATAGCGTTTCTCCAACAGCACCTCTTTGGGCATATTGCAATAGTTGCGTAAAAATACTGCAATCTGCTCGCCAATCTCACTGGTGATCTGAGGCAGAGTCTCCTCCGTAAACTCCCCCGGTTCCGCAAAAACTCTCTCCACAAAGCCGGCCGCCTCCAAATCTGCGGCGGTCATCTTCATAACCTGCGCCGCCTCCTTGGCGCGCTTGCTGTCCTTCCAGAGAATGGCTGCATATCCTTCGGGAGACAGAATGGAATACACGGAATTTTCCATCATCCACACTTCGTCTGCGGTAGCCATGGCCAGCGCTCCGCCGCTTCCTCCCTCACCGATAACAAGGGACAGGATGGGGGTCTTCAAGGTAGACATCTCGTACAGATTTCTGGCAATGGCCTCGCCTTGTCCCCGCTCCTCCGCCTCCAATCCGCAGAAAGCGCCGGGGGTATCTACAAAGCAGATCACAGGGCGGTGAAATTTCTCCGCCTGCTTCATCAGACGCAGCGCTTTGCGATAACCCTCAGGGGACGGCATCCCAAAATTGCGCGCAATATTTTCTTTGGTATTTTTTCCTTTTGCCTGTGCGATCACAGTTACAGGCATGCCTCGGAAGGTGGCGATACCTCCGATGATCGCCTGATCGTCCGAACAATGACGGTCACCGTGCAGCTCCACAAAGTCTGCAAACAAATTTTGTACATAGTCGAATCCCACCGGTCTGTCCTGCCTTCTGGATAAGGTGACACGATCCCAGGCGGAAAGATTTTCATTTGTCCTCTTGGGAGAATTTATCTTCTCCTCAGAGCTTCCCACTATCCTTCTGTTCACATGATGATTTAAGAGGGTGGTCAATTTCTCTTTCATCTCGTTTCTGGGCACAATGGCATCGATAATACCATGCTCCAACAAAAACTCCGAGCGCTGGAATCCCTTGGGAAGTTTCTGTCCGATGGTCTGCTCGATCACACGAGGTCCCGCAAAACCCACCAAAGCCTTGGGCTCCGCCAGAATGATGTCTCCCAGCATGGCAAAGCTGGCTGTAACGCCTCCCGTGGTAGGGTCTGTCAACACAGTGATATAGAGAAGTCCCTGATCGCTGTGACGCTTTAACGCTGCAGAGGTCTTGGCCATCTGCATCAGAGAGGTTAATCCTTCCTGCATTCTGGCACCGCCGGAACAGGTAAAAATGATCACGGGCAGACGCTCCTGTGTGGCGCGCTCCACCGCGCGGGTGATCTTTTCCCCCACGACCTCGCCCATGCTGGCCATCAGAAATCTTCCGTCCATCACCGCCAACACCACCTCATGCCTGCCAATCTTTGCCTTTCCGGTGATCACGGCCTCATCCAGCCCGGTCTTCCCCCGAAGGGAAGATATCTTCTCCACATAGCCCTTGTACTGCAGAGGATTGGCCGTCTGCATGCCGGTGTCCCACTCCTCGAAGCTGTCCGGCTCCACAATCATGTTGATCCTGCGGTAAGCAGGCATGCGGAAGTAACCGCCGCACTTGGGGCAGATATAGGAATTGCTCTTGACCTCATCCGTCAGGATCGCCTTGCCGCATTTATTACATCTGCGAACCAGTCCCTCCGGCACTTCGGGCTTTATCTCTTCTCCCGCTCTCCGGCTGCTATCCTCGCCTTTCAAGGGTATGTAATTGTCCTTGGTTTTCTTGAACATGTTTGACAGATTCATTTATTATGCCTCTTAAATAATATTTACAAAACTATTATAGATTGTCTATAAAACCAATGTCAATATTACCTTGCACATAATCAGGATGGTTGATGATTCCATAAAGATAATCGACATTCGTGTCAATTCCTTCAATGATCACCTCTCCCAGTGCGCTGCTCATCTTGCGGATCGCTTCACTTCGATTCTTTGCATGGACGATCAGCTTCGCCAACATGGAATCATAGTAGGGAGGAACCGTGTAACCGCTGTAGATCGCTGAATCCACCCTGATGCCCTTGCCGCCCGGCAGGTACATATCTGTGATGGTGCCGGGACATGGCATAAAATGTTTCTCCGGATTTTCCGCGTTGATGCGGCACTCGATAGCGTGACCTGTAACTTTTACATCCTCCTGCTTATAGGAGAGTTCTTTGCCCGCAGCGATACGGATCTGTTCCTTGATCAGGTCAATGCCTGTGACCCACTCTGTCACAGGATGCTCTACCTGAATACGGGTGTTCATCTCCATGAAATAAAAGTTTCCGCCGGGCTCCAAAAGAAATTCAATTGTACCTGCATTTTCATAACCCGCAGCCTTCGCCGCACGAACAGCTGCCTCACCCATTTTCTCCCGAAGCTCCTCTGTCAGTGCCATAGAGGGAGATTCCTCGATGATCTTCTGATGGTTTCTCTGAATAGAACAGTCGCGCTCTCCCAGATGGATCACGTTGCCGTATTTATCCGCCAAGATCTGAACCTCGATATGTCTGGGACGTTCTACAAAATGCTCCAGATACATAGTTTCATCACCGAAAGCCATCTGTGCTTCCTTGCGGGCAGTAAGATATGCTTTCTCAAACTCCTCGGGTGTCTCTGCCACGCGCATACCCTTTCCGCCACCGCCCAGAGCAGCCTTGACGATCACAGGGTAGCCAACCTCGGCCGCGATCCGCTGACCAGTCTCCACATCGGAAATGGTCTCCTTGCTGCCCGGGATCACCGGCACGTCGGCCTGTATCATGGTATTTCTGGCCTCCGCCTTATTGCCCATCTTACGGATAACCTCCGCAGGCGGCCCAATAAAGGTGATGTTACACTGGCCACACAGCTCCGCAAACCGATCGTTCTCCGACAGGAAACCAAATCCCGGATGAATCGCGTCAGCACCGGTGGTCACCGTCGCACTGATGATCTGCTCCATATTCAGGTAACTCTCTGTGGAATCCGCCGGCCCGATGCAGACCGCCTCGTCCGCCAACTGCGCATGCAGCGCTTCTTTGTCAGCCTCAGAATAGACAGCCACCGTCTCAATGCCCATCTCTCTGCACGCCCGAATGATACGCACTGCGATCTCGCCTCTGTTTGCAATCAAAACCTTCTGAATCCTATGTTCCATCGTTTCTCTATCATCCTCCGCACCGTGCTTTCATGGTGCAAAATAATTTATCAAACTTTAATGAGCCTGCGGAAAGAATTGCGCCAGCAATTCTTTTGCAAATGATTTATAAAATCTTAGATGATGTACTTTATCATCTTAGATTTTATTCATTTGCTGCTACGATGAACGTCAACTCCGCAGACACCGCCAACTCGCCGTCCACCGTTGCAATCGCCTCGCCGACGCCAATAGGCCCTTTCTGCTTAATGATCCTCGTCTCCAGACGCACCTTGTCGCCCGGCACGATCTTTCTCTTAAAACGACACTTGTTGATCCCGCCGAAGAACGCGGTCTTTCCCTTGTTCTCCTCCTTACTCAAAATAGCCACCGCTCCCACCTGGGCCAGTGCCTCCACCGTCAATACACCGGGCATCACCGGCTCCTGGGGGAAGTGTCCCCGGAAAAACTCCTCATGAAAGGTCACACACTTGTAACCGATCGCAAAAGTTCCCGGCTCATAATCCTCAATATGATCAATCAACAAAAACGGATGTCTGTGAGGGATGATCGCCTCAATTTCTTTAATTCCAAGCTTCATAACTATGTACTACTCCTTTCCGTGAAGGTATCCTGACCGCAAAATCTATGAGATACTGAATAAGGGCTGCCCATACTCCACGCTCTGCTCGTTCTCCACCAGAATTTCTGTGACAACACCGTCATATTCGCTCTCAATTTCATTCATCAGTTTCATGGCTTCCACAATCGCCAGCGTCTGTCCTTTCTGCACACGGTCACCCACCTTTACAAAGGGCTCCGCGTCCTCGGAGGGAGCCGCGTAAAAACGTCCTACCAGAGGAGATTTTACCAGCTTTCCTGAGGGAACCACGGAAGCTGTCGAAACTACATCTGTGACAGTCGTGTCACTTTGTACAGATGCTACAGCTTCGCTCTGGGATGCAGCCATCTCATTTAACACTACATTTCCCGTGTGCATCAGGATCTTCTGATTTCCCTCCTCATAGCGGAAAGTGGTCAATTCGGATGCCGACACGGTCTTGATCAATTCCAATACCTGATTAAACTCCATGATATACTCCTTTATCTGTAACTGCTGCCATTGACTTTCCGGGAAATTTACGCCTCGTATTTCTTCACTAACAGAGTTGCATTATGTCCACCAAAGCCCAGAGAATTGGTCAGTGCATAGTTGACCTCCTGCTTCACCGGTGCACCTATTGCATAGTCCAGATCACACTCAGGATCTGCCTCTCTGGTTCCCACCGTCTGATGGATGAAACCCTCTTCAATGGATTTCACACAAGTAATAAACTCTACGCCGCCTGCTGCTCCCAGCAGATGTCCGATCATGGACTTGGTGGAGTTGATCTTCACTTTCTTTGCAGCATCGCCAAGCGCCAGCTTAATGGCACGGGTTTCAAACAGATCGTTGTGGTGCGTGCTGGTGCCGTGTGCATTCACGTAGTCCACATCCGCAGGAGTGATACCGGCCTCCTCCATGGCAAGAGTCATGGCCTTGGCCGCACCGCTTCCATCCTCCAGAGGGGAAGTGATGTGGTAGGCATCACAGGTTGCACCGTAGCCTGCCAGCTCCGCCAGAATCTTGGCACCTCTGGCCTTGGCATGCTCCAGTTCCTCCAAAACAACCACACCGGCACCCTCACCGATGACAAAGCCGCTTCTGTCCTTGTCGAAGGGAATGGATGCTCTCTTGGGATCATCACTCTCAGTCAGTGCGGTCAGCGCGGAGAAACCGGCTACACCTACGGGTGTGATAGAGCTCTCGGCGCCTCCGGCAAAGATAACCTCCGCATCCCCGTACTGGATGGCGCGGAATGCGTCTCCGATGGAGTGGGTGCCGGTGGCGCAGGCGGTCACAACATTAGTGCACTTGCCCTTACAGCCCAGCTGGATAGCCACGTTTCCGGCCGCCATGTTGGTGATCATTTGAGGCACCAACAGCGGATTGACACGGGAGGGCCCTTTCTCCAAAAGTTTTTGGTGATCTCTCTCCATACTGCCAAGACCGCCGATGCCGGAACCAATGATAACGCCCACTCTGTAAGGATCTTCCTTCTCCAGATTCAGCCCGGACTGCTCCAGTGCTTCCTTTGCCGCAGCCACGGCGTACTGTGCAAAAGGCTCCATGCGCTTGGCTGCCTTGAAGTCCATGTGTTCCTTGGGATCGAAGTCCTTGACCTCTGCAGCAATATGCACCTTGTAATCGGTGGTATCAAACTTGGTAATGGGTGCAATGCCTGCTTTGCCCTCCATGATACTCTTCCAAAATTCCTCTACGCTGTTGCCGATGGGAGTGATCGCTCCCATGCCTGTCACCACAACTCTTCTCTTCATTTCCTTGTCCTCTTATTTCCTAATTAATTGTTAGCATCTATGTTACAGTTCAGCCCCGATTATTTGCAAAATCGCTGCTGCGCAGCTGCACTATCACCACTACATGCACATTCCGCCGTCTACATGGATAACCTGTCCGGTGATGTATCCTGCCTGTTCGGAGGCCAGGAATACCGCTAAATGTGCCACATCCTCCGGTCTTCCGAAGTTGCCCAGAGGAATCTGTTTTACAGCCTCCTCCTTCACCTGATCCCCCAGAGCGTCTGTCATGTCTGTCTCTATAAAACCCGGAGCAATGGCGTTTGCCGTGATATGTCTGCTGGCAAGCTCTCTGGCCACCGCCTTGGTCAGACCGATGACACCGGCTTTGGATGCAGAATAGTTGGCTTGACCCGCATTGCCCATCACGCCGGACACGGAGGACAGATTGATGATGCGGCCTGCTTTTTGCTTTAACATCTGTCTGGACACAAAGCGGATACAGTTGAATGTTCCCTTCAGATTGGTATCGATAACGCTGTCAAAATCCTTCTCGGACATCCTCATCAAAAGTCCGTCCCTGGTGATTCCCGCATTGTTTACCAGGATGTCAACTCTCCCAAAGTCCTTGATCACTGTCTGGATGAACTCTTCACAGGCTGCAAAGTCAGACACGTCACACTGATAAATTGCTGCCTTGCCGCCCAGAGCTTCAATCTCCTTCTGAACGCTCTCCGCTCTCTCCTTGGAGCCGTTGTAGTTGATGACAACTTCCGCATGATTGCGTGCCATCTCCAGCGCGATCGCCCTGCCGATTCCGCGGGACGCACCGGTTATTATTGCTACTTTTCCTTCTAACATGTTTCCTCTCATTCTGCCGCAGGGGCGGCTTACAATCTCTGACTTTTACTTCTTTATACTCTCGATCACAGCATCCACATCAGCCAGATGCTCAATATTGTAACAGGTTACTTCCTTGTCAATTTTTCGCAGAAAGCCGCTCAATGTCTTCCCCGGACCAATCTCCACAAAGGTGTCCACACCGTCAGCGATCATCCGACGGATGCTCTGCTCCCAGCGCACACTGCTGGCCACCTGCTTCTCCAAAAGTTCTTTCGTCTTGGAAATATCAGTCACAGTCTCCGCTGTCACGTTGGTGACGTAGGGGATGCGAAGCGCAGACCAGTTCACCGTGTCAAGCACCTCTCCCAGCTGCTTTCCTGCCTCTGTGAGAAGGGCGGAGTGAAAAGGACCGCTGACATTTAAGGGGATCACTCTCTTAGCTCCCATCTCCTTCAGCGCCTCGGACGCCTGCTCCACCGCCTGCGTGTAGCCCGTGATCACAATCTGTCCGGGACAATTATAATTTGCAATGGACACGCCGTCGATGAGATCCACAACCACTTCGATCTCTGCACCGGTCAATCCCAGAACCGCAGCCATGGACCCCACCCCCGTGGGAACCGCCTGCTGCATCAAAACACCTCTGCTGCGCACGGTGCGAATGGCATCCAGATCGGACATGCCGCCGGCCACAGCGATAGCACAATACTCTCCCAGACTTAAGCCCGCCGTCACATCCGGCTCCAGACCTTTCGCCCGGATCACGTTGGTCATGGCCAGACAGGTGGTCACCATGGCCGCCTGTGTGTACTCCGTGATATCCAGCTTGTCATTTTCCTCAAAACACAGCTCTTTCAGATCCAGCGAAAGCAACTCACCGGCCTGATCATACAGTGCCTTTGCACCGGGATCCGCCTCGTAGAAGTCCTGACCCATGCCGCACTTCTGGGCTCCTTGTCCCGGATAGATAAATGCGATCTTACTCATCAAAAAAGTTTCCTTTCATCAATTTTTGTGCCTGCTCTGTCAGCTCCTTTAAAATCTCTGCACAGCTCTGCTCCTCTTTCACCAGACCGGCAATCTGGCCTGCCATAATGCTTCCGGTATCCATATCACCGTCCACCACAGCTCTGCGCAGGCCGCCCAAGGTCAGTTTCTCCAACTCCTCCAAGGTGGCTCCCTCTGCCTCCAGACGCAGATATTCTTTTACCTGTTTATTCCGAATGACACGCACCGGATGTCCGGTTGTTCTTCCGGTGACACGAGTGTCAATATCTTTCGCTTTCAATACATACTGCTTATAATTGCTATGTACAATGGACTCTTTCGCTACGACAAAGCGAGTCCCCATCTGCACCGCCTTAGCGCCCAGCATAAACGCTGCCGCCACGCCTCTGCCGTCACCAATACCGCCCGCCGCAATGACGGGGATATCTATGGCATCCACCACCTGCGGCACCAGCGCCATGGTAGTGGTCTCACCGATGTGTCCTCCTGACTCCGTTCCCTCGGCTATAACTGCATCCGCACCGCATCGCTCCATACGCTTTGCCAGTGCCACGGATGCCACTACAGGGATAACCTTTACATCAGCTTCCTTCCAAAGGGTCATATACTTTTCCGGATTACCCGCTCCGGTGGTAACCACCTTCACGCCCTCCTCTGCAATTACTTGGGCGATCTCATCTGCCTCCGGATTCATCAGCATCAGATTGACGCCAAAAGGCTTTGAAGTCAGTTTCTTGACCTCTTTGATCTGCTCTCTCACCCAGGATGCAGGCGCTCCACCGGAACCGATAATCCCAAGGCCGCCGGCCTCTGATACAGCAGCTGCAAGGTGATATTCAGCAACCCATGCCATTCCTCCCTGAATAATGGGGTATTCAATTCCTAACAATTTGGTTATTTCTGTTTTCATAGCTTGCTCTCGTCCTTTCATCCGGCCATACCGGCGGCCTACATTTTACTGATGGCTCTCGATGTACTTTACAACGTCGCCTACGGTTACGATCTTCTCCAGATCCTCGGAAGGGATCTCAACGTGGAACTCCTCCTCCAGAGACATAGCCAGTTCAAACAGATCCAGAGAATCTGCAGACAGATCATCTGCAAAAGATGCGGTCTCTACTACCTCTCCCTTGTCTACTCCCAAAGCCTCTGCGATCATTTCCTGAATTTTCTCAAACATGTTTCATTCTCCTTTTCTTATTATTTTCTTATTTATGTAATCCGGCGTACCGGGAATTACTATGAATACTTCGTATTTACAGCAGGATGGCCATTCGGTTATTCACGCATCCCACTCCATGTAGGTAGCGCCCCAGGAAAGCCCTGCGCCAAATCCGGCCAGCACCAACTTCATGCCTTTTTTCAGGCGTCCGCTCCGGTGCAGCTCATCCAGTAAAATGGGAATACTGGCGGATGAAGTATTGCCATATTCCATTAAATTCATGGGGAACTTGGAAATATCCGTCTTCAGGCGCTTGGCAATCCCTTCCATAATTCGGGCGTTAGCCTGGTGGAGCACAAAGAGGTCAATGTCCTCCGGTCGCTTATCGCACTTCTCCAAAAGTTCCTCAATACATTTGGGCACCTGCCTGACAGCAAACTTGAAGACCTCCTGCCCGTTCATTTGAATATATGTCTCTCCCTGTGAAGCTGCCATATCCGCCTTCACCGGAGAATCCTTCCCCCGGTCAAAGGGGCTACTGCAAGTGAGCACGTCCCCCTTTGTACCGTTGGACTGCATCACCAGCTGTGGAAATTCGCCCTCGCCGGCCACCAGAACAGCTGCTCCCGCACCGTCTCCAAAGAGGATCGCCGTGCCTCTGTCCGCCCAGTTCACCAGATTAGAGAGACTTTCCGCACCGATGATCAGTACCTTCCCCACCACGCCCGCATGAAAATACGCCTGTGCGGTATTCAGTGCAAACAAAAAACCGGTACAAGCCGCGTTCAGATCAAAGCAGACGGCTCTGGAAGCTCCGATAAGCTCCTGTACGGCGCAGGCTGTGGATGGCAGCACCACGTTGGAGGAGACCGTTGACACCAAGATCATATCAATGTCCTCCGCTGCCACGCCGGCATTTTCCAGAGCGCGTTCTGCAGCCCTCGCCGACATGCTCACGGTGGTCTCCCCCGATATCAAATGACGCCTGATGATCCCCGTCCGTTCACGGATCCACTCGTCGCTGGTGTCCATGATGCGTGCCAGCTCGTTGTTATCCACTTCTTTTTCCGGCAGGCATGCGCCCGTCCCTTTGATAATCCCTATCATTTCATTCTCATTTCTGCACATGTCGTGCGGTTTTCTTTTTGTCCGCTATTATTTCAAATCAAATTATTTTGTAACTTAAATTATTTTAATTTAAAATGATTTGACTCTCAAAGTATATCACACAGAGAAAAGATGTCAAGGGAATTTTTTCCATTTTTTTAATGTATGTAAAAAAACAATGGCTCCCGCAAACTGCGGAAGCCTCTCGCTTCAAAACTCACTGTATGATCAGGCTGGCGCACTTCACGTCGTTAGCCAGATCGTAAATCTGCCCTGTCTTCAAACCGACCACCTTGGGGCGCAGAGCATTCTCAGGATTGTTCTCTATGACCTTGGCCATCTCTCCGCTGGACAAGGTTACAATGCTGTCTACGGGATAGAGGATCACGCTGGCCAAAAAGCTCTTCATAGCATCAAAATCCAACTCACCCGTCATTGCCATGATCATCTCAACGGCAACGCTCTTGGGAAATCCCTTCTTGTAGGGCCGCTCCGTCACCAGTGCATCGTACACATCCGCCACAGAAATGATCTTAGCGTAAAGGTGGATCTTGTCCTCACTTGCGCCCAACGGATAACCTCTGCCGTTGATCTTCTCATGGTGCTGCAGCACGCCGCGCATAATGGAATCCGGAAACTCATTCCTGTTCTTCAAGATCTCAAAGCCAAACAGCGTGTGCTGCTTCATCAGCGCAAATTCCTCGTCCGTCAGCTTGGCCGGCTTGTTTAACACTTCGTTGGGAATCTTGGACTTTCCCACATCATGGAGCAGGCCGGCAATGCCCAGATCGTGGATGTCCTTGTCGCTAAGTCCGTGCTTTTTGCCGATGACCATGGCCATGGTGGCCACATCCACGCTGTGCTTGAAGGTATACTCATCACTGACCTTCAGCATACTGATGTCCACCGCCACGGCATCATTGTCCACAATGGTCTTCATCAGCTCGTTTGCCACGTTGTTGGTGGTCTCCGAGAAATTGTCCGAGTCGGTATTATTGTAAAGGAATTGAATCCCTTCTCCCACACGCTTACGGACACTCTCCGACAGCTTGACCTTGGCACGATCCTCCACTCGATTCTTCTCGATGAGCTCTCTGGTATACTGGGGAATCTGCAGCTCCACCTCGTCCGGATCCGGCTCGCCTTCCTGAATGTATATGCCGCCTACACCCTTCCCCTGAAGGTACTCAATCTGGAAGTCGTCCAGGAACGCTCCCTTTTCAATCAGGGAGCGCCCTGTGGCATCTACGATTGACTGGTCAATCCTCATTCCTTCTTTTAATAAACGCGTACTTACAAACTTCCTCTTTACTGCCATGTAATATTTCCTATCGTATTATTTCAGTTTCCAGATTTCTTTGTTGTACTCTGCAATGGTACGGTCGGAAGAGAAAAATCCTGCCTTGGCAATGTTCACAAGCATCATGCGTTTCCATTTCTCCTGATCCTCATAGTCCGCAAATGCCTGATCCTTCACTTTGATATAATCCTCCAGATCCAGCAGAGTCATAAACCAATCCTTGTTCAACAATTCCTTATACAGACGCTCCAGATTCTCCTTGTGTCCCACCTTCAGAGCTTCTTTGCTGACAATAAAGTCCACAGCCTCCCGGATCACAGTGCTCTTCGCATAGTAATCTTTGGAGACATAATCGGCCTTGGCATAGTGGCTGATGACCTTATCGCTCTTCTCACCAAAGACATAAATATTGTCGTCGCCCACCAGCTCGTGGATCTCCACATTGGCACCGTCACTGGTTCCCAGCGTCACCGCACCGTTCAACATAAACTTCATGTTGCCGGTGCCGGAAGCCTCCTTGGACGCCAGCGAAATCTGCTCAGAGATATCGCAGGCGGGAATCAGCTTCTCCGCATAGCTCACATTATAGTTCTCCACCATAACGACCTTCATATAAGGGCTCACCTGAGGATCGTTATTGATGATCTCGGAAAGAACAAGGATCAAATGGATGATATCCTGTGCAATTACATAAGCAGGTGCCGCCTTCGCGCCAAAGATAAAAGTCAAAGGTCTCACCGGCTTCTTTCCACCCTTGATCTCCAGATATTTGTGGATAATATAGAGCGCATTCATCTGCTGGCGCTTATACTCATGGAGACGCTTGATCTGGATGTCAAAGATGGAATTCTCATCCAGACTGATTCCCTCTTTTTCCTGAATGTAGGCAACCAGTTCTCTCTTCTTGCCTTTCTTGATCTCAGCAAGACGATCCAATACCGCCTGATCATCCTTTTTGGTGAGCAGCTTCTCCAGCTGTGCGGCATCCTTCTTGTAGCCATCACCGATGGTCTCGGACAGGAATGCGGCCAATTCCTTGTTACAGGACAAAAGCCACCGTCTAAAGGTGATGCCGTTGGTCTTGTTGTTAAACTTCTCCGGATACAACTTGTAGAAATGATGCAGTTCCGTCTCCTTCAGAATATCTGTGTGGATGGCAGCCACACCGTTGACACTGTATCCGTAATGGATATCAATATGTGCCATGTGAACTCTGTCATCCTTGTCGATGATCTGTACATTTTCAGCCGAATACTTCTCGGCAATGCGATCGCTCAGCTCCTGAATGATGGGAACCAGCTGGGGTACCACCTTCTCAATATATTCAAGGGGCCACTTCTCCAGCGCTTCCGCGAGGATCGTGTGGTTGGTGTAAGCGCAGGTCTTGCTGACCACCTTGATGGCCTCATCCATGGTGAAACCTTCTTGCTCCGTCAAAATACGGATCAGCTCAGGGATGACCATGGTAGGATGTGTATCATTGATCTGAACTGCCACATGCTCATGCAGTTTGTGCAGATCATGGCCCAACTCCTTCTGCTCCTTCAAAATCAGCTGCGCGCCGTTGCTCACCATGAAATACTCCTGATAGATACGCAGCAGGTTTCCCGCCTCGTCGGAGTCATCGGGATACAGGAAGAGTGTCAGGTTCTTGTCAACTGCTTCCTTGTCAAAATCAATGCCCTTCTTCACCAGACTCTCGTCGATTGACTTAATATCAAATAAATGCAGTTTATTTACGCCGTTCTCATATCCAATGACATCAATGTCATAAAGCACGGATGTCACTTTTTTCTTTCCAAAGGCAACCTCAAAAGAGATACCGGTATCGTTCAGCCAGGAACTTTCCTCGATCCAATCGTTCTTCTCCGCCCTCTGCAGTCTGTCGCGGAACACCTGCTTAAACAGACCGAAATGATAATTTAAACCGATGCCGTCACCGGGCAACCCCAGCGTCGCAATGGAATCCAAAAAGCAGGCTGCCAGACGGCCCAATCCGCCGTTGCCCAGAGAGGGTTCCGGCTCCACCTCTTCGATATCCGCCAGATGCTTGCCGTTCGCCTCCAAGACACTGCTCAGCTCCTCGTAGATTCCTAAATTGATCAGATTGTTGGACAGGAGCTTACCGATCAAAAACTCCATAGAGATATAGTATACTTTTCTCTCACCGGTGATGGCAGGGGCCTCCCCCATCTTCTGCTTGGTCAGCTGCAGCACACCGTAATAAAGCTGCGCGTCGGTGCATTCCGCAATGTTTTTTCCATACAGTTTTCCAGTGATCTCATTTAATTGTTGTTCCAGACTCATCGTTCAAACCTATCCTTTCAAAGATTTGTTTATCATTTTTAACATTTTTTTCCATTCTATGACTATAGTACCACATTTTCTTTTTTTCTACAAGCAGAACTACGGCAACGCCGTATTCTTGCCCTGCGATGCTTTTTACACATCAGCCGGCGACCGGCGTCCCACTTGACGCCGGAAAAAGATATGCCTTATATTAATATAAACAAACGCACTCACTTTTAGCATATGCAGAAAGGTCATCAAATGACATCGATCAGATCCATTCAGGAAAAGTACATGAAAGAAGCCCTCAAACAAGCTAAGAAGGCATACGACTTGGGAGAAGTTCCCATCGGCTGCGTCATCGTCCACGAGGGCAAGATCATCGGGCGTGGCTATAACCGCCGCAACACAGATAAAAACACGCTGGCTCACGCAGAGATCACCGCCATCAACAAGGCCAGCAAAAAAATTGGCGACTGGCGATTGGAGGAGTGCACCCTCTATGTGACTCTGGAGCCCTGTCAGATGTGCGCCGGTGCCATTGTGCAGGCCCGCATCCCGGAGGTGGTCATGGGCTGTATGAACCCCAAGGCTGGCTGCGCAGGCTCCATCCTAAACATTTTGGAGCACCCTTCTTTCAATCACCAGGTGTCTGTGACCAGAGGCGTGATGGAGGAAGAGTGCAGCGATATGCTGAAACTTTTCTTTACCGAACTCAGAGAGCGCAATAAATTGGAAAAGGAAGCACTCAAGCAGACCCAAACCACTCAAAAATAAAAGGAGTGCCGCCTCAAGGGCTAGCGCTCCTTTATTGAACATTATTGAAAATCTAACTGATAATAGTTGTTCTGTATGTACTCCATTTCCAGCTGGGCGCTGTCAATGATCTCTCGACCGCTGGCTCTTCTTAACAGCTGTGCAAAATCTTTTTTATAAAGCTGTTCCAAGTTGGCATCGTAGCCGATAATGGCGTTCTTGTTCTTTCGGGCAATCAAACGCAGGATATACCGGATCGACATCTCCGATCTCTGTGCCCGCTCCCGCATCTTCCCTTCCGCGAGAACATTCACCGTATGCTTATCCTTATCCTTCGTATAGATCAACATACGGTTCACAGTGCTATCCTGATAAGCCCACAGAATATCCGCCATGGGAATTACCTTTACCAGATATCCGCTATCCGTGTAGCAGATAGCATCACTGCTCAAAAGTAATCGATAGACCTGAGGTGATCTGGCTACCTCCCGCTCAAACCGTGCCTCCGAAAAACCGGGGATCGCTCTCAGGCTGACCTGTGCATTGCGATAAGCACCCATCACAACGATCATGTAAATTCCCGTCCCCAACAGAACCATTACAATGAATACCACATAGATGATGATGGTTATCACAAACCGGTCTAGGGAGCTCAGTCCCATAAAAAAACCAATCCCCATCACGATCAGCAAAAGAATCGCTATCGTGACCACGGAGCCGGTAAGCCCCTTTAACAGCTTACGAAAGCATTTCATCACTCAACCTCAATTCGTCAAAGTGGCGACTACCAATATAAATACAAAGAAAAGCACTACAAACGCAAGAGCTACCACAATGCTCAGTATGATCTTCGCAGCAAGAGGCAGCTTGCTCTTGCAGATCCCATACACTGCCCAAAATCCGCCAAGGCAGATCAATCCTCCCACAAGGCCAAACAGCCTCCATACAACTATCGCTGCAATAGTGGAACCGATTCCTGCTGCACCGCCGGATTTCTTAGCCGGCTTCTCTCCGTTCTGTGCAGCAATGGGATCCTGATAATTCTCTGTCACATTTTCCTGCTGATTGTTCAATTCTTCCTGACCCATTGTTCTTCTCCTTCCAGATTATATAAAAACTCGAAATTTGTTACTTTCTCTGTATAGCACAGAATGAAAAATGTGTCAACAAGTTTTTCCACCGGCAGTTCTGCATTTATTTCTCCACAAACGCCGATTTGGGCTGCTTGCACACAGGACATTTAAAGTCCCCTGGCAGTTCCTCAAAAGGGATATCCCCCTCATATACATATCCGCAGACACTGCACACATACTTCTTTCCGGAGCTAGCTGTATCTGCATTGTCCTCTGCAATATAGGTGGGTGCGTTCTTGGGGCTCTTGCCCTTGACCACATTGTGGTAATATGCGTAGGTCATGGGATCGTCTTTCTTTAACACATCCGCATCCAGCACTTTCCCCAAAAATACCGTGTGGGAGGAAGTTTCCATCTTGTCGATGACCTCGCATACAATATACGCACAGGCATCTGCCACTACAGGCATGTACTCTTTTACCACCTGCTCCACCTCATCAAATTTATTCTTGTCCTTTCCGCTCTGGAAACCGAAGGTTCCAATGATGCCGGGATCAGAATGCTCTCCCAAAATGGAAACAGCAAATTTCCCCGTCTCCTGAATGCACTGGTTGGTATAATTGTCGTGATTGATACTCACGGCGATGGTCGCCGGATCGGAAGTGATCTGCATAGCACTGTTAGCAGTGCATCCGGTAGCTCTGCCCTTGTCCCAAGTGCTGATCACATAGACACCATAGCTCAGTTGACGAAATGCGTTCTTATTCATTGTTTTGTCCTCCTGATGATCTTAATAAATAAATGAGAATGATTCCTAATTTCAAAAACAGTATAGCATAACCGCCTGCAAAAGGAAAGGAAAATTTCTTGACAAACCAATGGAAAACCGATACACTAATAAGGCCGTACATTGTCTGGGGATTCCCTGTATTTGCGATGTTGAAATTCGGTCTTGCGCAATGGATGTCTGCGAACCGTGTCAGGTTGGGAACAAAGCAGCACTAAGCAGAATTTTCCATGTGCCGCGAGGGTGCTGGGTGGAGTCGTAAGTACAGCCCCAGGGGATGTGCGGTATTTGCGAATAGGCTTCTGAATTCTTTGCCATGACGACACCAAATATTTCCAGACAAATAATTTCAAATATTGAGAAAGAGCAAATGGAAGCTCTGATGAAAGACTGCATGATCTGTCCCCGCAAATGCCATGTAAACCGCCTGGAAGGTGGCAAGGGCTATTGCGGCCAGACAGCACAACTCTTTGCCGCGCGGGCAGC
Source organism: Acetatifactor sp. (assembly GCA_022511465.1). GTDB lineage: Bacteria > Bacillota > Clostridia > Lachnospirales > Lachnospiraceae > Acetatifactor. The sequence continues at coordinate 3,884 of JAFLRM010000050.1, read as the reverse complement.
GCTGCACTATTGGGAGGAGCCCTGCCTTTCCGGTACAAGAGGTTCCGGCACCGTCTTTTTCTCGGGCTGCAATTTAAAGTGTATCTTTTGCCAAAATCATAATATTGCCCTCGGCAGAGCCGGCAATATCATATCCATAGAGAGGCTCGTCCAGATCTTTTTGGAGCTGCAGGAGCAAGGTGCTCACAATATCAACCTGGTTACAGCCACACACTTTGTGCCGCAAGTCTGCTGTGCGCTTAGACAGGCAAAAGCGCAGGGTCTGGCTATTCCCGTCGTGTACAACACCGGCGGCTACGAAGAGGTGGGGATTTTAAAGCTTTTAGCGGGATTAGTGGACATCTATCTGCCGGATCTGAAATACTTTTCTTCTGAGTTGAGTGAGCGCTACTCCCACGCAACAAATTATTTTGAGAAAGCCTCCTCTGCTCTGGCGGAAATGGTCAGACAGGTAGGCCGCCCTGTTTTTGACGAGACAACCGGACTGATGAAGCGCGGCGTGATCGTGCGTCACCTGATCCTTCCGGGCGAGACAAAGGACTCAAAGAAAGTGCTGCGCTACCTCCATGAGTCCTATGGAAATGACATATATGTCAGTATTATGAATCAGTACACTCCCCTGCCCCATGTAGCACAGCATCATAATCTAAACCGCCGCGTGTCGCAGGAGGAATATGATCGCATACTAACCTTTGCGGATCGCATAGGAATCGAGAGGGGTTTTTGCCAGGAGAACGAGACTGCCAGCGAAAGTTTTATTCCTGAGTTTGACGGGACAGGGCTATAATTCCACCCGCATCATGTAATAACCATAGTCTCCCGACCGCGCCGGCTCCTGTTTGCATTCAAAGCTCTCAAAGCCAAACATCAGCGCGACCTGCTTCTCTTTTTCGTAAAAGTTTCCGGGAACACCAACATAGTAGCGGATCTCCCCACGGCTCTCCATTCTGGCCAGGATCAAGTGCCGATAGTTGTGGTAACCGTGAAGCAGAAAGCTATTGTTGACTACCCTGTAATACCTGCTGGGAAAGATCACAAAATCACTGGGTCCAAGGGAAAGATAATCCCTCTCGTCCTCAAACGGAGCGATATGAGGGTAGATCGCCGATAGCTGCTTCCACTTGTCATCCAGAGGAAACATATGAGATTGCTCATTCTTTCTTGGCTCCTCTTTCTCCGACATCCGGATCTCCGGCTGCGATTTCCACGCTATCACTTTAATCTCTGGTTCTTTTTCTTCCTCTTTTTCTGTCGTTACACTTTCCGTATCTTTGGTCTCTGTATCAGCCGCTACTAAATTGATACTTTCCACGCCGGAGCCTTCTGCATTGAACAGCCTCTCTTCCGGTATCTCGATTTTCGTCTCTTCTGTTTCCGGCAGAATATTCATACTCTCGCGTTGTAACCCAGACACGGGAACCATTTCCTTCGTTTTTTTCTCCTGCCACCTACAGCGAAGCTCTTTGCCCGCTGCCACAGGAATTCGGATTTCCTCCAACCGATTGTAGGAAATACCGCTCCCTCCCAAATTCCGGCTGTCTAAAACAAGCTCTCCTGCGTCCCCTTTACCGCTCTCGATCCGGATCTTACATAGGAAGCTCTCCTGCTTATCTGCCACCAGCAGCACTTGCTTCTCAAAACAATCCGTTTCATGAAGTCCCGTCACATTGATCTTCATTCGACACAGAGTATCCCTCAATTCCGCTTTTACAAATCCGGCTCCCCGGATCCTCTCCCCATTTTCCATATATTCCAAATACTTTATTTTTCTATCGTAAAGCATAAGAAAACCCCCGAATCCTTGTGATAGTCAGTATTACACACTAACTTCTATACAAGTATATTCGGGGGGTTGTCCCTAATATTCCTGATTGTCCAGATATTTCATATAATTTACAACCATAAGTGCAATTTTAAAAGTCAACGCCTCATCAAAATTGCGCAGATCCAGTCCCGTGGTCTTCTGAATCTTCTCAATGCGGTACACCAGAGTATTGCGGTGTACAAACAGCTGTCTGGAAGTCTCTGACACATTCAGATTGTTCTCAAAGAACTTATTCAAAGTATTCAGCGTCTCCTCATCCAGTTCGCTAGGCAGGTTGTCTCCGAAAATCTCCTCGATAAAAAGCTTGCAGAGATTTACAGGCAACTGATAGATCAGACGTCCGATACCGAGAGCACTGTAAGCGATCACATTCTTCTCCACATAGAAGATCTTGCCCACATCCAACGCCATCTTGGCCTCTTTGTAGGACTTGGACACATCCTTTAGCTCCGCAACCACTGTGCCATAGGACACCTTCACATTTAAGAGCGCCTCCGTATTTAAGAGAGTCACTATCGTATCCGCCACCGCTTGAAGTGCTTCCGCAGAGGCATCTTGTTCCACCGTCTTGATCAAGATCACACTTCTCTCATCCACAGATGTGATATAATCCCCCGTCTGAGAGGAAAACATACCTTTTAGCAGCTCTGTCGCGATGCCGTCTTTCTCCATCTTAGTCTCTATCAGATACACAACTCTTGGCAAGGCGACTTCGATGTGAAGCTTCTTCGCACGGTTGTAGATGTCAACTAACAACAGATTATCCAACAATAAATTTTGAAAAAAGTTGTTGCGATCAAACCGCTCCTTGTATGCGATCACAAGGTTTTGAAGCTGGCACACTGCCACCTTTCCCACCATGTAGACATCATCACTGGTGCCTTTGGCCACTAAAATATATAGAAGATCTCCTTCATCCAATATTTTAAGCAGATGCTGAGTTCCGATCACTTGGCTGTCAGCCGGAGAATTGGCAAAACCGCTGATCAGATCCGCAGCAATACTGTCTCTATCCATGGTAGTCGCAACTATCCCACCTGACGTATCATACACACCCAAATCTACTTTTGTAATGGCCTTTAATTCATCAAGACTGGTCTGAATAATCTGACTGGAAATCATAGTTTCTCCTTTTCTGTTCCCTCACCTTTTAAATCTTTGGCTACTTATAATAATATCCTATTTTAAATATCTCCGCAAGCAAAAAAGGAGTGCCGTTTCCGGCACTCCTTAATAACCGTTGTAAATATGGATTAGTTGGTGATGATGTGCTCTGTCTCTTTGTCAAACACATGGATCTTCTCAACGTCCAATCCAAACTTGATGGTGTCACCAGGTCTTGCAGTTGTACGAGACTCTACTCTTGCAGTGATAGGGAACTCGTCAAGATCAAAGTACAGGTTAACTTCTGCACCCAGCAACTCGTAAACCTTAACGGTAGACTCAAACACTGTTTGAGAAGCAGACTCAACATATGCTCCGGAATCATGTACATCCTCAGGACGGATACCAAAGGTAACAACCTTTCCATTGTAGCCGCCATCGATCAGCTTTTTGGACTTTGCAGCGGGAAGAGCAATGCTCTTGCCTGCAATCTCCAGATTTGCAACGTCGCCATTTACTCTTACGGTAGCATCCAAGAAGTTCATCTGAGGAGATCCCATGAATCCTGCAACGAACAAGTTCTGAGGCTTATCATACAGATTCTGAGGAGTATCAACCTGCTGCACAACGCCGTCCTTCATAACTACGATCCTGTCACCAAGAGTCATAGCCTCGGTCTGGTCATGAGTAACGTAGATGATGGTGGTGCCCAGTCTCTGATGCAGTTTTGCGATCTCAATTCTCATCTGTACACGCAGCTTAGCATCCAGATTGGACAGCGGCTCATCCATAAGGAATACCTTGGGGTTACGTACGATTGCACGACCCATGGCCACACGCTGTCTCTGACCACCGGACAAAGCCTTGGGCTTACGGTCAAGCAACTTGGTCAGATCAAGGATCTTAGCAGCTTCCTTAACCATCTTATCGATCTCATCCTTGGGAACCTTTCTCA
>JAFLRM010000005.1 GCA_022511465.1 Acetatifactor sp. | reverse complement strand
GAAAATGTAAGAAAAACCGAGTTAACAAGAGAAAAACAAAGATTATTATGGGAGGGGCTATAATTTAGAATTAAATTGTGATACATTATGTGTAAAAGGCAGTTGTATAGAAGCTGTTGTGCAAGGTAAAAGTTTTATAGAAAATAACATTTTTATGTTATATAAGCGAGAGTAAGCAGATAATTTGGGACGAAATTGTTGTAGAATATAACAAGATATTGATTTAGTGAGGAAAAAGATGGCAAACGTATATGTGGCAAGTGATAAAAGATACGACGACATGAAATACAACCGCGTGGGAAACAGTGGTTTGAAATTCCCGGCAGTATCTTTGGGGTTCTGGCATAATTTTGGCAGCAAAGATAACTATGATACTATGAAAGCTATGTGCAGAACCGCATTTGACATGGGAATTACCCAATTTGATCTGGCCAATAATTACGGCCCGGTATATGGCAGCGCGGAGGAGAATACTGGCAGAATCTTAAGGGAAGATTTTGGACCGTACAGAGATGAACTGGTGGTGGCTACAAAGGCCGGATACGATATGTGGCCCGGGCCTTACGGAAACTGGGGCAGTAAAAAGTATTTGACAGCCAGCATAGATCAGAGTCTGAAACGTTTGGGACTGGATTATGTAGATATCTTTTACCATCATCGAATGGATCCCGAGACACCGCTGGAGGAAACCATGGAGGCGTTGGCCTCTATTGTGCGCAGCGGAAAGGCTCTGTATGCAGGAATTTCTAATTATGATCGGGAACATACAGAAAAAGCAGTGACCATTATGAGAGAACTGCACTGTCCGTTGATCGTAAACCAAAGACGATATTCCATATTTGATCGTACTATCGAAGATGACGGTGTTAAGAAATGCTGTAAGGAGCAGGGCCTGGGAATCATTGCGTTCAGTCCTCTGGCCCAGGGGTTGCTCACCGACAAGTATCTTCATGGTATTCCAAAGGACAGCCGAATCGCCAGAGACAATCGTTTCCTGAAGGCGGAAGCGTTGACTCCGGAGCGATTGAAGCAAATTGAAATGCTGAATCAGATGGCGGCCGGGAGAGGTCAGACGTTGGCGCAGATGGCATTATCCTGGGTGCTGAAGGATGATGAGGTATGCTCCGTATTGATCGGAGCCTCCAGTCCGGAACAGATTCGTGAAAATGTTTCTATTGTCGAAAATAGGGCTTTTACAGAAGGGGAACTTCAAAAAATTGATAATATAGTCGGAAGAGGCCCTGATTTAAAGGAGTGAAAACTGTATGTCCAAGCAAAAAATGGGAATGAGAATAGGTGAATCTATCTTTAGCGTTGGCTATTTACTGTTCGATTTAGTGGCAGGAATACTATTTTTAATAAACGGCTCAACTAATTTACACTTACTTTATGGCATAATGACGCTGCTTCTTGGGTTTGGAGATGCTTTTCATTTAGTTCCAAGAGTTGTAAAGAATATAAAAGGTAACTCTGCAAAAGTAAAATGGTGGATGAATTTGGGGCTGGCAATTACGTCAATTACCATGACCGTATTCTATATCATTTTGTTCTATATTTGGAAAACAATAAGTGGTGATCAGGATATCGCAGGGATCGTAGTAGTCTCTATTTGGGGTACGGCTTTAGTAAGAATTATAATATGTCTGCTGCCCCAAAACGACTGGTTTAACGATGGAAATAAGAAACTTTCTTTATGCAGAAACGTTGTATTTGCTGTCATGGGATCCGTCGAAGTAATACTATTCTTAAGCTTGGGAGGAGCTTACGGTATCACAATGGCGGTATGCATTTTGTTCAGCTTTGCATTTTACATTCCGGTTACAATGTTTGCAAAGGAGAATCCTAAAATAGGAATGTTAATGATACCAAAGACTGTGATGTATATTGTAATGATCAGTTTAGGCTTATCAATGCTGGGATAGAGAGGGACAGTTCGCCAGGCGGCAGTATACCCTCACAGTCATTTGTGTAGCCGACCCATTTTTCTTATGTGGCGACCGCACATCAGGGCACACGGACACGATGTCCGTGTGAGGAAGCATGCGGCATGGATGCCGCCCTGCTTCCGTCCCGCAGCTTACAGAAATCTTGCCTTCGCCACATTAGAAAAATGTGGTTGGCGAAGCCTGACTGTGAAGGTATACTGCTGCCTGGCGAACCTGCCACGGTTCTGTTTGGTGAACCTGCCACAGTTCCTGCTTGACATTCCAAACAAGATGTGATAGAATTCATCTCAAATCGAAAATGCGAAGAAGGAGACTCTTGCCGGGGAGAACGACAGGAATACGGCGTCACCGACTGAGAGCGCTGTTTGTGGGAAGCGGCAAAGGGAACACTCCGGAGCAGGCTGTTTGAAAGAAGAGTAGGGCAGCACGTTACACGCGTTAAGTGGAAGAGAGGGTGGGCCGATGTTTGATGAGATATCGGGCTATCAATGCGGGTGGTACCGCGGATAATAAGAAAATATCCGTCCCGGAATACAGTTGACTGTGTTCCGGGGCTTTTTATGTTCCGGGATACTTTGTCAGGAATCAGGAGGAGAAAGTATGTACAGAGACGTCACTATGAAAGAAATTGGAGAACAGCATATTGGACAGCGGCTTCAGGTGGCCGGATGGGTGGAAAATATCCGCGACCATGGCGGTGTGTCCTTTATTGACTTGAGAGACATGTACGGCGTACTTCAGGTGGTTATCCGCAGAACGGAACTTTTAAACGGCATTACCAAGGAGATGTGCCTGTCCGTCACGGGACCGGTGGAGAAGCGCGACGAGGAGACCTACAACCCGAAGATCCCCACCGGAACCATCGAGCTGGAGGCCCAGGAAATTGACGTGCTGGGTAAGGTATACCGCCAACTTCCCTTCGAGGTGATGACCTCCAAGGAGATCCGTGAGGATGTGCGCCTGAAATACCGCTATCTGGATCTGAGAAATTCCAAGGTGAAGAACAACATCATCTTCCGTTCCCAGGTGATCAGCTTCCTTCGTCAGAAGATGACAGAGATGGGCTTTTTGGAGATTCAGACACCGATCCTGTGCGCTTCCTCTCCGGAGGGTGCCAGAGACTATATCGTTCCCTCCAGAAAGTTTAAGGGGAAATTCTACGCGCTGCCCCAGGCACCCCAGCAGTATAAGCAGCTTCTGATGGCGTCAGGCTTTGACAGATACTTTCAGATCGCGCCTTGCTTCCGCGATGAGGACGCGCGCGCAGATCGCTCCCCCGGAGAGTTTTACCAGCTGGATTTCGAGATGAGCTTTGCCACTCAGGAGGATGTGTTCAGGGCAGGTGAGGAAGTGTTGTCCGCAACCTTCGCAAAGTTTGCGCCCGAGGGGTATGAGGTGACTCCAGCTCCCTACCCCGTGATCAGCTACCGTCAGGCGATGTTAGAGTTTGGCACCGACAAGCCGGATCTGCGCAATCCGCTGCGCATCATAGATGTGACGGACTTCTTCCAGAAGTGTACCTTCAAGCCCTTTGTGGGCAGAACGGTCAGAGCCATCAAGGTTCACGCGGATATGTCCAAGGGATTTCACGAGAAACTGCTCTCCTTTGCCACCGGAATCGGTATGGGAGGATTGGGCTATCTGGAGGTGGCGGAGGATATGTCCTACAAGGGGCCTATCGATAAATTTATACCGGAGGAGCTCAAGGGAGAGCTTGCCGGTCTTGCAGGACTTGAAGCAGGGGACACGATCTTCTTTATCGCCGACAAGGAGGAGCGGGCCAACTACTACGCGGGCCAGATCCGAAATGAACTGGGCGACAAGCTGGATCTGATCGAGAGGAATGCTTACCGTTTCTGCTATGTGAACGATTTCCCTATGTTTGAGAGGGATCCGGAGAGCAAGCAGATCGGCTTTACCCACAATCCTTTCTCCATGCCTCAGGGTGGTCTGGAGGCGCTGAACACCAAGGATCCGCTGGAGGTGCTGGCATATCAGTACGATATTGTCTGTAACGGTGTGGAATTGTCTTCCGGAGCCGTGAGAAACCATGATATTGAGATCATGAAGAAGGCATTTGCCATCGCCGGCTACGATGAGGAGACCTTAAAAAATAAATTTGGGGCGCTGTATCAGGCGTTCCAGTTCGGAGCACCCCCTCACGCGGGAATGGCGCCTGGAGTGGACCGTATGATCATGCTTCTCAGAAACGAGGAGAACATCAGGGAGGTGATCGCCTTCCCCATGAACGGCAACGCGCAGGATCTCATGTGCGGTTCACCCAGCGAGGTGACGGAGCAGCAGTTGAGAGAAGTACACATTAAGGTAAGAGATTAGGAGATTGAGAAAGGAGCAGCTTTTACATGGCAAATGTGATCAGTGATGAGACCATAGAGTATGTTGGCATCCTGGCGAAACTGGAATTGTCCGATGAGGAGAAGGAGCAGGCCAAGAAAGATATGGGCAGCATGCTGGATTATATTGACAAGCTGGGCGAGTTAGATACTACGGGTATTGAGCCCATGTCCCATGTTTTTTCGGTGCAGAATGTGTTTCGCGAGGATGTGGTGACTAACGGGGATGACAGTGAGAATATCCTAAAGAATGCACCCGGCGAGAAGGACAACATGTTTATGGTGCCCAAGACGTTTGAGTAAGAATGGAGAAAAATATGAGTATCTTATCATACACCGCGGTGGGGCTGGCAAAAGCCATCAAGGCGGGCGAGACTACCGCAGTCGAAGCAATGCAGGCCGTTCTGGATCAGATTGACCGGACGGAAAGTGAATATCACTGTTATGTGACGATAGACCGGGAGGGTGCCTTGAAGAGGGCTGCAGAGGTGCAGAAGCAGATTGAGGCCAGTGAGCTTGAAGGCCCCCTAGCGGGCGTTCCCGTGGCGATCAAGGACAATATCTGCACAGAGGGCATGTTGACCACCTGCTCCTCCAAGATCTTGGAGAATTTTATCCCCACCTACACGGCGGAGGCATTGTGCAATCTGGAGAAGGCGGGCGCTGTGGTCATCGGAAAGACCAATATGGATGAGTTTGCCATGGGATCCACCACGGAGACTTCCCACTATGGAGTGACACGCAATCCCAGAAATACGGAGCATGTACCGGGCGGATCCTCCGGCGGTTCCGCGGCAGCAGTGGCAGGGGAGGAGTGCTTCTTTGCACTGGGTTCGGACACCGGCGGTTCCATTCGTCAGCCGGCATCCTACTGTGGCGTGGTGGGAATGAAGCCCACCTATGGGACGGTGTCACGATATGGGCTGATCGCCTACGGCTCCTCTCTGGACCAGATTGGGCCGCTTTCCAAGGATGTGACGGACTGTGCCACGATTTTGGAGGTGATCGCCTCCTACGATACAAAGGATTCCACTTCCATGGAGAGGCAGGACACGGACTTTACTTCTGCGCTGGTGGAAGATGTGGAAGGAATGCGCATCGGCATCCCCAGAGATTACTTTGGTGAGGGTCTTGACCCTGAGGTAAAAGAGGCGGTGCTTTCTGCGGCCGAAGCGCTGAAAAGCCGTGGTGCTGTTGTGGAGGAGTTTGACTTGAGCCTTGTTGAGTACGCCATCCCCACCTATTACACCATCGCTGCGGCCGAGGCCAGTTCCAATTTGGAGCGCTTTGACGGCATTAAATATGGCTATCGCGCCAAGGATGCGGAGGAGCTGCACACCATGTACAAGCGGACGCGCTCGGAGGGCTTTGGCCCCGAGGTGAAGCGGCGCATCATGCTGGGCTCTTTCGTGCTGAGCTCCGGCTATTATGACGCATATTACTTGAAGGCTTTACGCGTGAAGGCGCTGATCAAGAAGGCTTTTGACGATGCCTTTGCAAAATACGACGTGATCCTGGGGCCGGTGGCACCCACCACGGCGCCCAGGTTGGGAGAGAGCCTGTCGGATCCCATCAAGATGTATCTGGGAGATATCTACACCATCTCTGTGAATCTGGCGGGTCTGCCCGGCATCAGCGTGCCCTGTGGACAAGACAAGAACGGACTTCCCATCGGAATGCAGTTGATTGGAGACTGTTTTCAGGAGAAGAAATTGATCCGGACAGCATATACCTTTGAACAGACGACGAGATAGAGGGAGGAGGCAACTATGGCAAAACAATATGAAACCGTGATCGGTTTGGAAGTGCACGTTGAGCTAGCGACAAAAACCAAGATATTTTGCGGCTGCTCCACGGCTTTCGGCGGAGTGCCCAACACTCATACCTGCCCTGTCTGTACCGGTATGCCGGGTTCTCTTCCCGTGCTGAACAAGCAGGTGGTGGAGTACGCCATCGGTGTGGGTCTGGCCACTAATTGTAAGATCACCCAGTACTGTAAATTTGATCGGAAGAATTATTTTTATCCGGACAATCCCCAGAATTACCAGATCTCCCAGCTGTATCTGCCCATCTGTCGGGATGGCTATGTGGAGATCCGGACACCGGAGGGTGATAAGAAGATAGGAATCCACGAGATCCATATGGAGGAGGATGCCGGCAAGCTTATCCATGATGAGTGGGAGGACTGCTCGCTGGTGGACTATAACCGCTCCGGCGTTCCCCTGATCGAGATCGTGTCGGAGCCCGATATGCGGAGTGCGGACGAGGTGATCGCCTATCTGGAGAAGCTTCGCATGTTCGTCCAGTATCTAGGAGCCTCCGACTGCAAGCTGCAGGAGGGTTCCATGCGTGCAGATGTGAATCTGTCTGTTAGAGAGGTGGGCACCACGGAGTTTGGCACCCGCACGGAGATGAAGAACTTAAACTCCTTCCGTGCCATCGCCAGAGCTATCGAGGGTGAGCGTACCAGGCAGATCGATCTTTTGGAGTCCGGCGAGAAAGTGGTGCAGGAGACCAGAAGATGGGATGATAGCAAGGAGTGCTCCTATCCTATGCGGTCCAAGGAGGATGCACAGGATTACCGCTATTTCCCTGACCCGGATCTGGTGCCGGTGCATATCAGCGACGAGTGGCTGGAGAGCATCCGTGGGAAGCAGCCGGAGTTTCGCGAGGCGAAGATGGAAAGGTACAAAAGGGAGTACGATATTCCCGAGTACGATATCGAGATCATCACCGGTTCCAAGCATTTGTCCGACCTTTTTGAGGCCACCGTTGCAATTTGCAGCCAGCCCAAGAAGGTATCCAATTGGCTGATGGTAGAGAATCTGCGGCTTTTGAAAGAGCGGGAGATGGATCCTGAGGATATCCGTTTCTCACCGGAGCATCTGGCGGCGCTCATCGATCTGACGGAGCAGAAGGTGATCAACTCTACCGTGGCCAAAGAGGTGTTTGAGGTCATGTTTGACCAGGACATTGATCCGGTGCAGTATGTGGAGGAGAAGGGGCTCAAGACAGTCAACGACGAGGGCGCTCTGCGAAAGACGGTGGAGGAAGTCATTGCGGCTAATCCCCAGTCAGTGGAAGATTACCGAAACGGCAAGGAGAAGGCTATCGGTTTCCTGGTGGGTCAGACCATGAAAGCCATGAAGGGAAAGGCAGACCCCGCAAGTGTAAATAAATTGTTGAAGGAGCTTCTATAAAAAGAAAGAAATGGGAGCGGTGTCATTCCGCTCCCAGGAGAAACTCGATAAATTTTATGGACATATCCGTATGCTGTGAGTTGGCCAGAAAACCAACCACGATCCTGTCTCCATCCCCGAAGCGATAGCTGTCGTTGAGGAGCTTTGAACTGTCCACATAGATACCCACCGGAATGGGATCTTCCATCTGTTCCGGTTTGGTGGGATCCGGAATCTTCGGTTGGAAGGACGTGTCAAGGTTGTAGTTGGCCTCTGCGATCTGCTCCACAAGCACATAATCCACATAATAGAGACAGGGTTCGTACACGGCAAGCTGTTCCGATGTCAACATCTGCCGCAGATCCGCTGCGACCCCGTCATTGGCATAGTTTTCAAAGAGCTCGTCACCTGCAACGATCACGTCCACTTTGCCGGCAATTATAGTGGCCTGCAGTTTCTGGGCGGAGGCAAGGGTGATCTCGTTCAGATTGGAGAAGCTAATACTCAGAGAATCATCAAAGGTGGCAGTGTCGGTATTTGGATCGATACCGGCATATGCCATAAACTGTTCGGCAAAGCTCTCATCCTGCAGCAGATCAGAACTGTTTAACATGGCGGCATAGAAAACTTCATTTTTCTGACTGACAATATCATGTATTAGGAGAATGACTGCAACCAGAGCTGCAATGGAGCCGATAGTATGCCATTTATAATAGTACCAGAAATAGGAGAGCTTCTGTTTAAAAGTTCCGTTCTTTAACGCCGCTCTCTGTTCTTTAAATTCATCCATCACTGCCATGGGGATCCCCACCTTTCGCAATCATTATCTAATATATTAAAAGTTTCCCAGCGGAAAGTCAATGAAAGCCTTCTGATCATATTCTTAAAAAAGGATAAAACGCAATTTGCTTGCAACTTATTGAGAGATGTTATATCATAGAAGTAATAAATTTTGAAGGCAGGAAATGGTTATGAGTGATGCATATGTGGAATGTCTGGTTAAAGCAAAGACATCCGGTACAGGAAAGTTTTTAAAGACCTTTTTGATAGTATTGACGGTACTCTTTGCATTGTCCTCGTTTTTGTTTGGTGCTATCAGTGTGCTGTTGGCGCTGATCACAGGTGTGGGAGTTTATTTTGTCAATCTGTATACCGATCTGGAGTACGAATACCTCTATCTGGATAAAGAAATTACCGTGGACAAGGTCCTGGCCAAATCAAAGCGTAAGCGTGTGGCTACCTACTCGGTGGATCGAATGGAGATCTTTGCACCGGCCAGATCTCACCGGCTGGACAGCTACCGCAACCGCAATGTCAAGAGGAAGGATTACAGCATCGGCGAGGAATTGAAACCGGATCTGCGCTATGCCATGTATTATGAGGGCGGAGAGCTGGTTATCCTGAGCCCCTCTGAGGAATTCGTGAAGGTGCTGAAGAATGTGGCGCCCCGAAAAGTGTTCACGGACTGACACGCGGAATTTGTAAAAATCTGTGTTGACAGTGCGTCAAAACTCTGCTACACTCTTTTGAAACACTAAATCATTGACAAATTCATATGGGAGGAAAGAAAATGGGACAGATTATTGGTGAAGGCATTACTTTTGATGACGTGCTTCTGGTTCCGGCGTATTCGCAGGTGATCCCCAATCAAGTGGATCTCACCACCTGGCTGACGAAGAAGATTAAGCTGAACATTCCTATAATGAGTGCCGGGATGGACACTGTGACCGAACACCGGATGGCAATTGCAATGGCGAGGCAGGGCGGTATCGGCATCATCCATAAGAACATGTCGATCGAGGCTCAGGCAGAAGAGGTTGACAAGGTAAAGCGTTCCGAGAACGGCGTCATCACAGATCCCTTTTCTCTCACTCCGGAACATACACTTGGTGACGCAGATGCGTTGATGGCTAAGTTCCGCATCTCCGGCGTACCGGTGACTGAGGGACGCAAGCTGGTTGGCATCATCACCAACCGTGACTTGAAATTCGAGACTGATTTCACCAAGAAGATCAAAGAGTCCATGACCAGTGAAGGGTTGATCACTGCACTGGAGGGAATCACTCTGGATGAGGCGAAGGATATTCTTGCCGAAGCCAGAAAAGAGAAGCTTCCCATTGTGGACAAGGATTTTAATCTGAAAGGTCTTATTACCATCAAAGATATTGAGAAGACTATCAAATACCCTCTGGCAGCAAAGGATTCACAGGGCAGACTGCTCTGTGGTGCAGGCGTAGGTATTACGGCAAATGTGCTGGATCGTGTGGCAGCGCTGGTGGATGCCAAAGTTGACGTGATCGTTTTGGATTCCGCACACGGTCATTCCCAGAACGTATTGAACTGCTTGAAGATGATCAAGGAGAAATATCCTGATCTTCAAGTGATTGCCGGCAATATAGCTACCGGTGCCGCTGCCAAAGATCTGATCGAGTATGGTGCAGATGCCATCAAGGTGGGTATCGGCCCCGGCTCCATCTGTACCACCCGTGTGGTGGCAGGTATCGGCGTTCCTCAGATCACTGCTGTTATGGATGTGTACGAGGTTGCTAAGCAATATGATGTCCCTATTATCGCGGATGGCGGTATCAAGTACTCCGGCGACATTACCAAGGCTATTGCGGCGGGCGGCAATGTCTGCATGATGGGAAGCATGTTTGCAGGATGCGAGGAAAGTCCCGGGGAGACCGAACTGTTCCAAGGAAGAAAATACAAGGTTTATCGAGGCATGGGCTCCATCGCTGCGATGGAGAACGGCAGTAAGGATCGTTATTTTCAGGAGAATGCCAAGAAGCTGGTTCCCGAAGGTGTAGAGGGACGTGTGGCCTACAAGGGCAGCGTGGAAGACACGATCTTCCAGTTGATGGGGGGCTTACGTTCCGGTATGGGCTACTGCGGCGCAAGCAGTATCCAAGCGTTGAAGGAGAACGGCAGATTCGTGAAGATATCTGCGGCTTCCCTGAAAGAGAGTCATCCTCATGATATCCATATCACCAAGGAGGCGCCCAACTACAGCGTGGATGCTTGATAGAAATATTTCTCCGGGTCTTGCCAAAACACGGTGAAACATGTAAGATAATAGATAGAAACTGCACAACTGACGGAAGAGTGGGATCACCCACGGGGAGTGTAGTTAGAAGAAAAGCCGACCGTCTGGGCACCATGTTTTTGTGGTGCCCGGAAGGTCGGTTGTTACTTTAGGAGGAAAATATATGATATCACTGGAACAGGAACTGAAAAGCAATGCATATCCCGGGAGGGGAATTGTCATCGGTGAAACGCCCAGCGGAAAGTATGCGGTCACAGCATATTTTATCATGGGCAGAAGCTCCAACAGCCGTAACCGTGTCTTTGTGCAGGAAGGAGAAGGTATCCGCACACAGGCATTTGATCCCTCCAAGCTGGAGGATCCCAGCCTGATCATCTACGCACCTGTGAGAGTTCTGGGCAATAAGACCATCGTCACCAACGGTGACCAGACGGACACTATTTATGAGGGGATGGACAAGCAGCTCACCTTTGAGCAGTCCCTGCGCGGCAGGGAGTTTGAGCCGGACGCGCCCAACTATACCCCCCGTATCTCCGGTATTCTCCATGTGGAGGGCGGCAGATATAGTTACGCCATGTCCATTCTGAAAAGCAATCATGGGGATCCATCTTCCTGCCTGCGTTTTACTTATGCGTTTGAAAATCCGCTGCCCGGGGAGGGGCATTTTATCCACACTTACATGCACGACGGAGATCCCCTTCCCAGCTTTTCCGGAGAGCCGAAGCAGATTGGAATCATGGATAATATCGATGAGTTTACAGATATGATCTGGGACAGCCTGAACGAGGAGAATAAGGTGTCTCTCTTTGTGCGCTATATCGATATTGCCACAGGAAGCTATGAGACCAGGATCGTAAATAAGAATCAGTAGAGGAGCAGAAGCGTGAACGCTTCGGAATGGAGGAGAAAATGAACGAGATCGAATTAAAATATGGATGCAATCCCAATCAGAAACCGTCACGGATCTACATGGAGGATGGTGGCGAGCTGCCAGTTACTGTGTTAAACGGCAAGCCAGGATATATTAACTTTTTGGATGCTTTCAACGGTTGGCAGCTGGTGAAGGAGCTGAAGGAGGCAACCGGTCTTCCCGCAGCCGCTTCCTTTAAGCACGTGTCCCCTGCTGGAGCTGCAGTGGGACTTCCGCTGGATGATACACTGGCCAAGATCTACTGGGTGGATGATCTGGGAGAACTGTCGCCCTTAGCTTGTGCCTATGCGAGGGCCAGAGGTGCGGACAGAATGTCTTCCTTTGGTGATTTTATTGCCCTGTCCGACGTGTGTGACGCAGACACCGCAAGGCTGATCAAGCGGGAAGTGTCCGACGGCGTGATCGCGCCCGGCTATACAGACGAGGCACTTGCACTTTTGAAAGAGAAGAAAAAGGGCGGCTACAATGTGATACAGATCGATCCTGCCTACAAGCCCGCTCCCTTGGAGAAAAAACAGGTGTACGGGATCACCTTCGAACAGGGCAGAAACGAACTGGATATAAACGGCGGACTTTTGGACAATATCGTGACGGACAATAAGGAAATCCCCGAGAAGGCGCTGATCGACATGAAGATTGCATTGATCACCTTAAAATACACCCAGTCCAACTCGGTGTGCTATGTGAAAGACGGACAGGCGATTGGTATCGGTGCCGGACAGCAGTCCCGCATCCACTGTACCAGGCTGGCGGGCAGCAAGGCGGACAACTGGTTTCTGCGCCAGTCCCCCCAGGTGCTGGGATTACAGTTTGTGGACGGTCTTGGCAGGGCGGATCGCGACAACGCTATTGACGTCTACATGGGCGATGAATACATGGATGTGCTGGCGGACGGCGTGTGGGAGAAGACTTTCAAGGTGAAGCCTCCCGTGTTCACCAGGGAGGAGAAACGAGCATGGCTTGACAAACTGCAGAATGTGACCTTGGGATCGGATGCTTTCTTCCCTTTCTCCGACAATATTGAGAGGGCGCACAAGAGCGGTGTGAGATATATTGCACAGCCCGGCGGTTCCGTGCGCGACGATGCGGTGATCGAGTGCTGCAATAAGTATGACATGGTGATGGCATTTACCGGCATCCGTCTGTTCCACCACTAATTATGTATTTTTGTACAAAATAAATTATAAAAAATATCCCCTTTTTTTATTTGTGTTGTAAAGAGGAATCGGAACATGATCTGAATTACTATAGTAACGCTTTTGTAAAAAGGGAGAAAAAATAGTTTATAAATGCGTGTGTGTGTGTTAAGATTATAAGAAGAGATTTTTTAGATAAGAGGTATGAGCAGTATGAGTGACAAGGAAACTGTAACGACGGAGGTTAAGGAAAGCAGGAACTTCATCGAGCAGATTATCGACAAGGATTTGGCGGAGGGAGTATACGATACCGTGAATACCCGCTTTCCTCCCGAACCCAACGGGTATCTTCACATCGGGCATGCCAAATCCATTCTGTTAAACTATGGACTGTCACAGAAATACGGTGGAAAGTTTAACCTCCGTTTTGACGATACCAATCCCACCAAGGAGAAGACAGAGTTTGTGGAGTCGATCAAGGCGGACGTAAAGTGGCTGGGGGCCGAGTGGGAGGACAGGCTTCTCTTTGCCTCTGACTATTTTGGGCAGATGTATGAAGCGGCAGTCAAGCTGATCAAAAAGGGGAAAGCCTATGTATCCGACCTGACGGCGGAGCAGATCAGGGAGTACCGTGGGAGCCTGACAGAGCCCGGAAAGGAGGATCCCAGCGCCACAAGGAGCATTGAGGAGAATCTACAACTGTTTGAAGATATGAAGAGTGGGAAGTTTGCGGACGGAGAGAAAGTGCTTCGAGCCCGCATTGATATGGCTTCTCCCAATATCAATATGCGAGATCCGGTGATCTATAGGGTAGCACATATGTCACATCACAATACGGGGGATGAATGGTGTATTTATCCCATGTATGATTTTGCACATCCTATAGAGGATGCTATCGAGGGGATCACCCACTCCATCTGTACACTGGAGTTCGAGGATCACAGACCTTTGTACGACTGGGTGGTGAGAGAACTGGAATACCCTCATCCGCCAAAGCAGATTGAGTTTGCCAAGTTGTATTTGACCAATGTGGTGACCGGCAAGCGCTATATCAAGAAGCTGGTGGAGGACGGCATCGTGGACGGATGGGACGATCCCAGACTGGTGTCCATCGCGGCGTTGCGCCGTAGGGGCTTTACACCGGAATCCATAAAGCTTTTTGTGGATCTGTGCGGCATCTCCAAGAGCCAGTCCTCCGTGGATTACGCAATGCTGGAGTACTGCATCCGCGAAGATTTAAAGGGAAAGGCACCCCGCATGATGGCTGTGCTGGATCCTGTGAAACTGATCATCGACAACTATCCGGAGGGGCAAACGGAGTATGTCACCGCAGTCAACAACCCGGATAACGAGGCGCTGGGAAGCCGCCAAGTGCCCTTTGGAAAAGAGCTTTACATTGAGCGTGAGGACTTCATGGAAGAACCTCCCAAGAAGTATTTCCGCATGTTTCCCGGAAACGAGGTGCGTCTGATGAATGCGTACTTTGTGACCTGCACGGGTTGCGTGAAGGACGAGAACGGCAAGATCACAGAGGTGCATTGCACCTATGATCCTGAGACAAGGGGCGGCAACAGCAACGATGGCCGCAAGGTCAAGGGCACGATTCACTGGGTATCTGCCGCACACGCGGTAAAAGCTGAGGTTAGACTGTATGAGAACATTATCGATGAGGAAAAGGGTGTCTACAACGAGGATGGCAGTCTTAACCTGAATCCCAATTCCCTCACCGTGATGAGAGAGTGCTGTCTGGAGCCTGCTTTTGCGGGTGCGAAAGCATATGACAGTTTTCAGTTTGTGCGCCAGGGCTTTTTCTGTGTGGACAGCAAGGACACTACTGAAGACAAACCGGTGTTCAATCGGATCGTATCGTTAAAGAGTTCTTATGTGCTGCCTAAGTAGGGCAGGGGATACTGTAGAGTAGTATTGTTAAGTTTGAGAAGGAGAAAGAGAAATGGCAGGATTGTTATCCGGATTGGCCGGACTGGGTTTAGATAATCTGGAAAATGTAGATATCTTTGAGGGGGAGAAAAAGGAAGAACAGAAGGCTGCAGCGGTGGTTAAGAAAGCTCCCGAGGTGGAAGAGAAGGATCTGGTTTATGACAAGACCTTTAAATGCCCTGTGTGTGACAAAAGTTTCCCGACCAAAATCGTGAAGACCGGAAGGGCGAGGATGATCGGTACCGACTGGGATCTGCGCCCCAGATATGAAGGGATTCACACCATGAAGTATGATGTGTTGCTCTGCCCTCACTGTGGTTACGCCGCGCTCAGCAGATTTTTTGCCAGTGTCACTCCCGGTCAGGCCAAGCTGATCAAAGAGAATATCAGCAACAATGTAAAATTAACTCACTACGAGGGAGAGACCTATTCCTACGAGCAGGCCATAGAACGTTTTAAACTTTGTCTGGCCAATGCCGTGGTAAAACGTGCAAAAACAAGCGAGAAATCGTACATCTGTCTTAGGACGGCATGGCTGCTCAGAGGATATCAGGAGAGCGAGGAGGGGAAAGCCAAGGCGGAAGAACTGAAGGCGGAGGAGGAGAACTATCTGCTGAACGCTTACAACGGTTTTATAGAGGCTCGCCAGAGTGAACCCTTTCCTATGTGCGGTATGGATGAGGTCACCTTGGATTATCTGCTGGCAGAGCTCGCCACACACTTCAAGAAGTATGATGTGGCCGGCAAGCTCGTTCAGAATATTCTCGCCTCGCCAAGTGCTAACACTCGCATGAAGGATAGAGCGAGAGATCTTAAGGATCGCATTCTGGCAGAGATGAAAAAGCAGTAGTCTAATAATCGTGAAGGAATAGATGTATGTATGACATGACCATACAGCTGCGCACAGACAGCGGAAAATGTCTGTATGAGCAGATTTATGAACATATCAGGCAGGAAATCAGGGAGGGGAAGCTTCTCGCGGGAGAGAGGCTTCCCTCCACGCGTTCTCTGGCGGAATATCTGCAGGTGGCCAGGAGTACGGTGGATTATGCCTACGACCAGCTTTTGAGCGAAGGATATATCGAGGCGAGGCCATATCGGGGATATTTTGTGTGTCCGCTGGAAAATCTGTTTCAGCTGGAGACGGAGGATGAATATTTCCTGAACATTTCGGATCTGGAAGGACGACCGTCTCTGTTGTCAGGGAGAGAAGACTGTCTCTATGATTTCTCTCCCAACGGCATTGACATGACTGGATTTCCCTTTGGTGTGTGGAAGCGTATCACAAAAAATATTTTGAACGACGGGAACAGCGAATTGTTTGCACAGGGGGAGCCACAGGGGGATTATGATCTTCGTCTGACCATCAGTCGGTACCTTCATGCCTCCCGCGGGGTGAACTGCACGCCGGAGCAGATCATTGTCGGAGCGGGCAACGATTATCTTTTGATGCTGCTTGAGAAAATACTGGGAAGACATGTGCGGATTGCCATGGAAAATCCTACTTATAAGAGGGCTTACCATATTTTTCAGTCTTTTGCCTACGAGATTGTGACCGTGGACACGGACAAACATGGGATGATAGTGTCAAAGCTTGCACAGCAGAATGCCCGTGCCGCCTATGTAATGCCTTCTCACCAGTTTCCCACAGGGGCAGTTATGTCCATTGGCCGCAGGGCGGAGCTGCTGCGCTGGGCAAATGGGGCAAAAGACCGGTATTTGATCGAGGACGACTACGACAGCGAATTTCGCTATCGAGGAAAGCCGATTCCCTCGCTGCAGTCCACGGACAAAAACGGGAAAGTGATCTATATGGGAACTTTTTCCAAGGCGATCGCACCGGCGATCCGCGTCAGCTATATGGTGTTGCCCAAGGTGCTTTTGGAGCGCTATTTCAGGGAGTGTTACTTCTATTCCTGTACGGTGTCACGTATCGACCAGAGGATCTTGAATGAATTTATCAGGGATGGCTATTTTGAGCGACATCTGAACAAGATGCGCAAGCGGTACCGAGCCAAGCATGACCTCCTGTTAGAGTGCCTGCAGCCCTTTGAAAGACAGTTTGCCATCTCCGGCGAGGATGCCGGACTACATCTGCTTCTACATGCAAAGCAGCCGCGGGCCGAAGAGGAGCTGATCGGGAGCGCAGCGGAGCACGGTGTCCGTGTGTACGGCCTCTCGGACAGCTTTGTGGCGGAGACTCCGGAGCGAGGTACGGTGTTGCTTGGATTTGGTGCGTTGAGAGATGAGGAGATTGTAGAGGGAATCGGGCACCTGAAAGATGCCTGGCTGTAGAGAAGAAAAAATGGGCTGTGAAGAAATTATACTTATTAAAACTTTATGGTATAGAATATAGGCGGTAAAATGTTAGAGGAGAGACCATTTAGAAATTGGGTAAGAAATGGTTTCTCCTCTAACTTTTCAATATTGGGTTCGGTTCCTTAATTTTTTAATGCAGATGTAACAAAAAGCAGTTGCATATCGTTATAATTTATGGAAAATAAATGTGACTTTAGAGAAGTGACAGTGAGGGACACATATGATTTTTTTAATGATGGTAGATATAGACACACCAGAGAATAAAAGAAAATTTGTTATTCTCTATGAAAAATATAGGTATCTAATGCAGAAAGTAGCGGTGGACGTACTTCATGATTCCTATTTGGCAGAGGATGCGGTACATAATGCGTTTATGAAGATAGTAAAGCATATGAGTGATATTGGAGAACCGGATAGTTTATCTACCAAGAGGTATTTGATAACAATTGCCAAAAATGCAGCTATTGATATATATAGAAAACGGAATACGCAGATTAAGAAAGAAATATATATTGACGAATTAGGAGAAGAGGGCTTGCCAATATCTTATATGGAGACAAATGTAGATAACAATATTTTGGATGTATTGAAGAACCTGCCTATAAAATATAGGGATATTTTCCTGCTGAAATATTCAGCACATATGAAAAACAGTGAAATAGCGAAAATATGTGGCATTCAGGAAGTCACAGTAAGACAAAGAATTGTCAGAGGGAAAGTGTTGATTGAAGATGCATTAAGAAAACTGGAGGAGAATGGAAATGGAATGTATACGAGTAACTGATGAGTGGTTATATAAATATATGTCGATTGTTGATGAGGCTATCATAAGAGAGTTAGAAAAAACAACTGACTATGAATATCAGTTTTCTGATAAATTTGAGAGTAAGATGGAAAAGTTAGTTTGGGAAGAAACACATCCTTGGATAAGTGAATTCTATAGACAGTCTAAGCGAGCGGCAATTTTGCTGCTGTGCATTATCAGCGCTATATTCTTGCTATCAATGACTGTTCAGGCATATAGAACTAAATTTTTTGAAACAATTAAGAACAGTTTGGAAGACTCTATTCTATATTCTTATTTTGTTGATGAGAAGCAAGACAATTTTCATTGCAGTGAGCCCGAATATATACCGGTGGGATATCAGGAGATTGATAGGGTTATAGTAGATAGATTGTTTAGTATAACATATGCGAATGATGATGGAGAACTTATAATATGGGATCAAATGCTGATTCAGGACGGAGGAAACCTTGTTGTAGATACTGAGTATGATACCCAAGTTGTCAAAGAGATAAATGGAGACAATGCTATCATATCTTTGTATTCTGATGGTTATGTAGGAGCCTATTATGAGCATGCAGAATATGTGTATATATTGTCTGCTGATAAACTGTCAATAGAAGAATTGTGTTCCATGATAGAAAGTGTAAAATTCAATTAAGGATTTATAAATATTACATATGAATGTAACAAAGTGACAGATTTCGTTATTGTTAGTGATAGGAGGAATTGTATATGAAGAAATTATGTGGATTATGTAGTGCAGTGGTGATTTGCATAGGGATGTTGTTTATCGGCGTCACATCATCCATAAAAGCTTATGCAAAGGAAACAAGTGGCGGGGAGCTTTAAAAGGAGAGAACCGGATGCAGAAACGAATGGATAAAAAGGCTATTTTTATGGGGCTGTTTACTTTTTTTCTGGCAGTGATGCTGTCCGCCTGCGGAAAGGAAGAAAGTGAGGCAATCCCGGAAAAGGGTTTTGGTATTGATTATTTTGAGGATCTGGCGGTCATGCTGCCTGAACAGGTCATCTGCGGACAGGGGAGTGCATGGGCAATTACCCCTGCGAAGGGCGATTATATTTATAAGCTTGTCTTTAGCAGTGGGACATCGGGGCTGGAGGAGATCGAATGGCAGCCGGAGGAAGGGGAATATTTTGTTGTAAATATTGCGGAACGAAGCGGCACGCTTTATGCAGAGATTCAGAATAAAGAGGAGGATACCATTGAGATCCGCAAGCGTCGTGCAGACGGCGGGTGGAGCGATGTCATGTCGATAAAGCCGGAAGATAAGGAGAGTTATACTATCGTAGGGAGCGGTTTTTTTGTGGACGGCAGTGAAAATGTATATCTTGTAAACGGGGATACGGTAACGCGCTTTGATGAAAGCGGAAAGCAGATATGTGAGTATGAACCGGGAGGAAGTATCTGCTTTTTTCAGGAAAACAAAGAGGGATACGTGGAATGTGTAACAGCGAGAGCAAATGAAATTGCATTATATGAATTAATAGAAAACAGGGCGGAAGAAAAGTGGAGGCTTAAGGTATCTGCCGGGCAGGTACACGGAATTAGCAGCAGTGAAGAGGGAACGATGTGTCTGGCAACGGATACGGAGCTTCTGTTTCTTGACAGGGAAACCGGAAGCCTGTCAGCACGGACCGATCTGGTGAAGCTGGGGGTTTCCGGCCTCATGGCCGGATATTATGACGCAGAACAGGGGATGCTGCGGCTGTATGGTTCGACCGCGAATGGTGTGGAATTTCTGCGCTGCAGCCTGTTAAGCAGCAGAGATTCTTTTGCAGAGCAGCGAACGGAGCTTGTATATGGAGTGATAGAAAAGGTGAACGCGGATTCCTCCTCCAGCATAAGGACAGCCATTAACGCATTTAATCAGGAGAATAAAAATTATTATGTTACAATCAGGGACTACAACGGTAATCTGGAACGAATGCATGCGGACATGGCGGCCGGAAATGGGCCGGATATCATAGATATGATGTATTCCGAATATTATGAATCCTACGTAAAAAACGGTTATCTGGAGGATTTGTCCCCTTATCTGGAGCAGTCCCGGTACAGGGATGATATCGTATGGAACGTTCTGGATGCCTATAGGATAGACGGCGGACTGTATCTTTTTGTACCGCAATTTCGGTTGGAAGGACTTATGCTGCATCCGGATTATGAAGCTTTTGTAGAAGAATGGAATATGGAGACATTTCTTGAGCTGATCGAGAAAAACCAATGGGATAAAGATATATTCATGGGCTCCATGGGAGATTCGGAGAGCCTGCTGCATTACATGATGTGCGGCAGGCAGGAAGAGTTTATCGACTGGGAGCAGGAGACAGTGGCATTTGAAACGGAAGAATTTATGGACATGCTTGCATTGTGCAGAGAGTATGCACAGGCGGACTGGTCGGATGAAGCGGAAATGACCTATGAGGAGCGGGAGTGGAATGCATTATGTAGTATAAGTATATTTGCGGGAGGATTCTCATCATATTTATCCCATATGAATATTTATGGCAGGGAATACCCAATCTATGGGTATCCTACTCTTTCGGGACAGACTTATGGAATTATTGCATGTGCTGACAGTTGTGCCATTTATGCCGGAAGCAAACAGAAAGATGGAGCCTGGGCATTTATAGAGAGTCTGTTGCTGGAATCAAACCAGAAGTATCGGGGCATCGCCAATCCCGGTTTTCCGATCCGAAGTTCTGTCCTGAAAGAAATGGCAGAGGAAGGTATGACAATACGTTCCAATGGGGTAGAAATGACGATGACTGCGGATGAAATTATGATTTTGGAGGATATCATCTATAACAGAGAGCTGAGCCGCGTTTTGATAGATCCGGATATATGGGCTGTGGTACGGGAGGAATCGGCTTCATACTTTGCCGGAGACAAGAGCGCACAGGAAGTAGCGCATATCATACAGAGCAGAGTACGGATTATTCTGCAGGAATAGAGAATTCCCGGTGAAAATTTTTTCTACCAATGGATGTCGTAAAAGGTCTTCTTATGGTAAAATATAAGAAGACCTTTTATTATAATAAATAAATAATCAATAAGAGGAAAGAAATAGTGGAGTTTGCATTTGAAGAAAAGTCTCACAAAAAAGAAAGAGACCGGAAAAACGGAGTTTTTCAACTCCATTTTTTCACAGCCCCTTAAGTATTCTTTTGCCGCTATTTGCCTTCGCCTAAAAGAGAATCTTCTTCGCTGGCGTCATCCTCGTCAAAAAACTCCTCAATGGTCTCCTCAGCCTTTTTGGGTACTACTGTGGAAACTTTATCCGCCAGAGGGGTGAAGTTGTCAGCATTGTCTGCAGCCTCGCTGTCCTGCTTGCTGCTTGGGTTGAGCGGTACATAGTTGCGGGAAGTTTCTGACTCCTCGTCTAAGTCCTCGCTGAAATCATCGTAATCCTCGTCGCCAAAACGATCTGCCAGATTAAGTACGTCCTTCTTCTGAAGATAATAGGCTACAGCGGCTGCGGCAGCGCCGGCAGCGGCGGTAAAAACCAGGAACTTACCGAATTTCTTTGCCATGGGGTTACTCCTTTCCGTTTCATCCTTATACTTGTATAATAATACTATTTTGTGGAAATGAAAAGAGATTATGTATAAAATTTTTAAAATAAATCTTTAATCGAGTGTGATAGTGTGTTACACTAGCAAGTGGACACCCCATTGCGCCATATGCGGTATCATGTGTTTGGCGGCCTGCAGATTCGTGCGTTTACGGCAGATTGGAGTAAATTTACATGAACGGCAAGTTTTTTGACCTGAAAAAAGAAAAGCAGGACAGAATGATCAACGCTGCGCTGAAAATGTTTGCGTTGAATGGCTACCGTCATGCCAGCACGGATGACATGGTGCGGGAGGCTGCGATCAGCAAGGGGCTATTGTTCCATTATTTTGGAAGCAAGCTGGGGGTTTATACCTTTGTGTATGACTACAGTGTGCGATATATGACGCTGGAGCTGAATACGACCGTGAGCGGAAAAGAGAGAGATCTGTTTGAACTGTTCAAGCAGATGGAGCTCGCCAGACTGCATGCCATGAGGGGCTATCCTTACATGCAGCAGTTTCTGAACCGCTCTCTGTCGGAGGATGTCAGCGAGGTGTTGCTGGCCGTGGAGGGCAAGCGAAATGATCTGCTCTCCGTGTACGATGCCATCCACCGACAGGCCGATCTGAACAGTCTGCCCGCCGGTGTAGACGGCGAAAAGCTTTGGAAAATGCTCGATTTTACTATAAAGGGCCTGATGACGGAACGGTTTCAGGACGCCTCTTTCCAGCCGGATATGCTCTATCAGGAGATTGTAGACTATCTGGACATGATGAAAGGGCTTACCAGTCATTGACCTCTTACTTGTTCATCTGGTAGGGCGGATCAGCAGGATATCCGCCCTTTAATTTTTGCATGCCTCTCGGGATCGCATCCTTGGAGTTCTTCCAGTCGGCGTCCTTGTTGCGGTAGTCGAATTTCTCCACCAGCCAGGCTACATCCTCAGACACCCTTTTCATGTTTTCCAACATGAGGGGCAGTACACAGTCGTAAAATTCTTTCAATTCTTTCTCGTTTAAGCGTGTGTCGGCATCGGTACACAGGTCGCCAAAGTGCGGCAGGCAAAAGCCTTTGCTGTTCTTGATCTTTTCACGAAATTCCCCGTCTTCTTTGAACAGATAGAAAAAGGTGTTCAGATAGCGGGCGTATGTCTCCTTAAACTCACGACAGATATAGCAGGAATCTTCCTTTTCCTGAACCCACATGCTTATGGGATTGGCGGCGGTTTTCTTGTCATGCAGTATTTTCTTGCGGGCAATCTTGCCGGGGCGGAAGCCTTCGAAGGTCTTCTGCATCTCCCCGACCATGCGTTGGTAGTGTGTCTTTAAGATCCATGCGTTTCCCAGCGTGTTGCCGTACGTATACATTTTTTGAAAGTGATTCCTGCAGAAGCCGGCTTTGTCCGTCATATCGCGGATATCCGCCTCCATGTAGGAGGAGCTGGAGCCGAGACAAAAATCGAGAAGATCTTGCTCGACCTTGCGTTCGATATAGCAAAAAGGACATTCGTCCTGTGCGTTTACAGCGTCGTTTAGGGGGATGGTGTAGAGTTTTTCTTTCATATGTTCAGCAGCCTCACTTTCTTGCCTTTTTCATTATTGTAAAACAATATGTTCAAAATGGCAATTTCTGATCATACGAACATAAACGCGGAACATACAAGGTGATATAATTTTACGTTATTGATACAAATTTGTAACAAAACGTAAGTGAAAATTAAGAATAATTTTGTTGTATTGTGTCGAAAAGCACGCTACTATTATTATATAGATGAAATGAAAGATGTGATAATCCTTGATATTCAGCAGTGTTGAATTCTTGCTTTTTTTCCTTCCGATCTTTTTCATTCTATACGGAGTAACACCCTCAAAATATAAGAACATTACGTTGTTGACCGGAAGCCTGTTTTTTTACGCGTACGGCGATTTGAGTCATTTGCTGCTTTTGGCAGCTTCCATTGTTGTCAATTATTTCCTGGGGCAGCATCTGGGGGTGGGAGGAAAGAAGAATCGCAATTATAAAAAGAGTAAAGCGTATAAGAGAAAGCGGCTGCTTCTTGTGGCTGCAGTCATCGGGAATTTGTGTGTGCTGGCATTTTTCAAAGGGGATGAGACATTTGGCACAGGTGCTGCGCTGCCGCTTGGCATTAGCTTCTACACGTTCCAGATCCTGTCGTATCTGATCGATGTATATCGGGGAGAAATCTACCGGGATCATTCCTTTGTCCGGCTGGCAACATACATTACCATGTTTCCGCGCGTAGCTTCCGGCCCCATTGTGGGCTATGATGAGGTAAGGGAAGCCTTAAAGAAAAGGAAATTTAACGCCGTTGGGCTTCAAAGCGGCATGAAAGTGTTTGTCTTGGGATTAGCGGCCAAGGTGCTTTTGGCAGACAGGATAGGGCTTCTCTGGCACGAGGCACAGACCACCGGATTTATAAGCCTTTCCACGGGCATGACATGGCTGGCGGCTCTTGCCTACTCCATGCAGCTCTACTTTGACTTCCATGGATATTCGCTGATGGCGGTGGGTCTGGGCAGAATGCTTGGGTTTGAACTGCCGGAGAATTTTCAGATGCCTTATATGGCACGAACAGTGCGTGATTTTTACCGCAGGTGGCACATCACGCTGGGCAGATGGTTCTGCAAATACGTGTATATCCCTTTGGGAGGCAGCAGAAAGGGAGAACTGCGGACGGTAGTCAATCTGCTGATTGTGTGGTTTTTGACCTCCTTGTGGCACGGTGTGACGCCCAATTATTTAATATGGGGAGGTCTTTTATGGCTTTTTATCGTATTGGAGCGGCAGATAGAACGAATGGGGATCGGAAAGCGCTTGAAGGTGCTGCCTCATCTGTATCTGTGGGCGGTGATCCCGGTGACTTGGATATGTTTTGCGATCACGGAACCGGAACAGCTTGGTATTTATTTGGGGAGGATGTTTGGTTTAGTAGAGGGAATTAATGTGCGCTCCGGGGACTGGATCAGCGCGCTGCGAAGATACTGGTATCTGTTTGCGATGTCCTTTGTGGCCTGCACACCGGTGGTGAAGATGATCTACCGGAGATGGCGGGACGCCAAGCCCGCAGAGCTGATCCTGGTGGCACTGTTCTGGCTGTGCGTGTGGCGGATTACCGTGGAGGGCAATAATCCCTTTATGTATTTGCATTTTTGACAGAAGAAATGAGGTTGAGAATATGAGTGGGTTGAGAAGGAGAACCGGAAAGTGGTCTTTTTTGATCATGCTGATCGTCTGTGGTGTATTTTATATGGTATTCTTCGATCCGGAGAAAATTTATGCCAAGGCTCTGGAGGATATATATAGTCGGACGAGAGACAAAAAGATCACGGAGGAAGCCAATCTGTCCCAGGAAATGCTTGCAGCAAAAAAGCCGGTAGAAGAGAGCCAAAGACTTGAGACAGCAGAGGAAAATGGCGTTCAGGGCGACATTCAAGGGATGGATGCTGTGCAGGGGGTGGTGCTTCCGGACTATCGGGATATCAGTGAGGTGATCTACACCGATGTGGAGGATGATTATTTTTCGGATGCACTGTTTATCGGGGACTCCCGCATTGTAGGATTGTTTGAGTACGGCGATCTGGAAGAGGTGTCCACTTTCTATGCAGAGACCGGGATGACGATCTATCGGCTTTTGGACACAGTGGTTGCCAAGGGGGACGATGGAGATGATGTCACCATAGAGGATGCGCTGTCCGATCGGCAGTTTGGCAAAATTTACCTGATGGTGGGGATCAATGAGTTGGGCACTGGGACGACGGAAACTTTTCTTGCAAAGTATGCGGAGGTAGTGAATCGTATCAGGGAGCTGCAGCCGGATGCGGTCATCTATGTTCAAGGGATCCTGAAGGTGACAAGCGAGCGCTCCGCACATGGAGACTATATTACCAACGAGGGAATTGAGGAGAAAAATGAGGGCCTCTCCCAGATGGTTGATAATGTGAGAACTTACTATCTGGACGTGAATCCGGTAGTCTGTGATGAGACCGACGGATTGGTGAGATCTTATACCTTTGACGGTGTTCATTTAAAGGCTCAGTATATTCCCCTCTGGAAAGAATACTTAAAGAGCCATGTGGTGGAGAATGTGCCGTAGGGCGTGATCATCACAGAGTAGGAGTTGGATCGGGAGAATGTAGATGCCTGTCTGCAGGAATAACAGGAGGAAAAAGCGCATAGGTCAAATAGAGGAAAATGGTGATCAAAGGCAGAAAGGGGGACAGCGCATGAGAGTTGTTGATATGCACTGTGATACCATATCCGTGCTTTGGAATCGGAGAGAAAAAGGGGAGAAGGTTTCCCTGCAGGAGAATGATCTGCATGTGGATCTAAAGCGCCTGAGGGAGAGTGGGTATCTCCTGCAGAATTTTGCACTGTTTGTGGATCGGGGGAAATGTGTCCACCCATGGGAGAAGGTCTGTCAGCTTCACCGGCTCTATCAGGAGGAACTTTTAGAGAATGCTGATTGGATCGCACCGGTGTATCGTTTTGCGGATATTGCCGAAAATGAGGCCGCCGGAAAGCTGTCGTCGCTGCTCACTGTGGAGGAGGGCGCTGTCTGCGGGGGAGAGATCGAGAAGCTGCGCGGACTATATCAAATGGGAGTACGGATGTTGACGCTGACCTGGAACTATCCCAATGAGCTGGGACATCCTAACCTGAACGCGAAGGAGAAAGGAAACGCACCGGAAGAATTTCTCTATCAGCCCAATGTCACCGACGGACTCACGGAGCGGGGCGAGGAGTTTGTGGAGGAGATGGAGCGTCTGGGAATGATCGCGGACGTGTCCCACCTTTCGGATGCGGGCTTCTATCAGGTGTATGAGCATGCGAAAAAACCCTTTGTGGCCAGCCATTCCAACGCGCGGAGCGTGTGCCGCTGTGTGCGCAATCTGACGGATGACATGATCCGGAAGCTGGCGGAACGGGGCGGCGTCATGGGGCTTAATTACTGTGCGGACTTCCTTCGGGAAGTGCCTCGTGGCCAGTACAATCCCGGTGCTGTGGAGGATGTGGTGCGTCATGCAAAGCATATCACAAACATAGGTGGGATCCAGGTGTTGGGACTTGGGAGCGACTTTGACGGGATTGACACCAACGAAGGGCTGCCCGGTGTGCAAAGTATGGAGCGGCTATGGAAAGCGCTGAAAGATGCGGGGTACACTGAGAAGGAGCTGGATATGATCTTTGCAGGGAATGTACTTAGAGTATATGAAGAGGTTATGAAATAAGAAAATGGAAGCAATGGGGCTCGAACCCATGACCTCTCGCGTGTGAGGCGAACGCTCATCCCGGCTGAGCTATGCTTCCATGACAATTATTATAGCACGATGACAAAGAATTGCAAGCGTAACTTTCTCTAAAGATGTCACTTTGTATGTAGTTATGAAAACCATATAAAAAGATTTTT
This sequence comes from Acetatifactor sp., assembly GCA_022511465.1. Classification (GTDB taxonomy): domain Bacteria; phylum Bacillota; class Clostridia; order Lachnospirales; family Lachnospiraceae; genus Acetatifactor. The sequence continues at coordinate 77,024 of JAFLRM010000005.1, read as the reverse complement.
ATTTCTACTAATTGTAATAATAATGCCAAAACATATTGATTTTTTTGTTATAAAATGGTATTCTATGCTCTGTAAAGAAAAAATGCCACAGAAGTGGCATGGAGGCTAAAATGAGTGAGAAATATCATATTATCAGTGACGGATCCTGTGATCTTCCTCCGGAGCTTGCGGCGGAGAAGAATGTGACGGTAGTGCCCTTTTATGTGTCCTTTGACGAGGAGCATTATCAAAAAGAGATGGTGGAGATTGGCGTGCGGGAATTCTACCAACAGATGGTAGACAATTCCAAAGTATACCCCAAGTCTTCCATGCCTTCCGCGCAAGACTATGTAGATGTATTCCTGCCCTATGCGAAGGCGGGGACTCCTGTTATCTGTATCTGTATTACTGCCAAATTCAGCGGGTCGGTGGTGTCCGCCAGCAATGCCAGGGATATGATCCTGGAGGAATTCCCGGACGCACAGATCTCGGTCATCGATTCCACAGTCGACACGGTCCTGCAGGGGATCTATGTGCTGGAGGCGGTGCGGATGCGGGACGAAGGCATGGATTATATGCAAACAGTGGCAAGATTGGAGGAGATCAAGGCCACGGGCAGAATCTTTTTCACTGTGGGTAATATAGAGTATTTGAAACATGGCGGACGCATTGGAAAAGTGGCCAGCGTGGCGGGAAGCGTGTTGGGGATCCGCCCCATTATCACGTTGAAGCAGGGAGAGATATTTGCCTCCGGCATTGGCAGGAGCAGAAGAGGAACCGTGAATAAAACAATAGATCTCCTTTTGAACTACCTGAAAGAGCAGAATGCATCCACCGATAGTTACAGTATCTGCGTGGGATATGGATATGACAGGGAGGAAGCCGAGAGATTCCGGGAGGATCTGGTGAATGTCATTAAAGAAAAAGGATACGGTGAGGTGGAGATCCCAATCTATCAGATCGGAGCGACGATTGCTGTTCACACAGGTCCGTACCCTTTGGGAATCGGTATCATTAAAAAGAGTATTTAAAAGCAAAAGAGGGTTATCAAAGGCGAAGCTATCGGGCACAGCAGGCACGGTAAAGCTCCGCTATGCTCGTAAATGCGTAGGTGGGCTGGTAGGAGGTATTGACTAGATCGGACGGTTTGGCCTCCCCGGTGAAGACTACGCAGGTGTCCACGCCGCCGTTGATGCCGCAGGCGATGTCGGTGTAAAGTCGGTCACCCACCACCAGAGTCTCCTCCGGAGTAAACTTAGACAGTTCGAGGCAGCGGATCACCATTTCCTTGTTCGGCTTTCCAAGGTATATGGGAACTTTGTCCGTGGTAGCTGTGACCATGTCGCAGATGGCTCCACAGTCAGGGATAAAGCCAAAGTCTGTAGGACAGCGCAGATCCGGATTGGTAGCGTAAAAAGGCACGTCCATAGTGAGGAGCACATGGCTGATCTGAATCAGTTTCTTGTAATTTAGTTCGCTGTCGTAAGCCACCAGCACACAGGCGATCCCTTTTTCACAGATCTCCGTAACACAGAGCCCATTTCTGCGAAGCTCTTCCACGAAAGAAGCGGTTCCCAGGACAAAAATTTTTTTGCCTGTGTAATTCTCTTTCAGGAAACGGATGGTCATGTAGCCCGAGGTGACGAACTGATCCTCGGTGGTCTCAAGGCCGAAAGCATCCCGAAACTTTTTGACATAGTCAGCTCCACTTCTGGTAGAATTGTTGGTAATATAGTATGCTTTGCCGCCGATCGCTGCGATGTGATCAAGAAGCTCCCGGCTTCCTGCATAGAGCGTATCTCCCACGGCAATGGTGCCGTCGATATCAAACAAAAAGAGCTTCTTCTTGAGCAAATTTCTCATTTTTCCCGAATTCACGTTGGTTGTCATGGTGTATCTCCCTGTCTTATGGTGTGTCAAGAATCGCTTTATTGCGATAGTGCGCACTCTTAGCGGCCGACGGTATTATTGTATCAGACCTTGCGTTTTTTTTCCACCTAAAAGTGATGAGAATTGACGCTATTCATAGAAAATGTTAGACTGGTTATAATCAAAGGAAAGAGCAGAATAAGGAGGTACTACAATGGGTTTTTTGACAGGTAAGACAGCGATCGTTACGGGCGCCGGCAAAGCCACGCTCAGCAATGGACGATGCGGCTCCATCGGTTACGGTATTGCAACTGCTTACGCCAAAGAGGGTGCTAATCTGGTGATCACCGGGCGCAACGTTCAGAAGCTGGACGATGCGAAAGCGGATCTGGAGGAAAAGTATGGTATCAAGGTGCTCACGGTACAGGCAGACGTCAATGCGGGTGCCGATAACGAGACGGTGGTAAAGAATGTGGTAAAACAGACGATTGATACTTTTGGAGATATCCATGTTCTGATCAACAATGCACAGGCATCCGCTTCAGGAGTGACACTGGCGGATCATACCACCGAACAGTTCGATCTGGCGCTCTACTCCGGATTGTACGCCACCTTTTACTATATGAAAGAGTGCTACCCCTATCTGGCCAAAACAAAAGGTTCTGTGATCAACTTTGCATCAGGGGCCGGACTCTTTGGCAACTATGGACAGTGTGCGTATGCGGCTGCCAAGGAGGGTATCCGAGGACTGACCCGTGTGGCGGCGACTGAATGGGGCAAGGACGGCATCAATGTGAACATTGTCTGCCCGCTGGCGTGGACGGCCCAGCTGGAGAAGTTTGAGCAGGCGTATCCGGAGGCATTCAAGCAGAATGTGAAGATGCCGCCCATGGGACACTACGGAGATGCGGAGGAGGAGATTGGGCGCGTGTGCGTACAGCTGGCCTCCCCTGACTTTAAATTTATGACTGGTGAGACTATCACTCTGGAGGGTGGTCTGGGCCAGAGGCCATAGGGAGCAAAGAACGGAAAGGACTGTTTCAAAGAAGCGGAATTTGTGCTATGATGTTACTGGTTCGTAATGTCATAGCACTTTTTTTGATAGAAAATTGCTTTGCATCATTTAGATTAAGCAGGAGGAGTACAGGTGAAACTGGTATCGTGGAACGTAAATGGATTGAGAGCCTGTCTGCAAAAGGGGTTCTTAGATTTTTTCCAGGAGGCGGATGCGGATGTGTTCTGCCTTCAGGAGACGAAGCTTCAGGAAGGGCAGCATGATCTGGAGTTGCCGGGCTATCATCAGTATTGGAATTATGCGGAGAAAAAGGGGTACTCGGGAACCGCTTTATTTTGCAAGGAGACGCCGGTAGAGGTGACCTACGGGATCGGTGTGGAGGAGCATGACCATGAAGGGCGTGTGATCACGGCGGAGTTTGCTGATTTCTATGTGGTGACGGTGTATGTGCCAAACTCTCAGAGAGAGCTTACGCGTCTGGAGTACCGGATGCGGTGGGAGGAGGCATTTCTGGATCATATTAAAGGATTAGAGAAGAAAAAGCCTGTGATCTACTGTGGGGATCTGAATGTGGCACATCAGGAGATCGATTTGAAGAATCCGAAGACAAATCATCAGAGCGCGGGCTTTACGGATGAGGAGAGAGCCTGCTTTGGAAAGGTCTTGGAGAGTGGTTTTGTGGATACTTACCGGTATTTTTATCCGGAGCAGACGGGGATCTATTCGTGGTGGTCCTATATGTTTCAGGCAAGAGCGAAGAATGCGGGATGGCGCATTGACTATTTTGTGGTGTCGGAGTGTCTGAAAGAGCGGCTGGTGGATGCACGGATCCACACGCAGGTGATGGGGTCGGACCATTGTCCGGTGGAGCTTAAGATGCGATAGAGAGGGCAGAAAATGGAAGTAGAGGTACAGGGCAGACTTTCCCGCTCCTTTTTCACAAGAGATGGGATCACGGTGGCGAAGGAGCTTTTGGGGAAGGTGCTGGTGCATGAGACGGAGGTTGGGACGATCCGTGGGGTTATCACGGAGGTGGAGAGTTACATGGGGGTGGAGGACAAGGGTTCCCACACTTATGGCGGCAGACGGACGGATCGCACGGAACCGATGTTTCATGTCGGGGGCACATCCTACGTGTATTTGATCTATGGGATGTACAGTTGTATGAATATTGCTGCGGCGGTGGAGGACGTGCCGCAGGCAGTGCTGATCCGCAGTGTGGTGCCGGCGGATGAAGCGTCCAGAGAGCGCATGCTGGAGCTTCGAATGCGGAAGCAGCGTCAGAAAAAGCAGGTATCGCAGATACCGGCATCTGTCGAAAAGCATCTGGCAGACGGCCCGGGAAAGCTGTGCATTGCCATGGATATCACGCGGGCGGACAACGATGTTGACTTGGTGGAGAGCAAAACTTTTTATGTGACGGAGGGAATTGCAATCGATTCGTCGCAGATTCAGGCCGGGAAGCGGATCGGTATCGATTACGCGGAAGAAGCGGCGGATTATCTCTGGAGGTTTTACATAAAAGAGGAAACATTATGAGTTTACGGTTTTATTTTGGCCCGTCGGGGGCAGGGAAGAGCAGGGGGATCTACACGGAGATCATAGAGCGTTCCCTTGCGCATCCAAAGCAGAATTTTCTGATCCTTGTGCCGGATCAGTTTACCATGCAGACGCAGAAAGATCTGGTGACGCTGCACGATCGGGGCGGCATCATGAACATTGATGTGCTTAGCTTTGGCAGGCTCAACCATCGTATTCTAGAGGAAGTGGGGAGCAGAGAGGTTCTTGTGTTGGATGACACGGGCAAGAGTCTGGTGCTGCAGAAAGTGGCTGCCGGACTTAAGGAGGAGCTGCCCGCGCTGGGAAGCTTTCTGCACAAGCAGGGCTATATACACGAAGTGAAAAGTGCGATCTCTGAGTTTATGCAGTATGGCATCAGCGCGGAGGACGTGGATAAGCTGATCCGTTTTGCCAGGAAGCGGGGCGCCCTGTCCCATAAGCTGCGGGATCTGCAGACTCTATATAGAGGCTTTCAGGAATATATCAAGGATAATTTCATCACAACCGAGGAGACGCTGGATGTGCTAAGGCGTTTGCTTGCAAAGTCTAAGCTGCTGCCGGACAGTGTGGTGGTGTTTGACGGCTTTACGGGATTTACGCCCATCCAAAACCGCCTGATCCAGGAGGTCATGCGTCTCAGCGCAGAAACCATAGTGACTGTGACTTTGGGGGAGGGAGAATATCCCTACGAAGTGGACGGGGAGCAAAGGTTGTTTCACTTAAGTAAGAAGACGGTGGCGGATCTGGAGAGGCTGGCAGAGCAGGCAGGAGTCGCCAGAGGACGCGATGTGTTCATTTTGGCAGGTGAGGGAGAGGCAGTCTGCTTTCAGGATCCTGTGAAACAGGATCTCTTTGTGGACAAGTGCGAAGTGCGTAGAAACGGCAGCCACCGCTTTCTGGAGGCACCTGCCCTGCTGCATCTGGAGAGAGGGCTTTTCCGCTACACGACGGAGGCTTTTGCGGGAGAGCAGGAAGAGATTCAGATTTTTGAGACTACTGCGCCCAGAGATGAGGTGCACCAGACAGGGCTTCTCATTCAAGAGTTGGTGCGCACCGAAAAGTTTGCCTACCGGGATATGGCGGTCATCATGGGGAATATGGAGGGCTATGCGCCCTATGTGGAGGCAGAGTTTGAGCAGATAGGAATTCCCTGTTTTATCGACCGCACCAGAGGGATTGTTTTAAATCCTATGATCGAGTATATCAAGAGTGCGCTGGAACTGTATCTTCAGGACTTTTCCTACGAAGCGGTATTTCATTATCTGAGGAGTGGTCTGACAGGTCTCGCAAGGGAGGACGTTGACCTGTTGGAGAACTATGTGATTCAAACCGGCATCCGCGGGGTTAGGAGGTGGAGCAGACTGTTCACTGCCAAAACTGCGCAGATGCAGGAGGATGAGGAGCCGTTACAGCATTTGAACGAGATACGGCAGCAGATGATGGATCAGGTGGCCGTGCTGCAAGGAGAAAAGACGGCACACGCTAGGGACTATGTCAACCGGCTCTATGATTTCCTGATACAGAATCAGGTGCAGCAAAAGCTGGTGGAATTTGAGCGCACTTTCCATGAGCAGGGGCAACTGTCCAAGGAGAGGGAGTATGCCCAGATTTACCGCCTGGTGATGGAGCTTTTGGATCAGATTTACGGGCTGTTGGGGGAGGAGAACATCTCCCTACAGGAATTTGCGGATATTTTGGAGGCCGGGTTTGGTGAGATTGAGGTGGGCACCATTCCCCAGAATGTGGACCGTGTGGTGGTGGGTGATATGGAGAGAACCCGCCTAAAGCAGGTGAAGGCACTGTTTTTTTTGGGGATCAACGATGGTAATATTCCCAAGAATGCCTCTAAGGGGGGCATCATCTCCGACATGGACCGGGAGTTTCTTCAAGAGTCGGAGTTGGAACTGGCGCCCAGCCCCAGACAGCAGATGTTTATCCAGAGGCTGTACCTATATTTAAATATGACAAAGCCTTCCCACAGGCTGTATCTGTCCTACTCTAAGGTGAATAGTCAGGGCAAGAGCATACGCCCGGCATATCTGATTGATGTGGTGCGAAAGCTTTTTCCCGGAATCGAGGTGCAATATCCGCAGAGCCGCAGTGTCATAGAGCAGATTGTGACGCCCAGAGAGGGACTTCGCTATTTAGCCGGGGAGCTTAGAGACTATGCCCTGGGCAGTGTGAGAGGAGACAGGGAGCGCGAACTTTTTACCATCTATCAAGCTTACGGGGAGGAAGGAGAGCGTAAGAAACGGGCGCTTTTGACGGATGCGGCTTTTAGGAGGTATCAGGATTCCGCCCTTTCCAAGGCGGTGGCAAGAGCGCTGTATGGGAGAAATTTGGAGAACAGTGTCACACGTTTGGAGACCTATGCGGCATGCGCCTATCGGCATTTTTTGCAATATGGACTGACCTTGAAGGAGCGGGAAGAGTTTGGATTTGGGGCGGTGGACATGGGAAACGTGTACCATGCTGTGCTGGAACTTTTTGCCGGAAAGCTGGCAGAAAGCGGTTATACGTGGTTTGATTTTCCGGCGGAGTTTGGAGAAAACGCGGTGAGAGAGGCTTTGGAAGAATACGCGGCTACCTACGGTGAGACTGTGCTCTACAGCAGTGCCAGAGGTGAGTATGCTATCACCCGCATGCGCAGGATACTGACACGAACCGTGTTGACTTTGCAGAACCAGCTGCAGAAGGGGGCGTTTACACCGGACAATTATGAGTTGTCTTTTCGCTTTGCAAAGGATCTGGAGAGTGTCAACGTGGCGCTGTCCGAGGGGGAACACATGCACCTGAGAGGACGCATTGATCGCATTGACACTGCTGAAGACGAGGAGCATGTCTACGTCAAAGTCATCGATTACAAGTCGGGCAACCGACAGTTTGACCTGGCGGCACTATACTACGGTCTGCAGTTGCAGTTAGTGGTCTATATGAACGCAGCCTTGGAGATGGAGGCGAAGAGGCATCCGGACAAGGAAGTCATCCCAGCGGCGCTTCTGTATTATCATATTGATGATCCCACAGTGGAGACGACCGTGGAGCTGACGGATCAGGAGATCAACGAGCAGATTCTGGGAAAACTTCGCATGAACGGCGTGGTAAACGGGGAGCCTGACATTGTGGCACGGCTGGATCGCTATATGCAGGATAAGTCCGACGTGATCCCTGTGGAGAAGAAAAAGGACGGCGCCTACTCGGCCCGGTCAGGCGTGATGTCCGCAGAAGAACTTCAGGTGGTGTCGGATTATGTAAACTACAAGGTGCGCGGCATCGGCCGAGAGATTTTGGACGGCAAGATCAGCGTGAATCCCTATGAAAAAGGGACAGAGGAAGCGTGCACCTATTGTGCCTACCGAAAGGTATGTGGATTTGACAGCGCTATCCCCGGCTATGAACAGCGGATGCTGGAGGGGATGGGGAAGGCGGAAGCCCTTGAAAAGATGAAAAATAGAACCTGAAAGGAGCCACGTATGCTTTGCAGAATCGCTATCCTCTCCGACACTCACAACTTACTCCGCGATGAAGTGAAAAAGTACCTTCAAACTTGCGACCGCATTCTTCATGCCGGTGACATTGCCCGTCCTTCCATTCTGGAAGAACTTGACCAATTTGCACCTACCTATGCGGTGCGCGGCAACGCGGACAAAGAGTGGGCAAAAGAACTGCCGGAGACTCTGGTTATAGACGACATCGGCATCCGGATCTTTATGATCCATAATAAGAAGCAGATCAAGGAGGACACATCCTCCTATGATCTGATCGTCTACGGTCATTCCCATAAATATGAGGAGAAGACCATGGGTGGGATTACTTGGTTGAACCCGGGGAGTTGTGGGTCGCGCAGGTTTCGTCTGCCTATCACCATGGCTATGCTCTATGTGGAGGATGACGGAAGTTTCCGGATCGAACGGATTGATATTTCCCATCCGGAGACACAAAAGGACGAAGCCATCACGGCGGACACAGTCAAAGAACACCTGCCGGCTATTATCTGGGAAATTCAGAGAGGAACTTCCGTGGAGCAGCTTTCGGAAAAGTTTCATCTATCCTATGAGCTGGCGGAACAGATCTGCAGACTTTACCTGACACATCCGGGCGTCGATGCCGACGGCATTATGTCAAAACTGGGATTATAGTTTTTTCACCTTCATATAATACTTGAATTATTGGTCATATCCGTGTATAATCTAAACATGACGATGTTCGATAGAGGATAGGGGTATGATACTATTATACACGAGAAAATCACATAGAAAGAACGGGAGGTAAATATTGATGAACAGGAAATTAGAGCAGGCAGTAGAATTACTGCCGGTGATCAGCCAGCTTTTTACGCAGGATGTGTATCTTACAGCGTTGGATACAGATTCAGTGATTCGAGGATATAACGTACCGGAGAAAGAGACACCTCGATATAAAGTCGGGGACATTTTCAAGGATTCCACGGGAGCCCTTTATGAAGTGTTAAGGACCGGAAGAGCTAGGCATAACTATCTGCCCAAAGGTGTTATGGGGGAATCCTTTGAAGGAGAGTTGGTGCCGATCAAGGATGGAGATGAGGTTGTAGGTTGTTTGATCTGTTCTTATTCCGCTGACTTGAAGGATCAGATGACGGGGATCGCAGCGCGGTTCCAAGAGTCGGTACGTGAGATAAATAAGTCCCTGCAGACTCTTGTCGGCGGCATCGAGAACCTGTTTAAACTGCTGACGGACATGGATCAGGTGACCAGCACTGTAGAGAGCGATGTACACGATGCAGTTGATGTGGTGAACAAGATCAACAGTAACGCCTCCCGCTCCAACATTCTGGCATTGAATGCTTCCATCGAGGCGGCGCGCAGCGGCGAGTATGGACGAGGATTTGCAGTGGTGGCTACCGAGATGGGCAAGCTGGCAAACGACAGTGGAAGCTCAGCTACGGAGATTAAGGCTACGCTGAACACCATCATGGAACATCTGGTATCCATTATCTCATCCATCAAGGATGCCAGCAATTTTACAAACGAATATCGCGGCAATATCAGTTCTATCCAGGAGATTTTGGAAGAATTGGTTGGGCTTGCGGGAGAACTGGAAGAGGATATCAACAAACGATAGAAACGGATGCAATGATCACACACGCTACGGTCTGACAGTGGCGTGTGTGATTGTTTGTAGTAGAAAGATATCGTGTAAGATCACATGCAAAGGGGGTTGGCATGCCGATTCAATTTACCAAAGAGCAGCAGCAAGTGATCAAACTTCATGATCGGAACATTCTGGTGTCTGCGGCTGCGGGAAGCGGTAAGACGGCCGTGTTGGTGGAGCGCATCATTCGGATGGTTTGTGACGAGACAACTCCTGTGGATATTGACAGGTTGTTGATCGTGACTTTCACCAATGCGGCGGCATCGGAGATGCGGGAGCGTATTGCCGCAGGGATCGCAGAACAGTTGCGTCTACATCCGGAGTCGGAGCACATTCAAAAGCAGTCCACGCTGCTTCACAATGCGCAGATCACTACGATTGACAGCTTCAGCCTGTTTTTGCTTCGCAATCATTTCAATGAGATTGGGCTGGATCCGGCTTTTCGGGTGGCGGATGAGGGTGAGATCAGGCTGATGCAGCAGGATGTATTGAGCCAGCTCTTGGAGGACGCTTTTGCGGAGAAAGATACGGCTTTTGAAGCATGTGTGGAGTATTTTTGTCCGGGGGGCAGGGAGAGTGTGCTGGAGGGACATATTCTGAATCTCTCCCGCTACGCGGCCAGTTTTCCGTGGCCGGAGGAGTGGCTTCTGGAGCGCAAAAAAGACTATTGTGCGGAAAATGTGGAGGAATTGCTCCAAAGTAGCTATGGCAAATATCTCAGAGAGCATGTAGCGCATCTGCTGGAGGGCTGCGTGGAGAAGCTTAAGCAGGTACAAAGACTCTGTGAGAGCACTGACGGCCCCTATATGTATGGTGATCTGGTGGAACAGGAGTTGGAACAGCTTGCAGATCTGGCATCCTGCGGGAGCCTGGAAGAGTATGGGACCAGACTGTCGGCTGTCAGCTTTGGCCGACTTCCCTCCAAAAAGGATGACAGCGTATCCCCCGCCAAGCGGGAGTTGGCAAAGCAGATGCGCGGCGAGGTGAAGGATATGGTGCAGGAGATGGCGGAACATTTCTTTGCAACACCTCTGGAGCTTGCTGCCAAACAAGGAAAAGCATGTGTGGCACCGGTGGCCACACTGATCGATCTTGTTGTGGAATTTGACGGGCGGATGCGGGAGCGGAAACAGGAGAAAAAGCTGGTTGACTTTTCTGACATGGAACATTATGCACTGGATATCCTGCTTGTCAGGAAGAATGGTGAGGTGCACCCCAGTCCTGTGGCGTTGGAGTATCGCCAGTATTTTGTGGAGGTTTTGATCGACGAGTATCAGGACAGCAATCTGGTGCAGGAGTACCTGCTTCGGGCGGTGTCCGGCGAGGAGGATGGTCGTTTTAACCGTTTTATGGTGGGTGATGTAAAGCAGAGCATCTACAAGTTCCGCCTGGCGCGCCCCGAGCTTTTTCTGGAGAAATACAGGAATTACAAGGAGGACGGAGTAGAGCAGCGGATTGATCTATCCCGTAACTTCCGAAGCCGCCCCCAGGTAGTGGATTCCGTAAATGAGCTTTTTTCACGGATCATGAGCAGACAAAACGGCGGCATCGAATATGACGACAAGGCAGCTCTGTATGCGGGCGCGGTATATCCGGAAAACGAAGGCTGCGAGAGTGAACTTCTGCTGGTGGAGAGAGCGCCAGCGGGGGAGATGGTGTCGGGCGGAACACAAGATAAGGCAATGGGCGCAAGACAGCTGGAGGCATTGACTGTTGCCCACAAGATCAAGAAATTGAAAGCATTTTTTTTGGTGACAGACAAAGAAAGCGGGACATTGCGCCCCGTGAAATACAGTGATATGGTGATCCTACTCCGCACTACAAGCGGTTGGGACGAGGAGTTTAAGCAGGTGTTGGAGGAGGAGGGGATTCCCGTACACATCACCTCCAAAACAGGATACTTTGCGGCGTCCGAGGTGCAGGAGCTTTTGCAGTTTCTGCGGGTATTGGACAATCCCCTGCAGGATATTCCGCTGTTTGGGGCAATGAAGTCCATCTTTGGCGGTTTTACCGAGGAAGAGATCGCGTTAATTCGGAGTTATGAGAAGAGATGCCCTCTGTACGAAGCGCTCTGTGCCTATGCGGGGGACTTTATAGATGACTGTGCCAAGGATGAAAAGCTGGTGCAGAAAAGCCGCGATTTCCTCTCCCGTATTTCCGACTACCGTGATGCCACGGTCTATCTGCCTATCCGTGATCTGCTTAAGCGGGTCACGGACGATTACGACTATCTGGACTATGTGACGGCGCTGCCCTCAGGCAGCAAGCGACGGGCCAACGTGGAGATGCTGTTTACCAAAGCGTCCGATTTTGAGCAAACCAGCTATTTTGGCCTGTTTCACTTTGTGCGATACATGGAACAGCTGGAGAAATACGATGTGGACTATGGTGCTGCCGACTTGCTGGACGAGAATGCGGACGTGGTGCGCATTATGAGTATCCACAAGAGCAAAGGTTTGGAGTTTCCCGTGGCCTTTGTGGTCGGATTGTCCAAACGGTTTAATATGCAAGATGTTAACCAGTCGCTGATCGTCGATATGGATCTTGGATTGGCTTGTGATTACGTGGATCCCGGGAGACGTGTCCGCAATAAAACGCTGCGTCGCACTGTGCTCTCCCGGAAACTGCGGGAAGACAGTTTGGCGGAAGAGTTGCGTGTGCTCTATGTGGCACTGACCCGTGTCAGAGAGAAATTGATTTTGACGGCGTCTTTGGAGAATGCTCAGGAAAAGTGGAAACTGGCAGAAGAGCAGGCGGGGGAGCGGCTGCCCTACATTGACTTTATAGAGGCGGGCAGTTATCTGAATTTTCTGCTGCCTGTGCTGGGACAGACCTCTGTTCAGGTCAGCGTGGTCTCGGGGGAGGAATTGGCTGGCGAAACGTTTTCAGAGCAGGTTCATCTATATGGGAGGAGGAGCAGTCTGGAACAGTCTTCCGCCTATGTGGACGAGGAGGCGCTCCACAGCCTGAAGGAGCGTTTCTCTTACGAGTACCCTTATAGGAATCTGGAGAAGTTATACACCAAGACCACTGTTTCTGAACTGAAGATCGCTGCCATGGCTGAAAAGGACGAGGCGGCTTATCATGCTTTTGAGGAGAAAGAGATCGTGCCTTATATTCCTGTTTTTCGCAGGGAGAAGGAGCAGGTCAGCGGAACCGTTCGCGGTAACGCTTACCATCGGGCCATGGAACTTCTTGACTTTGAGACGCTTTTAGGCGGTCAGTTTACAAAATTTCCGGAAAACTATGAGGTTTACCGCGTTGGTCTGGATCGTGGCCGGCTGAGCGGGGATCTGCACACCTTTTTGGAGGGGGAAACGGCCTCTCTGCGGCTTCCACAGGAATATTTGGAAGCCCTGCGGGAGCAGAAATTGATCGGGTTTTTGGAACAGGAGATCGCTTACCGCATGTGGGCGGCGCAGCGCAGAGATCAGCTTTACAGAGAACAGCCTTTTGTGCTGGGAATTGAGGCGGGAAGACTTTCGCAGGAATTTCCGGCGGAGGAAAAGGTGCTGATACAGGGGATCATAGATGTATTTTTTATAGAGGATGGGGAACTGGTATTGTTGGACTACAAGACGGATGTGATCCATTCCATGGAAGACTTGTGGAACCGTTATGCAGTGCAGTTGGACTACTATGCGGAAGCTCTGACAAAATTACAGCAGCTTCCCATGAAGGAGAAGCTGCTATATTCCTTTTACCTGGAGACGTGTTAATATTCTGTCGTGTGCGTGGCAGTTCCGTTACTGTACAGCCAGTTTTTTCACATTTGCCATAGCATGTTTCACAGGGGGCAGGCAGAGCAGGATGACAGTGATAACGCCCTCCGCCAAAATATAGGAATAATTGTAGGCGATGGGGTAGATGGCTGCCAGAGAGGTCGGAAAGGTGTCCGGCATATAATCCATCCAGTACAGGTAACCGCCGATGGCGTGGAAAAGCCCTCTGGCCAGAATTGCGGCCACATAACCCTTGATCAGGCTGTTCTTTTGATCGGTGAAGAATCCGGAACAGCCAAGGGCTGCAAAGGCAACGATGTAATCCAGGCAGGCTTGAAGCGGAGAAAGGATATAGCTTCCGCCGTCCTGTAAAAACTGCAGCAGGCCGTATGCGAATCCGGCACAGAGACCGATCTTTGGCCCGTACCAATATCCGATCAGTGCTACAAACAGCATGGAGCAGAGTGTGACGGAGCCTCCCCAGGGCATGGTAAAGATCCTCACATAGGAAGTGGCAAAGCCCAGCGCGATAGCCATAGCGCAGAACACAAGCTGTTTGGTGGAAAAGAGACGTTTGCTTTTGTCTCTGCGGGAGATCAGGGCGGTGGCGAGCACGAGAACTGCTATCAGCACTCCGCACAGGATCATACCTGCGGTAGTCAGGGCATAATACCCATCCTCGGTAGAAATAAAATTGGACATTAAAAAACCTCCTTTTTCTGCTAAAGGAGGGACGACATCGTACTTCCTGGGGGGCATGCGAAATCTGTCTCCCAAGGAAATAACCTGCTTCCTTACGCCGGTATTAACCGGTTCAAGTGATGAGGGTTAGAGGCGGTTGCCTCAATCTCAGCGATGTGCTCCCCTAGCGGTGTGATAGATTATGTAGTTGCATCCACTACTATAATACGAGGCGGGGGAACTGTCAAGGACGAAAATAGATACACAAACAAAAGGAATCAAAGCTATGCAGCCAAACGATAGATTGGTAATTGGAATACTGGCCCATGTGGATGCCGGCAAGACCACGCTGGCAGAGGGGCTTCTCTATACCTGCGGCAAGATCCGTTCGCTGGGGCGAGTGGATCATGGGGACGCCTTTCTGGACAACTTTTCCCTGGAGAGGGACAGGGGTATCACTATCTTTTCCAAGCAGGCAGAACTTGCCTGGAAAGATCTGGATATCACTCTTCTGGACACGCCGGGCCATGTGGACTTCTGTGCGGAGATGGAGCGGACGCTTCAGGTCTTGGATGCGGCGGTTTTGGTGATCAATGGGGCGGACGGTGTGCAGGGACATTCGGAGACCCTGTGGAAGCTGCTTAGGCGCTACGAGATTCCCGCTTTTTTGTTTGTGAACAAGATGGATCAAGAGGGTACGGACAAGGATAAGCTGCTGAAAGAACTTCAGATGCGCCTGGACGAGCACTGTGTGGAGTTTGCGGAGGAGTTGGATGCTTCGCTGTTGGAGAGCATCGCCCTGTGTCAGGAGTCTCTGATGGAGGAATATCTGGAAAATGGGAAACTGGACGGGGAGAGTATTGTAGCGGCTATTGCGGACAGGCAGATATTTCCCTGCTACTTTGGCTCAGCGTTGAAATTGTGGGGTGTGGAGACACTCTTAAACGGTATCCGTAAGTTTGCGCCGATTCCCACATATGAGGAGAAGTTTGGAGCCCGGGTATTCAAGATCGCGAGAGACGAGTCCGGCAATCGGCTCACCTATCTGAAGGTGACTGGCGGGAGTCTGTGTGTGAAGCAGATTGTCAGTAACGCCGGGAGCGCCGGGCAAGAGGGTGACGTATGGGAAGAGAAGGCAGACCAACTGCGTGTCTACAATGGAGCAAAATATCAGGCAGTGGACGAAGTGCCCGCCGGGGGCGTCTGTGCAGTTCTGGGACTGAAATCCACCTTTGCCGGTCAGGGGCTTGGGGCTGAGAGGGAAAACGAACTGCCGGTGTTGGAGCCGGTGTTGGTCTATCAGGTGATCCCGCCCGAGAATTGTGACCCCATACAGACGCTTGGCTATCTGCGGCTGCTGGAAGAGGAAGAACCGGAGCTTAACATTGTCTGGAGTGAGGAGAGCAAAGAGATTCAGGTTCAGGTCATGGGCGAAGTACAGATTGAGATCTTAAAGAGCATGATCCGAGAGCGTTTTGGGCTGGATGTCACTTTCGGCGCCGGCAGCATTGTATACAAGGAGACTATTGCAGAGCCGGTGGAGGGGATCGGGCACTTTGAGCCGCTTCGTCACTACGCAGAGGTACATCTGCTTTTGGAGCCGGGAGAACGGGGCAGTGGCTTACAGTTTGCTTCCCTGTGCAGTGAGGACATGTTGGACAGAAACTGGCAGAGACTGATCCTGACCCATTTGGAGGAGAGAGCTCATGCCGGTGTGCTGACGGGTTCCGAGATCACGGATATGCGGATCCTTCTGGTGGCGGGAAGAGCCCACGAGAAGCACACGGAGGGAGGAGATTTCCGGCAAGCGACCTACCGCGCGGTGAGACACGGGCTTCGCCGCAGCAAGAGCATTTTGCTGGAGCCGGTTTTTTCTTTTATCCTGGAACTGCCTACCGAGTATATTGGCCGGGCTATGTCGGATATCCAGAGGATGTTTGGCACCTTTGACCCGCCGGTGACGGAGGGGGATGTCAGTATCTTGACCGGCAGTGCACCGGTGGCTGCCATGAGGGATTATCAGAGGGAGGTAAATGCCTATGCCAAGGGGCGGGGCCGGCTGACCTGTACCCTGAAAGGGTATGAGCCCTGTCACAACAGTGAGGAAGTCATTGCCGAGAGGCAGTATGATCCGGATCTGGACATTGCCAACCCCTGTGGTTCGGTGTTCTGCTCTCACGGTGCAGGCTTCTATGTGGACTGGCATCAAGTGGCACAGTACGCGCATGTGGAGAGCCGGCTTCGTCTGCCGAAGCTTTCCGATGCGGAGGAGTTAGGGCAGAATGCCCATGAGGAAGCGACAGCCTGCGCCATAGACATGGGACAGAGGCAGCGGGAGAAGGAAAGACATTCCGGTGTCTCCGACTATATCACACAGGAGGAGATTGAGGCGATTTTTGCCAAGACATACGGAAAAAACAAGGAGCAGGAGGCGCAGAACCGCTTCCGGCGCTACCACAAGCGCTATCAGGAAGTACACCGATCAAAGCAGGGCACGTGGGAGCGGGAGTTCCGGCCCAAGGTACAGGAGAAGAGAGAAGATTATCTTTTGGTGGACGGCTACAATATTATCTTTGCGTGGGAAGAACTGAGAGCTTTGGCAGCTGACAATATCGACAGTGCCAGAGACCGGCTGATCGACATTATGTGCAATTATCAGGGGTACCTGGGCTGCACACTGATCCTGGTGTTTGACGCCTACAAGGTGAAGGGAAATCCCGGCTCAGTGACTCAGGTCTACAACATTTATGTGGTGTACACCAGGGAGGCGGAGACGGCGGATCAGTATATTGAGAAGACGGTGCATAAAATGGCAAACAAAGCCAATATTACGGTGGCCACCTCCGACCGGATGGAGCAGATGATCATATGGGGAGACGGGGCCATCCGTATGTCTGCACAGGGGCTGAAGGAGGCGGTGGATGCATTGCATCCCCAGAGTTTTTATGATAAGATGATAGATAAGCCTTTTTGACAATTAAGTTGACAGTACATTCTAAAAAGGGGAAACCGGAGTGTACAGATAGGAGTTTTTATGTTATATCGTTTGATTCAAGGCGGCCCGCCCGGTCCGGATGGTATGCTTGCCTTTTGTGGAATTTTATTTGCTTTTGCGGCTACGGTGTTTGCCACTTTCAAATTAAGTCCTTATCTGCCCAAGGATGCAGGGCGAGAGTTTGCCCATGACGGCAAACTCTCAGCAGGTAAGCCGAGAGGAGCCGGAATTATTTTTGTGTTGGCCTTTGTGGTGTCGGCACTTCTCTTTCTTCCATTGACTTCGGAGATCATTATTTATCTGGTTTTGATCGTGATCTCCATGTTGACCGGATTTTTGGACGATGCTTCCGAGGCACCTTGGGGAGAATACAAGAAAGGTTTTTTGGATCTGTGTGTGGCAGTGGTGGTTGCATGCACGTTTTTGAGATATAATTCCAGTGAAGTAGAGCTGGCGCTGTTTGATGTGAAGTTTATATTACACCCGTTATTATTTGGTTTGTTGGCAGTAGTGTTGGTGTGGACTTCGGTGAATGTGACAAACTGTACCGACGGCGTGGACGGGCTCTCCGGCACGCTTACCATCATCACGATCATGACGATCTATCTGATCGACCGCATCAAGGGAGTGGATGAAAAGTTTTCTTTTATGATCTTGATCTTTGCAGTGTGTATTCTGGGGTATCTGTGGTACAATGCCACGCCCAGCAGGATTTTGATGGGGGATGCCGGTTCAAGGGCCATGGGATTGTTTATCAGTATCGCGATCTTGAAGACCGGTTCACCTTTTTTGTATATTCCGGTAACACTTGTTATGATTTTAGACGGAGGATTGGGACTTATAAAGGTAGCACTTTTACGATTTTTGAAGATTCGGATCTTAACGAAGGTGAGAACGCCATTACATGACCATGTACGAAAGAATTGGGATTGGTCGAATACGCAGACAGTGTTTCGGTTTGCCATCGTGCAGATCATTCTGGCGGCAGCTGTGATATACGGGATACAGTAGGTTAGAAAAGGATGGACATAGGTTATGTATGATAAGTTGACTCCCAGTGATATTAAGAAGATGGAGGAAGAGATCGAGTATCGGAAGCTGGTGGTGAGGCCTCAAATGTTGGAGGAGGTCAAGGAGACCAGGGCGCATGGAGATCTGAGTGAAAACTTTGAGTATTATGCTGCGAAGAAAGCGAAAAATCAAAACGAGAGCCGGATCCGTTATCTGGAGAGGATGATCCGGACGGCGCAGGTGATCTCGGAGGAATCGGCGGAGGATGAGATTGGCATCAACAATACGGTGACGGTAGAGTTTGTGGAGGACGGTACGACGGAAGTCTATAAGATCGTCACCACAGTGCGGGGGAATTCGCTGGAAGGGTTGATCAGCAATGAGTCTCCTATGGGAAAAGCTCTTCTCGGCAAAAAAGTGGGCGACATTGCTCATGTGCAAGTGAATGACAATGTGGGGTATGATGTACGAGTGGTGAAGTTTGAGAACACTGTGGATGACGGAAGTGATAAGATAAGGAGTTTTTAGGATTATGAAGAAGTACTTGCTTTTTGATCTAGACGGTACGCTGACAGATCCCAAGGTTGGGATTACCACCTGTGTGCAGTATGCGCTGAGAGATTTCGGCATTGAGGAACCGGATCTTGAAAAGCTGGAGCCCTTTATCGGGCCGCCGCTCAGAGAGAGTTTTCAGAAGTTTTATGGGCTTTCGCCTGAGCAGGCGGAAGCGGCTGTGGCAAAGTACCGTGAGCGTTTTCAGGACACGGGCATTTTTGAGAATGAGGTGTACGACGGCATCCCTCAAATGCTGCGTATTCTGCAGTCTAAGGGAATGCATCTGGCGGTGGCTTCCAGCAAACCGGAAGTGTTTGTAAAGCGGATCCTGGAACATTTTCAGATAGACAAGTATTTTCAGGTGGTAGTGGGAAGCGAACTGGACGGAACCAGAGACCGGAAGGAAGAAGTAGTACGTGAGGCATTAGACCGTCTCTTTGGCGATCAGCCGATACCGTTGGAAGAGGTGTATATGATCGGTGATCGCAGCTACGACGTGGAGGGGGCCGATGCCCTTGGCGTGGAGAGTGTCGGTGTCACTTATGGTTACGGCAGTATGGAGGAGTTGAAGGAGGCTAAGGCTGACTATATTGTGCGCTCCGTGGGGGAATTGCAGAAGTTTCTGCTCCGCGGAAGCGATGAGGTGCAAAAGGAGGAGCAGCCGACAAAGAAGAACCCCATGGCCCAGCGGATCTGGACAATGGTTTACTGCTTTATCATGTTTCTTTTGTTTCGAAATATAGCCATGTATGCGTTAAATTGGCTCTTGCTCCAGATCGGCCCCGGTCTGCAGGGAATGGTCGGTGATTTTCTGATCGTAAAGGATGAGACCGGCGAGATCATCGCTTATACCGGAAATGCCACCACTCTTATGACTGCAGTGGGATTTATTGTGGGTATTCTTCCTATCTGGGGAACGGCGAAGCAGTTGATCGATATGACGAAGGAGGAGACAAAGCTGGCACATTTAAAAGCAGAGCCGGTTCAGAATTATCTGCTCATAGGGCTGGCGACTGTGGGTGCGGTCATCGGCCTGAATCTTTTGCTGGAACTGTCCGGCGTTACGAATAAGTCAGAGGTGTATCAGGCGGTGGTGGAAGATCAGTATTCTGCCCATTTTCTGATCGGCATCTTTTGTTACGGTATCATTTCTCCGATCGCGGAGGAACTTTTGTTCCGAGGTGTGATCTTTTCCTACATGAGGCGATTTCTCAATATAAGACTGGCAGTAGTGTTGTCGGCGCTTGTCTTTGGCGTCTACCATGGAAATGCGGTACAGGGAGGTTATGCTTTTATCATGGGCTGCTTGATCGCCTATAGCTATGAGTATTTTGGTACTTTTTGCCTGCCGCTTGCGATCCACATGATCTCCAATATTCTGTCCTACTGTCTGTCTTACACCGGTTTGGCGGTGGGAGAGCTTGTCAGCTGGCCAGTGTGTGTGATCTTTATGGTGATCGGAGTGGGAAGTATCTATTTCCTGAATAAAAGGAAAAAGGTCTTATGAGATTTTCGATTATTATAGTGTGCTTGAATGCGGGAGAAAAATTAAATCAAACCTTGGACAGCATCCTTTCACAGACCTATACGGAGTATGAGATTGTGGTGAAGGATGGGGGAAGCTGCGACAGATCCATAGAAGAGATGAGGCAAGACCACTGCATACGTCTGTTCAAAGAGCCGGACAAGGGAATCTACGACGCCATGAATCAGGCGGTTGCTCACGCGAGGGGAGATTTTCTCCTGTTTTTAAACTGCGGAGATCTTTTCTACGATGAGAAGGTTCTGGAGCGGGCAGCGGAGGCTGTAGAGTCCCAGGCTGCTGCAGGAGCGGATGTGAATGGTCTGGTACTCTATGGGGATACCTACAGCGCCCGAAATCAGACGATGATCGCATCGGCGGGACGCATCACCGGTCTCACCTGTTACCGCAACATTCCCTGTCATCAGTCCTGTTTTTATAGTGCGGCGCTCTGCAAAGAGAAGCCCTATGATCTGCAATATCGTATTCGGGCGGACTATGATCATTTTCTGTGGTGCTATTATATCAAAAAGGCGAAAATGATCCATATGGGCATGGCCGTGTCTTCTTACGAGGGCGGGGGCGTTTCGGAAGATAAAAGGAATCATGATAGGGATCGTGAAGAACACAGACAGATTACCTCCACCTATATGAGTGCGGGAGAGCTTTTGCGGTATCGGTTATTTATGTTGTGTACATTTGCGCCTCTCAGGAGTTTTCTGGCGGAAAATAGTTTTTTCTCTGGTGGCTATCACTGGCTGAAAGAGAGAATCTATCACAGGATAAAGCAGGAATAACTCAAGAATTCCGGCCGCAGTACAATGATCTGCATACTATCTCCATTGTGTTGAACAGTGATGAGGAAGCGCAGGATTGGTCTAGGGGGTACTCTCTGGTGATCACGACTGCCGACAGCGAGATTTTGTTTAAAAAATATATCAAGTACAATAATATGTCAGTAAATTCCTACACGGATATTGACATGGGATTGCACCTAAAAGCAGGAGTTTCCTACTACCTGACCATCAATGAATTAAAGGAGTATCCTGTGACTGTGGAATGGGGCTATTAGTATCATCTATTGGAGAAGCGATCCTACCTCAGATAGGAGGAATTGTGAAGTACAGAAGGAGAAAGGCACAATGAAGAGACAAACTGCGAGTCATAAACAAACAGGAGGAGGGGAGTCATGGAGAATGGGAATCTTCGCTGGCAAGGGTCTCCTGCTCCTTTTGGCAGGAACTGTCATCGGTACGGTACTGCTGACATTAGTGTATATGCTGCCGGTCAATCCGCAGAATAGGAAGACTTCTTATGATACACTGGAGGAAGAAGGGTGGTATCCGCGGGCAGCCGTAATAAGCCGTTCAATGGATACACACTTCCATTCCTATTTGCCGGATGTTCTGGATGATTCCACTGATGGCATCATGCTGAGGACAGCATTGGATTCCAGTGAAGGGAACCCGCTGGTTCGTGCGATGAAAGGACATAATGCAACAATGGGGGATTATTCCTACTATTGGCATGGCTATGTCGTATTGCTCAGACCGTTTATGCTTTTGTTTGACTTTACGGAGCTGAGAATTGCAAATTGTGCCGTTCAACTGATACTGCTGCTGATCCTTGCTTTTATCATTGGTCGGGAAAAGGGGCTTAGGTATGTGCTTATGCTTTTGACCTCCTACATGCTTATGGCGCCGATCGCCATGCCCTTGTCGTTTCAATTCTCGTGGGTGTATTATGTAGCTTACGTCGGCGCGATCATCCTTTTGAAAAAATATAGTTACTTTGCCAAGGAGGCGAGATATGTTTTTATCTTTATGGCGCTGGGAATGGCTACCAGTTTTTTGGACCTTTTGACTTATCCGCTGTTCACTTGGGGGTTCCCACTGATATGGTGGATCGTAATGGACCGAACGGATCAAAAGGCGGGCTTCTGGGTCAAGCGTGTAGTCACTTCCGGCTTTGGATGGATTGCGGGATATGCAGGCATGTGGATCATGAAGTGGGCGTTGGCCACTGTTATTTTGGGTCACAATATCTTTGAATCTGCTATCAATGAGGTTTTTTTGCGCTCAGGGATGCAGGGGGGAGGTCTCCTATCAGATCGATTGTCGGCGATCTATATAAATTGGAAGCACTATGAATACAAGGTATACGCGATAATCCTGTTGTTGTGGTTAGTATGGTGGCTGGGGTGCTTATTAGTTCGGGGAGGACATCGAGGATCAAAATGTTGTTCGTATCTCCTGATAGGGGCATCCAGCATCGTATGGTACTTCGTGCTGTCAGACCATACATCGGGACATCATTTTTTTACCTATCGTATCTTTGGAGTGAGCGTGCTGGCTTTTCTTGCTATTGTATTGGGAAGCATCCCGGAAGCCGGAGTAAGGATAGAAATGTCTTTTAGAAAGAGGTTGTTATTGTGTGGTGTATATTTGGTAACCGGAGTGGTCGCTATTTTGCCGGTCTATTTGACACGAGAAGAGTTTACTGTTTTAAATGGTTATGAGCAATTTACTCAGTTCCCAATGGAAAAAGATGATATTTTGGAGGCAGAGTTTTCGCCTACCTTTGACAAGCTGCTTAGTTTTAATATTGGACTGCAAAGCACGGGGGATACAGGGTATTGCGAATTAACTCTGTGGGAAGGAGATATTCCCAAATATCAGGAACGTTTCCCATTGGAAGACTTTGGTGATTCAAATTACCAATTGAAAGGTGTGACATGGGAGTTAGATCACAAAACTACCTATCGGTTGACAGTGGAAGCAAAAGATACGGAGGAGACGATCTATGTCTGGGTGACGGATAATGGTGCCATGACTCTTACGGAATATGGTGCGCTCTCAATAGACGGAGTCCGAGTGGAAGGACAGTTGCTCACAGGTATCACATATTGGTACATGCCCGTTTCCAAATGGAGGCGTCTGTTTCTTGTTATGACATGGATAGGAGTCTTGATAACAATTGAGTATGTGCTGTGGTCACAGCTGGGGAATAGATCTTCATAGTCTTTTGTAGACGGAGGACAGGAAATGAGAGACATAGGAAAAATAGTTGGTAAAGGCCTTCTGGTTCTTTTGGCAGGAACCTTTATTGCAACAATTCTTTTGACATTGGCGTATATGCTTCCGATCAATGAGAAAAACCGCGCTTCCACATATACAATGTTAGCAGAGGAGGGACGTTATACCCGGGCGGTGGTTTCCGGGGAACGTTATGAGAACCATTACAATTCCTTTTTAATGCCGGATGGGTTGGATAGTGCAACGGATGCTGTTATGTTATACACTGCCTTTGACAACAGCAGCGGGGATCCTCTGAAGCGCGCTATGGAGGCTTATAATCTGGAGGGAGGAGGCTATACCTACTATTGGCATGGATATGTTTCCCTGCTTCGGCCATTAATGCTCCTGTTTGACTACAAGGAGTTTCGTGTAGTAAATTGCGCGATTCAGCTTTTGTTGGTGTTTTCGTTAGTATTTCTCATCGGCAGAGAAAAAGGGATGCGGTATGTGATCATGTTTCTCACTTCCTACATGCTGCTCATGCCTGTTGCGCTGCCATTGTCCCTGCAGTTTAGTTGGATTTTTTATGTGGCCTATGCAGGTCTTTTAATACTTTTATGGAAGCGTGACTATTTTGCTATAAGATCGAGATATATCTTTTTCTTCATGGCAATGGGAATGGCGGCCTGCTATTTTGATCTTCTGACATACCCTCTGTTTACATGGGGCTTCCCCCTGGTGTGGTGGCTGGTGATGGATCCGGCTGAACGGAAAGAGAGTGTGTGGGTCCGGGAGGTGATATTTTCCGGTATCAGCTGGATCGTGGGCTATGCAGGACTGTGGATCATGAAGTGGACATTGGCTACAGTGGTCTTGGGCCGCAATATTTTTGAGAGTGCGATCAACGAGGTCTTCTTTCGCTCCGGTATGCAGGGGGACGGAAGTCTGGAAGAGCGTTTTCAGGCGATCTACATCAACTGGAAGCACTATCAGTACAAGGTGTATGCCTGGATCCTTGCGGTCTGGCTCATCTGGTGGATATGCCGCCCCCTGTATCTGGGTGGATCGCGCAGGGATACAAAGCGATATGCATATCTGCTGATAGGTCTGTCCAGCGTGGTGTGGTACTTCGTGCTGAGTAATCACACTAGAGGACATAACTATTTTACCTACCGCATTTTTGGAGTGAGTATACTGGCGTTTCTGGCAATGGTGCTTGGCAGTGTTTCCGGTGTGAGAAAACCACGCAGAGTACCGCTTCGAAGGCGGCTTGTGTTGGCAGGGGCGCTTCTTTTGGTGATGGCGGTGTCGGTGCCTTTGGGCAGGACAGCCCGCGAAGAGTTGTCTGTTTTAAATGGTCAGGCACAATTTAGAAGGATCTCCATGGCAAAAGATGAATTTTTGGAGACGAGTTTTTCTCCCACATTTGGGGAGATCCGAGGTTTCAATATTGGATTGGAGAGCAGTGGTGAAACGGGATACTGTGAGGTTTCCCTGTGGAGAGGAGATACTCTGGAGTATCAGGAGATATATCAGGTGGAAAAGTTTGGGGAAAGTAATTACCAGAGGCGCGATGTGAAATGGAAGTTGAATCCCAGAGAAACTTACCGGCTGACAGTGGAGATTAAGGAGACGGAACAGCCGGTGTATGTCTGGGTGACAGACAACGGGGAAATGCCTTTGGCAGAGTATGGAGGACTGTCCGTCAATGGAGAACCGGAAAGTGGACAGCTTCTGACAGGAATATCCTACTGGGGAATGCCTGCATTGAGGGAGGCGCGACTGTTTCTTACCATGACCTGGGTGGGGATTTTGTCAGCCATTGGATATACTCTGTGGCCGCTAAATAAAAAAATAAACATTTTCCTTGAGGAGTAAGATGGAATTGTACGTTGAAGTCATCAATTGAAGAATAATTCGATAAATATACAGACTATATCTCGAAAAAGTGAAAGTTTTCAAATTTTCTGACAATTTCATATAAAGTTGTTATTTACAGACGGGAAAAAAAGGTGTATAGTGGTGGAAAAGGTCGCAATGGAGCGCTTTAAGGGCTCATTGCGACCTTTTTTTGCGCGAATGCGAAGCATTTCAGGCTGCTCATTCGATTAACAGCGGATTATGACAGAGAAAGGAGCACAGCAATGTTTGATGTGAAAAATAATCTTCCGCAGGCGCCCCTCTACCGTGAGGAATTTGAGCATGATAACTGCGGTATCGGAGCATGTGTCAATATTAACGGCCAAAAGAGCCGCGCCACTGTGGAGAACGCTCTGAAGATCGTGGAGAATCTGGAGCACAGAGCCGGCAAGGATGCGGAGGGCAAGACCGGTGACGGCGTGGGTATCCTTACCCAGATCCCTCACAAGTTCTTTGCCAAGGTGACCAAGGCGCTTGGTATTGAGATCGGAGGGGAGCGGGAGTACGGTGTAGGTATGTTCTTCTTTCCGCAGGAGGAGCTTCGCAGAAATCAGGCTAAGAAGATGTTTGAGATCATTGTGGAGAAGGAGGGGCTGGAGTTTTTAGGCTGGCGTGAGGTGCCCATTTTCCCCAATGTGCTGGGACACAAGGCGGTAGAATGCATGCCTTACATCATGCAGGGGTTTGTGAAAAAACCCGTGGACGTGGAAAAAGGTCTGCCTTTCGACAGAAGGCTGTACATTGCGAGACGTGTGTTTGAGCAGTCTTCAGATGACACCTATGTGGTGTCCTTCTCCAGCAGGACCATTGTGTACAAGGGAATGTTTCTGGTGGGGCAGCTGCGCACTTTCTTTGCCGACCTGCAGAGCCAGGATTACGAGTCCGCTATCGCCATGGTGCACTCCCGTTTTTCCACTAACACGAATCCCAGTTGGGAGCGCGCCCATCCGAACCGATTGATGGTACATAACGGTGAGATCAATACCATTCGCGGCAACGCCGATAAGATGCTAGCCCGAGAGGAAAATATGGAGTCCGAGCACTTAAAAGGTCAGCTCCACAAGGTTCTTCCCGCGATCAGCAAGACCGGTTCCGATTCCGCGATGTTGGACAATACGTTGGAATTCCTGGTGATGAGCGGTATGGATCTGCCTTTGGCTGTGATGATCGCTATACCGGAGCCTTGGGCAAACGACAAGGCTATGTCCCAGACCAAGAGAGATTTCTACCAATATTATGCCACCATGATGGAACCCTGGGATGGCCCTGCGTCCATTTTGTTCTCCGACGGTGACATTATGGGTGCGGTGCTGGACCGCAACGGTCTGCGCCCTTCCCGATATATGATCACGGATGATGACACCCTGATCTTGTCCTCCGAGGTGGGGGTATTGGATATCGACCCTGCCAGGATCCGTGTGAAAGAGAGACTGCGTCCCGGCAAGATGCTTTTGGTGGACATCGTGCAAGGTAAGGTGATCGATGATGAGCATCTGAAGGAGCAGTATATTTCCAGACAGCCCTACGGCGAGTGGCTGGACAGCAAGCTGGTGGAGCTTCACGACATAAAGATTCCCAATCAGAGAGTGCCGGAGTTCACCTATGAGGAGCGTCAACGGATGCAGAAGGCGTTTGGCTACACCTACGACGAACTTCGGCAGAGCATCCTTCCCATGGCGAAGAACGGTGGGGAGGCCATTGCGGCGATGGGTGTGGATACTCCGCTGCCGGTATTGTCTAAAACACACCATCCGTTATTTAATTCGTTTAAACAGCTGTTCGCCCAGGTGACCAATCCGCCCATCGACTGTATCCGTGAGGAGATTGTGACCTCCACGACGGTCTACGTGGGAACAGATGGGAATCTGCTGGAGGAGTCACCACAAAACTGTAATATGCTTAAGATCAACAATCCGATCCTGACCAACACGGACCTGTTGAAGATCAAGAATATGAAGGTGGAAGGCTTCCACGTCGAGGTCATTCCCATTACTTATTATAAGAATACCAGTCTGGAGAGAGCAATAGACAGACTCTTTGTGGAAGTGGACCGCGCATATCGTGAAGGTACCAATGTGCTGATCCTCTCCGACAGAGGGGTGGATGAGAACCATGTGCCCATGCCGTCCCTGCTTGCTGTGTCCGCCCTGAACCAGTATCTGGTCCGCACCAAGAAGCGCACCAGGGTCTCCCTGATCTTGGAGTCCGGAGAGCCCAGAGAGGTACATCACTTTGCGACGCTGCTCGGCTATGGTGCCTGCGCGATCAACCCCTATCTGGCACAGGAGTCCATCAAGGAGCTGGTGGACAATCACATGTTGGATAAGGATTACTATGCGGCGGTTGACGACTATAACTATGCAGTGCTTCATGGGATCGTCAAGATCGCTGCCAAGATGGGTATCAGCACGATTCAGTCTTACCGTGGTTCCCAGCTGTTTGAGGCCGTCGGCATCGCAGAGGAAGTGATCAGCGCGTACTTTAGCAATACAGTATGCCGCGTGGGCGGTCTTACTCTTAAGGATATCGAGAAGGATGTGGACGATCTGCATTCCATGGCCTTTGATCCGCTGGGACTTGCAAGCGACCTGACTCTGGACAGCCCCGGACATCACAAGTCCAGAAGCGGTGGCGACGAGCATCTGTACAATCCCGCCACCATTCATATGCTTCAGGAGTCCACCAAGCGCGGTGATTACGGTATGTTCAAGCAGTACACCGCCATGGTGAACGACGAGAATTCCATCAAGAACCTGAGAGGGCTGATGGACTTTAAGTACCCGGAGAAGGGAGTGCCCTTGGAGAAGGTTGAGTCGGTGGAGTCCATCGTCACCCGATTTAAGACCGGAGCCATGTCCTACGGTTCCATCTCCAAGGAAGCCCATGAGACCATGGCGATCGCCATGAACCGCCTGCACGGAAAGAGTAACTCCGGAGAGGGCGGTGAGGATATTGAGAGACTGACCGTAGGCCCTGACGGGCTGGATCGGTGCTCCGCCATCAAGCAGGTGGCCAGCGGACGTTTTGGCGTCACCAGCCGATATCTTGTCAGTGCTAAGGAGATTCAGATCAAGATGGCCCAGGGTGCGAAACCCGGCGAGGGAGGGCATCTGCCTGGAGGCAAGGTATACCCCTGGATCGCCAAGACCAGACACTCCACCCCCGGTGTGTCCCTGATCTCTCCGCCGCCTCATCACGATATTTACTCCATTGAGGATCTGGCGCAGTTGATCTATGATCTGAAAAATGCAAATAAAGATGCCCGTATTTCTGTAAAGCTGGTGTCGGAGGCAGGTGTGGGTACTGTCGCCGCGGGTGTTGCCAAGGCCGGCGCGCAGGTGGTTCTGGTGTCCGGTTACGACGGCGGTACCGGAGCAGCTCCCCGCACTTCCATCCATAACGCGGGCCTCCCCTGGGAACTGGGCCTTGCGGAGACCCACCAGACCCTGATCATGAACGGACTGCGTAACAAAGTTCGCATTGAGACGGACGGAAAGCTGATGAGCGGCCGGGATGTAGCGATTGCGGCGATGCTGGGCGCTGAGGAGTTCGGATTTGCCACCGCCCCCTTAGTGACCATGGGCTGCGTGATGATGAGAGTCTGCAATCTGGACACCTGTCCGGTGGGTGTTGCCACTCAGAATCCGGAGCTACGCAAGAATTTCAAGGGCAAGCCGGAGTACGTGGAGAACTTTATGAAATTTATTGCGGAAGAACTCCGCGAATATATGGCCAAATTGGGTGTGAAGACTGTGGATGAGCTGGTGGGAAGAACCGACCTTTTAAAAGTGAAGGAGAACTTGAGTCCCAGCCAGAAGCAGATCGATCTGTCTCAGATTCTGGCAAACCCCTACGAGGGAACCAGCGAGAAGGTAACCTTCGATCCCAAGCAGGTGTACGATTTTGAACTGGAGAAGACGCTGGATGAGAAAGTGCTGTTAAAGCAGCTTGGAAAAGCGATAAACGCAGGGCAGAAGAGAAGTATTGAGGTGGACGTATCCAACACGGACCGCACCTTCGGAACGATTTTGGGAAGTGAGATTACCCGCAAGCTGGGCAGCGATGTGGAGGAAGACACTTACCGCATCCTGTGCAACGGCGCGGGTGGACAGTCCTTTGGTGCATTTATCCCCAAAGGGCTGACGCTGGAGCTTGTGGGAGACAGCAATGACTACTTTGGAAAAGGTCTCTCAGGCGGCAAGCTGATCGTATATCCGCCCAAGGGAAGTAAATTCAAGGCGGATGAGAACATTATTATCGGCAATGTGGCAATGTACGGTGCCACCAGCGGCAAGGCGTTCATTAACGGTGTGGCCGGCGAGCGTTTCTGTGTGAGAAATTCCGGCGCATACGCAGTGGTGGAAGGTGTCGGTGATCATGGCTGTGAGTACATGACCGGCGGCCGCGTGGTGATCCTTGGCCGCACCGGCAAGAACTTTGCAGCAGGTATGAGCGGCGGTATCGCCTATGTGCTGGATGAGGATAACGACCTTTATAAGCGTCTGAACAAAGAGATGGTTTCCTCCTCTGAGATTACCTCCAAATATGATGTGATGGAGCTGAAGAGCATGATCCAGGAGCATGTGGCCCTGACCAACTCCGCAAAAGGCAAGGAGATCCTGGATAGCTTTAACGAGTATCTGCCCAAGTTTAAGAAGATCATTCCTCACGACTACGAGAGAGTCTTAAAGACCATCGTGCAGATGGAGGAAAAGGGATTGAGCGCGGAGCAGGCACAGATCGAAGCATTCTATGCCAACACGAGAAAATGAGCTAGAGTCGCTAAAGCGGCAGAATGAGAGGAGAAAATGGGAAAACCAACTGGATTTATGGATTATAAAAGAGAAGTCAGTATCTCTGAGGATCCAAAGAAGAGGATCAAGCACTTTAATGAGTTCCATGAGCATTTGCCTAAGGAAAAGCAACAGCTTCAGGGTGCACGCTGCATGGAGTGCGGTGTACCTTTTTGTCAGGCAGGCATGATGATCTGTGGTATGGCCAGCGGATGTCCCCTGCACAATTTGGTGCCCGAGTGGAACGATCTGGTGTATACCGGTAACTGGCAGCAGGCCTACAATCGTCTGAAGAAGACCAACAACTTTCCGGAGTTCACTTCCCGCGTATGTCCCGCCTTGTGCGAGGCGGCGTGCACTTGTGGACTGAACGGGGATCCGGTCTCCACCAAGGAGAACGAGTACGCCATCATTGAGAACGCCTATGCGGAGGGGTATGCGGCCGCAAAGCCGCCCAAGGTGCGCACCGGCAAGAAGGTGGCTGTCATTGGAAGCGGTCCCTCCGGACTGGCGGCTGCAGATCAGTTGAATAAGAGAGGACACAGTGTGACAGTATTTGAGCGCTCCGACCGCGTGGGAGGATTGCTTATGTACGGCATCCCCAACATGAAGCTGGAGAAGCATGTGATAGACCGCAAGGTGAAGATCATGGAGGAGGAGGGTGTGACCTTTGTCACAAGCGCTGACGTGGGCAAGGATGTAAGGGCAGATAAGCTGCTTCACGATTTTGACCGCGTGATCCTGGCATGTGGCGCCTCCAACCCCAGAGATATAAGTGCTCCCGGCAGGGACGCAAAGGGAATCTACTTTGCGGTGGACTTCCTGAAGGCCAACACCAAGAGCCTGCTGGACTCTGACTTTACAGATAAGCAGTATGTGGATACCAAGGGTAAGAACGTGGTGATCATCGGCGGCGGAGATACCGGCAACGATTGTCTGGGTACCTCCATCCGCCATGGCGCAAAGTCCGTGACCCTTCTGGAGATGATGCCTAAGGCGCCGGACAAACGTACGGAGGATAACCCTTGGCCCGAGTGGCCCAAGGTCTGCAAGACGGACTACGGACATGAGGAGGCCATCGCGGTGTACGGCCAGGATCCCCGTCTCTACGAGGCTACCGTGAAGGAGTTTATCAAGGATAAGAAGGGCAATCTGACAGGTGTGAAGATCGTGCGGCTGAACTGGGAGAAGGATCCCGACACAGGACGTATGAAGATGTCGGAGATCGCGGGCAGCGAGAAGGTTCTGGACGCAGAGATCGTGCTGATCGCGGCCGGTTTCCTAGGTTCTCAGAAGTATGTAACAGAGGCCTTCGGCGTGGAACTTAATGAGCGTACCAACGTAAAGACTGAGGCTGGCAAGTACCAGACCAGCGTGGACAATGTGTTTGTCACCGGTGATATGCGCAGGGGTCAATCTTTGGTAGTGTGGGCGATCCGCGAGGGCAGAGAAGCCGCCAGAGCAGTGGACGAGAGCCTGATGGGTTACTCCAATCTGGTGGTGCAGTAAAAGCGTAGTGCAAACAAAAAAGGCGTGGGCTGTCAAGAGACAGTCCGCGCCTTTAAATCTTTAATTTCTATTCCCAGAAAAAATAAATGACATATTGTTGGCCGCATGCTAGAATAATGAGAAAGGGTGCAAAGTCAATTTCCTATCAAAAATATGAGGATATAAAAGAGGCGTTTATGAGTATGTCTGAGGAAATAAGTGTAGAAAGGGCAAAAAATAGCAGGCCCCGCATGGCGAATTTGGAGCTTCTCCGTTGTGTGGCAATGATGATGGTAGTGGTGTTGCACTTTCTGGGAAAAGGCGACATTCTGGGAAATCTGTCGGAGGAATCTATGGGCAGTGTGGGATTTGCAGCGTGGGTGCTGGAGATTTTCTGCATTGTGGCCGTGAATGTGTATATGCTGATCAGCGGTTACTTTCTGTGTACTTCCTCCTTCAAGCTGAGCAGGCTGATTGGTCTCTATCTGCAAGTGTGGGTGTACTCAGTGGCTGTGGGACTTCTTGCGGCCGGCTTTGGCATTTATCCCGCGGAGGAGTTTAGCATTCACTATCTGCTCACCCTGGGTTTTCCGGTGATCATGGGACATTACTGGTTTATGACAGCGTACGTGTTCTTATACCTGCTGTTGCCGTTAGTTGGCATGGCGGCGCGCAGCATGAGCAGGCAGCAGATAAAGGCGGTGTTGTGTCTTTTGCTCTTTACATTCTGCCTCCTCAAATCCATCCTTCCTGCCAGACTGGAGATGGATGGACAGGGTTACGATGTCTTGTGGTATCTGTGTGTGTTTATGACGGCGGCCTATATCCGGCGTTTTGGAGTTCCTTTCCTTAAGAGAAAAGGGGTAGCACTCTGTCTGTATCTATTGGGCTGTGCGGCGACCTTTGTGGAGCTTATGGCACTCAGGCTGCTGTATCTTAGGACGGGCAGTTTGGAGCACATTATCAAGGTGCCTATTGAATATAATCACCTTCTTCCCTTTTTAGCTTCGGTGGGAATGTTCGGTGTGTTCCGCTTGATCCGTTTGCCGAAGAAAATGACCGAATCGGTCAATCGCATTGCACCCTACACACTAGGAGTGTATCTGCTTCATGAAAACATGGGTGTGCGCTACCAGTGGCAGCTGTGGTTTGGAGCCGGTCGGATCCAAAGTGTGGCAGAACTTCTTCTGCGGACGCTGTTTGCAGTGATAGTTGTGTTTATTGTGGGTGTTTTGGTAGATATGGCACGGGCCGTTCTTATGAGAACATTTCACAGGGGACTGCTTCATCTGAGCCCCTATCGCTTTGTGGTAGATAAGGTCAATGCCGTGGACGAGCTGTTTCGGGGGTAAATAACGACTGATATTTAATAAAAGCCACGTTATGACTGAAGAATGAGAAAGTGGCAGATTGAGCGGGAAGAGTTTCATGCAAAACAGTCAAAGACAAAAAGACACAATTCTGAAAAATAAAATAGTGTGGGAAACCGTAGCTGTCCTGATCCTGACCCTGTACCCCCTGCGCCATATCGGCTGGGGACTGGATCTTTGGGACACGGGATACAACTATGCCAACTTTCAATATATGGGACTGGATCACATGGATCCCATGTGGTTATATTCTACCTATCTGGCCAACGGGGTAGGGCATTTTCTGACCCTTCTCCCCTTTGCGGGGACGTTAAAGGGAATGAATTTTTACACCGGTCTGTTTGTCAGTGTGCTGGCAGTGGTGGGGTATTTCTTTGCCACGCGGAAGCTTCAGATTTACGGATGGATCACGTTTTTGGGGGAGCTTGCGGCGATCAGTCTTTGCTGGTGCCCTACGGCTCTTCTGTACAACTATCTGACTTATGTGCTGCTCCTTGCCTGTGTAGCCTTTTTGTATGTGGGACTGACGAAGGAAAAGAAGTGGTGCCTGTATGCGGCAGGAGTCTGTCTGGGGAGCAATGTGCTGGTGAGGTTCTCCAATCTGCCGGAGGCAGCGCTGATCGTGGCAGTGTGGGCTTTTGGCGTGATCGAGTGGCTGGAGGAGAGAAAAATTCGGAAACAAACGAGGGAGAAAAGAGATGGCTCGTCCGCCTGGGGCAGGACATTCCGCCGCACTCTGTGGTGCCTGAGCGGTTATCTGAGCGCTCTGGCGGCGCTTTTTGGCTATATCCACATCCGATACGGATTGGACAATTATATTGCAGGCATTGGGCGGCTGTTTGCCATGACGGACAACGCCACGGACTACAAGGCGACTTCCATGCTCTATGGCATGATCTACGAGTATGTAGATCATATGATGTATTGGGGAGTCCGGATCCTGTTTATTGTTGTGGTGGGAATTCTCTTTTTTGGTCTGGTGGAATGGTTGCTTGACTGGGGAAAGAAGCGTGCGGCGAATACAAATTCTGCGAATGGAGAGCAGATGGCGGTAGTACTTCGGTTGGGCGTACGCATTTTGTGGTGTGGTGTGGATGTGGCCATGTTGGTCTGGCTGTATGACAGGGGTTTTTGTGACCTGGTCCTCTACACCTACGGTCCCATGTACCGGCCGGGAGTCCTGTTTTTGCTGTTGACCATGGGAATTGCGGGAATTCGTATTTTTCACCGAGGCAGCGACAAAAGAGAGAAGCTGATCAGTGGACTGGTGATCCTTGTAGTGCTTATCACTTCTATTGGAAGTAACAATAAGCTCTACCCAAGCATAAACAATCTGTTCGTGGCGGCACCCTACACGCTGTGGGAGAGTTGGCGGTTTGTGCGAGGAGTGAAGGACTGGAAGTGGAAGCAGATCACGATCTGTTCCTTTCCGGTGAAGGGGACTTTGTGCGCATTTCTTGCGCTTTTTCTGGTGCAGAGTGTTCTCTTTGGCACCTACTTTGTCTTTGCGGAGGCCACCGGTGTGCAGAATGTCACTGCCAAAGTGGAGAACAATGAGATTTTGAGGGGAATAAAGATGGATCCGGAGCGGGCAGAGTGGCTAAGCTCGATCAGCGCTTATGTGGGGGAGCGGGGACTTACTGGAAGCGATGTGATCCTATATGCGGGACTTCGTCGTGATGGGAGACCCAATGGGATTCCGGCCCTGGCCTACTATCTGCAGTTACCGGCCGCGTTTAACATATGGAGCGAGCTGCAGTCCTACAGTCTGGAAGCTATGGAGCAGGCAATGGATGAAATGCGCGTTCGGATGGCAGAAGATGCCTCCTATCGCCCTGTTATCATTATGGAGAATAAGTGTGTGCGGTATTTGGAACCGATTTCCGAGTTAGGATTGACCGTTGGAGCGGCCGAGCCGCTGCCGGAGGATCTGATGCCCTTGGAGGAGGATGCCAAGTGGCAGCTGATCGTGGAGTTTATGCGAGAGTACGGATACGAACAGACTTTTCGCAACGAGAAGTTTGGGGTGTGGGAGTGTGCTGGAAGATAGGAGAAAGGATACAAACATCTCGGTATATTGAATTTTTTACAACAACTTGCTATAATAGAACTGGCCGTTAAGTGCGGTTGTATTTTATAACAATGAGGTGCAGCAAAGTGGTTTGCGCAGCCTCGGAAAGAAGGTATTGTATGAATTTGCAGGAGAAAGTAGCGATCGTTACCGGCGGCAGCCGCGGCATTGGTCTGGCTGTGGTTGAGACTTTTTTGCAGGAGGGTGCCACCGTGGTTTTATGCGGCAGCCGTCAGGAGACCGCAGAAAAGGCAGTTGCCCAGATCAAGGAGAAAGATTCAGATGCCAAGGTGGAGGGCATCTGGCCGAATCTGTCTGATTATGCGGACGTTAAAGTCGCTTTTGACGCGGTGGTGGAGAAATACGGCCGCATCGATATTCTGGTCAACAACGCTGGCGTTTCCGAGAATACGCCGTTCGCCGATTATACGGAGGAAGTATTTGACCGCGTGATGGATCTGAACGTCAAGGGCGTATATAACTGCTCCAAAGCGGCCGCCGATTGGATGGTCAAACAGGCAAACGGTTCCATCCTGAATGTTTCTTCTATGGTCAGCCGTTATGGTCAGCCGGCGGGTATCGCTTATCCGACTTCCAAGTTTGCAGTCAACGGATTTACGCTGTCTCTGGCTCGTGAGCTGGCGCCCAAAGGCGTGCGCGTGAACGCTGTTGCTCCCGGCATTACCGAGACGGATATGGTCAAAGCCCTGCCCAAACAGGTCATTGAGCCGATGATCAACTCCATCCCGATGCGCCGCATCGGCAAGCCGGAAGACATTGCCAACGCGCTGGTGTTTTTGGCTTCCGATAAAGCCAGCTACATCACCGGCGTAGTGCTGAGTGTTGATGGTCTGGCCCGCACTTGAGAAGGTAATAAAAAGAACGGCGGCCCTTGCTTGCAAGGGCCGCCGCTGTAGTTAGCGCAAGTCATATTACAGATTATAAGAGTTGAAGTCCTTTTTCTTTGGCTTCTGTCATGATATCCTCCGGCCACAGAGAGCATTGTACCTCGCCGATATGGGCTTTTCTCAAGAAGAACATGCAGATGCGGGACTGGCCGATGCCGCCGCCTATAGTGAAAGGCAGTTCCTCCTCGATCACAGCCCTGTGGAAAGGAAGTTCGGCTCTCTCAGGGCAGCCGGCTTTCTCAAGCTGGGACAGCAGAGCGTCCCTGTCCACACGGATGCCCATGCTGGACAGCTCCAGAGCGATGTCCAAAACGGGATAATACACCACAATGTCCGCATTCAGGCTCCAATCATCGTAGTCCGGGGCGCGGCCGTCGTGAGGCTCGCCGTTTTTCAGTTTATCGCCGATCTGCATAATGCAGACGGCCCCCTTTTCCTTTGCGATATGATACTCTCTCTCCTTGGGCGTGCATTCGGGGAATCTCTCCTCCAGCTCGCCGGTGGTCACAAAGAAAATATCATATGGAAGGATCTCCTCTATGTAGTCAAAGTGAATTGCCATGTATTTTTCCGTCTTGCGAAGTACCTTGTAGACGGTGCGAACAGTCTCCTTCAAAGTGTCAAGGTTACGTTCTTCTTTGGTGATGACTTTCTCCCAATCCCACTGATCCACATAGATAGAGTGAATATTGTCAACATCCTCATCCCTGCGGATTGCGCTCATGTCCGTATAGAGGCCTTCTCCATTGGAAAAGCCATATTTTTTCAGAGCAAAGCGCTTCCACTTAGCAAGAGAGTGTACAATCTCTGCCTCTCTGCCATTCTGATATTTAATATCGAAGTTGACAGGACGCTCCACACCATTTAGGTTGTCATTCAGGCCCGAAGTGGGATCCACCATCAGCGGTGCAGTCACGCGCAGCAGATGCAAATTCTCAGCAAGGAGCGTCTGAAAGCAGTCCTTCACGGTCTTGATGGCAATCTGTGTCTTGTACAGATTCAGTTGAGAAGTGTAATCTTTGGGTACGATTAAATTTGACATATCACGTTCCTCTTCCTAATAAAATAAACATTCTATTTCATTTAACCGCGTTTTGGGGTATTTTGCAATAGTTTTTTAGATAAAAAACAACTTGTCAAAAACGAACATATGTGCTAAACTAAAATAAGAACAAATGTTCGATACAGAAAGAGGCGAGAGTGTGGAGTTTTTGACTTTAGGAGGGAAAATGTCCCTCATGGAGAAATTGGGAGTATTGACGGATGCGGCGAAGTATGATGTGGCTTGCACCTCCAGCGGCGTGGACAGGCGTGGGGATGGTCACTCTACAGGAAACGCCGTGTCCTGCGGGATCTGTCACAGCTTCAGCAGCGATGGGAGGTGTATTTCCCTTCTTAAGATTCTACTCACTAACGAGTGTATTTACGACTGTAAGTACTGCATCAACCGCTGTTCCAATGATGTGCCGAGAGCCACTTTTACGCCGGAGGAGGTCTGTACCCTCACACTGGAATTTTACCGGAGGAATTATATAGAAGGGCTGTTCTTAAGTTCCGGCATTTTGGAGAATCCCACCTTTACTATGGAATTGATCTGTCGCACGGTGTGGCTGCTGCGCAACCGCTATTATTTTAACGGCTATATCCATGTAAAGGCCATACCCGGTGCAGATTCGGAAGTGATTCGTCGGACCGGTTTTCTGGTGGACCGCATGAGTGTGAATCTGGAGCTTCCTACGGCGGAAGGACTGAAACTGCTTGCACCTAACAAGCATCGCAAGAATATTTTGACTCCCATGCGACAGATTCAAAACGGTATACAGGAAAGTCGCAATGAGCTGGTGCTGTATCGGAATGCTCCTCGCTTTGTCTCGGGCGGGCAGTCCACGCAGATGATCATCGGAGCTACTGGCGAGAACGATCATCAGCTTCTGGAGGTTGCTCAGAGCCTATATCAAAAGTTTGAACTAAAGAGGGTATTTTACTCTGCCTTTGTGAATGTTAATGAGGACAAGGATCTTCCGGCACTTCCGGGAGGCCCTCCGCTTTTGAGGGAGCACAGACTGTACCAGGCGGACTGGCTGCTTCGATTCTATGGCTTTCAGGCGGAGGAGCTACTGGATGAGAAGCGCCCTTTTTTCAACGTGATGTTGGATCCCAAGGAGGACTGGGCAATACGGCATCTGGAACAGTTCCCTGTGGAGATCAATAGGGCACCTTATGAGCGGTTACTTCGGATCCCGGGAATCGGAGTGAAGAGCGCCAGACGCATTGTGGCGGCCAGACGGAGCGGCAGTTTGGGTTTTGAGCATCTTAAGAAGCTGGGGGTAGTGATGAAACGTGCGGTGTATTTTATCACATGCAATGGAAAGATGATGTACCCCACCAAGCTGGAGGAGGACTATATCGTGAGGAACCTGACCTGTGACAAGGATCGCATCCGGTTTGGCAGCGACGGCATGACATATCGACAAATGTCTCTCTTTGACGATGCAAGATTTCAGCGTCAGGTGACGCCACAGGAGCGGTTTCAGGCTGCGGTGGGCCAGTTTTAGTGACGGCGTGAGGAGATTACAAGGAGGTAGAAATATGATCGTGTATCAGTGCGAGGATTCAATGGAGAGCATATTTACAGCCATTTATCGGGCTTATGAAGAGAAAAGCAGACCGGAGGACACCAAAGTCAGTCTGACAGACGAGTTGCTTTTGTTTGCAGAGAGTGTTCCGGTGGAGACGGACATGGAAAAGGCACAGAAGGTGGCCAGGACGCTGCGCAAAACCTTTGGTGAGGATGACTACTTTCGAATTTGCATGGCGCTGGCTTCGTCTGACCCGGAAAAGGGACAGGCAGTATACAGGACGATCGCCTTGGGGTTGCGAAACAGGTGCCGGGCGGGGCATCTGTTTGACGATCTGGCGGATGAGCATATACAACATGCGTTTTCACTGGCGAGGGGCGCCAGCCGGGAGTACGACCATCTGAGAGGCTTTTTGCGGTTTCAGGAGATGGACGAGGATAGGATCTTGTATGCCAAGATCGGTCCCAAGAACAATATTATGGAATTTTTGA
The DNA here is from genome assembly GCA_022511465.1 of Acetatifactor sp. Lineage (GTDB taxonomy): Bacteria > Bacillota > Clostridia > Lachnospirales > Lachnospiraceae > Acetatifactor. The sequence goes on along the minus strand of JAFLRM010000005.1, from coordinate 38,348 downwards.
TGTCCCATTTTGCGGATCGTTTTCCGGGGGAGAACTTTATGATCTATGATGAGAACAGAGATTTGGTGGGGATCCACCCGACGGAGAGACAGAGGAGAAAGAGAGAGGATGTCCCTTGGATGGAGGGAGTTGTGCAGGCACCTTGGCAAGACGAGGTCACATGGTATCTGCTACAGTGCGAGGGAGACTTGGAGCAGTTCTCTGAACTTAAGCTGTCAGACAGGGAACTTGCCTATCAGGAACTCTTTACTTACTTTTGCCATAAGATAGCGATCCGGGAGAGGCGAAACCTGGAGCTGCAGAGGAATATGCTTCCATTGCGTTTTCGAGAGTATATGACAGAGTTTCAGAGGGAGGTTAGCCGGATGAAATGCTGATTCATATTCGTGAGATGTTTGACTCCCTGTAAAAGATAGAGTACTATCTTTTATAGGGAGTTTTTGCAATTCCAATTTTAGAAATATTTTGTGTGAAGCATTTTGGTTAAAAAGGCGAGGTTTGATAGAAGTTATGTCCACAGATACACAGATCGTCCGAAAAACTGCAGACAATACGGAAGTCCGACAAGAGGTGCCCACGGGGGAAATCAGGGTGTCTGTTCGCAATCTGGTGGAATTTATCCTGCGTGAGGGCGATATCGACAATCGCCGACAAGGGGCAGCGGAGAATGCCATGCAGGAGGGCAGCCGCATCCATCGCATGATCCAGAAGCGAATGGGAGCAGATTATCAACCAGAAGTGTCCCTAAAGTATACACAACCCACGGAGCATTACGTTTTGGTGGTGGAGGGGCGCGCTGACGGTATTATTGACACTCCGCAAAAGACGGTGATAGATGAGATCAAGGGGACTTACCGGGATCTGTTCAAGATGAAAGAGCCTGTGCCGATCCATGTGGCACAGGCTAAGTGTTATGCTTATATGTATGGATTAAAGAAACGGCAGGAAACTATCCAGGTGCGGATGACCTACTGTAATATAGAGACAGAGGAACTGCGCTATTTTTTTGAGGATTACACTTTTGAGCAGTTGGAGGAGTGGTTTGATGGACTGATCGCTTCCTATCGGAAATGGGCGGACTACATCTGGGAATGGCGGCAGCGCAGGCAGGCATCTATTGCCAACCTGCAATTCCCCTTTTCCTATAGGGAGGGACAGAAAGAATTAGTGTCCTATGTATACCAGACTATCTATCATGGCCGCAAACTTTTTCTGGAGGCTCCAACCGGCGTGGGGAAGACTGTCTCCACAGTTTTTCCGGCGATTCAGGCGATTGGAAGAGGGATGGGAGATAAACTCTTCTATTTGACGGCTAAAACTATCACCCGGACGGTAGCGGAGGATACTATCGAGCTTTTGCGCAGTAAGGGTCTTCGATTTAAGAGTGTCATATTGACAGCCAAGGAAAAGATTTGTTTTCAGGAGAAAGTGGACTGCAATCCGGAGAGCTGCCCTTATGCCAAAGGGCATTATGACCGAATCAACGATGCACTCTTCGCTCTGCTCGTGGAGGAGGAGAGCTTTACCAGAGAATGCATAGAGAAGTACGCCCGGGAGTTTCAGGTGTGTCCCTTTGAAATGTGTTTGGACATTAGCCTGTTTGCGGATGGTATTATATGTGATTATAATTACCTCTTTGATCCTCATGTCTATTTAAAGAGATTCTTTGGAGAAGGAGTCACGGGCGACTATCTTTTTCTCATTGATGAGGCCCACAACTTGTTAGAGCGCGGTCGGGAAATGTACAGCGCCTCTCTGATCAAGGAGGAATTTCTGGAACTGAAGCGGGAGATAAAGCAGACAGTAATGTCAGAAATGGAGGGGTTTTCCCATAAAACCGAGATTTTAGGACAAATGACATTAGAAATGACGAAATCGTCAAACTTGATGGCGGAAAAAGTGAATGCTGATGAGACCAAATCTGATAGTCAGAAGGCAAAGCCACACTTTTCGCAGATAAACAGCGACACCAAAGTCGGAAATGAGCGTCATTTTGGCGGAAAAAGCATTTTTGTGAGACAGGGCTATGGCGAGCTGATGACGCGTCAGCTGGAGATTTGCAACAAAGAGCTTCTGATCTTGAAGAGGGAATGTGAAACTTACAGGGTAGTTGACAGTATTGACAGGTTTGTGAACGCCCTGCTGAGGCTCTATGGAACTATAGGCGATTATCTGGAGGAACAAGGGGAAGAGCGGTTGCCCGTGCGTGAGCAGATCCTGGAGTTTTACTTTCAGATCGGCCATTTTTTGGATATCTATGAGCGGTTGGACGAGCACTACGTGAAGTATACGGAGCTTGGAGAGGATGATACCTTCCGCTTGAAGCTGTTCTGCGTCAATCCCAGAGAGAATCTGAAAGAGTGCATGATGCGGGGGCGAAGTGCGATCCTCTTTTCGGCAACTTTTCTGCCGATCCAGTATTATAAGGAACTTTTGGGGGGAGAGCAGGAGGACTATGAGGTGTATGCAAAGTCAGTGTTCCGGTCGGAGAAGCGGGCACTTTTTGTTGCGGGCGACGTGACCAGCAAGTACACCAGACGATCAAACGAGGAGTACTATAATATCGCAAAATATATTGATGAAATTGTAAGCAGGCTCCATGGCAATTATATGGTGTTTTGCCCTTCCTATTCCTTTCTTCACACGGTGTATGACATTTATCAGGAGTATTTTGCCGCGGAGGACAGGGAGTGCATCATACAGGGCGAGTACATGAGTGAGGCGGACAGGGAGGAATTTCTGAACCGCTTTCGTGGCAACGAGAATTGTGATTTTGGGGCCTTGATCGACATGGAGATTGAGGAGGAAGAGGAGCATACTTTGATTGGATTTTGCGTGTTGGGCGGCATCTTCGGGGAGGGCATTGACCTAAAGAAAGACAGCCTGATCGGAGCTATTATTGTGGGGACAGGGCTTCCTCAGGTCTGTAATGAGCGTGAGATCTTAAAGCGCCATTTTGACGAAAATGGTGACAACGGCTTTGACTATGCGTACCGCTATCCGGGCATGAACAAAGTGCTTCAGGCGGCTGGACGTGTCATTCGAACAGCGGAGGATATCGGTATCATTGCCCTTTTGGACGAGCGCTTTCTGCAGCCTGCCTACCGCAGAATGTTTCCCAGAGAATGGACAGATATTGAGACTGTCAGTGTAAACACTGTGGGTAAGCGTGTGGAACGTTTTTGGGACTCCTGGTTGTAGTGGAAATAAGAAAACAAGTGTTCCTGCTTACAATTAAAATGAAAGAAATGACATCATAAAATTTCAAAAAAGACATGTAAAAAGACATTTAAATGACAGCTGTATATATGTGGATAAGTCTGTGGATTTAGTGGATTTCTCGAGAAAATACGCCAAAAAAATGACATCTCCTTCAAACTTAAGTCGAGAAAAATTTTGCAGGGATTGTTGCAATAGACTTAGCCAGTCAATGGAAATTCACAAAATAAGAATAGCATCACAAGGAGAAATATGATATACTCTTCACGTAGGAATTAAGCGCCTTGCGAGGGGCGGTGCCCTACATATTTTATTTACAACAAAGGAGAGACAATTATGTGGGCTTACGAAAGTGTTTTCTATCAAATATATCCTTTGGGCTTCTGCGGAGCGCCCTATGCCAATGATGGTGTACTGGAGCACCGTATCCTGAAGGTGAAGGAGTGGATCCCCCATATGAAGAAGTTGGGGATCAATGCAATCTACTTCTCCCCCGTCTTTGAGTCGGACACCCACGGCTACAACACCAGAGATTATCGAAAGATTGACGTGAGATTGGGCACAAACGAGGATTTTAAGGAAGTTTGTGATGCCTTGCATGAGAATGGCATCAAAGTGGTTTTGGACGGTGTGTTCAACCATGTAGGCAGAGGGTTTGGACCATTTCAGGATGTGATCCAAAACAGAGAGAGATCTCCTTATTTAAGTTGGTTTTACCGGATCGATCTGGGTGGCAACTCCAACTATAACGACGGCCTGTGGTATGAGGGTTGGGAGGGCAACTTTGATCTGGTCAAGTTGAACTTGAACAACGAGGACGTGGTACAGTACCTCCTCCAGAGTGTGAAGCAATGGGTGGAGGAGTTTGATATTGACGGTCTGCGTTTGGACGTGGCGTACTGTCTGGACGAGAATTTTGTGCGCAGGCTGCGCAGTTTTACACAGGGGTTGAAGCCGGACTTCTATCTGCTGGGAGAGATGCTTCACGGCGATTACAACCGCCTTGTGAATGATGCCATGCTTCACTCGGCAACCAACTATGAGTGCTACAAGGGACTCTACAGCAGTTTCAACAGTATGAACATGTTTGAGATCAACCACTCTCTGCTGCGTCAGTTTGGACCGGAGAACTGGACCTTATATAGAGGAAAGCACATGCTCTCCTTTGTGGACAACCACGATGTGACCAGAGTGGCCAGCATTTTGAGCAACGAGAAGCATCTGCCCCTGATCTACGCGCTGGAATACGGCATGCCGGGTATTCCCTGCGTATATTACGGAAGCGAGTGGGGGGCAAAAGCGCGCAAGGAGGAGGGTGACCCCGCTCTGCGTGCATGCTTTGAGGAGCCGGAGTGGAATGAGCTCTGCGACTGGATCAGCCGTCTGAGCGAGGCCAAGAAGAATTCCGAGGCATTGAATTATGGAAGTTTTCGCTCCGTGGTGCTCACCAACAAGCAGTGCATCTTCGAGAGGAAGTCGGAGCATGAGCGCGTGATGGTGGCGATCAACGCGGACGGGGAGGACTTTGTGGCGCACTTTGACGCTGGCTGCGGTACGGCGGTAGATCTGATCAGCGGTGAGAAGCATGATTTTGGCGGAGGAAGTACATTGCCCGCCTACAGCGCATTTTTCTGGAAGATGGAAGTGTAGCGGAGGAGCTACATAATATAGAAGCTATATAAGGCGGTTTTGGCTGTTTAGTCAAAACTGCCTTATATTTTTAAATATATGTTGACAAATAATATTATATAATGTATAGTATCAATATACTATATGATATATAATATTATAGATTAAAACAATATATCTTCGTTGGGAGAGTATCGTGAAAAAGTAATATGATATTTCTATAAAGTAACATGTGAAATTAAATTAAATAAATTTTCAAGGATATCACAAAAAGATATTCTCAAAGGAGCGATGGTATGGTATTTAATACGGGAGCAGCACTCTTGGATGCGATCGTGCTTGCGGTGGTGTCCAAGGAGCCGGAGGGAACATATGGGTACAAGATCACCCAGGAGGTCCGTCAAGTGATCGAGCTGTCGGAGTCCACACTCTACCCGGTGCTCCGCAGACTGCAGAAGGACGAATGTCTGGAGGTGTACGACATGGAGTGTGCCGGCAGGAACCGGCGCTACTACAAAGTCACCAGTCGGGGTTGGGCCCAGTTGCATCTGTATGAGAGCGAGTGGCGGCAGTACGCGGAGAAGATCACGGGACTGTTTGAGGGCAAAATCATATTCGGAAAGGAAGAGAAGCAGGATGAATAGAGCAGAGTTTTTAAGGCAGTTGGAGTGTCTGCTGCAAAATATATCTCCCACGGAGAGGGAGGAAGCGTTGCAATATTATAACGACTATTTTGACGATGCCGGAGCGGAGAACGAGCAGGCCGTCATTGAGGCGTTGGGGACACCGGCCCGTGTGGCGGAGAATATTAAGAGGGATCTGTATGGCGCCGGCTACGGCAGTGAGGAGACCTATGGCAGATCGCCGGTGAAGGGGCGCGAGATGATGCCTTATCAGGGAGATGCCTCCCATGCGGGGGCGCAGACCGCGGGACAACAGAAGAAAACCAGAAAGGAAGAAAAATTATCTGCGGGCTGGATCATTCTGATCGTGATCCTCTGTGTCATTGCCTCCCCCGTGATCCTGGGTGTGGCGAGCGGCATACTGAGTCTCGTGATGGGGGCGTTGGGGTCAATTCTCGGTGTGATCGTGGGATGGTTTGGACTGATCATAGGATTTGGGGTTGCTGTGGTGGCACTGTTCTTTGTGATGCTCTTTTTACTTGCACTGGGATTTAGCAGCCTGTTTTACTCCCCTTTGGTGGGATTGATGCTCTTGGCAGGAGGCCTTATCTGTGGAGGCGTGGCCATTTTGTTTCTGATGTTGACAGTGGCCATGGCAGGAATAATAACACCAGCTATGTTTAGGGGGATCGGAATTTTGTGGCATAAGCTGTTTCCCAAAAAGGAGGCGCTATAAAGAAAGTGCGTTAATTATAGAAGGAAAGAAGGAAAGTTAAATCATGAGTAAATTTATGAAAGTTTGTGCGCTCTTGGCTTTGGTTTTGATCGCCGCAGGTGTCCTATTGGGAGAGGTTTCCCAATTTGTTCATGGAGGGCCTGTGAGTCTGGGGGAATTGGCGGATTCCGTCACCCATGGGCAAAGTGATTCCCGATTGGGAGAGTGGGGGTCAAATATTATAAACGAGTTGGATCAGGTGAACTATAATATCAATGACAAGATTATGTTTGACAGTGACCACGAGGTGTTGAGTGGTGATGTGGACCGTTATGCTTTGGAGAGCAGTGAGGATGTCCACGGGTTGGATATTGAGGTAGGGGGATGTGTATTAACCCTGAAGAGCTCTGGTGATAACATGTGTTATGTAGAGGCAGATAATGCCGGCAGATTTCAGGCTTATGTGGAGGGAGACACCCTATATCTAAAATCACTCACCAGCACCAACCGGTGGACGAAGGTCGGGAATAGACAAATCACCCTCTATATTCCGGATGCCATCTTATGGGATGAGATAAGTATAGGGCTGGGAGCAGGCCGTTTGGAGTTTGGTAAATTGACTGCGGAGGAGATCTCTTTGGAAGTCGGTGCCGGTCAGATCGTGGGTGAGCTTTTTTGCGTAGGTGAGCTGAATATTGATGTGGGAGCCGGTTCCGTGGAACTTGCGGATGCGCAGGTACGCCATCTGGAAGCCGATGTGTCCATGGGTAGCCTGACTTATGCGGGTGACATCACGTCGGAGGCAGAGCTTGAGTGTTCCATGGGAAATATAGAGATGGATCTTGTGGGAACAGAGAAGGATTATGATTATGAACTTCAAGGGACGATGGGAGGCCTGATCGTCGGAGGACAGGATTATAGCGGTCTGGGCAACCGGAAAGTGCAGGACAACGGTGCGGCGAAAAGGATCGCCGCAGAGTGTTCCATGGGAAATATAGAGATTCGTTTTAGAGATTAAAAACATATGTTATTATAATGCTGATGGTAGGCCCGGGCACTATTTTTCTACAGCGCCCGGGTCTGTGTTATCATTGATCATCACTAAAAGGGTATCATATCGTTTCTTTTTCAGGGGTTATCTGGACGAACAGTCCGGACTTTCTAAGTGCAGGTCGAAGCGCCAGATAGAAGATGGAAGCAGCGATGACAGCGACCACAGCGTTGACAGCAGTCGTGACCGTGGCGATCTTCGCGAGAGTGGAAGCGAGTTCCTGCGGTACCCCCAGCAGGTACATCTTATAGAAATATCCCACGAGAGGATCAGCCACCACGTTGAACGCCATGCCACAGAGGCTGGCGAGGACGGTGACACCGGTCACATACTTGGGAGAGTGTGAGCGGCTGAGTTTAAAGATTTTGTGGGCAAACAAGCCGACGGTCAGTCCGATCAAAAGTTTTAATAAGAAAGTTTTCGGTGCGCTGGTCACATAGGAAGTAGTCAGGTCACCAATGGTCATGCCAATAGCGCCTGCCAGACCACCCCAGTAACCACCCAGCAAAAGCGCGGCCAGCACGCAGAACACGTTGCCAAAGTGAAAGGCGGTCTTCTCTGTGCCCACCGGAATATCAATCTTGAAGAAAGTGAAGCCGATGTAGCAGAGGGCTGCCAGAAGGCCAGCCTGTGCAAGACGCTTGATATCCGGCCGCTCCGCCTTGGTGATGCCTACTAGGGCATTGTAGATTCCTTTGGCTGTCAGCAGGATGCTGAAAAAAAGGAGGGTGAGAGCATAAGAGTAGGGGCGCTCATTATTCAGTTTCGCGGCGGACAAATTTAATGTTTGGGCATTCAGAGTATCCAGATCACCCTGTAAGGTTCCCGTCTCCACGTCTGAAATCTGTGCCTTGAGGACAGTCAGCTCTGCCCCCAGAGTGACAGAGCGGGCATAACTGGTCCGGTGCGTGTAAACGGCGAAGAGCAGGCTGGTGATCAAAAGCATCGCTCCTACGATCAACACGCTGTAGCTCTTCTTTCGTTCCGGTTTTCTTTCCATTACTATCAAGCCTCCAATTTTATAATTTTGCAATCTTTAGCGCTGTAAATGTTACAGATAGTGTACAAAAAAACTGGTTTGATAAAAAGTGCCAAAATGCAACTTTTTAACCAGACCAGTTTTGGAATTAATTTTTTTTGTCCGTCAGCCCAACCAGATAATCAATGCTCACATGATAGTGTTGAGCAAGTATGATGGCGTAGGACAAAGGCAGTTCACGAATTCCCTTCTCGTATCGACGATAGACTTCCCGCTTACAATTTAGAATATCGGCGACTTGCTGTTGGGTAAGGTCATTGTCGATCCGCAAATCTTCAATACGCTTCCAATACACATTACCACCTTCCAATACACAGTATCCCCCTATTGACAATGTTACCAAATGGTGGTATTCTATCCCTTGAAATGCTACCATATGGTAGCATGTAGAAAGGAGAAAAGAAATGAAAAAAACAGTATTAATAGCATTAGCTATTGCATTGGGCTTGTTGATGGTTCCCGGTGTAGCCAACGAGAAACTTATTGCAACAGCTACAGAAAACAATACGGTTGTTGAGGAAGAGGATGCAGATGTTGAGGAAGAGGATACGGGCGATGTAGTGGTAAGCGCCAGCGGTGAGACGGTCGCATCTTCTATAGCTACTTCCAATACCAGTAGCACACAGGTAGCGTTGACTACTCCTAGCGGCACCTTAAATGCAGTGGCAGGTGTTCCCAGCGGCCAGAGTGCCCTGTTACATGTGGAGAACAGCCAGTGTGGCCCTCTTGCAAGACAGGCTGTAAATAATGCAGCGATTTCCGCGGGTGGAACGGTTGTCAGCATTCTTGAACTGGACTTGCAGATACTTAACACAAAAGGTATATGGGAAGGAGAAAAGGTAACCACACTGAGCGCTCCGGTTGAATTTAAGATTTCTGCGCCCGAAGGTGTGGATGGCAACACAAATGATTTTGCTATGGTTCGTTTGCATGATGGTGTGACCACCATTCTGCCGGATCAGGATGATGATCCCGCTACCATCACTTTCACGACCGACAGATTTTCCGTGTACGCTGTGATCGCTGCGCCTAAGGGAACCTTTAAGGCTTACAGGGCAGCATCGACTAAAGTTAAAGATAGCGTTCCCAAGACTGGCGACAGTCTGCCGATAGCCCTGCCTCTGGCTGCTGCGGCTTGCCTGACCGCATCTGTGGTAATCTTCAGAAAGAAGAGCGTGTAAGCTGACTTTGGGAAAGAGACGCATAAGAACGGAGGAGAAGGGAAAGCCTTTCTCTTCCGTTTTTACCTTGTGGAGAGATATGGAAGATCAGAGGGAAAAACCTAAAAATAGCGGTAAAGGACAAAAAGATCATCAGAAGATCATAGCTACAGCATACCTTTTCTTAGTTACGGCGGTCTTGCCGCTCTATATGCAGAACGGGTTGACGCTGATCGGAGAGGTAAAGTATGTGTTTTTCCGAAATGTGTCGATTGCCTTTTTACTGCTAAGCTTGCTTGTCTTGTTGGTCAATGGGAGAGGGAAAATTGAACGAAGGTATTCTCATGCGGACAAGTGTGTGATATGCTTTGGATTGGTAAGCATTCTCTCCAGTGTATTCAGTTCCTATCAGGAAACCGCCCTGTGGGGATTTTCCGGCTGGCATATGGGGGTGGTCACCCAACTGTTGATGATATGGGGGTACTTTCTGGTCAGCCGATGGTATGTCAGTGAAAGATGGGTGGAGTGCGGAGTTCTACTCTCAGCCTTTCTAGTCTCGTTGCTTGGTGTCTTGAACCGTTATGGTTTGGATCCATTGGGCGTCTTTGCGAATATGGACTGGTTTGACTGGAACCGGAGGAATCTTCTGTCCACCATTGGCAATATCAACTGGTATTGTAGCTATTTGTGTGTGGCAGTACCTCTCCTTATAGCTTTTTACTGGGGAGGGCAGAAAGGAATTGTGGGAAGAGTGTTTGCTGCTATAGGTGCGCTGGCGGGAGTGGCAGCACTGATACTTCAGGGAAGTGACAGTGGATATGTGGCGTTGCTCGCACTTTACGCTGTTTTGCTTGCGGGATCTTTAGGGGATCGTGAAAGGGAACTTCGATTTCTGGAACTTTTATGTTTACTGCCAGCTGTGTGTCTGACTGTGTGTGCACTGATAAAGTATGCAAAGATTGGGATATTATTTCCAGAAGAGAGCAGTATAGACCACGTGATCAACTCCGCGGTCTGGTTTCCTTTTCTGATAATTTTATTATTGTGCTTGTGCACACTACGATACTGTAGGTGTAGAGGACTTCCACGATATTATGACAGCAAACAGGTGAAAAAGGGCTTGATGCTTATCTATATTCTTATATTGCTAGGGGGAGTTTTCCTCTTTGTCGGCTGTCAGATTTCCGAAGAATACTGGCAAAAAATGGGAGCCATATCATGGCTTCGTTTTGACGATCGCTGGGGAAGTGAGAGGGGGTTTCTCTGGAGAAAGACTTTTCAAGTATTTTGGGAGAGCAGTCCCGGCCGAAAGCTTTTCGGTGCGGGGCCGGATTGCTTTGCAGAATACATGGATCAGAGCCGTGATCTGGCAATTCTGGTCAGCGGGAAGTGGCAGAACGCGATTTATGCCAATGCACATAATGAATGGTTGACGATGTTGATCAATGAAGGAATATTTGGGGCGATTGCCTACATAGGCTTCTTCCTGTGTGCCTTTTTTCGCTTCTGCCGTGAGAATGGAAAGCAACAGGAGAAATCTCCGGTGTTGATGGCAGGCACTTTAGCGTTGGCAGCTTATGGAGTCAATAATTGCTTTAGTTTTCAACAGGTGGTTTCCACGCCTCTCGTTTTTTTGGTGGCGGGTGTGTGTGAGGCATTCTGTAGGAGAGAAACACAAAATAGGATAGTAATATGAGGAAATTGCAGAAAGATGAGTAGGGATAGATTTGGCAAATTAAAGGAATTTCTCCTACAGAAAAGGCGGATACTCTTTTCGGGAGGATTGGCGCTGGTGGGACTTTGTATTGTAGCATGGTTGATCGTAGATTTTTACTGGTCAGAACGCGAGTCGGAAGCCAAAATGGAGGAGCTCAGACAACAGATGGCAAATATGACTGAGCCGCTAGCGGAACCTTCCACGGAAAATGAGGGGGAGACCGAACAGGAGGAGTTGAAGGAAGAACGGGTTCCTAATCCCTATGGAGCACTTTTTGCCCAGAACGATGACATGGCGGCGTGGCTTGTGGTGGACGGGACGGTCATCAATTATCCCGTGATGCAGACCATGGAGGATGAAAACTATTATTTGGAGAGGGATTTTGAGGGGAATGCGGACAAGTCAGGCTGTCTGATTTTGGACACGGACAGTTCTCTATATGGAGCAGGGACTACCAATTTGATCATCCACGGACACAACATGAAGGCCGGTACCATGTTTGGCGGCCTGTCTTCCTATGAGTCGGAGGACTATTACCAAGATCACAAACAGATCACCCTCTACACGAAGGGAGAAGAGCGGCAATACGAGGTGATCGCCGCCTTCTACAGTCAGGTGTACTATGCTACGGATCTGGTATTTAAATATTATAATTTCTTTCAGGCGGACACAGAGGAGGAGTTTCGCTATTTCTATGACAATATCAAAGAACTTTCTTTGTATGACACTGGGGTTACAGCCGAATTGGGGGACAAATTCCTGACCTTGTCCACCTGTGCCTACCATGTGGAGGACGGAAGGTTTGTGGTGGTAGCCAAGGAGATTGGCAGAGGACCGAAATATGAGTAGGGAAAATTCCCTTGACAAAAACAGGTGCAGTATACTACTATAATTATCAGTGAAAAGGCTGTGACGAAGAGGAGTACACAAGCGGACCCTACCAGAGAGGAACGTCGATTGCTGAGAGGTGTTCTTAGGGAGAACTGTGGAAGGTAGCTTCCGAGCCGGACGGCTGAATAGTCTTAACATGTTGTTTGGACAGGTAAGCCTTCCCGGAGGATCACCGTTATCGGGTCAGAATGAGGCAGCGCAGGCTGTGAACAAAGGTGGTACCGCGTTTATGACGCCCTTTGCGGAAAATATTCCGCAGAGGGTTTTTTTAATGACTGGAAAGGAGCACTTTATGAACAAGGAATTGGCAAAGACCTACGACCCCAAGGGCATAGAGGACAGATTGTATCAGAAATGGCTGGATAAGAAATATTTTCATGCGGAGGTGGATCACTCTAAAACCCCCTTCACCATTGTGATCCCTCCTCCCAATATCACGGGACAGCTGCACATGGGACATGCGCTGGATAACACCATGCAGGATATCCTGATCCGCTTCAAGCGCATGCAGGGCTACAACGCTCTGTGGCAGCCCGGCACGGATCATGCCAGCATTGCCACTGAGGTCAGGATCATCGAGAAGCTGAAGGAGGAGGGCATCGACAAGCGGGAGCTTGGTCGCGAAAAGTTTCTGGAGAGAGCCTGGGATTGGAAGAAGGAGTATGGCGGACGTATCATTTCACAGCTTAAGAAGCTGGGTTCCTCCTGCGACTGGGACAGAGAGCGTTTCACCATGGACGAGGGCTGCAACAAGGCTGTCACTGAAGTGTTTGTGAAGATGCACGAGAAAGGCTATATCTATAAGGGGGCCCGCATCATCAACTGGTGCCCTGTGTGCAATACCTCCATCTCCGACGCAGAGGTGGAATATCAGGAGCAGGCCGGACACTTCTGGCACATCAAATATCCTCTGATCGGCGAGGACGGCAAGCCCAGCACCACGGAGTTTCTGACCTTTGCCACTACTCGTCCGGAGACCATGCTGGGAGATACCGCGGTGGCGATCCATCCTGAGGATGAGAGATATCAGCATCTGATCGGCAGGAAAGTGATGCTGCCCATCATGAACCGGGAGATTCCCATTGTGACGGACACCTATGTGGACAGAGAGTTTGGCACCGGTGTGGTGAAGATCACTCCTGCCCATGACCCTAACGACTTTGAGGTGGGCAAGCGCCATGATCTGCCCATTATCAACATTATGAACGACGACGCCACCATCAACGAGAACGGTGGAAAATATGTGGGAATGGATCGATACGAGGCCAGAAAGGCCATTGTGGAAGAACTGGAGAAGGAAGGCCTTCTGGTAAAGATCGAGGATCACGCCCACAACGTTGGCACCCATGACCGCTGCAAGACCACCATTGAGCCGCTTGTGAAGGAGCAGTGGTTTGTGCGGATGGAGGAACTGATCAAGCCTGCCAGGGAGGCTGTAAAGAATGACGATATCAAGCTGATCCCTGAGCGCATGGAGAAGACCTACTTCAACTGGACGGACAATATCCGCGACTGGTGTATCAGCCGTCAGCTGTGGTGGGGACACCGCATTCCCGCTTACTACTGTGACGACTGTAAGGAAGTGGTAGTTGCCAAAGAGGCGCCAACAACATGTCCCAAATGCGGGGGAACGCACTTCACACAGGATCCCGACACGCTGGACACCTGGTTTTCCTCCGCCCTGTGGCCCTTTGAGACGTTGGGCTGGCCGGAGCAGACGGAGGATCTGAAGTATTTCTATCCCACGGATGTGCTGGTGACCGGCTACGATATTATTTTCTTCTGGGTGATCCGCATGATCTTCTCCGGCTATGAGCAGATGGGAGAGAAGCCTTTCAAAACCGTGTTATTCCACGGATTGGTGCGAGACAGCCAAGGACGCAAGATGTCCAAGTCCCTTGGCAATGGTATTGATCCCCTGGAGATCATTGACCAGTACGGTGCAGATGCGCTGCGCCTGACCTTGATCACCGGAAACGCACCTGGGAACGATATGCGTTTCTATTATGAGAGGGTGGAGAACAGCCGCAACTTTGCCAACAAAGTGTGGAACGCTTCCCGCTTCATCATGATGAATATGGAGCAGGCACTGGAAAAAAATGGGAGGGAAGTCGCAACTCCCGCCACAGGTGAGTTTGAGCCGGTGGATAAGTGGATACTGTCTAAGCTGAACACTCTGGTGAAAGATGTCACCGACAATATGGAGCATTTTGAACTGGGTATCGCAGTACAGAAAGTGTACGACTTCATCTGGGACGAGTTCTGCGACTGGTATATTGAGATGGTGAAGCCCAGACTGTACAACTCCGTCGATGCTGCAAGCCAGAACGCTGCTCTGTGGACGCTCAGGACCGTGTTGATCGATGCGCTGAAGCTGTTGCACCCCTACATGCCCTTTATCACGGAGGAAATCTTCTGTACTCTCCAGAGTGAGGAGGACTCCATTATGGTCAGCAGCTGGCCGGTATACACAGAGAAGCGAAGCTTCTCCAAGGAGGAGAAGGACATTGAGATCATCAAGGAGGCTGTCCGCGGCATCCGCAATGTGCGCGCAGAGATGAATGTGGCCCCAAGCCGCAAGGCGAGCGTCTATGTGGTCAGCGAGGATGAGGACATCCTAAACACTTTCACGGAAGGCAAGCTATTTTTTGCAACTCTGGCCTATGCCAGCGATGTAACTATGCAGAAGAACAAGGCCGGAATTGCTCAGGATGCGGTTTCTGTGGTGATCCCCGGTGCAACTCTCTACATTCCCTTTGCGGAGCTGGTGGATATTGCGCAGGAAATTGACCGTCTGACCAAGGAGCAGAAGCGTCTGGAGGGTGAGCTTGCCCGCGTGAACGGCATGCTTTCCAACGAGCGTTTCCTGTCCAAGGCACCGGAGGCCAAGATCAATGAGGAGAAAGAGAAACTGGCAAAGTACGAGCAGATGATGGAGCAGGTGAAGACAAGACTTGCCCAATTAAAATGAGAAATAAGAATGACAAAGGGGCGTTCCTTCAAGGCGCCCCCTATGATAATAGGAAGGCTCACACATGGAAAAGCGGGAGATCGCGACATTTGAGGAGGCCGTGGACTACCTGAACGATATCCCAAAGTTTACCTCGAAGCATACGCTGGAGGAAACCAAGGCGTATCTGCATACACTGGGGGATCCTGACCGGAAACTTTACACGATCCATGTAGCCGGCACAAACGGAAAGGGCTCTGTTTGTGCCTATTTGCGCTCTATTTTGGAGGAGGCGGGAAAAAGCGTTTGTGTATTTACATCGCCCCATCTGGTGGATATCAGGGAGCGGTTTCTGATCAGAGGCCGGATGGTGGATAAAGAGCCCTTTCTTGAAGCGTTTTTGCAGATATATGACAGTTTGAACTGGGAGGCACTGGAAAGGGGAGAAGGGTATCATCCCACCTTTTTTGAGTATCTTTTCTTTATGGCGATGTTGCTTTTTGCAGAAGCAGTGCCGGACTATTGTATTTTGGAGACCGGTCTTGGCGGGAGACTGGATGCCACCAATGCTGTGGGTGTTAAGGCGCTCTGCGTGATCACCAGGATCGGATTGGATCATGTGGAGTACTTAGGGCATACGGTGGAGCAGATCGCCGGAGAAAAGGCGGGGATCCTGCAGGAGGGAGTTCCCCTTGTGTACGCAGACGTGGAGGTGGAAACTAGTCGGGTGTTTCTGCGAAAAGGGGAAGAACTTGGCATAAAAATGTATCCTGTGTCGAAAAACGACTACACATTCTCAGAATTAAAAAATAAAATGATTGATTTTTCCCTGCATACTAGGTATTATGGTTATATTAGACTACGTCTGAATACCGTTGCTCACTATCAGATGGAGAACGCATCGCTGGCGGTGCGTGCCGCAGAGGTGTTAATGGGAGATGCGATCCCTGTCCGTCATATTGTGGACGGGATCTTCAAATGCCGTTGGCAGGGGAGGATGGAGGAAGTCTTTCCAGAGGTGTATGTGGACGGCGCTCACAATGAGGACGGCATCCGTGCTTTTTTGGACACGGTACGTCAGGACGGAGTGGATGGCAAGAGACTTCTGCTCTTTGGGGCGGTGTCAGACAAGAACTATATGCGTATGACAGAGCAGCTTGTGTTGTCCGGGTTATTTGCGGGGATTGCTGTTGTACCGCTGAAAAGCGGCAGGACGGCGTCATTGAAGCAGCTTGAAAGTGCCTTTGTACGATATCCAGAATGTAATTATACAATGTATGACAGTGCGGAGGAGGGCTTCCTCGCGCTGCGCGAGGAACAGATGTCGGGTGAGCGCCTCTATGTGGTGGGGAGCCTGTATCTGGTTGGTGAGATAAAGGAGTTTTTGAATGATCAATTTTGAAGAGGAACTGAAGAAATTTCATCCCAGCCTTGAGGTGGAGGATGCAGAGGAAGCGATCTACAATCAGGATCTGACGGATATGGCGGATCTTCTGGTGAAGATGATAAAGGAATCGGAAGAACAAGAGAGCGCCAATTAGGAGGGGAAAGGTATGTTTTGCTATCATTGCGGCTGCCAGCTATCAGAACATGACTTTTGTACCGCCTGCGGGGCAGATGTATCTCTCTACAAGAAGATCATGTATGTCTCCAACCGATTCTATAATGACGGTCTGGAGAAGGCCGGTGTGAGGGATCTGTCGGGTGCGATCAACAGTCTGCGGCAAAGTTTGAAATTTAACAAGAACAATATCGATGCGAGGAACCTCCTGGGACTGATCTATTTTGAGACGGGGGAGGCTGTTGCCGCCCTGAGTGAGTGGGTTATCAGCAAGAATCTTCGCCCTGATAAAAATATAGCGGATGATTATATCAGTATGATACAATCCAACGCTTCCCGCCTGGATTCCATCAACCAGACGATCAAGAAGTACAATCAGGCATATGCATATTGTATACAGGACAGCAAGGATCTGGCGATCATTCAGCTGAAAAAGGTGTTGTCCTTGAACCCAAAGTTTGTACAGGCGCATCAGCTTCTGGCGCTTTTGTACATGGACAGCGAGCAGTGGGAGCGTGCCAGGAAAGAACTGCAAAAGTGTGTGGATATTGACAGAAACAACACACTGACTCTCCGCTACCTGAAAGAAGTGGAATTGATGCTTGCACCGGACGAGAATGCAAAGCAGCCGGCGGCGAAGCGCAAAAAGGATAACACCCTGCGCTATCAAAGTGACAACGAGGTGATCATCCAACCGCTGAATGTGAGAGAGCAAAAAGGCGGCGGTGTGTCCACGCTGGTGAATATCGGAATCGGTCTGGTGATCGGTCTGGCGGCCATGTATTTTCTGGTGGTGCCCTCCAGAGTGGCCAGCATTCGGAGCGAGAGCGATCAGATACGCAGAGATCTGGGTGAGCAGTTGGATGCCAAAACGCTGGAGATTCAGGATCTGGAGGGACAGGTGAACAGCTTGCAGGCAGAGCTGGACGAAAAGACGCAGGAACTTGAGAACTACGCCGGCACCGATGGAACCCTGAGCAGCATGGACAATCTTCTGGCGGCAGCAGCAGCCTATCTGGATACGGAAGATGTCGATCAGGCGGCGACTAATCTGGAGAGCATTGCCGACAGTGTTGTGATCGAGGAGATGCCGGAGTCTTTCCAGAGATTATATAACACGCTTCTGGGGATCATTGGGCCGGGGTTGGCGAAAGACTACTATAATGAGGGATACCGACTTTATTATAATGAGGCAGATTATGAGGCAGCGCTGGAACAGTTTACCAAAGCTGTGTTCTACAATAATGATAATGTGGATGCCCTTTTCTATCTGGCTAGATCTTACCACAGACTGGGCGACTTCAATAATGCCAACTTAGTTTACGACGATTTGATCGAGCGTTTTCCGAACACGGACAGAGCGAAGCGATCACAAGAATTTAAGAATGACATGGCAGGCAGCCAGTAATTTGGACAGAGATACGAAAGAAGAGACTCAAAACGCAGAGCGTTTTGAGTCTCTGTTTATTCGGGGGTTAAAGATGAGTTAGGAGAGGAGGAAAACTATGGAAGAATTTCAGATTATTGACAACTGCCTGATGGTCAGGCTTCCGGAGGAGGTGGATCACCACAGAGCCGCCTATATCAGTGCAAATGCTGATCGGCTGCTCTTGCAGGATCAGGTGCAGCATGTGGTGTTTGACTTTGAGGACACAAAGTTTATGGATTCCTCCGGGATCGGCATCATTATGGGACGCTACAAGAAGATTTCCTGCTTCGGTGGGAGAGTGTATGCCATTCATGTGGACAGGCAGATCCACCGCATACTAAATTTGTCCGGGATATCTAAGATTGTGGAAGTGGTGGAATAAAACAACAAAAAGTGCTAAAGAGATGCACGGAAATGAGGAAAGCTATGATGACAGAACAGGAAAAGAACGAGATGGAGATTCTTTTTGACGCAGTCTCCAGTAATGAGAGCTTTGCCAGGGTGGCGGTGGCGGCTTTTGTGTCGCACTTAAATCCCACGTTGGAGGAGATTTCGGATATCAAGACGGCCGTTTCCGAGGCCGTGACTAACGCCATCATTCACGGCTATGAGAACTTTTACGGTTACGGGCGCCATGGGGAGTCGAAACCTGCCTATTTGGTGGTGCATCCGGGAAAGGTGCGGGTGCATTGCACATTGGAGGGTGGCATTCTACATATTGAGGTGTCCGACGAGGGAAAGGGGATTGACAATGTCGACAAGGCCATGGAGCCGCTTTTCACCACAAAGCCCGAGTTAGAGAGATCCGGTATGGGTTTTGCTTTCATGGAGGCTTTCATGGACGATCTGGAGGTGGAGAGCATGCCCGGGCGGGGAACGATCGTCCGCATGAAAAAGAAGATGGACACCGGAGCATGGATCGACAGCGAGGAGTAGCGTATGGATGAGGTGTCAGTACTGATCGCAAGGTCACAAACGGGAGATAAGAAAGCAAGAGAGGTACTGATCGAGAAAAATTTAGGACTGGTGCATCACATCGTACGAAGATTTACCGGCCGGGGATATGATCTGGAGGATCTGTTTCAGATAGGCACCATCGGTCTGATCAAAGCTATTGACAAATTTGATCTGACGCTGGGACTGAAATTTTCCACCTACGCGGTGCCTATGATCACCGGGGAGATCAAAAGGTTTCTTCGGGATGACGGCATGGTCAAGGTGTCACGAACGATCAAGGAAAATGGGGTTAAAGTGAAGATGGCCAGGCAGAAGCTGCAGCTTACTTTGGAGCGAGAGCCGACTCTTCAGGAGATTGCCGGAGAAACAAAGCTCTCCGAGGAGGACATTGTACTGGCCATGGAGGCCTCCATAGAAGTGGAGTCCTTGTACAGCGCAGTCTATCAGGAGGATGGCAGTGAGATGTATCTGGTGGATAGGGTGGTACAAGGGGAGAATGGCTGCGTGGGAAGCCGCATAAAAGGCGCGGGCGACTGTGCAGATCGGGAAAAGGAGAAACTTCTGGATCACATGCTTTTGTCCCAACTTTTGGACAGTCTGGAAAGCAGCGAAAGGGAGTTGATCTACATGCGCTATTTTCAGAACAAGACACAGGTGGAGATCGCCTCCATGATGGGGATCAGCCAGGTGCAGGTGAGCCGGCTTGAGAAGAAGATCCTTTTAAGATTGCGGGAGCAGGCAACCATTACTTGATTTCCCACAATTTTCTAACAAACTTAAAAAATTATAAAAAAGAAAAAATAGACTTTTTTTCCGTACGCTTTTCCTATACAATGGAAAAAGAAAATATTGTGATCATATACGGATAGGAGAGCGTATGAATAACGATTGGAAGAGTGAGGGGACAAACGGAAAAGGAAATGCGGAGGAAACCTCCTATTTGAAGCGTCGGGAGGAGGATAGACTGAGCAGGAAGAAAAAGGGTGCGGGGCAGACTGTCTTGACCACTCTGGTGTGTTCCGTAGTGTTGGTCCTGGTGACTACGTTGGGCATTGCCTTGTATGCGTGGATTGACGAGGCGATCAACAAGAGCACCGCAGAGATGGCGGTGAATCAGAATGTGGAGACGCAGGTCGGAGACCTACAGGCCGGAGACATACAAACCGACGGGACATATCGCTACACGCAGGAGGAGCTGGACGCACAGCTTCAGGCAGCCAGTCTGAAGGCGGAAGAAGCCCAGGCGCTGGCAGTACAAGCGAAAGAAGATGAGATTCTGGGAGGAATTCGAACCCGTCTGGAGGAGGGCGGCACCATGGTGGAGACCTTGCGCCCCTATTATCCAAATGAACTGGTGCTTGTGAGCAATGGTACATTCCATTTCGTGCCCATCAGGGAAGATTTAGAACACAACAACTATGTTCAGGAGAATCTGCAGATTCTGGAAAGTGGAGAATACCAGTATCTTGAGAATGAACAGGTAATCTCCCACAAGGGAATTGATGTTTCCCATCATCAGGGTGCGATCAACTGGCAGAAGGTGGCAGAGGACGGTGTGGAGTTTGCCCTGATCCGAACGGTTTATCGCGGCTACAAAAGTGGTGCACTGGCGGAGGATTCGTACTATAAGCAGAATATAGAGGGAGCCAGTGCGGCGGGGATCCATGTGGGTGTCTATGTGTTCACACAGGCTATCACTTTGGAGGAGATTGAGGAGGAGGCGGCGCTTGTTCTGGAGCAGCTTGCCCCCTATCAGATAGATGGCCCTATCGTCATTGACGTGGAGAAGACTGCCGAGGCCACCGGGCGTATGAACCAGATCTCCGTGGAGGAGCGCACCAATCTGGTACTGCAGTTCTGCCGGATCATTGAGAATGCGGGTTACAAGCCTATGATCTACCACAATATGGAGATGGGGGCACTGTTGATCGATATTGAGACTTTTGAGGGATATGGCAAGTGGTTTGCCTCTTACAGTGACCAGATGTATTATCCGTATGCGTACGACATTTGGCAGTACAGCTCCACAGGCAGAGTGAATGGAATTAAAGGGGATGTGGATCTGAACATCAGTTTCACGGAATTTTGGAACGAATAATAAAGCGTAGAAAATAGTTGCAATACATATTTCGGTAAATTCAGGCAAAACTATTTGGAGCAGTAGATCAAAGGCTGTCACCATGAGGAAAGAGGAGAATCGGAATATGATATTGCGAAGAGTGTTTTTGGCGATCGTAGGGGCAAGCTATGGACTGCTTTCGGCCGCGGGTGTTTTTACCGTGCTGGTGGCGGTCGGGCTGGTGCCCCGTTTTGCCGGAAAAACACATACGGCAAAAAAAGTGTTTTTGTACGAGGAAATGGTAATTTTTGGGACGCTTGCGGGAGCTTATTTCAGCATCTTTACTCCCTATGCCCAGGCGGCTGCCTTCCTTCAGAAGTACTTTCCCCAGGGCATGGAGTTGTGGTTTGCGCTGGGATATGCATTCCAAGTGATCATTGGATTATTCAGCGGCATGTTCATCGGATGTCTGGCCCTTGCCATTGCGGAAATGCTGGACAGTATTCCTATTTTTACCAGGCGTATCTCCTTCCGGCATGGGATTGGCCTGGTAGTGCTGGCTATGGCGGCAGGAAAGTTGGCCGGATCGCTTTATTATTTTTGGTATGAACTGCATCACGTTGTGGATTGACAACATTGTATTTGTGTGTTATAGTATACATGATTTTTTACTTTACAATGAAATAAACATTAAAGTTGACTTCGCAGATGAGGTTTTCTCTCCTTATCTGTATTTTTTTGTAAAGTAAGAAATTAGGAAAAGGAGGAGAATATTATGTTAGAAACTGTCACAAAAGTCAATGACGTAGTCAACGGCATTGTCTGGGGGTGGCCGGCACTGATCCTGTTAGCATTTGTCGGCGTACTGATGACCATACTTACCAAGTTTTTCCAGATCGGTCACATCGGTCACTGGATGAAGATGACTATCGGCGCTATTTTCAAGGATAGGCATGTAGTGGGACACACCAAGGACAAGTCCATTTCCCAGTTCCAGTCTCTGTGTACCGCGCTGGCGGCCACCGTGGGTACCGGCAACATCGTGGGTGTAGCCGGCGCTATCATGGTTGGAGGTCCCGGCGCAGTGTTCTGGATGTGGATCATTGCTTTCTTTGGCATGATGACCAACTACTCCGAGAATGTTCTCGGTATCTTCTATCGCCGCAAGAATAAGGCTGATGAGTGGTCCGGAGGCGCTATGTACTACCTGAGAGATGGTCTGGGTGCTAAGAAGGGCTGCAAGCAGATCGGTATGGTTCTTGCCATCCTGTTTTCCATCTTCTGCTTCCTGGCGTCCTTCGGTATCGGTAACATGACACAGGTAAATTCCATCTCCGGCAACATGAATGCCGTGTTTGGCGTACCCACTTGGGTGACCGGTATTGTGATCCTGATCTTGGGTGGTCTGGTGATCGTGGGCGGTCTGAAGCGTATTGCTTCCGTTACCGAGAAGATCGTTCCTTTCATGGTAGTGATCTACATACTGGGCAGCATTGTGATCTTCTTTACCAATATCTCCCATGTGGGAGCGGTGTTTACCGCAATCTTTAAGGGCGCGTTCGCTATGGAGGCAGTGGGCGGCGGTATCGTCGGCTCCGGCATCCGTCTGGCGATCGAACAGGGTATGAAGAGAGGCGTGTTCTCCAACGAGGCAGGTCTTGGTTCCTCCGTTATGGTGCACTCCAACTCCAATGTGAGTGAGCCTGTCCGCCAGGGTATGTGGGGTATCTTTGAGGTGTTTGCGGACACGATCATCGTCTGCACACTGACCGCGTTCTCCGTGTTGTCCTCCGGACTGATCGACTTAAACACCGGCGAAGCTGTGGCAGCTTACGGGGATGTTACCCTCTCCAGCGCCAACATGGTGTCCACTGTGTTCTCCATGCACTTTGGCAAGCTTGGTTCCGGTTTTGTGGCTATCGCGATCATGCTGTTTGCGTTTTCCACCACTCTGGGTTGGAGTCATTACGGTACAAAGGCGTGTGAGTTCCTCTTCGGTGAGAAGTTTACCATCGTGTACCGCGTGATCTTCGTGCTGGCAATTTTTGGCGGTGCCGTTATGAGCGACAATCTGGCTTGGGATCTGGCAGATACCTTTAACGGCATGATGATGATCCCCAACTTGATCGGTGTGCTGGTGCTGTCACCTCAGGTTTACAAGATCACCAAGAACTATGTGAACCGTGTGCTCAAAGGAAAGGATGAGAAGCCGCTTCTCTCCGCAATCCCTGAGATTCAGGCAGAGCAGGAGAAGAAGGTTCAGGCTAGCGCATAGTTTTTGAGCGCATAAAAAATATTTAGCTGTACATACTAGAGGAAAACTGATAGTAAAGGTGGAATCGAGTATGGACAGCAAGCAGGAACAGCAAAAGCAATATGAGAAATATGTAAAAGAAGTGACACCGACCCACAATATATGGCTGCAGATGTTGAAAGCCTTTCTTGTGGGCGGTGTCATTTGTACTTTTGGACAATTTCTCTTAAACACGGCTACGGGACAGTTCGGTCTGGACAAGCAGACCGCGGGAAGCTGGTGCTCCCTGATCCTGATCCTGTGTTCCGTGATCCTGACCGGTTTAAACATTTACCCCAGCATTGTAAAGTGGGGCGGCGCCGGCGCACTGGTTCCTATCACCGGTTTTGCCAACTCCGTGGCGGCTCCCGCCATCGAGTTTCAGAAGGAGGGGCAGGTCTTCGGGATCGGCTGCAAGATCTTCAACATCGCCGGCCCGGTGATCTTGTACGGCGTCTTTACCAGCTGGGGGCTGGGGTTGATCTATTGGGCGGGGAAATCGTTTGGTTGGTTCTAGCGGATATATTGCCGGTTGTCTTTTTAAAAGGAATGTGCTATAGTTTGATTTAGCCTAATAACAGACAGTTCGAAACCATCCTGTCTCTAAACAAAACTATGGAACAAGCGGGGTATCGTGCATTCAATATGAATACGCCGTTATCGGGATGGGAGTCTGCGCAGGCAGGCTCTTTTTTTGTGTAAAATCAGAAAGGACAAGGGAAAATGGCAAGCGGGGACATGACAAGATACGCTGAGATAACAGACAAAAATCCACGGGAGATACTTCTGCTTCGGGGGGCCGGGTGCAAGTGGAAGCGCTGTACTTTCTGCGACTACCACTTGGACGCAAGCCCTGATGCGGAGGAGAACTTTCGATTAAATTGCACAGAGATTGCCAAGGTGACCGGTAAATACGGCAAGTTAGAGATCATAAACTCCGGCAGCTTTGTGGATCTGGACGAACAGACCATGGAACTGATCCGAAAGACATGTGTGGACAAGAGGATTAAGGAAATTCATTTTGAGTGCCACTTTATACATAGACAGGCGATCCCGAAGTTGCGGGAAGCGTTTGCGCCTCTTGGCATAAAGGTGAAAATCAAGATCGGTGTGGAGACATTCGATGCCAACTACAGGGAGCAGGTGCTCAGGAAGGGAATCGGTGCGAAGGAGCCGGAGCGGATTGCAGAAGGCTTTGATGAAGTGTGCCTTCTGTTTGGGTTGACCGGTCAGACGGCAGAAAGCATGAGACTTGATATTGAGACGGGCCTGGCCCTTTTTGAGAGGGTCTGTGTCAATATCATGGTGGAGAATACCACTTCTGTGCGTCCGGATCCGGATGTGATCGCGGTTTTTATGCGGGAGATATATCCGATCTACATAGAGAATGACCGGGTGGATATTCTGCTGGAAAATACGGATTTCGGAGTAGGCGGTAAGTGATACACAAGAGAGAATGGGAGGAAAGAGGAGAAGCTATGAGTAACGAGCTTTTGTTGATATTGGACGTGATCGTGATATATACCTGTGTGGTGCTGTTTTATCGTTATTTTGGAAAGATTGGTCTCTACTGTTTTACGGTGCTTGCCACTATCGCTGCCAACATTGAGGTGCTGATTGTGGTGGACGCCTTCGGCATGGAGCAGACGTTGGGCAATATCCTCTTTGCCTCCACCTTTCTGGTGACGGATATCCTGAGCGAGGTGGAGGGAAAGAGAGCGGCCAATCGGGCGGTGATCCTGGGATTTTTGTCCTCGGCGGTATTTATTCTGATCTCTCAGTCGTGGATGTTGTTTACACCCAACGAGAATGACTGGGCAGCGCCGGCTATCCGTGCGGTATTTTCCAATACACCAAGACTGATGATCAGCAGTATGGTGGTCTATGCTGCAGTGCAGACCTTTGATGTGTTCGCCTACCATGCCATCTGGAAGAGAACGACCAAGTGGTTTGGTGACTCCAGACGTTTCCTGTGGCTCAGGAACAACGGATCCACCCTGCTGTCACAGTTTTTCAACACTTTCTTGTATACTTTTGCGGCTTTCTGGGGTGTCTATGAGACGGGGACGCTCTGGAATATCATCTTTTCCAGTTATGTGATCTTTATTGTCACCAGCCTTCTTGACACACCAGCGGTGTATGTCGCAAGGAGCATGGCGGACAAGGCGGCTGCTTGAGCCGATATGGCGGTAGGAAACGCATAAGTTTCCGGTTCTTTGCACAGACTATGGGAAAAGATGACCAGCTGTGGGGGGAAAGTTATGTCGAATGTGACCGTTTATCTAAAATGCGACCGCAATGTGGAGGTGCAGGAGCCGGACGCCTATTTGAGTGATCTGGGGAGCCTGCGCTGTCAGGACGGCACAGTGAGCGCCAAATGCAAGGCGCTAAAGGTGCATCATTTCAAAGAAGGCGGCACCAAACGCACCGTGATCAGTGCCCTGAAGCTGGTGGAATTGATGGAACAGGCATGTCCTAATATCAGTGTGGAGATTCTGGGGGAGACCGACGTGCTGGTGGAATGGGTGGAAGTGAAAAAGCCCAAGGGATGGCAGCAGGGGTTGAAGATAGCGCTGGTATGTTTGATCAGCTTTTTTGGAACGGCTTTTACGATCATGGCGTATCACAACGACGTGGGGATCAACGATATCTTCACGGAAATATACCGTATTGTTATGAACAGGGAGCCGTCCTCCGGTGTCAACATACTGGAAGTCTCCTACTCAGTAGGACTGGCTGCGGGGATCATCACTTTCTTCAATCATGTGGGCGGCAGAAGACTTACTAAGGATCCTACCCCCATCGAGGTGGCTATGCGCAACTATGAGAAGGATGTGGATATGACCCTGATTGAGACGGCTAGTCGCGAGGGGAAAGAGGAAGATGTGTGAGCTTTTGTTTGCGGAGAATTTATGTTATACTCATTAAATAAAAAGGAGTCCGCCCATGCGATGGGCAAACTCCACTGTTGCGGAAAATGAAAGTGGTCTAGCAGAGCGAAAAGCCTTTGGCCTTGAGACACTCCGCCACTTCGTAGGCACTGTCCGCGTGGAAGACCATGATTGGCTTTCCGGTGGTACGGTTGAATGACAGGTACAGATAGTTCACGTTGATGTTGCTCTCATTTAAAGCCATCAGCAGGTTGTGAAGATTACCAACCTCGTCGGTGACTTCCACGCCCAGCACATCGGTCAGGCGGCAGATGTAGCCCTTCTCCGTGAGTGCCTTCACCGCGGCATCCGGATCGGACACCACCATGCGGACGATGCCGTATTCTGCACTGTCGTTGGTGACGGAACCCAAGATATTGATATTGTTGCCGGCAAGGATACCGGTGATGTCCTGCATCGTGCCTTTTTTATTTTCTGCATAGATAGAAACCTGTTTTAACATGGGAAACCTCCTTACAATTTTCATACCTTTTGATTTTACTACAGCGGTTTAAAGTTGTAAAGCGGGAGTTGGAAATTTGTTTCCAAAGAAAATACATAGTGATAGGAGAGAAAAAATGAAGACAGCAGACAGTATCGCAATTCCGGTAATCTTGAAGGTGGGAAAGGGAACCTTAAAGAACATCGGCAGCTATTTAAGGGACGAAGAACTGGATCAGGTGGTGATCTACTTTGGAAACGGCCTGATCGACATGTTTGGGATGGATGTGATGGCGTCCCTAAAAGAGGCCGGAGTGAATGTGCTGGAGTACCGTGAGCTTGACACGGTGGACATCGACGACATTATTAAACTGGCTTTTGCCATCTCCAATAAGGCCAAGGCAGTCATCTCCATCGGGGGCGGCAAGGTGATCGATGCGGGAAAGTACGCGGCATTTCTGCGGAATATTCCCTTTATCAGTGTGCCCACCTCCAGCTCCAGCGACGGTTTTTCCAGCGCCAGCGCTTCTCTGATCGTGGATGGGAAACGAAATTCCGTCCCTGCAAAGCTGGCCTACGGTATCATAGTGGACACGGAAGTGATCCGGACGGCACCTGAGAAGTTTATCTACTCCGGTATCGGGGACATGGTATCCAAGATCACGGCGCTCTACGACTGGCTCTACGAGCAGCAGTGCGGATACACCGTGGTCAACGATTTTGCCGTGATGATCGCCAAGAAGGCGGTCAACAGCTTTGTGCGCACACCCTACGAGAGTATCAAGGATGAACTGTTCCTTAGGGAGCTTTTGGACTCCCTTTCCATGAGCGGCATTGCCAACGAGATCGCGGGCAGCAGTGCTCCCACCAGTGGCAGTGAGCACCTGATCTCCCACGCGCTTGACAAGATTCTGGAGGTTCCGCAGCTCCACGGTGTTCAGGTGGGCATTGCAACCTACATTATGAGCAAGGTGCATGACCACCGCTACGTTCGTGTGAATACGGTACTTACGGAGACCGGTTTCTGGGATCATGTGGCGACCCTCGGAATGAAAAAGGCAGACTTCCTAAAGGCCATCGACATGGCTCCCAGTATCAAGCCCCACAGACACACTTATCTCCATGAGGAAAAGTACAGGGAGGAGGCCAAGCGGCTGGTGATGGAGGACGAGGTATTGAAGAAGGTGCTTGCAGACTAAATATTAGGAACTACCGATTGTACTTGTAAAAAAACTTGCATTCCACCGTATCTATGATACAATAAGGGCGACAATAGAATAGTGAGAGGTTTTATTAATCGAAGAGGAGAAGAACATAACTATGAAGAAGCGTTTATTTAGCTGCTTACTTATGGCACTTCTGACGATGGCTGCACTGGGCGGATGCGCAGGTGGCACAGAAGAGTCTTCGGGGGATAAGTCCTCTACAGAGTCTCTTGCAGGCTCAAATGGAACACAGGCAGGTGCACCCACGCAGGAAAGCACCGCGTCTGGGGAACCGGTTTACGGCGGTTCCGCGGTTGTAGGAATACAACAGGATATCGACAGTCTTGACCCTCACAAAGCGACGGCGGCAGGAACTAAGGAAGTTTTATTTAACATTTTTGAAGGCTTGGTTAAGCCCGATGAAAACGGCAACCTGATCAATGCGGTGGCCAGTGACTACACAATCTCCGAGGATGGTCTGGTGTATACTTTCACCTTGAGAGACAATGTGAAGTTCCACAATGGCAACGCTGTGACTGCTGAGGATGTGAAGTACTCTCTGGAGAGAGTATCCGGACTGTTGGATGGCACACCTCTGATCTCCACAATGAGCACGATTCAGGCCGTTGATATTCTCGATGAAAATACGGTTCAGGTGACAGTAGGAAGTGCCAACGCAGAGCTGCTCTACAGCTTTACGGCAGCCATCATCCCCGCAGGAAGCGGTGAGGAGGAAGCGGTAGATCCCATTGGCACCGGACCGTTTTCTTTTGTCTCCTACACGCCTCAGGAGGGGATTGTTGTTGCAAAGAATGCGGATTACTGGCAGGAGGGGCTTCCCTACTTGGATGAGGTCACCTTTAAGATCGTGACCAGTGCGGACACCGCTCTCTTGGAACTGCAGAGCGGTTCTATCGATATCTACCCCTATCTGACAGACTCTCAGTCGCAAACCCTGGGAGACACTCATCAGGTGATCGCTTCGCCCTCCAACGTGGTGCAGGCGTTGTTTTTGAACAATACGGTGGCACCTTTGGACGATGTGAAGGTGCGCCAGGCGATTCTGTATGCCATCGACAAAGATTCTGTCAATGACTTTGTCGGCGGCGGAAGCGGTACGGTAATCAGTTCGGCTATGCTGCCCACTCTGAAAGATTTCTATGTGGATCTGAATGATGTGTACGGCAACACCGCAGATGTGGAGAAGGCCAAGAAACTGCTTACAGAGGCCGGCTATCCGGACGGTTTTGATCTGGAGATTGCCATCCCTTCCAACTACGAGTTCCATATGCAGACGGGCGAGGTGATCGTGGAGCAGCTGAAGGCGGTTGGCATCAACGCCACCATCAACGCGGTGGAGTGGAATACCTGGCTCACCGACATCTACAACGGACGCCAATATGCAGCTACCATCAGCGGCATCACCTGCGACCAGACGCCGGGCTACTTGCTGAACCGTTTCCAGACCGAGTCATCCAAGAACTTTATCAACTTCCGGAATGAGGAATACGATAAGACTTATCTGGAGGCACAAGGGGTTCAGGATATGGCCGGCAGGTCAGACTACTATGCGGAGCTGCAGCAGATTCTGGTGGATGAGGCAAGCACCGCATTTCTGCAGGTGCCCGCCAACATCACAGCCATCAGCAAGAGGCTTTCGGGCTACAAGTTCTACCCTGTGTATGTGCAGGATATGAGCACGGTGTATGTTGTAGAGTAATATAGTGCAAAAGTTTGATTTTGAAAGGAGGAGGCAGCCATGAAATATTTAGGTAAAAAGTTTATCACTCTCATTATTACATTGTTTGTCGTATCTGTGGCTGCCTTCCTTGCCTTTCAAATTATACCGGGCGATGTGGTCACGTCCATTCTCGGCACAGAGGCGACTCCCGAGAGGGAGGCAAAACTTCGCGCCGAGCTTGGACTGGATCAGCCGCCGGTAAAGCGTTATGTAAACTGGATGACGGATGTACTGCAGGGAGATCTGGGTGTCAGCTACCGTTATTCTAAAAATATGAACGAGATGATGCCGGTATCGGAGCTGATCGGGGACAAACTTCCCGTGACGCTTTGGCTTGCGGCGCTCTCACTTGTTTTGATCGTTGTAGTATCGATCCCTCTGGGAGTGTTGTGGGCCAGAAGCAGGAATCATTTTCTGGACGCTGTTCTCGGCGTAGTCACACAGACTTCCATGGCAATCCCCTCCTTCTTTCTGGGGATCCTTGTGACCTATTTATTTGGCATTGTTTTGAAATGGTTTATTCCCGGCGGCTATGTGAGCTATCGGGAAAATTTTGGTGCCTTTTTAGGGTATCTGGTTTTTCCGGCAATCTCCATCGCGATCCCGAAGATTGCAATGACGGCCAGATTCCTGCGCAATTCCATGTTGACAGAGATGCGGTCCGACTATGTGCGCACCGCATATAGCAAGGGCTGTTCCGATAGAAGAGTGATGTACGGACATGTGCTCCGCAACGCGTTGATGCCTGTGGTGACATTTCTGGGAATGATCATCGCGGAGATCGTGGCGGGCAGCATTGTGGTGGAGCAGGTGTTTGGGCTGCCCGGAGTGGGGCGCCTTCTGATCAGCTCCATCTCCACCAGAGATTTTCCTGTGGTGGAGATCCTGATCTTATATATCACGTTTGTGGTGATATTTGTGTACTTTCTGGTGGATGTGCTGTATCGGGTGAT
Source organism: Acetatifactor sp. (assembly GCA_022511465.1). Classification (GTDB taxonomy): domain Bacteria; phylum Bacillota; class Clostridia; order Lachnospirales; family Lachnospiraceae; genus Acetatifactor. The sequence goes on along the minus strand of JAFLRM010000005.1, from coordinate 7,785 downwards.
AGATCCCAGAATTAGTAATCGGTAGAGACGTAATCAGCCCAAGACAAAGAAAGGAGGGAGCACAGTGAAAACAAATGGCAAATGGAATAAGTACCTGATCGCAGGCCTTGTAATGACCATTATAGCTGTGGGCATAGCTTTGCTCGGGGCGTTCTGGACCCCGTACAGCACGACGGCCATGTCGGCAGCGGAAAAGTTTTGTGCTCCTTCTCTGAGTCATCTGTTTGGGACGGATAATTTTGGAAGGGATATTTTCTCCCGGGTCATGAGGGGAGTGGGAACCACCATCCTGATCAGCGGTCTGGTGGTTCTGATCTCTGGGATCATGGGAATTTTAATAGGGGCTCTCACAGGATATTTCGGGGGACTTTTGGATGAAGCGGTTATGAGACTGACTGATGCAGTCAATGGTTTCCCCAGTATTTTGCTTGCACTTGTGATCATCAGTATACTGGGTTCCGGTCGGCAGAATGTGATCATTTCGCTGGGGATTGTCTTTGTTCCCAGCTTTATCCGTATTGTGCGGAGCGAGTTTATCCGTCTCAGGGACGCGGATTATATTGCCAGAGCCAGAATGATGGGGGTCGGCAGGGGGCGCATTTTGTTTGTACACATTCTGCCGAATATTTTCTCCACATTCTGGGTGTCTGTGATGATCGGCTTTAACAATGCGATCCTGGCGGAATCGGGCATGAGTTATCTGGGGATTGGTGTGCAGCCGCCGGATGCCAGCCTGGGCAATATGCTGTCTGACGCGCAGGGGTATCTTGCGCTGGCACCCTGGTATGCGCTGGCACCGGGACTTACGATCGTGTGGATCGTGTTGGGTTTTTCGCTTTTCAGCGAGGGAATAAGGAGGCTTCAGGGATGATAAGGATTGAGGATCTGTCTGTGGCCTTTGGCGACACGGAAGCAGTGAAAAACGTAACATTGGAGATTGCAGACGGAGAGATCCTCGGAGTGGTAGGGGAGAGCGGCTCCGGCAAGTCGGTGACAGCCCTGACTTTGATGGGACTGGTCAGTGAAGAGGCGCAGATCACTTCCGGTAAGATCTCCATGGATGATGTGGTGCTCTTGGAAGCCGGAAAGAAGCGGGACAAGGCGTTGTATCAGAGTTATCAGGGGGACCGGATGTCCATGGTATTTCAGGAGCCCATGACTTCCCTGAACCCAACACAGAAGGTGGGACCGCAGGTGGAGGAGATGCTGCGCCTGCACATGGATGAATGGCGGAATGTGGACGATGCGTCCGGCCGGGCAGAGGGTGTTCGAGAACAGATGCGCAGCAAAGTGCTCGATATGTTTGCCGCCGTGGGACTGCGCGAGGCGGAGAAAGTATACGACAGCTATCCCCATCAGCTTTCGGGCGGTATGCGGCAGAGGGCGATGATTGCTATGGCAGTGATCCTGAATCCGGATCTGATCGTCTGCGACGAGCCTACCACGGCATTGGATGTGACCATACAGAATCAGATCATCGCACTGTTAAAGGAGATCAATGAGAAGCAAAAAAACTCTATGTTGTTTATCACCCACGACCTGAATCTGGCGAAGCGGATCTGCCATAGAGTGGCAGTGATGAAGGATGGGCGCGTGGTTGAAATGGGACCTGCAGAAGAGATTTTCAGGCATCCCCGCGAGGCTTATACCAGACAACTGATCGAGGCGGTTCCCTCCCGGATGAAACGGCATGGGAGAAAAGGAGATTCCGCCTCCGGGAACGTTCTGGAAGTTCAAGATCTGAGCGTCTTTTATCGGGATGGGGGGAACAGCCTCTTTTCCCGTAACCGAAAACAATGCGTGGTGTCCCACGCAACCTTTGATATCCGCGTGGGCGAGGTGCTGGGGCTTGTGGGAGAGAGCGGTTGCGGCAAGACCTCCCTGTCCAAGGCAATTCTTGGTATGAACCGTGATATTGAGGGGGATGTGGTGCACCATTCCATCCGTCCCCAGATGATCTTTCAGGACCCTTACAGCAGCTTAAATCCGACCAAGACCATCGGCTGGCTTTTGCAGGAGCCTCTTCGGGCGATGGGAAGGAGGAATGCATCCCAAGCTATGACCAAAGCGGATATGGAGGCTGCGGCCCATGATATGCTGCGTAAGGTGGGGATGGAGGAGAAATATTTTGACAGAAAGCCCTCCCAACTCTCCGGCGGGCAGAGGCAGCGTGTCAGCATCGGTCAGGCACTGATCACCGGACCGGGGCTTGTCATAGCCGATGAGCCGGTTTCCGCACTGGATGTGACCATGCAGGCTCAGATCATGGAACTTATGCTGGCTCTTCAGGAGGAGATGAAGCTTTCCTATCTCTTTATCTCCCACGATATCAACGTGATCTATCAGATGAGCGACCGAATCATGGTCATGAAAGAGGGACAGATCATAGAAAGCGGTGATACGGAGGAAATTTTCCGCCATCCGAAAGAAGATTATACGAAGCTGTTGTTGGCGGAGTCTTAAAAAGCAATTTCTATCTTCACATACTTCGTGTTCTTTTCACCGGGAATCATGATCCGGTAAATCTGTTCCATGCCTTTTTGACAGGAGACATCGTCTGAGATGCCCGAGAGTGGAAAATTCCATACAGCATAGTGTACGCCATAGACGGTGCCCTTCACTCTGGTCCGAAGGACACCGTTTTTCTCATAAAACAGGTCTCGCTTCCTGCGGGTTTGAAGTTCTGTCTCGTTTTGCGCACGATCGATATCCTCTGTCTCAATGAGGATTCCCTTGTAGTCCGGCAGAAGATTCTTCAGTTCCTGAAGAAAAAGGCTGCCCAATCCCTGTCCCCGGCAGGGTTCCAGAATGGCAAAGTAATCCAAAAGGATCAGATCACATGTCGGTGCCGTTGCAAAGAAGGCGTAACCGATCAAGGTAGGTTGAACGGCATCATTGTCCTGATTAGTGGCTTCTTCGCTATACATGGCATAGGCGCGGTAGGCACCCATATCCCACATGCGGTTGATGCTTTTTAAGGGTTTGACTTCATCTGCCGGAAAATGTTTCGTAAGATATTGGCTGTAAATATCTGCTACCTGAGCTTGTTCGAGTCGTTCTATCCGATATTTCAAGGGGTGTCTCCTTATCTTTCCTTATCTTGAAATCTGAATATCATTATAGTAAAATTGACATTAATCGTCAAATGGGAATGTTTTATCGTGAGAGGAAGAGATTATATGAAAGCGGTGTGGCAAGAACTGATGGCTTTTTTTAGCCTATATGTGGATTATGATCACAGTTTGGGCAATTTCGGTGTGATGATGTTGATCCTGTTTGCCAATATCGCTTTGTATCTGCTGGATTTTTACAGTCTGACGAAAGTGAAATCTAAGGCGGAGACGTTGGCCGTATTGATCATTCCGGCAATAGGAGCTGCCTGGTGGAGCGGAATGGCGGCTTTAACAATCTATGTGCCAAATCCGGGAGAGCTGGGAGTCTTTTATGAAGCGCTTCAGAGCCCCGGACTGAATGCAGCACTGTCATTGATGGTCGTCGCTTATCTGATCGTCTGGCTGTTGAATTCCCAATGGCAGAGGAAGCGGAGAAAACACGATTCCATACAGTGGATACTCTCTTGTATACCGGACTATTTCTTTGCGGCAGTGACCCTGACAGGCGTTGGTTTTCGTCTGGCCCAAGGGGAAGACTCTGCCTTTGACCGCTTTGGGTGGGGGTTATGGTTCTATCTGTATGCGGTCTATCTTCTCGCCTGTAAGGTCGTTATCCTGACAGCAGGTATTCTGCTCCGTCTGTATTCCACCAGGATCCGTTTCTTCCGATGGAGGGAGGGGAAAAGACCTTCCACCTTTTTAAAGCGTTATTTTATATTTTATCAAAACTCCGTCTTCCGCAATATGGGACTGTACGTGGCAGGTTCTTTTGCGTTTTTTACGTGGATATTGATACGGGAGTGGAGCGTGGAAATGGCCGTTATGATCTTTTCCCTGTACGGCGCTATGGTGTTTGTGATCATATTCTCTCTGAAACCGGCGATGAATGGTCTTGGCAGGTTCAAAAGGTGGGATGCGGGAAAAGTGACGGCGGAAGAACTGTTCTGCCGTGAGTATTTTACGGAAGAACCGGTATACAGAGACGCAAACTATACCGTGACAAGGCACTTTCTTGTGGATGAGCAGAATACAGCCACCGTATTCTATTGGCCGGCGCTCAGTCAGATCACCGGTCTGTGTCCCGAAAAGGACGGTAACAACAGGTATTTGATTTTTTCGGACGGCTTCAGATGCAAGGTTACGGAGGAGGAGTCCGGGGAACTGACACCGCTCTTTTCCTACGCCTCCCAGTGGCTGTATACGGATGGCAGAGCCTGGGAGAGGCGTGATACAAAAGGGAGAAAGGATGCCTATGAAACGCTTCTTCGCAATTTTGCGATCATTATAATTTGGATACTCATGATCCTTGGGTTGTTCAGTCGAGGGGCACCGCCATATTGATGGTGGACTGATCTGAAAAACGGACATAGTTTCCTTCCTGCAAGCATAAAAATGAAGTGAACAAGCTTGCAGGGAGGTCTTTTTATGTTCGAAAAATGCAGTATGCAGGAGACGATAGACAAGTTGCACAGCGACAGCGAGGTGGGGCTTACCTCTCTGGAGGCAGGCAAGAGACTGACCGCCAACGGAAAAAATGAACTGCGGGAGCCCAGGAAAAAGACTGTGATCGAGAACTTTATGGAGCAGTTAAACGATCCGCTGATCTATGTCCTCATTGTGGCAGCAGTGGTGTCGATAGTTCTTGGAGAGATCAGCGACGCGGTCATCATAGGGGCTGTGGTGTTGCTCAACGCAGTGATTGGGATGATTCAGGAGGGAAAGGCCAGGAAAGCTCTGGAGTCCCTCAAAAAGCTGACCAGTCCCCATGCGGTTGTGATCCGAAACGGCGTGCGGAAAGAGATTCCGGCGGCGGAGCTGGTGACAGGAGATTTGGTATGTCTGGAGGCAGGATGTCAGGTGCCGGCAGACCTTCGCCTTACCGCGTCGGTGAATCTGAAAGTGGAGGAGTCAGCCCTGACGGGGGAAGCCCTGCCGGTGGAAAAGGATGCTCGCTTCCTGGCGGATTGCGCCAGGGAGATACCGTTGGGGGACAGGCGTAACATGGTGTTCATGTCCACGATCGTCACTTACGGAAGAGGAGAGGGCATTGTCGCAGCCACCGGAATGGACACGGAGATCGGTCGGATCGCAGCTATGATCACGGAGGCGAAGGAGGAACTGACACCGTTACAGAAGAGACTGGGGGAGCTTGGAAAGATCCTGAGCATGTTGTCCCTGGGTCTTTGTGCAGCACTGTTTGTCATTGCTGTGCTGCAGCATAGAAACATCCTGGAGATGCTGATCACAGCTATCTCGCTGGCGGTGGCCGCTGTTCCGGAGGGACTTCCCGCCGTTGTGACCATCTGCCTGGCGTTGTCTGTCACGAAGATGGTGCGAGTGAACACCATTGTGCGAAGACTTCCCTCCGTGGAGACTTTGGGAGCTGTCAGTGTAGTGTGCTCCGATAAGACAGGCACGCTTACCCAAAACCGGATGACGGTGGAGAAGTGCTGGTGGGACGGAAGGCTGGAGGAGGTCACAAGGCCCGCTTATCTTCCAGAATTGATGGGAGCGGAAAGGCGCCATATGCTTTTGGAGCATCCGGATTTTCTTCAGGGGATGGTTCTGTGCAATGATGCTTCCCTGATGGGGGGGAGCCGTGTGGGAGACCCCACGGAGTTGGCCCTCTTGGATCTTGCGGCGGACTGGGGTATCCGGAAGGAAGAGTTGGAGAGCGAAATGCCCCGTTGTGGGGAAATTCCCTTCGACTCCGAACGTAAGATGATGACCACTTGTCACAGGCTATCAAAAAGCTTTGGACGTCTGCGAGAACTGGGAGGCAGTAAGCTGGTATCCTACACCAAGGGGGCACCGGATGAGGTTCTTAAGAAATGTGCATTTCTAAGGCTTCGTAACAGAGTGGTGCCCATGACAGAGCATTACCGCAGACAGATACTTAAGGCGGTGGGTGAGATGTCTGCGGAGGCGCTCCGCACGCTGGCAGTGGCCATGCGGCATCAGGTGAGTGGCCCCGCGGAAGAGCAGCTGGTCTTTCTGGGAATGGTGGGGATGAAAGACCCTGCCAGACCGGAGGCGGCAGAAGCGGTGGAAATCTTTCGGGAAGCAGGTGTCAGCACCGTGATGATCACAGGTGATCATGTGGAAACGGCCTATGCCATCGGTAAACAGCTTGGCATCGTGGAACGCATGAGGCAGTGCATGACGGGAACGGAACTGGAGGACTTGGATGACGAGAGACTTAGGGAGCGGCTGGAGGACACCAGAGTCTTTGCCAGAGTATCGCCTGCTCAGAAGGTTCGGATCGTGAAAGGATTTCAGGAGCGGGGCCATATCGTCGCTATGACGGGTGATGGGGTAAACGACGCGCCTTCACTGAAGGCTGCGGACATCGGAATTGCTATGGGCATGAATGGAACAGACGTGGCAAAACAGGCTTCCGATATGATACTGACGGACGACAACTTTGCCACCATCGAGAAAGCGATAGAGGAGGGAAGAGGCGTCTATGAAAATATCCGCAAGTCGGTGATCTTCCTGTTATCCTCCAATCTGGGAGAGATCATGACCATGTTTCTGGCGGTCATATGTGGGCTTGCCTCCCCGCTAAAGTCCAGTCATATCCTGTGGATCAACCTGATCACGGACTCACTGCCTGCGCTGGCTTTGGGAGTTGACAATAACGACGGCAAAAGTCTTATGAAAAACGCCCCCAGGAAAGCAGGGGAAAGCCTGTTTTCCAGAGGTGGTCTTGCCTGTACTTGTTTCTACGGGGTGTTGATCGCCGGAGTCAGTCTGGTGGCATTTTTGATGCTTCCCTGTTCATGGCTAAGGTTTCAAGGGCTGCCTGTCAATCTGACGAATCTGTCCATGGTGCTGCGTCAGGATGTGCTGCTTTTAAAAGCACAGACTTATGCCTTTACTACGCTTGGCATGTCACAGCTTTTTCACGCAGTTGGAATGCGGGATGTGCACAAGTCGGTCTTTCGCATGAAACATCTGGACAATAAATTGATGATCGCGGCGTGCCTGATCGGGTTTGCACTGCAGTTTGCGGTGACGGAGATTCCTGTTCTGATCAGCGCTTTCGGCACTTCCCACTTGTCATGGCAGGAGTGGGGGAGGCTGGGGCTTTTGGCAGCTTTTCCGCTTTTTGCCCACGAGTGTTTCGTACTGTTTCACAGAAGGCGGTAGCCTGTAAAATCTGTCCTGATGGCGGGAGATGCTTCGGCAGAGGTCGCCGTAAAAGGTGAAGTCCGCCATCCGGGGACAGATATTTCGAACGATTAACGAAATATAGTGAAAAAATGTTGTTGACAGAATTAATTAGAAAGTGTACAATAAATTCATCAAGAGTAATCAGTGAAGCGTGTTATCGACACAATCAAGGCAAAATCTGCCACCTTACTCAAGATTTGGACAAATATTATAGTGGCAGAGGATTGTTGAGATTGGTACCGAAAATGCTGAGCAACAATCATTATTACATCGTGCTTATTGCCCTTCAGGGTCCTCTGACCATAACAAAGGAGGAACCCAGTGGGAGAGATCAGCAACACAGTAAACCACTACTTTTCTGACAACAGGAGATTTGCCGACCTATTTAATGGTGTGTATTTTCAGGGGGAGGCGGTGGTCAAGGCAGAAGAACTGACAGAAGTCTCGGAGGTTTACCATGAACCTATCAGGAAGAAAGGGAAGCGCACCGAGCGTA
>JAFLRM010000049.1 GCA_022511465.1 Acetatifactor sp. | reverse complement strand
TACATTACAGTTAGATGAGTTTAGAGAAAAACTGAAAATGACGCATCCACAGATTATATTTGAAGATACTCATTATTTTTATGACTTGGAAACATTTAACACTTGTGAAGTAACAGGTTCTCTCCTGCTCACATTAGACGCCTGGGCAGATATTCACCCATCACTTGTAACACTACCCGTGGATTGGGATTTTTCCGTTCCTTATGGTCTGTTATATTCTCCGAATATCTCTGAGGAGGCAGCTGAATTTCTCAACATAATCAAAAAGTTTGTATAACATGCCCCTATGTTGTCAGCTAACAATAAATATGATTCAAAAGAATGGTGCTGTATTACTTCAAATCCATAAACCGTTTCCCTTGTCACTATCCGAATTTTTATCTATTGTAAATGCTTTTCCCAAACTGGTATGCTCTCTCCAAATGTTGTGTTTTGAAGATCTGAGGTTCTCCATTGGTATCTCCACATCCTCCAGCGAGAAGCATACCTTTATCGTGAAATCCTATGTAATTGACCAATGTGAATTGATAATAAGATACTGCTTGTTCAAATGTCCAAAAGAAATCGTCCGCAGATGTCATAAGCAGGGCGCAGTCCTTGATAGGATATTTTTCATACCTTCCCAGCGGCGGATTTGGATCTTCTTCTGCAATACAGTAAAACCGCTCAATAAATGCCTTGATTCTTGCGGAGACAGTCCAGAAATACAACGGCGAGGCAAAGACAAGACAATCAGCTGATTTGATTTTCGGAACCAGTTCGTTAAAGGAATCTCTTTGAACGCATGGCTTTCCATATCGGCAGGCGTTACAGCCCCAACAGCCTTTGACCTCATTTTTTATAAGTGAAATAATTTCAACGGTGTGCCCAATTTCCTCAGCACCTTTAGCAAAGCTGTCAATTAACTGCGCGGTATTGCCATTAGGGCGGCCACCGCCTTTAATAATGAGAATGTTTTTTGTTTCCATATCTTTGAATCTCCTTTGCTAAGTTCCGGTTTGACCAATTTAACAACCAGATAAATGCCACTATATGATATGCTCCCCTCTGGGTAGACAAGAGAAATAATAAAAACTTGCTACTTAGAAGGGAGCATATCAACCAATAGATTAACCAGTGCAACAGTCTTTTCTTTAATTAGTATTAGATTAAAGCCTCATACAGCTTTGTGATATCCTCTACGCTTGTCTCCTTTGGATTGCCTGGTCTGCACGCATCATCATATGCCGACTGTGCGAGGAATGGAATGTCCTCCTTCTTTACGATCTCCTTTAAATCTGCCGGGATTCCTACATCCTGCGACAACTTCTTTACAGCATCAATTGCTGCCTTCCGGTACGCCTCCTGCGACATGGAATCTACACCTTCCACACCCATGGCCCTTGCAATCTCACGATATTTCTCGCCGGTTGCTTCTGCATTGTACTCCATAACGGTCGGCAGGATGATTGCATTTGCAATACCATGTGGCGTGTCATAGAGCGCACCGAGCGGATGTGCCATTGAATGCACAATTCCAAGACCGACATTCGAAAATCCCATTCCCGCTACATACTGACCAAGCGCCATATCCTCCCTTCCCTCCGGTGTGTTGTCCACAGCACCTCTTAAGGAGCGTGCGATAATCTCGATTGCTTTTAGGTGAAACATATCGGAAAGCTCCCACGCACCTGCCGTGATATATCCTTCTATCGCATGTGTCAGTGCATCCATGCCGGTTGCAGCTGTCAGGCCCTTCGGCATCGTAGACATCATTTCCGGATCTACAAATGCGACTACCGGAATGTCTTTCGGGTCCACGCAGACCATCTTCCGATTCTTCTCAACATCTGTGATAACATAGTTGATCGTTACCTCAGCTGCCGTACCTGCTGTGGTCGGCACTGCAAAAATCGGTACAGACTTATTCTTTGTCGGTGCAACGCCCTCTAAGCTTACCACATCCTCAAACTCCGGATTCGCAATGATGATGCCAATTGCCTTTGCAGTATCCATAGATGAACCGCCGCCGATTGCGATTAAATAATCCGCACTTGATCTCTTAAAGGCTTCCACACCTGTCTGCACATTCTCTACTGTCGGATTTGGCTTAATGTTTGAGTACACCTCATAGGTAAGTCCCGCCTCATCCAAAACGTCCAACACTTTTTTGGTAACCCCAAATTTGATCAGATCCGGATCAGAACATACAAAAGCCTTCTGAAAACCGCGTCCTTTTGCCTCAGCTGCAATCTCTGAAATTGCACCTGCTCCGTGATAAGAAATTTCATTCAATACAAATCTGTTTGCCATACTGCACTTCTCCTTTATTATTTATTTTAATATGATTTTATCACATATTACTTCTCATGTAAAAACATTTGTAATTAGTCCAGATGGAACAATGGTTTTAAGTCGATGGATACCGGGCTGTTGTCCGGATTTGTCTCCATGATATCTGCCATAAAATCCCACCATTTGCGGTTGATCGGGGTATCTGCACTCTTTGCCCAGAGTTCCTCGTCCTCAATCTCAATGTAGCCGAATAGGGTCAGTGTCTCCCTGTCGAGAAAAATCGTGTAATTCTTTCCGCCGTGTTCATGTATCATGTCCTTCATTTCCTGCCAAAGCTCGTTGTGTCGCTTCTCATACTCTGCCTCCTGTCCCGGATAGAGTTTCATTTTAAATCCTTTTACCATTTTCCTTTCTCCTTTCTTTGCCGGAAGTTCTGCGTCAAACAAAATTGTACCATTTTACTTCTCGTATAAAAACTTTTCCGGCAGAGTGACGTGAAAATCTTTTGCCAGATTCCGGAAATCATCCGGTGTGATCGTCTGCAGCTTATCCGGCCGCATGGAGAGCATTTTCACTAATATTTCTGCTGATTTCTCCACTGTGTGCATCAGTCCAAAGGTCAGGTCAAAGTCCTCGCCAGCCGCAAACATGCCATGATGTGCCCAGATTGCGACATCATATTCTTTCATCAGCTTGCTTGTCTCCACAGCAATCTCCCTTCCTCCCGGAACCATCCATGGCACAACGCCGATCCCGTCCGGAAAAACGACCGGACACTCCGTTGCCATCTCCCAGAGTTCTCTTGTGAACACTTCATCTTTTAGAGGGAGCACAAAGGTAAGGGCGATGATATTGGTGGTGTGTGCATGGTAGATAACGCGATAATTTCCGCCGGACACCTCCTTTTTAACCTCATGGTTCATCAGGTGGGACGGCAGTTCGGAGGTCGGTCTTCCGCCGTTCACCAGCCCCCATACAATACGGTAAGTTTCCCCCTTCTCATCCAGCTCGATCATACAGATGGAGTCCTCCGGCTTGATGATGACATTGCGGAAATACTTTCCGCTTCCGGTTGCAAGGAAGTACTCACCTGCAAGCTTCGGGACAGTCGTCCCGATCGGCAGCCACTCCTTTGCCTTAAAATTTTCCTTCACTGCTTCCACTTCTTCCGGCTTTACGCGATAAGTGAGATTCCCGCCGTTTCTCTCATGCCAGCCCTGTTCCCATCCGTCGTTTGCCATTCGTATAAATCCCTGAACAAATTCTGCATCTAAAAAGTTCATATTGGTCAACCATTCCTTTCCGTTTCCTACAGTACAGTACACTTGTAGCATTGTATTGCAAAAACTTTATTGCAAACTAATATTTCGGTCAGCGTTTTAACAACACATCCGCCTCATATTTTTTTACGGCCTCAAACCATTTCCCATCTGCTATTACGCCGCATTGTGTGCAGTACTCCTCCCATACTGCGCCAAACGGATATGTCTTTAGCTCTTCCTGCAGCACCATCAGTTCTGTGGGATTGTTCTCCTCCTGCAGCTTCTTGAAATTCTCATTCGGCGTACAGAGCGCGCTGAGCAGTGCCTTCTGCCAGCTGCGGAATCCGACTGTCCATGCAGAAATGCGGTTAATACTTGCGTCAAAATAATCAAGCGCCATATACACGCGGTCTAATGCATCGTTGCGCACAATTTCCTTTGCCATTTCCTTTGTCTCGTCATCAAAGAGTACGACATGATCGCTGTCCCAGCGCACCGGCCTTGTGATATGAAGGGCAATCTCCGGGAAATAGCAAAGCAGCGCCGGAATTTTGTCTGATACCATTTCAGTCGGATGATAGTGTCCGTTATCCATCAGCGGGAGGCATCCCTCGTGCGTTGCCGCAAACAGTAAAGAAAACTCCCCGCTTCCTGCCGTATAGGACTCCACGCCGATTCCAAATACCTTCGACTCTACACAGGGCTTTACCAGCTTGCGGTCGTACGGCTCTGCCAGAATCTGCTCAATGGAATCCTTATAGCGCATCCTCGGTCCCATACGGTCCGCCGGAATATCCTTATAACCGTCTCCCGTCCAGATATTCATGACGCAGGGAATGCCGGTTTCTTTTGCAAAATATTCGGAGATGCGGATACATGCCTTTCCGTGATCGATCCAGAACTTTCTTGTCTCCTCATCCGGACTGGAAAGTGTCAGCCCATCCTTTACCTTATCATGGGAGAAGAAGGTTGGATTGAAATCAATTCCCATTCCATGCTCCTTCGCAAACTCTACCCACTTTGCAAAGTGTTTCGGCTCCAGCTTGTCACGGTCTGCGTATTCGCCATCTGTAAAGATCGCATAACATGCGTGGAGATTCAGTTTCTTTTTACCAGGCATGAGTTTTAAGGCCTCATCCATGTCCTGCATCAGCTCCTCCGGTGTACGTGCCCTGCCCGGATAATCGCCGGTCGTCTGAATCCCTCCGGTCAGCGGTCCGTCATGATCAAATCCTGTCACATCATCCCCCTGCCAGCAGTGAAGCGACACCGGTGTTTCCTTTAATCTTGCAATTGCCGCATCCGTATCCACACCGATTGACGCATATGCCTGTTTTGCTGCTTCATACCTCTCTTTTTGTGTCATTGACCTCTCCTCCATTTTCTAATTCTATTTTGCCTCATACCGTTTAATTGAAAACGATTCATAAACACATTTTCTCGCTTCGGAAAGACTCTTTAACTCCCCACCCTTTATCATCTGCGCCATGAGATTGCCAATTGCCGTTGCCTCCCCCGGACCTGCGTACACGGTCTTTTTCGCGGCGTTTGCTGTCAGCTGGTTTAAGTATGCCGCATTTGCTCCTCCACCGATGATCCGGATGCTGTCGTACACTTTCCCGGTATTTGCCTCAAGCTCCTGCACCGTTGTTCCATAGCAGTCTGCAAGACTCCGGTACACGACCGCAGCTACCTCTCCTATCGATTCCGGCCGTGGCTGGTCTTCCCGCTCGCAATACTCCTTAATCTCTTCTGTCATGTTCTGTGGTGCGAGAAAGCAATTGTCATTGACATCCACACGGGATGGAAAATCCTTATTCTCCTCCGCCATGTCACACAACTCGGCAAACGAATAGCAATCGCCTGTCTCATGGCGTACGGACTGTATCATCCATAGTCCCATGATATTTTTTAGGTACCGAAACCGATGATCATATCCACCCTCATTCGTGAAGTTGGCAAGCCTGCTCTTCTCATCACAGTGCGCCGTCTCAGCCTCCACACCCATTAAAGACCATGTCCCGGAACTGATGTAGAGCGGCTCTCCGCCTGCATCCGGCACAGCCATAACCGCAGAAGCTGTATCATGGCTTGCACACAAGACAACTTCACAGTCAAATCCGACCTCCTTTTGTATCTCATCTTTCAGATGTCCGACCGTTGTACCCGGTGTCTTTAGCGGCAGAAAGATTTTATCCGGATAACCCAGACACCGGATCAGCTCCTTGTCCCACTGCTTTGCCTTCGGGCTTACAAGCTGTGTGGAAGTCGCATTGGTGTACTCCGAAACCTTGACTCCGGTCAGCAAAAATTGAAAGTAATCCGGCAACATCAGGAATGTCTCGGCTGTCTCCAGTAATTCCGGTGTCTGCAGCTTTACCGCCATCAGCTGGTAGATGGTATTAAATATCTGTTTCTGAATTCCGGTTTTCGCATAGAGTTCTTTTTCCGGGATAATCTCATAGACCTTTTCATCCATTCCGATAGTCCGGCTATCCCGATACCCGTAGGTATCACCAAGAATTTTGTCTTCTTTATCCAACAGCACATAGTCTACTGCCCAAGTATCAATTGACATGCTGATCGGAATTTTTTCACATTCCATGCACTTTTTCATGCCGTTTACAATCTCTGCAAATAAATGTTTCACATCCCAGAGCAGTTTTCCGTCACACTCTTTCATGCCATTCTCAAAGCGGTAAACTTCTTCGATCTGCATTTTCCCGTTTTCCAGATGTCCCAATATGTGCCGTCCGCTGGATGCCCCGATATCGACAGCGAGATAGTAATTCTGCATTTCGTTGTCCCCTTTCTGTTCTCTCTCGTGTTAAACTTATCATAGCAGATGCAGCTCTGAGATTTTAGGTCTTTATCTCCAAAAAATAGGACCTTATTTGCAGCTATACAGCACTCGTTTATTATGTTATATTTAAAGGTACAGATTGGCTGCCAGCAAACACATCCGACCCTGCGCAGGAGAAAGGCGGATATTTTATGAATGCGGAATTATTGGAACACTTACAGAACATCACTGAGGAAGAGCAGGCTATCTTAGATGGGCAGAAAGATATCCGGAGAGAACTCTACACCTCCGACGATAATTTCATCATCAACAGTGGGAAGCTACTGGAAAAGGGACGCTTAATCGAGATCCGCCCACATACCCGCTTTATCCATTTTCCAAAACACCGTCACAATTATGTGGAGATGGTCTATATGTGCAGCGGGCGCACGACTCATATCATCAACGACACGGAGCGCATCACCCTGGAGGAGGGCGATCTGCTCTTTTTAAACCAGTATGCGACGCAGGAGATTCTTCCAGCCTCCGAAACGGATATCGCTGTCAACTTTATCATCCTTCCGGAATTCTTTGACCGTGCGTTTTCCATGATCGAGAAGGACAACCTCCTGCACGACTTTCTGGTCTCCACGCTGTCACAGGATTCGCTTTTGTCCAGTTACCTGCACTTTCAGGCAAAAGACATTCTTCCGGTGCAGAATCTGATCGAGAATATGATCTGGACATTGATCCATAAAAAAACCGGTACAAACACCATCAACCAGACGACGATGGGACTGCTGTTCATGAATCTGTCCTCGTTTGCAGACACTATTAACCGGAACAATCCGAACCAGTACGAGCAGTATCTCGTATTCTCTGTTCTGAAATATATTGAAACACACTATAAAAATGGAACTTTGACGGAGATTTCCGCAGAATTAAGGCAGCCTGCGTATTACGTAAGCCGCCTGTTAAAAAAACATATGGATTCCAATTTTAAGGACCTGCTTCAACAGCGAAAGCTCCAGCAGGCTGCTTGGCTGCTCTCCGAAACACCACTTTCTGTTGAAGCTGTCATGTCAAACATCGGTTACGACAACAGCAGCTACTTTTATCGGAAATTCCGGGCGAAGTATGGGTGTTCGCCAAAGAATTACCGCAATCGTGCCAAGAACAATCTTCTATAATTTCTCCAATTTCTCATTCTGCTTGCCGCGGGACGGGATCTCTAATCCAGCAGCATCTGCACACATCCATACATTCCGGCATCGTTTCCAAGACTGGCAAGCGCGAATTTCGTATTCCGGCATGCAAAAAACGATGTCTCCACGAAATGCTTCTCTATTGTCTCAATTAAAATGCTGCCCGCTTTAGAAACGCCACCACCAATTACAATCACCTCAGGATTTACAACACAGGCCATATTGGAAAGTGCCGCACCTAAAATTTCACAAACCTCGTCCACAAGACCAAGAGCAATTTCATCGCCTCTCTTTGCCTCATCAAACACATCCTTTGCCGTCAGGTCCGGATATCCTCTTAAACCGGTCCGCTCCGAAACCTTTGCCAGCTTTCTCTTTGCCATGCGTACAATTCCCGTCGCAGAAGCATACTGACTCAGGCATCCATACCGGCCGCAGTTACAGGCCTCTATTTCATCTTTGTTTACAGTAAAATGACCGATTTCTCCTCCTGCTCCATGAAAGCCGGAAACGATTTTTCCATCCACAATGATCCCGCCGCCGACTCCGGTGCCAAGTGTAACCATGATGACATCCCGGCAGCCCTTTGCTCTGCCCTGCCACATTTCCCCCAATGCAGCAACATTTGCATCATTTCCTACCTTTATCTTCAAATCTGTCAGACTTCCAAGCTCATCTTCCACATTTACCATTCCCCATCCAAGATTAATACAACGTTTAACGACACCGCCGCTTGTAACAGGACCGGGTACGCCGATTCCGATCCCCTGTACGTCCTCCTTACAAATTCCCTCCTGTGCCAGCTTGTTTTCGATTGCTTGTGCTACATCGGGTAAAATGCCTGCTCCCTGATTGTTTGTATTGGTTCGGATCTCTTTTTTATCTAACAGCAAGCCACTTGTTTCAAAAAAGCCAATTTTACAGGTAGTTCCTCCGATGTCTACTCCAAAAGCATATTTTTTCATGACATTCTTACCATTTCCTACATAAAATTTTTAATTCTATGTTAATTTTTCCCATGTAGTCTGTCAACATTTTTTACTATAGATGCACTTTCGTTTACAAGTATAATCCCATTTCTAAAGGCTACCAGTTAAAACTGCCATCCCATGTTGGCATATTGGAAATATAAGCTCCCTCTACTGCCGGTACATAGTATGCCCCATAGTCTTTGAGCCCGTTTTCCCGCTCCTCTTCAGGCAATTCTACATAAAAACGATAGTAGGGCATATAATATCCTTCATGCCTTCCTGTTCGATAGATAAGTTCAACTTTTTTTACATATTCTGATCCAGGCATCTCATATGGAACAGTAGTGATGTAGTTTCCTTTTGACAATAGTTCCCTTGCCTGTTCCGAATTGATGATCGGATAATCTCCCACTTTTATGGATAGATCCGGCTGATATATTCTGGCCAGAAACAACTTTCCCTCATCGTCACAATAGAAAACCACCCGGTTAAAATTGTAGTTAATGATCTGCTTGGTATCATTTCCGCTTGCGTCAAAGAACTCGATAGAGTACTGTTGTTGTGCGTAAATGTTGTAATCCCCGCCACAAATATTCACCTGCGGGTTTTCAATACCGATAAAATCTTTGTATTCGGTTTTTAAATATTCTGCTGCTGCAACAATATCCTCGTAAGGCGCATGGTGCGTAAAGTTATACTCCGCAGGAAGTGATACGGCGGGTTCAAAAGATACTACTGCTGTCATAGATTGATCAACTTCGATTTCCAATCCATCTGCTGCAATGATCAGTTTTGTTGGACTAAAGTACCCTTCCGGAACGGTCTCTCCCACTGTTTGCAGCTTCTCTCTAATCTTCTGCTGTGTTTCTTCGTCCGGCACATCGTTGGTAATAGCCACCTCATTTTTGTCAAGCCCAAGTCTGTCGGCAATTTCCAATAAGAACATCTGCATCTTATCAAAATCTGCTCCGGATGCAATAAAGTTTGCATCATAGGTCAGCGGATTTTGATAAACAGGCAGAGTGGATAATGCTAAATCTTCGCTCCAGGGATTTGCGTTCACAAGTTCTGAGATATCAAACGCCATGTATCCCTCATATCCCATTGCCGATGTATCTTCTGAGATAGAAAGCATAGGCAGGCCAGGGACAATCTCCGGAGCGTCCTGGGGAAGTAGTCTTATCCCTGCATAAATCACCAACGCAAAACAGGCAGCGATCGTGCCCCATTTTAACCAAACATTTTTCTTCCGTGTAAAGGTGATCGCCTCCATGATGTATTTGTCATTTACTTTCCCAAGCGCGTTTGAAAATGTAGTTGCGTTCATATCACAATCCCCCTTTCCTCCAGGTAGTTTCGCAGTTGTTTCCTGATGCGTGTCAGCCTGACAGATACGTTCTTTTCGGAAATACCTGTAAGCCTCGCGATCTCCTCGTAGCTATCCAAAAACCAATAGCGGCGCATGAAAATAACACGATTTACTGCAGACAGCTTTTCAAGAAAATCTTCGATTGCACGTATCAGCTCCTTTTCGTCCATTTCCGCATCAACGGTGCGCTGTGAGGCAAGGCAGTTTTCAAGCTCGTCCAAAGCCACATCATAACTGCCGTTTCTCTTTATTGCGGTGTTGGCATGATAACGCATGATAGATATGTTACGGACGATTTTACACAGAAACGCCAAGAGTGGATCAGGCCGCTCCGGCGGGATTGCGTTCCATGTTCCGAGATAGGCGTCATTTACACACTCTTCAGCGTCTTGCAGGTTGTTTAGAATATTGTAAGAGAGCTTATGGCACAGTTTTCCGTACTTTTTAGCAAGCTCACTGATCGCCTGTTCTGACCGGGCAAAGAATAAGTCGATGATCAATTCGTCTTCCATTCACGGCCTCCTTTCTTCCCTCTATCTGTGTACTATGGATTTGAGTGCAAAAACTACACCTAAATCGAAAAATTAATCGTCCTCCTGTTTCTGTTTTAGATGGATATAGTCCTCAATATAAAAGAGAAGCGGGCAGTTAGTCCAATCTATTCTGGACCACTTTAGTCACAATTTTAATGTCCAGGTTTTGGCACTCAAATTACTGCATTCCTCAATCTCTCAATAACACTTTTTGTGCTTTCACCACAATATGCGGCAAGCGGAATCACAATACTTATGCCTAGGAGTAAAATAAGAAAACACAGCAATTCAAGCGCAGGAAAATGATATGAAAAATATAAAATATTCTTGCGCACTATAAATTCCAAAATAATTAAAATTGCATTCCCCAGGCTGAATAATAGCCCCATAATACAACAGCTGTAAAAAACACCCTCCCATATCAGCATTTCCTTTAATTGTTTTCTCGTCATCCCTACACTGCGCATTATGGCAAATTCCATTCGTCGCTCCACCATCCCTGTAATAACAGTGTTGCAATAACCCAGGAAAGCAAACAGCATCAGCACTCCGTTAAAGACTCCCATTACAACCCTTACTGCCTGTATATAGCTTTGTTCCTCAGCAAGAAGATCTGATTTGGCAGTCAAGTAATAGGAGGTATAACTCTCGGTTCCCTGATTCCATTCTGCCAGAAGTTCCTGCAATTTTCTTTTGATCTCCGGTTCATCCTGTTTACTGACATCAAGGGAAATCGAATAGACATATGGAGTAATTCCAAGCTGCCTTGCCGTATTATTATTGATTATGATATAATTCAGGTTCTTTCCTTCCCAAGGCATATTTAATGAGGGAAAGCCTTTTTTTGTTATATCAAGATACCCGCTGCAGGTCAGTTCAAATCCCTTTCCTTCGTCCCCTCCGCTTTGAAAGAGTGTCCCCTTAAGTCCTTCCCCGATTACTTTGTCCACCTCCGTCTGCTGCTCTTGTGACAGTTCATGACTGTGAAGTAAAAGAAAACCCCCTTCCTCCCGAAAGGTATCCATATCTATATTCATTTTATTTCTTTCCACATATTTTTCCAGTTCCTTTACCCATTCGTCAGGCACGATCTGCACCGTCAGTTCTGTTATGATGTCAACATCATTCCTATAGGAAAGCTGTCTGAGATTCATACTTACGGAGGAGCGATCAAAAATACCATAACTTCCGGTACATTTCATCATATCTTCATCCGCACATCCTGCCACCTCTGCAATGGAATCCATCAGTTCCCAGGGCAGTAATTCGTGTCCGATCGTCTCATTATGCATCGCCCCAGCATAGATGTAGTCTGCCACTACATCTTTTGTGACACCTATTTCAAAATCCGGTTCTTGTTCGATTTTATGGGTCTGATCCAGACCCTCAGTGATGACTGCTGACAGCAAAGAAACCTCAATGCCAAGGAACAGAGCACTTATTGACAACAGCATTTTTTTACGGTTCCTGAATAGATTTCTCCAGGCAATTCCTCGAATTGCACACCCCTTCGAAGATTTATATTCCCGTGTGAAAACGCTGGAGACACCCTCGGAGCCAAGGCATTCTACAGGTGATAATCTGATGATACTCCGGATACAATGCGTCAAAGCAGCAATGACTCCCAATGCCCCCAGACAAACTGACAGCCCCAGCAGCCTCCATGAATAAATAGCCAGATTTTTTGCACTACCGGTTCCGGCAAGGATCATTTGTGTCACCAGCCCGGGAACCACAAGCCTAACAATAATACTCCCCAATAAGGCTCCCACGATACTTCCTAGTAAAAGTAATCTAGCGCCTTGCAACAAAAAAACGCCTTTGATCTGTTTCGGGGTAGCTCCTATCACCTTCAGCAATCCGTATTGCTTTTTATATCTGTCGATACCGATGGAAAAAATATTATAAATGAGCAGATTCATACTTAAGACAATCAGTACAGTCTCGATGAATGCCACAAAAACTCCTCCGGCCATGTTCTGTAACGCTTTCCAGCTTCCCTCGTTTACCACCCAGAGATTTTGGCCCACTCCCATATCAAGATCCTGATATAACCGTTTTTCCATCTGATCTCTGCCCATCCATATCTGGTCTGACAAGATAAGTGCACTGCTGCGAAACGAGTCAATACCTTGCTCCTGCAACAAGGCTTCAGAAAAATACCCGGTGGGCAGCTTCTCCCAGGAGGATACATAATCCCTGTAATAACCGCTCAACCGGAAATTCATCTGGATATCCTCCGCTTCGCTTGTAAGCCAGTCAATCCGCATAATATGTAGGGGAATTTCCATCCCAATCTCTGGTTTCTCTATTCCGAGACCGGATAATATATGCAGTGACAGCATCACCTCATCCGCAGCCCGAGGATAGTTTCCCTCCAAATCTTCATATGCGGGAGAAAGAATTTGTAGAAAATCGGCTTCCTCCACCACACTGCAGGTCAGAAAATACCTCCCGTTCCTATAACAATGGCCGAAGTCTTTTACCACTCCCACATTGCTTATATAATTCAGCTCTGACAATTGATCATACTGTTCTTCAGACACATTCTGCAAAACAGCCGTAGCTGCAGATCCATTTTCGCGGATTTCCCTTATGTCCTCTGCAAGAATCCTGCCTTTTGCCAGACTCATAATGACAAACAATACAGCAATCGTCATGGCAATGATTCCAGACAAAAGGAGATTACTTTTCCTGTCAGCCTTCCCAAAGGCATCAGCAAGATCTCTTATTGTTTTCATACCATCCCTCATTTGCATACTCTAAGATCAAAGTCAAAGTGTGGGGTTTAAAACTTCCCCATCTTCCATCCGAATGATCCGCCTTGCCCTCTTGGCAATCTCCTCACTATGAGTCACTATAACAACCGTCTGTTTATATTTTTCTGACATCTGCTCTATAAGTTCTATAACCTTCCGGCTCGCCCTGCTGTCCAAATTTCCTGTGGGTTCATCTGCCAAAATAATAGCAGGTTTCATGCATAATGCTCTTGCAACTGCCACCCGCTGCTGCTGGCCTCCTGATAATGTATTCGGCATTTGGAATAACTTATCTTTTATTTCTAAGAAATCGGCAATTTCTTCAATAAATTCTGTATCAATTTCGCATCCATCCAGTTTCTGCGGTAATACAATATTTTCATAAACATTTAGAACGGGCAATAAATTATAATTCTGAAAAACAAATCCTATATTCTCTCTTCTGAAAACGCAGAGCTCTTCATCATCCAAATCATTGATCAATATATCATTTATATAGACCTTCCCCTCCGACGGCCTGTCCAACCCTCCGATTAAATTTAAAAGAGTTGTCTTTCCACAGCCGGATGCTCCGACAATTGCCACAAATTCTCCCTCTTCAATTGTCATCGAAACATTATTCAGCGCTATGGTATATATTTCTCCACTTCTGTACGTCTTTGTAAGTGATGTTATTCTAACAGCTTTCATTTTATCCTCTCGTTTATTGCTAATTCAAAAATTGATAAAAAACACCCAGACCGGATACATATATATCCTACCTGAGTGTTGTCAAAAACTTTCGAAAAAGTTGTGTCAAAGATGTCAATTATTTTTCGTACACCGGTTAAAAATCACAAACATGACCAAAAACTGCTATGACAGAAGCTCCGGCCAAAGTATTTCAAGAACATGCCACATCTAAATTACAAACAAACTTATTATCAGCCTGTTCTATTAAGAAATAGTGTTCTATTTTATGTGCTGTCTTTCCTATTTCTATATAATCATTTTGAAATGCAATAATCGTCTTAAGCTTCGCATCTTCTTTTAATAATTTCAATCGTGCTTCCGTTCCAATCAACAGCGGCATGCATTTGATATTTGCTTTTTCTTTTTCCAAATAAGAACTCTTTTTAGAAATTGTTTCTTGTATTCTATCTCTTTGCAAATCTCTAGTGATATATCCTATATGTTGTTCTTCCTTATAACCTTCTAAATATGTAGCAATCGCACTTTTATGTTTTACTGATTCTATTAACTGCTCAACTAAATGGCAAATTACATCTTCTCCACCCACCGTTTTCTTTACATCGAATATCCATGAGCTAAAGCATTTGTCATTATCATCAATAACAAGAATCAGTATATCTGCTTTTTTTCCACCATTATCATCTACAAATGGTGGTTTGTATTCATTGCCATATATTCCATACTGATTACCTTGTAAGCAAAAATTTATATTTACTACATCATTTGTTTCTTTTTCATCAAAAATAATCGTTCTACATGTTTCAACTCTATATAATTGACCCGACTGTAATTCTTTACCCTCTATAATTTTGTTTCCTTTAATTTTCATTATCTATCCCCATTACAACCTTCGCTTCTTCAAACAAATTCATTGTACTGTCATTAAACAGATTAAAATTATAACCTGTAGATGGAACCTTTTGAAATTCTAACTCTTGTACAATGCTTTTATCTTGTTGGTCATTTATAAATTGATAAACATGTATATTCTTAGAAACCAATAAGTCTTCCTTTTTAATAGCAATTCCATTTTTTTCTAACGCTGTTTTTGCTGCTTCAAAATCCAGATCCCCCTGTGAGAGCAGTAAAAGATTATTAATTTTAGTAGCCATTGTATCACTATGAGTACTAACCAGTAATTTAATTCCTTGATTATTTAATCGATTAAGTAATTTAACCATTTCAATTTGTTTAAGCGGATGCATGCTCGTTTCCACTTCATCATAAAACAAATAATCCACATTATCAGAACTGGTTAATGCTCTCACAACAGGAACAATCTCATTGACCATCGATGATGCAACAAAAATAGGAATCTCTTTGTCATAATCCTTAGGCGTATAAACTGTTGCATCGCCATTTTCACTTATCGTGCCATCAATTAAGTTTTCGTATATAAAACTAATTATTTTATCGTTTTGCTTTGCTACGCGTTCAGAATAACTGTGATTTAATAAAAAAGTCAAAAAATCTAACACGGGTTTTGTAATACCTTTAGAATTCTGATTTTTATCACGTATCACCTCATCCTTATTCTGACTTGTATTTCCAAAATAATGCTTATATAACAGCATTAGCCCCATGCGTGATGCCGGTAGAAACAACACATTAGAAGACACAGGACTCTTTCCGCCTATTATCCATGCCAATACATAGCCAACTTCCATAGATAGTGCTACATCAATCGGTATACTTTCAGAAAATCGCATATTAATCTCATTTTGTTCCTTACCTTCTACGCTGTTTTTAATAACAAATGCGCCATAAAACTTGATTTCACCATAAATATTCTTTCTATCTAAAATCATATTTTTTAAATCTTCTGAAGGAATTAGTTCTTTTTTAAATAAGTAATCGATAGTCCTATCAGTAAGGAAAAATATTTCATACCCATTATCTATATCCTCAAATTCTATAGTTACTTCTTCAATAGGAATAGATGCATTAAATGTATCATCAATAATCCCATGTATATTGTCTTTCAAATATTGGTTTACCCATTTATTCAAATTAATAATTTCTTCCTTATCCATACGGTAAGCATCTATATTATCAATTTGTGGAATGTATAAATTAGGGTTCGTTTTAGATAATTGGGTAATAATTGTGTATATCAATTCCATCAACTGAGTTTTTCCACTATTATTATTTCCGACAAAAATAGTAAAATTACTAATATTTACTCTTGCTTCTTTTATTTTTCCAAAATTTTTGACATTTACATATATTTCCATTTCAACCCTACTTTCATTATCCAGAAAAAAAATGAACGCGGTTAGACATATTATGCAAAATTCATGCAACGTCCTTCCCACTAAAACATTTATTCTGGTACATTACTTTCCAATGCTAATATATTAACACAGGATGATTATTATCGCAACCACCAACCACACTGTGGATAATGTAGATTTAATATTTATGTAGATTCAAAATTCTTTCCCAAACAAAGGGTGTAGATAGGTCCCGGCGTTAGTACAGCCCTTTTCCCCTTTTCATCTTCTCCCATCCTATCGCTGATGCCAGCATGATACCGGCAAGCAGTCCTGACAGCGTCACGCTCCAGGCCATGCAGGAAAGACTGCTGCCAAATATACGGTATATCTCATTGCCTACATAATAGTGAGAAAAAGTAGTCATCCTAAGCGGCATGAAATTAGCAAAATAGTGGTTGACCGGCCAGAGGTACATCTGGTCAAAAAGCAGTAACAAGATCCAGAAGAATACAAATACCACCGCACTTGTCATAATCTTCTCCATGATAACCGTCACAAGCAGCAGAAAAGAGACAACAAACAACAGTGCCACCAGACCAATCATGACATTCAGTAAAAACTGCTGAAGATTCGTGATGTTATACAGGGAGAAAAATGTCTTTACGTTGCTCTGGATACACTGGTTCCATCCTTTCAGACCGAAAGGCGTCATTTTAATCAAAAAAAGCAATGCGATACATATCAATCTCCACATCCCCCAAGAGACAGCGTTTTCCCTGCTTTCCCGTACCTTCTGAGCACAGCCTCTACCCGGGCGATCAACTCTCCTACCTGAAAAGGCTTGGAAATGTAATCATCTGCCCCCAGCTTTAAGCCCTTTATACGGTCATCTACCTCGCTTTTGGCGGTCAGAAAGATCACAGGTATTTCAAGAGGCTTTATATACTCCAGCAATTCATACCCATTAATCTCCGGCAGCATAATGTCAAGAAGGATCAGGTCAAAATCTTCTTTTTTAATAAAGTCTGCCGCTGCCTTGCCGTCAAAAGCACAGATACAATGGTATCCCTCTGTAGTCAGGTTCATTTTGATCAAGTTAGAAATAGGTTCCTCGTCCTCTACGATCAATATTCTCTTCATACGAATCTCCCTCCTGTTATGCCTCTTTTATCTATTATTCCATGTTACCGCAAGTTACGGGCAGAGACCCGAAAAAACTCCGGTTTTCCGGGTTCGCTTCGCTCGTCAAATGTCCAAACGAACATCTGCTCGAGCGAGCTCGGCAACTGCTCGTTCTGACACTTGACTCTACCCTTTGCGAATATTATACCACCCACTTGTGACATAGTTGTGTCATAGAATGCAAAAAGGCAATAAAACGGATACCGTCTTGATCGCCTTT
The DNA here is from genome assembly GCA_022511465.1 of Acetatifactor sp. Taxonomy (GTDB): domain Bacteria; phylum Bacillota; class Clostridia; order Lachnospirales; family Lachnospiraceae; genus Acetatifactor. The sequence continues at coordinate 6,885 of JAFLRM010000049.1, read as the reverse complement.
TGTTTCTCCAAAAAAATATTCAGATAGTAAAATGTAACCCTAATTTTTATTTTAACGATATATGCTTTGATCAAGTTGACAAATAAGAACCTGATTCGCAATCAAACAATTTCCTCTTTTCTGCCATCAATCTCTACCCTTACCCGTCTCAACCATTTTAGAAATGTTCCTTATAGGCGGTGGTGCCTGTTACTCATTAAGCCTCCCTTGCAATGCGAAGTTATGGTGTTACTATCGGCTTTCCCTCTTTATCAAGTAATGGGGTAAAGCCTGCTGCATTTCCATTCCTGTGAAATACATAATTTACACCTGTTTCAGTGTCCACCCAAATTTCAATCACATCAATCTTTCCTTGGCTATAAACCTTTTTAAAACGCTCCATAAAAATTTCTCCTTTTAAACCCCAACTTGTTCAGTTCGACAAACTGAAAGTTCATCTTTACAAACAGGAATCTGTTTGTTTCTTTGATTTAGGAATATGGGAAATCTGGATCCATATCCCAACCAGGAAACTGTATGGCTTCTAAATTTTCCAAATATTCTGCAACCTTGCCCAGTTCTCCATTACAGCGATAAAAAGCATCGCCTTTGCGCATGATATAGGGATTCTGTATGCCAAAAGAATCCGCTTCTTCCCCATCTTCATTGATAAAGGTCAAGATATAATAATAGTCTACTCCAGACGTAAAGCTGTCTTTCTTCAACGTTATTTGTTTAATGGTGTTCATAATATAGGAAATGTCGTCTGAGTTGGTAATTTCAAATTCATCGCCATTATTCCCATTAAAAACTATAATCGTCGCAATTCCTTCTGGTTCAACTTCACGAAGAAAATTAACAGGCATAAACCACCACATAAGTCCACAAACAATGAACAAAAGAACAACACAACCAACTACGATTTTTGTTTTCTTTGTCATATCGTTTTTCCTTTCAAATTTGTCACTCTAAACTACATTGAAATTATAGCATATGTCCTCTCCAATCACAACAAAATATCCTTGCCTTTCTCTGATCTTGTGGCTTGATCGCCTGCTCAATCCCATAACACTGAGACATTTGTATCTGTTTTGTCAAGACCTATAATGAATTTAATAATTACCGCTCTCAATATCCCCCAAAAGTTTAGGGAATTGCAAGCTTTTCTTTCGACCAATTTTCAGCCTTAAGCACTCTCTTTTTCTCTCCCCTTATCCTTCTTCGATACATTAGACAACGCCATGATCCTTGGAAATACACTTCTGCCACGGGGAATGCTGCATCCGCCCACGCACTGTTCTGCAGCCAGGAAAACACATACAGAGTCGCAGCTATAAATAAATGTAGGCAGAGCCATGGCGTCAATCCAAAAACAGTTAGATAGTGATAGGTTTTCTGCTGGCGCTCACCCCGCAAAAAACTACCGATTGCAAACAGTCCAAAGGCATACAAGACAACAGCCGGAAATGCCGCTGCCAGCTTCCGCCATGTGTCCCGCCGATCTGTGTGACTTTAGGTTAAGATCTGTGTACAACATGGTTTCCCTCTCTACTACTACATGTTCTCCTGAAAGATTTCCGCCGTTTTGCGTAAGTGTAGTGTCCAAACCGTTCTCAGAATGCAAGAAATCCGCCAACTTTGTCTGTTCCAGCACCTCCCACAGCCGATATTCACAGAACCGTCATATCCCTTGTCCCTTTCTGCTTTTACTGGTTATACAAACCAAAGGCTTGTCTTACTTATATTAACCCTTACCTATTCTCATTCACATAAAGCTGCACACGGTTTTGTATAACGCCCACTACGTCATCTATCCCTTTCTGCCCGCTGTAATAGGCCGGTGCTTCCTCATTGATAATTTTAATTATTTCATCATCTTTCACAGAAAAGAAAGGCGTTGCATCAGGGATCAGCTCCAGTATGACATTGAGCTCATCCCAGGTTAAGGCATGATATTGAAACGTCCACCCATCCTCATAGATACGCATGGGAAATCGATCTCCTCCCATATAATCCTCTGCCTTCTCATTCAGTGTCCTTTTCAGGGTGGAGAATTCGGTGTAGTGTGTTGCATAGTAAAGTTCACTTTTCTCTTGTGCCAAAAATTCCTCAATAAAGTTCCATGCGGCCTCCTTATGCTCCGACACAGTGGCGATCGCGTAAGCATCGCCGGTAAGCAGAAGGTGTCCTCCCCTGCCGCCCGCGGTGGGAAAACCGACACAGGCGGCATCCTCCCCGAACATTCCCACATATTCCTGAAAAATATCATACGTATTCATCTCCGCTATAGCGAACAGTACTTCCCCGTTTTGAATCTTGGTGGGCAGGGACTCCTCTTCTTTTCCACTTTCCACGGTATCCGGGAATTGGCTCACATATTTAAGTACCGCCTTGAAGGTTTCCGAATCAAAATAGCATGTGCCGGTGTCCCAGTCGATAAAGGTATCCTCATTGAACATCATAAGATACTGCATCATCTCTTCCTTTGTTATCCCATCAAAGGCTTTCGCTCCCGGATAGCGGTCTGCAGCCAAAAACAGCTCCTCCAGTGTCAGTCCGGTTTTATTTTTCATCTGTGCCCCATTTCCCACTACGGTACGAAGCAGGAAAGCCGACGGAATGCCCACCAATGTGTTGTCAAAGGTATATACATCCAATATCCCGTCCACAAAATCAGAACGATCCAGCATCTCCGACTGATCCACATAGGGAGTCAGATCCTCAAAGAACCCACGGGAGGCCAGTTTCTGCACGTTGATGCCGGACAGGTCGATCAAATCTATAGGCTCCTTTGTCAGTATGGCATTGTATAGATCCGTCAGGGATTCATAGCTCTTCACAGTGAGATGATACCGGCTGTTGCCTCTGTTGAACTTTACCGCCATTGCTGCCAGTTCGCTCCCCCCGTTCACAGTGACGATCACCAGCTCTTCCCGCCTGGGCGCCTGTTCCGCCTTCGTCCTCTCCAGTGCCACGATCGCCCTGTCCTCGTTTATCCAGTCTTCCACTGTGGCGCACAGCCTGCCATCCTCCAACAGATACAGGTTTGTAACATAGTATCCATTGATATCGCTGTCCATCCAAACAAACAGCTCCTCTCCGACCGACCCGGAATCGCTTTTTTGTTCGGCAAAATTATATCCATAGACGGCCCTGTCGTCATACAGCAGGAGATCATACTGTTCTCCCGCACAGAGGCCATTGATGTCCGGGAGGTTCTCTGCAACCTCAAACATCCGGGCATTCTCAAAATCAATTTCCATCAAGGCACAGCGGGCGCCCTCATCATCCGTCCCCTCGGTATTTCCCCCTGCAATATTCACGCTTCCCTGACTGATGCAGACATAGTATTTGCCATCAGCGCCATCGCAGGCTCCCTTTATCCGGACAGGCGCCGGATCCTCCGGAGAACTGTAGCTGACAGAGCCATGATAATCCCCGTCACCGGTATACAGCAGTATCTCCCCGTTTTTCGTAAAGATATAGAGCCTCCCCTGCCCGTCAACAGTCAGCCTGTCAAGAGAGACATCCCTCCCTGCCTGCTCGGTGATATCCTTGGAAAACAGGCAGTTTCCCCCCGTATCAAACTTGCATAAAAACCGTTTCATCGAACTATAATCCGCAGGATAGACATTAGCGGTAATATACAATTCCTGATCCTGTGTAAAAAAACGGGTGCCGAGATCCCAGCTATTCCATTCTTCCGGCCGGTTGACAGGCACGCTCTTAAGCGCTCGATCGGTTAGGGAATATCGGCAGATACTCCTCGCACTGTTCTCCGTATCTTCCCCCAGTGACACATAAAGGAAGGTATCTCCCACCGGCTGCATCCGCTCATAATCCGCAAGTTCATCCTCCACCGTGATCACTTCCGGTACATAGACCCACTCCCGTTCCTGTGTGATATGAGAAGCGGTACTTTCGCCTGATATAGCAGCATCATTATCGGATGTACTGTCCTTGCTGCATGCTGTTAAAAACAGAGATATGCACAGCATCAGGCTGCATACAAAATACCCTAAATGGTTATGTTTATTTCGCTTCATTTCTGGATACCTCCATTCATTTTATCAGGATGTTACATATTCTAATAAAAGAATGTATCGTTTTAGTATCCTATGCTTTTCTATCTGATATCTATTTTACCGCCATCATTGCCTCATACCGTGCAGCATCAATAAAATCGGCTACGAAGTCTGTCTGGGGATGCAGGCAAATATCCTCCGGTGTACCGATCTGTTCTATCTTTCCCTGATTGGTAATAATTACCGTATCTGCCACCTCCATCGCTTCCTCTTGGTCATGTGTCACAAAAATACTCGTGATCCCCACTTTTTCAATCATATTCCTAAGCCATGTGCGGAGTTCACGGCGCACCTTGGCATCAATCGCAGCGAAAGGTTCATCCAGCAGAAGAAGATGCGGATTGGGAGCCAATGCCCGCGCAAAAGCCACGCGCTGGCGCTGTCCGCCGGACAGCTGGTGCGGGTAACGCTTTCCAAGATCTTCCATGGAGATCAGCTGCAAAAGTTCTCCCACACGCTCTTTGATTTCCGCCTTACTTTTTTTCTGTACCTGCAATCCGAATGCAATATTATCCGCCACCGTCATATATCGGAATAATGCATAATTCTGGAAAACAAAACCGATCCCGCGTTTGCTTCCCGGAATGTCGTTCACTCTTGCACCATCAATTATGATATCTCCCGAATCCGGTTTGTCCAGTCCTGCGATCATTCTTAAAATAGTGGTCTTTCCGCTTCCGCTCGGTCCAAGCAACGCTGCCAGATGCCCTTTTGCCACTCCGAAGCTTACCTCTTTGGACGCCTGGAATCCATCAAAAGTTTTGTTAATATGTTTCATTTCTACGTACATATCTTTCTTCCTCTTTTATTTTGCCTTCCACTCCACAATGCTTCTCGCAATCAGTATCAGCACCGCCAATATCACCAGGATCGAAGATACGGCAAATGCCGCCATCGTATTAAATTCATTATAGAGAATTTCCACATGAAGGGGCAGCGTGTTCGTCTTACCTCTTAAATGACCGGAGATCACGGATACAGCTCCAAATTCTCCCATCGCCCGAGCGGTACACAGGATGACGCCGTACAATAGCGCCCATTTAATATGCGGAAAGGTGATCCTGCGAAAAATTGTAAACCCGCCGGCTCCCATCAATGCTGCTGCTTCTTCCTCATCTTTTCCCTGTGCATTCAGGACGGGAAACAGCTCACGAAAGACAAAAGGGAAGGTAACAAATACCGTCGCCAGGATAACACCAGGCACCGCAAACACAATCTTGATATGATACGTTTTCAGAAAATCCCCCATCCATCCTATATTTCCAAAAGTCAGTATAAAAATCAATCCTGCGATGACCGGAGAGATGGAAAAAGGAATATCAATGAGGGCCGCCAGTACCTGCCGCCCCCTAAAATAAAACTTGGATAACAGAAAGGAAGCAAAAAGCCCAAAAATTGTATTTACCGCTACCGCACAAGCCGTTGCCAGCAAAGTAAGCTGCAATGCCTTGATCGTATACTTGTCCAGCACTGCGTCCTTATATGCCGCCCATCCGTCTCTTAACGCATTGGTAATTACTACGATCAGCGGTAAGATCAGCATAACAAATAAAAACAATGTGCTTAAACCTATCAATACATACTTTACAGCATTACTGGAGTCATACTTAGGGGGCTCTATCACTTTCTGTATGGAATGAACGCCATCCCCCACAATATCCTGTTGATAAATTTCCTGTTTGTTTTCAGACATAATAGTTCCTCATTTCCGCAGCTATCCTTTACTGAATTTCTGCATATAAATCTGTACCGAATTGATCATAAGCATCAGAAGAAAAGACAGAAGCAACAATACCAATGCAATTGCCGTGGCATCCGCATATTTATACTGTTCCAGTTTCGCCATGATCAGTAACGGCGCGATCTGGGTCTCATAGGGAATATTTCCTGCGATAAACACCACACTTCCATACTCTCCGATTCCTCTGGCGAACGCAAGACCGAACCCGGCAAGCAATGCCGGAAACACTTCCGGCAACACTACCCTGAAAAAAGTGTAGATCCTGCTCGCCCCAAGCATTGCGGCAGCTTCCTCATACTGCCTGTCCAGCTTCTCCAAAACCGGCTGCACCGTTCTGACCACAAAGGGTATTCCGATAAAAATCATGGCGATCGTAATACCGATTTTTGTATATGCTATCTTGATCCCCACCTTACTGAAAGCAGCACCGATCCACCCCTTGTCCGAATAAAGATATGTAAGAGAAATACCTGCTACGGCAGTCGGCAGTGCAAAAGGCAGCTCAATGATCCCATCCATCAGTCTTTTGTACGGAAACTGATACCTCACCAAAACCCACGCGATCATCAACCCGAAAAAAGCATTGATCAATGCCGCAACAAAAGCACAGGAAAGACTGACAACGTAGCCTGACACAATCTGCTTCGAGGTGACTACCTCTGCAAATTCACGAATACTGAGTCCGCTTGCACTGATGATAATAGACGTGAGCGGAATCAACACAAGAGTACCCAGCATGGCCAATGTCACTCCCAAGGAAAGCCCAAAACCCGGAATCACCCTGACGCCCTTCTTATTTTTTACCTTAACGATCTGCTGCTCCATAAACTAATCTCCCTGCTTCCGATAATTCCCGGGAAGAATGCCTCTTTTCATCCTACTCATATATCTGGTCAAAAATTGCACCATCATCAAAAAATATTCTATATGCTTCATCCCATCCGCCGAAATCGTCAATCGTGACAAGCCTCATATCAAGATCAAACTGATCTGAAAATTCCTTCAGGATCTCTTCATTTGACGGGCGATAATAATTCTTCCCTGCCACTCTCTGTGCCTCGTCACTGTACAGATATTCCA
>JAFLRM010000048.1 GCA_022511465.1 Acetatifactor sp. | reverse complement strand
CGTTGTCGTTCAAACGATATACAACAATCACATATCCGTCTCTGACCTTAAATCCGTCCGGCATCCGTAATTCCACGTTTACCATTCCGCCCAGCCGATGGATCGCTACATTGTTGGCATCGTAAAGATTGATATCGATCACACGGTAGTCGCTGCACTCCATAAGTTTGCTCTTGACTGCCGCAACAGCTTTGTCGTAATGGCTGCCGCCGGTCTGGTACTGTGACGTGTAATATGCACCGGAAGGAAGCATTTTGGTGCCGCCTACGATGCTGATAACATGCGACATATTGCGGTTGGTAAGTCTTCTTACCTCTTTTCCGCTTGCATCCTTCTCTACGGCCTCGACCTTTCCTATAGCTCCCTCCTCCTGAAGGGTCAGGTTGTCGTCGTCATCGTCGTCATCATCCTGTGCATCACTGCTTCCCGGCGTGCCTGGCTCATCTTCCTTTGGAGTCTTGAACTGCATATATCCGTTAAATACAATATTGCCATTTGCATCTCTCTCAAACTGCTTCTCAAGGCTTAAGTAAGGCACAAAATCTGAAAGACTCTCAAAATTCTCTGCCGTCAGTGCAACACCTTCGGAGTTCACACACTGATTTTTGCTCTTATCATACAGATAATTTTCAGGTTTCTGCAGAGGACTCTTGTCACGTACAGAAGAAATATCATTTGAGAAAGAAGTTTTGTCAGTATAAAGCTTAAAATCTGTTATCGTGTTGTCACGGAAGGAAGCAAAACCTTCTACAACAAATTCCTCGGAAGCGGTAGTGTAAGCGTGAAGCTCCAAATTCTGTGCGACGTTGTTGTAGCTTACACAGTCAACTGCCTTGAACATAGGATCACTGTTATTGGTAAAGCCGTTTGCCTTATTACCAAATGCGTAACTGTTATAAATCTCATGCGCAACCGGAACGCCGCTGCCGCCGAGCTTAAAGCCGTTACCGTCACCGGTAGACACCTGCAATTCTCCATTTATCTGACGGAGACCGTTTCCGTAGGAAACACAGTCTTTCAGAACTACCGCACCAATGGGCTGAGCCTTTGCAAACAAATCCCAACCGTCATCCACGTTATAGTAAGCGATACATCCGATAAAGCTGTTACCTACGCCGGATGTCAGCTTTGCCGCAAAACCGTCCGCATTGTTCTCGGACTCATCGCGGTTCAGGTAAGAGTCACAATTTAAGATAGTATTGTAGGACGGCCAGTCTTCAATAGAAGAAGCGGAGTCGGTCCTGCTGATCTGAAGACCCGTTTCAACGTTTTTGTAGGTCTTACAGGAGTCGATCACATTGTGGTTGCCGCCAACTCTGAGTCCGCCGCCGTTTGTAACCTCAATACCTTCCACATACCAGTAATCACCGGAAACCGCAAAAGTATTTGAAGATTTGCCTCCTAAATCAAATACAACAGCGCCCTTGTTTTCAGGATAGGCGTACAGATGCTTCAGTTTATCCTCTGTTCCGTTATTTCCATGAGGAATCTGTGCGCCGCTATAATCGTAGGTACCTTCTAACAGGTAAATGAACTGCCCTGCCTGAACAAAGTCAATTGCCGTCTGCAGCTCAAGAGGATCCTCTTTCGTTCCTGCTGCAGATTTCTGACCAGTCGGAGATGCAAAAATTGCTGTTTCCACATCACCATACTGCTTAAATACAATTGTGCCATTTACTGTAAGTGTTTTCGTATCGGCAAGGTTTGCTGCAGAACCGTCCGGCTCAAAGGTCAGCTGTACCGCGTTGTTACCTTCATTCAGGGTAACCGGATATGTCTGTGTTCCGGCCGTTACCTCGTCCTGCTTGGCCTCTACTTTACCGTTTACTTTTACAGTCAAAAGTCCCGGTGCATTTACCTTTACCTTTAAGTCATAATCCGCCGTAGAGGATGTATTTAAGGATGTAATAGAAACCTCCGGTACAATAGGAGCCGCCGGCAACACCTGCTGCGGTGCATCGGATTCTGCAGCAGTTACCTTTAATTTAATTGTACTTGGGTCTACCGTGATCTTAGCACCTCTTGCTGTCATAAAGCCAAGATAAATCTTGTTCGGATCTACGGATGTAAAGGTATCTGTCGGCATGTATACACGGTACTGTCCTGCGGCAGGCTCATTAAAGTGTACATTCAGGCCGCCATCGCTTCCATTTGCAGATTGAGCCAATACATCTGTGCCATTCTCCGTCATGGATGCCCAGATACCTGTATTATCCTTGGCAATTATCATATGGAAGGTCTTAGTATCATTTTCTTTAATTTGAAAATGGCTCTTATCCTTTTCAAAATGAGATCCTGCCTGATTGGTCTTTACATACTGATAGAAATTGGTAAAGCTTGCCGTATCCTCATCGGTAATACCATATCGCCCAAATACGTTGTAACGTCCATAATAACCGCCAACTGTCGCCGCACTGGAATAGAAGACTGATTTGTCATTATCCGGACCGAGTGCATCACGCACCATCAAACCAAAGCCTTCCTGATTATCCGGTGCAGATTTTGTAACGAAGTAATTTACGGTTACATCTGCTTCAAATACAAAGTTCTGATCCGGATTGACAGATGTATAATAGTATGCAATACCGTCCTGTCCGGCATCCGTAACTTTTCCTTCTCCTTCAGCCTGTTCAACTATAATTTTTCCATCCGTTACACTTGGTCTATGGCCTGTACCGGCGGACTGACCAAATACAGTGCTGTTCCACTGAAGATCACCATACCCAAATGAGGTTTTCTCTGCCACGGTTGCCACATAGCTTGTAGAAAATCCCTGGTAGGAAATGGTAATTGTGTAGCTTCCGGCTGTACTTCCATTAAATTTAGTGGAATCAATTGTGTACTCCCCGGTTCCAAGTGTCTTTTCTTGGCCGCTTTCATAGGTTGCCTTTACCACAAGACCAGTTGACACGAAAGACTCACCCTTTGCAAAGGTTGTCTTATCCGGATATGTAGCGATCACAATTCCCTTAAGCACATCGTCTACAACCGTAAGCGTATAATCAGCGGTCTGTGTTTGACTGCCTACACTGTATGATACTGTGTACTTTTGCTCCCCAACTGAAGTTGTATTGACATTTTGATCCGGATCTATCTTAAACTTGGCGGAATCCGTGATAACTTCTTTGGAGCCGTCACTGAAGTTTGCAGTTACCTTAAGTCCGTCCTTATAAGCGTTCGCTTTAGGTTCAACACCTACATAGAACCGTGTTTGGTTAGGACCACTTAATGAAATACCTGTCAATGCTGCATCAGATACATTGATCTTAAAGGATGCACTTTTGGTTTCCCCACCATGTTCATGTTTGATCGTAATAGTCTGATCTTTTCCTGCTGCTGATGTATTACCCTCTATTGTTGTTTCTGAATCTTTATCATCAATTAACTTTTTCAAATCTTTTGTAATGCCACTGTTATATGTGACAGTACCTTCAAGACCGGTCCAATCAAGGGGATCGCCAACAAAGTAATCTGTCTTGGTGGGTGGATATGTAATGGTAACATCCGTTACTTTTTCTGTATCAAAGTTGACCTCTATATCGATCTCCTCACCTAAATACTCTAAAACAATCTTACCGGAACCTTGCGTGGAGGAATCAAATTCCTTAATGATACAATCGCTACCGGTGATGGTCTTTGTTGTCTCACCAATCATTACTTCAGCAGAAAATCCTGTCAAATCGATATCCGCAATGGAATTGCCAACAATATAATTTGTTTTGTCAGGAGCAGTTTGAGACTGCACTTTTACGGTATCGTCTGCCGACTTGGTTGCAAGCCGCACGTTGCTGAATTCCGCTGTAGCCTTTCTGGCAGTAAACAAGCCGACATATAAGCCCTGGTCCCAACCATCATTACTGTTTATACTTACTGATGAAATTACTTCACCATTAATAACCGCCGTTATATTGCTACCAACTTTCTGAAGTGTCATCTCGTAATTTGTATTCGTTGCCAGACTTACCGAAGAAAAAGGGGTTCGAGCAGGATTTGTCGCACCTGTTCTATTTGAAACACACATAGCCTGGTATAACATACCTACAAATACATGCTTGAATGGATCAGATTCTTTACTGCCTTCACCAACAGCAGGCCGCATCATCAGACCAAAAGCAGCCTGATTATTCGCTTCATAATCATCTACTTTTACGGTCGCCTGCAAAATAAAATCATCAGTTGCATTGTCTAACTGTTTGTTTAGGAATACAATTCCATCATTACCGCTGGCTATTTTTCCACCTGTAGACACAAGTGTTACGTTGCCTGAGTCACCTTTAGTGATAGTTCCCGCCGCATTTGCACCAGATATATTCTCGTTCCATCCTGCAAAGTCAGATACCGCCTCTGCCTTAACCTCCAGAACCACCCCCCCTAGTGACGTGAGGCAACTCAAAGGCATGAGTAAGGCCATCGCAAGTGCCATTACTCGTTTTCTTACTTTTCGTTTCATAACGTCCTCCTTATAAATTTTTTAATAAAAAATGGATTCTTTAAAACCTTGATCCTGATCCCATTTCCATGTACCTTGTAAACATCACTCTTTTCTGTGTTTTTAAGGCTTTTACATTGCTTTCCCTCCCTTTCTCTTATTTTTTACCTACAATTTCAATATGAGTTCACGGACTACATCACCTTTAATGTAACATTTTGAATATGGAAAAGCAATCGCATAGCATATGTTATATTATATTTGTATGTTTTTTATAATTTGTTTCATGTTTTTTTGTAGAAAATTAACACGGAATATTAACTATAACAGCCTTTTTAGTTTACCCGCATCACTTACGGTTATATTGCCCAACCGCAAATTTTCTTCTATCAAACCGATTTTTCTATTTCTATCCGATCCCCAGCACCACGGTGGCCACCTGAAAATACACGATCAGGGACAATGCGTCCACAATGGTAGTGATGAAAGGGCTTGCCATGACCGCCGGGTCAAATCCCAGCCTCTTGGCTCCGATAGGCAGAAGGCAGCCCACCAGCATGGCTAACAACACCGCCGCCACCAGCGTCATGCACACCACAGCAGCCACTTGAACTCCCACTCTGTCAAACAACATCAGTTTGGCAAAGTTGGCCGCTGCCAGAGACAGGCCGCACATCACTGCGACCCGCACCTCCTTCCAAATGATCAAGGGCACGTTTTTGTACTCAATCTCTCCCAGAGACAGACCACGGATCACTGTCACGCTTGCCTGTCCGCCCGCGTTTCCGCCGGTGTCCATTAGCATGGGGATGAAGGCCATCAGGGCCGCATATACGCTCAAAGCATCCTCGAAAGAGGTGATGATAGCTCCCGTAAACGTAGCCGACACCATCAAAAGCAACAGCCAGGGAATCCTCTTTTTATAAGTCTCCCAGACCGTGGTTCTCATATAGGGCTTATCGCTGGGCACGATAGCCGCCATCTTCTCCATATCCTCGGTGGTCTCTTCCTGCATGATGTCCACCACGTCATCCACGGTGATAATGCCCACCAGACGGTTCTCATTGTCCACTACCGGCATGGAGGTAAAGTCGTACTTTTGGAATTGTCTCGCAACCTCCTCCTGATCCATCAGAGTGTTGATGGAGATGACGTTCTCGTGCATGATATCGCCGATGATGTCGTCCCCCTGACTGAGCAGAAGGTAGCGCAGTGCCACCGTCCCCAAAAGCCTGCGCTGGGCATCCAGCACATAGCAGATATTGATGGTCTCGGAATCCACGCCCACCTTGCGGATGCGCTCGATAGCCTGATCCACAGTAAGATTTTCTTTCAGATCCACATACTCCACCGTCATAATGCTCCCGGCGGAGTCCTCAGGATAGCGGAGCAGATGGTTGATATCCCTGCGGGTCTCGGGGTTTGCATTGGAAAGCAGCCTCTTCACGATATTGGCTGGCATCTCCTCGAGCAGGTCGGTGGCATCGTCCGCCATCAGATTGTCGATGATGCTGGCGGCCTCACGCTCCGACAATGAAACGATGATCAGCTGCTGATTCTCCACATCCAGATAGGAGAACACATCCGCCGCCAGATCCTTGGGCAGGATCCGGAAGCACTTTAACATGTCCTCCTCCGGCAGTTCCTCCAGCATCGCCGCAATATCCGCATTGTTGAGCTCTGCCAAATACTGCCGCAGCTTGGTGTACTGTTTGCTGCTTAAAAGTTCTATTAACTCATCCGGTTCCTTGATCTCGTCCATGGCAGTGCTCCTTTCTCTTCCGCTATTGTCTCTCCATTTTATCGCTCTGTCGATTTTTTGTCAATGTAGTAGAGCTCCCGCACTTTCTCGATCTTCACTCTGCCGCTTGTGGCCTCCACCAGTTCCTTTTGCAATTCCTCCTCTTCTTTGACCGAAACAGTCAATATCAGTGTCACCGACTCGCCGTAATCACTCTCCGTTGGCTCAATTCCTTTCTGACCCAGCAGGTGCAGGATCTTACCGATCCCGTTGTAATCCGTGCCGACCGAGAGTTCACATCCAAATCGCATCGTTCCCACCTGGCAGGCCGCAAGCCCCTCCTTCACCGCCTGGGAGTAGGCACGCACCAAGCCTCCGGTGCCAAGGAGTGTCCCTCCAAAATAGCGGGTCACCACCACAGCCACATTGCGAATTCCCTCCCCCAAAAGCACCTCCAGCATAGGTCTCCCCGCCGTACCCGAAGGCTCCCCGTCGTCGCTGCAGCGGGTGAGCTCTCCCCTGCTGCCGATCACAAAAGCGGAGCAGTTGTGGGAGGCATCCCAGTATCTCTTCTTCATCTCCTCCACGAACGCTACCGCCCCACTTTCCGACTCACAAGGTCTCAATGTTGCGATAAATCGCGACTTTTTCTCTATAATTTCCCCCGTGCCGCCCGTAAGCAGCACACGGTATTCCTCCACCTGATTCTCCATATATTTTCTCCCGCTCTGATTCTATGGAAATTTTAGCATAACTCTCCCAAAATGTGAAACAATTATTAAAAAATAAGAAACTCTTTCATTACATAATAAATTTTGGTATAATATTGTTATCTATACTTATAGAGCAGAAAGGCGAAATCATGAACTATAGCAAAAAAGGTGTCCGCGCCAAACAACGGGCCCTGAATTCAAAATCTTCCAAATGGGGGCGGAAAATTGTACTTACCTGCTTCAAGGTAATTCTTATAGCAATTGTAGGTGTAGGGATCTGCGGCGTAGCTGCCGGCATCGGTGCCTTCAAAGGCATTCTGGCATCCACCCCCAACATCCGCTTAAGCGACGTAGTGGCATCCGGACAGGCTACCATCGTGTACGACAGGGAGGGCAACGAGATTGACCAGTACGTCAGCTCCAACTCCAACCGTATCGAGGTGTCCATGGACGAGGTTCCCCGCTACCTGGGGCTGGCTTTCGTAGCCGCCGAGGACGAACGCTTCTACCAGCATAATGGCATCGACATGAAAGGCATCCTCCGCGCCGGCTACCAGTTTATCAAAACCGGCGGTGAGGAGAAACAGGGTGCCAGCACCATCACCCAACAGCTCTTGAAAAACACCGTTTTCACAGGCTGGACCGAAGAGAATGACAATATGATCAAGATGGTCAAGCGCAAGGTTCAAGAGCAGTATCTGGCCCTGGAGATCACCAAGCTGTTCTCCAAGGACGAGGTCCTCCTGCGCTACATGAACGCCATCAACCTGGGTCAGAACACATTGGGCGTGGAGGCCGCTTCCCAGCGGTACTTCGGAAAGTCCTGCAGTGAGCTGACTCTCTCCGAGTGCGCGGTCATCGCCAGCATCACCCAGAATCCTTCTAGGTATAATCCTCTCAGTCATCCGGAAAAGAACGCGGAACGTCGGGAGAGGTGTCTGAATACGATGCAGAAGCTGGAATTTATCACCAAGGAAGAATACGACGAAGCCATAGCGGACACAGATGCAGTATACGAGCGTATCGGCCTCTATAACACCGACTTCCAGACCAGCATCAGCACAACCGGCTCTTACTTCTCGGATGCGTTGTACGAGCAGGTGAAAGCAGATCTGATCGCTGCAGGCTACAACGACACTATGGCAGAGACGCTGCTGACTGCGGGGGGCTTACGCATTGAGTCCACCATGGATCCCACGATCCAGAAGATCATGGATGAGGAATTTGCAAATCCGGATAATTATAATCCCACAGTCAAGTGGTATCTGAATTATGCCCTGACCATCACGGACAATTCCGGCGAGAACCATAACTACAGCAAAGAGAACATGATGAGCTGGTTCAAGGATAGAGGGAATCGGAATTTTAACTTGATCTTCTCCTCCCAAGAGGATGCGGAGGCAGCCATCGACACCTATCGCACCGCCATGCTGGAAGAATTGGGAATGACAGACGATTCGGACACCTACACGGAGACGATCTCGATGACCACACAGCCCCAGACGGCCATGGTTATCGAGGAGCAAAGCACCGGCTATGTGGTGGCCATGGTCGGCGGACGAGGCGCCAAGGAAGGCAGACGCACACTGAACCGGGCTATCAGAGCAAACCGCTCCCCCGGCTCCACCTTCAAGATCCTCGCCTCCTATGCGCCCGCGCTGGACAGCGCCGGCGTGACTCTGGCATCTGTCTACAACGATGCACCTTTCAGTTATGACGACGGCACTCTCGTCCGAAACTGGTACGGCACCGACACCGGAGACTACAGGGGCATCTGTACCGTCCGCTATGCCATTGAACAGTCCCTGAATGTGATCGCGGTCAAGAACCTGACGGTGATCACCCCACAGCTGGGATATGACTACCTGTTAAATTTTGGCTTTACCACCCTGACAGACGGCGAGGTGATCAACAACAAGTTTTTCACTGATGTCCAACAACCTCTTGCCCTGGGCGGTCTCACCCATGGTGTGTCCCCCTATGAACTGACAGCGGCATATGCAGCGATCGCCAACGATGGTGTCTATGTGGAGCCTAAGCTCTACACACGGGTAACGGACTCAGACGGCGTTGTGATCCTGGACAACACAACTCCCAACTCGCACCGCGTGATCAAGGAGACCACCGCATTCCTGCTGACCGATGCCATGGTGGATGTAGTGACCCACGGAACCGGTACCAGAGCAAACTTTGGGGGTGGCATGGCGATCGCCGGCAAGACCGGCACCTCCACGGGTCCCGATGACGCGTGGTTTGTGGGATTCACCCCCTACTACACCGCCGCCGTCTGGACGGGCTACGACAACAATGTGGATATGTCCACCAAAAAGGCCAACGACGAAACCTCCTGCTCCAAACTCCTTTGGAGGGCCATCATGGGACGTGTCCATGAGAACCTTCCCGTTGAGAAGTTTTCCACGCCGACGGGTATTGTGCAGGTGGGGGTGTGCACCAGCTCCGGCAAGCTGCCCACCCCAGGGCTGTGTAACACGACCCGCAATGAGTATTTTGCCACAGGAACTGAGCCCACGGAGTACTGTGATATTCATTACAGCGGCAACATCTGCGCGTACGACAATCTTCCGGCAAGTCCGGAATGCCCGTTCGCATATCTCGGCACAGGTCTGTATCCGCTGGTTGAGGATCCTGCCCTCTGGCCGGGCTCCACGGTGATCGCAACAAACCCGGACGGCAGTGAACATACGGTGTCCGCTCCCAACACCAGAAGCCGCTGCCAGCACGACGCTGCTTTCTTTGCAAACCCGGATTATGAGACCATCTTAAGCCAGCAGCAATGGGCGTTGAACGGTGGCAACACGAATGACGGCGAATAAATATCAGCAACAGTGAAACAGAAAAAAGTCACTTGTGAGCTTTCCCAAACTCGCAAGTGACTTTTTATCATCATATTGTGGATCTGCAATAAATAACATTTGTTATATATTTACTTTCAATGACATGATGAACTACAACCCTTTACGTTGGTTGATCTTCTCCTGAATATCCTCAACACCTCGCTTAGCATTATTGATCGCACGACACTGTTTCTCAAAGGGTGCCTCCGGCATATCACCGTACTGCTCAAAATAAATCTTACCAATCTCCAAGTAATTCTTCTTGATAATCTCCTCGCAGGTACCGATCTGACTCTTCAGGCTCGCAATCTCCGCCAGCTCTTTCGCTTTATCTGTCGCTTCCTTCCCCATGGCAACAATGGTATCACCTATCTTCTCAATATAATCCATCTATCTACACTCCTTTCTGTGTCTCTCTCGGAAAAAGTATTCCCGAAAAGTTACTTTCTTCCTATAGTATATAGATTTCTTGCACAAGTCGCAAGTATTTCATTGCGCTTTCTGCATAGAATGTGGTATAATGTCCGAAAAGGGCAGAGTCAAGGCTCTACCCAAGCTTACAACATATTATATTGAAAGAAGCGAAAACATGCAACCGTTATATACAAACGTACAGGTGAACAATGAAATTGAGCTGTGTGAGGTGAACGACCCTGACTGCAAGAACATGATTGAGCGGGCTCTCCTGAAGCGTCGCATTTCCTACTACATCCGTTGGCCCAAGCCCACTTTCTTTAACCGTAAGAAAGATATCTGCATCATCTGCGTCAACGACAGCGCCAGAGAGGAAGCCGAGGACATGATCCGTGCCCTCTGCGACGAATCCGGCTACTCCGTCAAATTTCTTTTGAAAAAGGCACAGAACAATTTCCTGTAGAGCAAAGAATAAATGCAAGATACAAATAAAAACGAGGAGCTAGCGCCCCTCGTTTTTCATTTTATAAGTGTAACGGACATGCAACCGGAAACATAGATTTTCTTTGGCGGTGTCTTTCAGCCGCCTTAGAAAATCTTTTCCTGTTTAACCTTTTACCGCACCGCCGGTCACGCCTTCCACATAGAACTTCTGCATCACCACAAACAGCGCAGAGATGGGGATGGACACCAGCACACCGCCGGCACAGAACTGGGTGAAGTAGCTGTTGATCAAGCTCTTCTCCAGCATGTTGTACAGTCCGATCGCCACCGTCCACTGGGACGAGATACCTGCATTCAGGATCATCTTTGCATATACGAAATCCATCCATGGTACCAGGAAGGAACTGATAACCGTATACACGATGATGGGACGGCTCATAGGCAGCACCACTTTGACAAAGGTGGTTGCCTCGCTGGCTCCGTCCAGATATGCCGCCTCATGCAGGGAGGTCGGAATCGTATCAAAGAAGCCCTTTGCGATCAGATATCCCAGACCGGCGCCCGCAGAATACACAAGGATCAAACCAAAGTGTGTGTTGGTCAGATTGAAGGTTCTCAGAATAAAATATACCGCGATCATGGACAACACGCCCGGGAAAAGGTTGATGATCACTGCCACATTCATCAAAGGTTTGCGCATCGGGAAACGCATGCAGGAGGTTGCGTACGCCACCATCAACACAAACAAGGTGGAGATAATACAGGTAAAGCACGCAATGATAAAGGTATTCTTAAACCAGTTCGGAAACTGCGCCACGCTGTCCGCAGAAAACAGAAGATTCTTATATCCTTGCAGGCTCCACTCCTCTGGGAAGAAAGTGCTGGTATTCATACCTGTGTAGGCACTGAAGGACGTCGCCACCAGCCACACGATGGGGGTCAACCAGATAAAGGCCAGAATCGCCAGCACCAAATTGTTTCTGATTATTCTTAAATGTCTCTTCTTCATTATCGGTACGCCTCCTCTCTATCCCCTTTCAGGAACCGGTTAAAGGCTATCAGGGTAAACACGGCACATATAATGAATACGATAATGCCGATCGCCGACGCCATCTTGTAGTTGTAGTAACTCTGCGTCAGGTTGAACAGCCAGGTGATCAACAGATCCGTCTCTTTAGCCTGAGAACTTGCCATCAGCTGATCCGTTGTGGTGTAGATATCCTGCGTCAACAGATAGATCACGTTGAAGTTGTTGATATTCTTCACAAAGTCCGTCACCAGCGCAGGTCCTGTCACAAAGAGCATGTAAGGCATAGTGATGTGTATAAACGTCTGTCTGGGTGTAGCGCCGTCAATTCTTGCGCTCTCCAGCTGATCCGTGGGAATATTCATCAACACGCCGGTGGCGATCAGCATTTGATAAGGTACACCGATCCAGATGTTGATGAGAATGATCATCACATGGGCCCATCCGGGTGCGGACAGGAAAGGTATGGTGCTTGTGCTGATCAATCCAATATCTCTCAGCCAGCCCGTCAGACCGATCGCCGAACAGAAAGTATTCATAATACCGTTGTTTGCAAAGAAGTTTCTCACCAGAAGCAGAGACACAAACTGGGGCACTGCAATGGTGACAACAAAAAGGGTTCTCCACATCCTGGGGAGCTTGGTGTACTTGCTGTTTATCAGCATGGACATCAGGATGCCGCCCAAGTAAGTGGTGATCGTAGCAAATACTGCCCAAACGAGGGTCCAAATAAGAATCTTGCCGAACGCATAACCAAAAGTATTCGTCAGTCCGCTGCTAAACAGATTGGCAAAGTTCTGGAAGCCCACCCAGGTAAACAGCGAGGCGGGGGGCATATGCTGCTGATCGTAGTTGGTGAAGGCAACTGCGATCAGTATTAACAGAGGAATCAACGTGAAGAAAACCACGCCCAATATAGGCAAGGTGAGCAATGTAATGTGAAACTTCTCATTCACATAGGACTTCAGATCCTCTCTAAAGGTATTGATATGCTCTCCGTTCTCCGCCATCTTCTGCAGACGATAGCAAGCCACAATATTGCGAAGCCATACTACCAGAGCAACCGCCCACACAACGAAACTGAACACGGAAAACAGCAGAATCAAAAAGGAGTTATCATAGTCATTAAACTCATTCTGCATCGTGACAATGTTAAAAACAGATTCCTGTTTCACCGTTCCTAACGTGCCAAACTTAGACACATACCGCGGTGCAAACAACACAGAAAACAGGATGACCGCTGCTTCAAACAGAGTCATCAGGATACCTTTTATGAACTGTTTTCTCCGGATATAGCCTGCGCCCATCCAGATCAGGGATAATTTTACGAATAAGTCGCCCTTCGCCACGCCTTCGCCAAACTCTTTAAAAAAGCCGCCGATAGCGCCGAAGAAGGCCTTTACGCCCGTCTTCCCCTCATTCATTCTCCATCCACTCCTTCCAAAATGAAAATTTGTAAATAAAAGTTGAGGAAAGGCGTCCCTCCACTACGTTATTCCCGCATAGCTTCAAGACGCCCTTCTATTTATAAAACCGTCGTGCGGTTCTCAATCTATTACTGGGTAGGCTGAGAAACACCTGCGATCAGCAGGTCAAGTGCCTCCTGAATAGCAGCTTCGTTATCTCTCGCAAGCTGACCCTGTGCAATCTTCTCGCCGAAGGTAGCAGTGGGATCCCAATAGTTTCCACCCACAACCTGCACTACACCGTAAGCAGACTGCTCGGACAGAGCCGCAATAGCAATGTTGCTGGTCACTGCATCGGATGCTGCCGCATTCACATTGGAAGGTCCGATCTCTCTCTTCTCAAAACGGATATTCTGGTTCTCCTCGTTGGTGATCCAGTCAGCCAGCAGAGTAGCCCAACCTGCATTTGTAGACTGTGCATTTACCGCTACCAGCTTAAAACCTGCCACGGATCCCTGCTGAACCTGTTTGCCGTTTACGGTAAAAGTGGGCAGCTTGGTTGCCTTGTAAGCATCGCCCCATGCACTTGCTGCCGCAGTCGCATCCCAAGTGCCGGACACGATCGCGCAAAGGCTGCCGGAAGCAATCTGGTTTGCGGTGTCGCCGTCAGCTACAGGCAAAAATGCGCTATTGCCGGTGATATCCAGCATACCCTGAACCACCTGCACACCAGTAATGCCGCTTGCGGAAGTGCCGCCCCAATCCATAGCGGTGCTGCCATCCTCATTTAAGCCGGTAGTAAAACCTGCGCCATAGAAGAAGGATGCGTTGTACCAGCCAGAAGCCATTACCATGCCAACCTTCTTGTTTGCTGCGCCTGCTGCTGCCAGCAAGCTGTCCCAACTCTGTACATCTGTCTCAGAGAGAACGCTGGAATCATACAATAAGAAGTAACCATTGTCCGCACTCATAGGGAATGCATACAGAGTGCCATTCAGAGTCGCTGCGTCTACAGAACCTGCAGCGTTAGCGCTCTTGACATCGGCCACGCTCTTGCCCGCATATGTCTGCAGCACCTGATCCATGCTGTCGATGGACTGTAATGCACTTGCAGCTACCAGATCGTTCAGCTGATCGGAAGCGAATGCATACACATCGGCAGCCGCTCCGATATCAACCAGCACGTCATCCTTTGCGTCAGCCTCGGACTCAACGCCCAGCTCAACGGTGATGTTTGCATAATCAGAATACTCTGCAATAAAGGAATCGATCATGCCCTGTAACATAGTCTGATCTTCCTCTGCGCCCCACATTCTGAGGGACACGTTCTGCTTCTCAGCAGGAATCGGTGCCTGCTGTGTGTTACCGTCCGCCCCCCCAGCCGGAGTTGTGGAGCCGCCTCCATCCGAGTTGCCGCATGCAGCCAACGAGAAAGCCATCGTCGCTGCCATCATCAATGCAACTAACTTTTTCATTTCTTCATTCCTCCTATTTTCCCAGATGGTATACACATTTTTAACCCACCCGTCATGCTATCAATATAGCAACTTTTTAGGGTTTTGTCAATTTATATTGTTATATATATCCTGTGCATTTATAGCTTTTTCCAAAAATAACGTCCGTTATTTTTCTTCTTTTTATATTTACGATTTTGCCCTTACTGTTACCATTCAAACCTAGTTATATTATAATTTAGGATACCAAAAAGTCCGGATCTTATACCTGAGATCCGGACTTACCAAGCTGCTGACGGGAGTCGGACCCGTGACCTCCGCATTACCAATGCGACGCTCTACCACTGAGCCACAGCAGCACTCTATCAGGGACCGCTCTCGCAATCACCGTGTTTCATTCTATCATACACCCTTTTGCTTGTCAATCAAAATTTTACAGTACTTTCTTAATC
Source organism: Acetatifactor sp. (assembly GCA_022511465.1). Classification (GTDB taxonomy): domain Bacteria; phylum Bacillota; class Clostridia; order Lachnospirales; family Lachnospiraceae; genus Acetatifactor. The sequence goes on along the minus strand of JAFLRM010000048.1, from coordinate 9,649 downwards.
TTTCCTTTTAATCGCTGAAGGGCATTGTCGGTAGATTTCTCATCCCTGCCCAACACTCTGGCAATCTGGGAGTAACTCATTCCCGTCAGATACAGATCCAGCACCTGCTTCTCAAAGGAACTCAACTCCTGATCGATCCGCTCCTCCAGATACTGCACTCGTTCTTTGTCCAGAAAAAGCTCCTCAGGACTTAATCCCGCCTGACTGGTCAGAGATTCCAAAAGACTTCTCTGTCCGCTCTCCTCCTGTGCTGCATCATCCCCATAGAGAGACACATAGGTGTTTAGAGGTATATGCTTCTGACGTTTGGAAGCCTGAACTGCAGTGTACATCTGACGGCTGATACACAGATCCGCAAAGGTATGAAAGCTGGCATCCCTGCCGCAGTCATAGTCCCGCACCGCCTTAAACAGACCAATCATGCCTTCCTGGATCAGATCCTCGTTGTCTCCTCCCAGAATAAACATGGACTTGGCCTTGACTCGCACCATATCCTTGTATTTGTCGCAGATATGATCCATGATCTGCGTCTCCCCGTCCCGCAGCCGCAGGATCAGCTCCTCGTCCGTGGACTGGCTGTAGTCTGTAAGATTTCCCGACATCATTGTCTCCTTCTTCTTTGTCTCACGATCTCATAGGCCAACACTCCTGCCGCCACGGAGGCGTTCAGGGAATCTATATCGCCTTTCATGGGGATGGACGCGACCATATCACACTTCTCTTTCACCAGTCGTCCCACACCCTCGCCCTCGTTGCCGATGACAAGTCCGATGGGACCTTTCAGATTGAGGTCATACATGACCGTCCCGCCCATGTCGGCACAGACAAACCAGATTCCTTCCTTTTTCAGTTCCCCGATGGTCTTGGACAGATTAGTCACTTTTGCCACCGGCGTATAATTCAGTGCTCCCGCCGAGGCTTTGGCTACGGTGGCAGTCAGTCCTGCCGCCCTGTTCTTAGGGATGATAACACCATGCGCCCCTGCCAGGTTAGCGGTTCTTATGATGGCTCCCAAATTGTGGGGATCCTCTATGTTGTCCAGAAGAAACAAAAAGGGATCCTCCCCCTTCTCTCTGGCCGCCTGCAGGATATCGTCCACCTCCGCATACTCATAGGCCGCCGCATAGGCGATGACTCCCTGATGCTTTCCGGTCTCCGACATCTGATCCAGCCGTTCCCTGGTCACAAACTTTATCAGCGTGTCGTGCTTTTTGGCCTCACGCTTGATGGTCATTATCGGTCCATCCTGACAGCCGTCCAATATAAAGATCTTGTCTATGGGCTTTCCAGCGCGGAACGCCTCAATCACGGCCTTTCTGCCCTCTATGGTAAATTCCTGATATCCCATTTTCTGCTCCTGTTCCTACACATTACAGCTCCATGCCGACCAGTTCAATTCCTCTCTTAACCAGAAAAAGCAGCCTGTCCGTCTGATCTGTCAGATACAGGTATCCCAAGAGGGCCTCGTATCCGGTAGCCCTTTTGTAATCCCCAAGACTGGCATTCTTGGCGGAGGTATGGAATTTGGCGTTGCGTCCTCTCTTGAAGACAGCCTCCTCCTCTTCGGTCAATTCCTCTTTCAGCGCCTCGATCATCCTGGACTGTGCCTCTGCTTTTACATATTTGATGGTCTTCTTGTGCAGATCATTGTTGGAACGATTGGCCCGCTCCACCACCACGCTGCGGATCACCAGATCGTAGATGGCATCCCCAATGTAGGCCAGCGTCAGGGGAGAGTAAGCCCGTATATCCTGCTCCTTGCATTCAAAAGTGTTCTTGATGGCCTTAAGCAGGCTTATGCTCTCTTCCATTTCACACCCTCGCGCGTATCCTCCAAAACAATGCCCTTTTTCAAAAGCTCATCCCGGATCTCGTCAGCTCTGGCAAAGTTTTTGGACTTTCTGGCCTCCTGTCTCTCCGCGATCAGCGCCTCGATATCACTGTCCAGAATCTCTGCCTGCTTCTCCACGATCAGTCCGCAGATATCGGACAGCATCACGATCTCTTCCTTCAAAGCTTTCAGAAATGCTATACTGCTTCCTTCATTCGCGTTGGTGTTGGCAAATTTCACCAGCTCAAAGATCACAGAGAGGGCATCCGCCGTGTTGAAATCATCGTCCATAGCCTCGTCAAATCGGCTGACAAATCCCTCCGCCTCTGTCAAAAGAGCGTTCTCCCCCTCTGTCAGTTCCTCTGTCTTGCTGTTTGCCAGCAGGAAATTCAGATTGTCCACGCTGGTCACAATGCGCTCATAGCCGCTCTTTGCCGCTTCCATCAGCTGGTCGCTAAAATTTAACTGACTTCTGTAATGAGCGGACAACATGAAGAAGCGCAGCACCTGAAGATCGTACTTCTCGCTGATATCCCGCACGGTGAAGAAATTCCCCGCCGACTTGGACATCTTGCGGTTGTCAATATTTAGGAAAGCGTTGTGCATCCAGTACTTCGCAAATGTCTTGCCGTTGGCCGCCTCCGACTGGGCGATCTCGTTCTCATGGTGCGGGAACACCAGATCCTCTCCTCCCGCGTGAATATCGATCTCGTCCCCCAGATATTTCTTGCTCATGACAGAACACTCGATATGCCATCCGGGACGTCCCTGACACCAGCAGGAATCCCAGTAGGGTTCCCCCTCCTTCTTGGGCTTCCAGAGCACAAAGTCGAGCATATCCTCTTTCTGATCCTCGCCGGACACCAAAAGAGAGCGGTTGCCGCCCCGCAGATCATCCAGATTCTTGTGGGAGAGTTTTCCGTACTCTTTAAAGCTTCTTGTGCGAAAATATACGGTTCCGTCGGCCGCCGTGTAAGCGTGGCCCTTGTCGATCAGCGTCTGGATCATCTCAAGCATCCCATCAATCTCCTGCGTCGCCAGAGGATGGGTAGTAGCAGGCTTCACATTCATGGCCGCCATATCCTTTTTACACTCTTCTATATAGCGGGTGGAGATCACCTCGGAGTCCACTCCCTCCTCGATGGCTTTCTTTATGATCTTGTCATCCACATCAGTGAAATTGGACACATAGTTTACCTCATAACCCTTGTGTTCCATGTAGCGGCGGGCCGTGTCAAACACGATCATGGGACGCGCGTTTCCGATATGGATCAGGTTGTAGACGGTAGGGCCGCACACATACATCTTCACTTTTCCGGGTTCTAATGGCACAAAGTCCTCTTTCTTCTTACTCAGTGTGTTATAGATTTTAAGGCTCATCTTTTTCTTCTATTCCTTTCTCATATTTCTCCAGTTGGTGGCGCAGCAGCTTCATCTCGTCCTCCAGCTCCAGCAGCCTGGTGGTCAGGACGGAATTGGCCTTCTGCAGGCAGGTGATATCCTCTCTAACAGGATCGGGCAGATCGTTGTGGTTTAAGTTATTATGTGGCGATTGCACATTGAAGCGCTTCACCACGCGGCCCGGCACACCTACCACGGTGGAGTTTGGCGGCACCTCGCTAAGGACCACACTTCCCGCTCCAATCTTGGAATTGTCTCCGATCTTGAAAGAACCCAGCACCTTGGCACCGGCAGAGATCATCACATTGTTTCCTACAGTGGGATGGCGTTTGCCGTGTTCCTTGCCGGTTCCTCCCAGAGTCACGCCCTGATACAGGGTGACATTATCACCCACCACGGCTGTCTCTCCAATGATGACACCGTTTCCGTGGTCAACGAAAAAACCTTTCCCGATCTGCGCACCGGGATGAATCTCAATGCCCGTCTTGCGGACGCCTCTCTGGGAGACATAGCGCGCCAGAAAATAATGCTTCTTTAAGTACAGCTTGTGCGCAATGCGATAGTGCAGCATTGCTCGAAAACTGGGATACAAAAACACCTCCATATTGGAATGGATGGCGGGATCCCTCTCCCGTATTATTTTGATCTCTTCTTTGATAAAACCCATGATATCGTCCCCGTTAAAAAAGCGGATAAAGCCATCTCTTAAGAGACGGTTTTATCCGCGGTTCCACTCTCATTAAAGACCTAAGCCTTTCCCTCGATACGCTTAACGCGCGCGCACGTACCCGGTTACTGGGATATATCAATCCTGTTCGCCGGATCAGCTCACGGAGGCACTTCCTTTTCCCCCGGGTGAGAGCCGCTTGCAGCCTCCGACAGCTCCTCTCTGACACCCTGCGGCAAAAGTACTCTTTCCGCTCACAGCCTTTTCTATCATTGCCAGCTTTCATCTTTTATCAGAATATGCAAAAAGAGCAATTTTGTCAACCCCTTTTTGTGGAGCGACTATTGCCTCGCTGCGCTCGGACAACCACTGCACCCCTCACATCCCATCTGCACCGGCTGCGACGTCAGATCAAAAGGGCTGGTCAACATGCAGATCGCCTGAGAGGAGATTCCCTCCCCAGTTCCGGTAAATCCAAGCCCTTCCTCGGTGGTTGCTTTCACATTTATCTGTCCCACCTCAATGGCCAGCGCATGGGCAATATTCTCCCGCATGACATCAATGTGGGGACGCATTTTCGGCTCCTGTGCGATAATGGTGGCATCAATATTCTCAATCAGGAACCCTTCTTCCTCCAGAAGCGATCCCACCTTCTTCAACAGCTCTATGGAGGAAATACCCTTGTAGGCAGGATCGGTATCGGGGAAATGCTTTCCGATATCCCCCAGTGCCGCCGCCCCCAACAGGGCGTCCATAATAGCATGCAGAAGCACATCGGCATCGGAGTGCCCCAAGAGCCCCTTTTCATAGGGGATGTTCACACCGCCGAGGATCAGATCCCTGCCCTCCACCAGCTTATGCACATCATATCCCATTCCAATTCTCATAATTCCTCTCATTCCGCCGCCCCTGCAGCTAAAAAACCGTCCCTCAGCGCACTTGTTCCTGACCGCCCGAGCGCCTGCCAGACATCAGTGTCTCCACATTTTCGTATTCATATACCACATAATTCCCATCATCGTAGACCTTATCCCCAATCTGCAAGGCCTCCGCCTCCGCGTACTCTGTGGCCTCCGCCTCTGTAAGCAACAGAAACACCTCCCCGGTATGGTAGTTTTCCTCATAATATTTTTGAGGGGTAGACCAGGTGAAGAACTGCAGCTTGTCCGGGTCCAGAATATTGGCTACCTCCACCTGACCGTTTGTGAGCTCCGTCACAATGTTGGCATTCCAATAAGTAGCATAACCGAAGTCATACTGCTCCTCCAAAAAAGCAACCACACTGCGCTTATCCGCATTTTTGTCCGTGGTGATAAAGGACAACACGGTCTTTCCGGTACTCATCCCCAGGCTGACCACAAGGATCACTCCCACCACGAGTTTATCCCACACCGGTTCCCCCTGCTCCAAGAAGAAAGCCAACACCGGAAGTACGAAAATGAAAATAGTCAGGTAGTATCTGGGCACCATGGTGCTGGTGGTGAATACAAACACAAACTCATTCAGCGCGAAGGCCACTCCCAAAAACAGCACAAGGAAAAAACGAAGTCCTTCACTCCCCCGGTACACACGCACACCACAGTATACAAATACTGCGATCAGCACAAAGGCAACCATGGTGATGATTCCCCTGAGAGAGAGCACGCTTCTGTCGGGAATGTAACCAAACAACATGAGAAGGCTGCCCAGTGCATTCTGTGCCCGCTCCCAAAAGACTCCCTGATAGACAGCGATAAAATTCGTGCCGTCGTAGGTCTGGAAAATATATTGTCTGCTAATCCACAACACGTTGATCCCATAGCCGGCAACACTCCCCACTATCCCCAGCAGGGCGCAGTACAGATAATATGCCCTCTCGCATTTCCAGAGCCTCTTCCAGTAAGCCCTGGCCATCCTGTTAACACCAAACTCCGCCCGAAACTGGCCGTATTCCTCCGTCCTCAGCAGATAAAAGAAAGCTGTAAGCACCAGAGGAACCTGCAGCGCCAGAAGATAGCGGACACCGGACACGCCACATATTATGGCTAACAGCACATAAAGAAAAGTGATCTCCCATCGCCTGCTCTTCTTGTATTCCTCTTTTTGCACCAGCCTCAAAAACATGCCAAGGAAAAGAAAACTCAAGATCACATGCCAGGGATAGGTATTCCCCATCTCCATGTGAAGCATCATAGTCTCTGAGAAAGGCAAAAGCAGGATGACCGCAGTCAGCGCTGTCAAATGACTCTTCACCTTAAAGGGGTTCATCATATAAAAATAGGAAGCCACCATCAGTACATAGGAGACTATATTGGCGACAGCACGGATCATATGCCAATCTCCCGACAACCGAAACAGCGGTCCCATCACCAGATGAGTGTAAAGAAACCGAAACTCCGTGGAGTAATACCAGTCCTGCGCAGCAAAGATATGCCCCTCCTGCGCCAAAAGCCTGGAAAATATCATCTCCGCCGCCATATCGGAGTCCAACCAGTGATCGTGATAGAAAATATTCAGAAAGACCAGCATCAACAACACCAGCCCCAGCAAAATATATGGACCAAATCTTGCGATTGTTTTCTTCATAGGCATCCACTCACTCTCTTTCTGACAACTATCTGGTCAAAATGTCTCCCGGTGCCACATCGTCCTTGGTGATATCCTTTAAAAAGACTCCCACATTCTCACCCTGAGACGCGGACTCTATCATGCCCTGTTTAAATTTCTCTATTCCTCCGATAACTACAACCCTCTCTCTTCCATCCACACGGCTTAAAATGATCTCATCACCTACATGGATCGTTCCCTGTTCAAAATTTCCCACTACAACAATTCCCCGGCCCGTGATCGAAAAAACATCCAAGATCTGAAACCGAAGTCCCGAACTCGTCCGCCTGTTTTGTAGCTCGCCAGTGTGCGATGCTCCCTCTTTTCTTTTCAACAGATCAAATATACTCATTTTATCTCCTTTATTCGCCGTCCATCTTCAGGAAATAGCCCTTGGAGCTGCGTATCCTACTGTCTATAACATTCGGCCTTCCGTCACGGCTACGGCTGTCCTTTCGGCGGTCAGTGCCTCTGTTCTGACTGTCTCTATGTCCATAGTCGCTCCGATTGCGACCGTCCCGCCTGTAGCTGGTCTTGCGGTCGGTTATCCGACCTTGTCCTTCTCTTCTGCCCTGGCTGGCACCTCTGCGGTCTCCACCGCGGTTCTGACTGTTTTTCCGGTCACGTCCATCAAAACGCCCACCTCTGCTGCGACCTGAGCCTCTGAAAAAGTCATCTACTGCGATTTCCTCACCCTTGTCACCCACCTGCATTTTCAACATGGCGGCTGCCAGTTCCAGTGCATCGCAGCCTTCCTCCTCCAGCTTGCGCTCCAGAAACTGTTTCATCAGCTCTATGTCCTCATGCTCATGAAACTCCCAGGCACGGTTCAGATATTTATCCGCCTTGGCCTTCAACACTTTAGAAGCCCCCGGCAGCTTTTTCTCCTCCACCTTGGTGTGGCATACACGCTCGATCTCCCTGAGCTGATAAATTTCCCTGCCGCTGACAAAGGTGAAAGAACGCCCCTTTCTGCCGGCACGGCCGGTTCTGCCAATGCGGTGTACATAATATTCAATATCCTGAGGAATGTCATAGTTGATGACCGCCTCCACATCGTCCACGTCAATCCCTCTGGCAGCCACGTCCGTAGCGACCAGGATCGTGGTACTTCCGTTGCGAAAACGCCCCATGGCCACATCCCTCTGGTTCTGCGACATGTCACCGTGAAGTCCCTCCGCCTGATAGCCATGGCGCTTCAACATCTCCGCCACCTCATCCACCTTGTGTTTCGTGTTGCAGAAGACCAGTGTGAGCTTGGGCTGATAGTATTCTAACAGGCGGATACACGCCAGATCCTTGTCCTTGCTTTTAATCCGGTAATATTTTTGAGATACCAAGGGGATTGTCAGCTCTTTCGCCGCGACCTTGATCATTCTGGCATCCTTTTGGAAACGGTGTGTGATGTCCAGAATGGGCTGTGGCATGGTAGCGGAGAAAAGTGCCGTCTGATGCTCTACCGGAATCTGACCAAGAATGGTCTCCATATCCTCCCGAAATCCCATGTTCAACATTTCATCCGCCTCGTCCAACACCACCATGCGAATGTGATCCAGCTTGATCGTGTGTCGACGCATATGATCCATGACACGGCCCGGCGTACCCACAATGATCTGCACACCCCGCAGAGCCATGATCTGCTTACTGATCTCCTGCCCTCCATAGATAGGCAGCACCTTAATTCCGCTCATATACTTTGCAAGTCTGCGCAGCTCCTCCGCGGCCTGGATCGCCAGCTCCCTGGTGGGACACAGGATGATCACCTGAAGCTTTCTGAGTTCAGGATCCACCCTCTGAATCGCCGGAATACCAAAAGCAGCCGTCTTACCTGTACCGGTCTGTGCCTGCCCGATGAGGTCTCTTCCCTCCAATAGATCAGGGATCGCCTGCTCCTGAATGGGGGAAAGCTTCTCAAAACCCATGGCCTGGATTGCCCGCAAAATGCGCTTGTCCAGCTTCTCAGACAAGACACTGAGTATTTCTTCGCTGAAGTCATCCCTCTCCACTTTATTTTCGTCTCTATTTTCTTTTCTCCAAAAACTGCTCACTCAAAACTCCTCTTTCCTCTCACTATATAGTGTCTACACGGCCGCATGGAACCAGAATACCTTGCAGACCGGACAATCCTTGTCCTTCTTCACAACATGGGGCACATGGGCGGGCACCATGAAAGCCACCCCCGGCTCCAAAACAAGTTCCTCACCATCGATCAGCGCTCTTCCATGCCCTTCCAGCACGAGAAAGCCTTCCTGATCCTCGTGGCTTTTGGGGATAGCGTACTCTTCTCTGGTATAAAGGGACACGCCGCAACAGCTGCCGTTCACACACCCATGGCGCTCATCCAACAGAGTGTAGCCCGTGCGCTTGCCCTGCTCCTTTATCACTTCGTCCAACTTTACATAGGGTATCATAATCTTCTCCTTCTCAAAAAGGCAGGACATGCACGGACATCTGTATCCGGCATTCCTGCCTCTCCTATCCTATTTATCCTGTTGCGGCACCACTTAGTCTGCCTTAGGCTTTCTGCCTCTCTTTGCAGGTGCCTTGTCTGCAGCTTCCTTCTTTGCTGCCGTCTTCTTTGCAGACTTCTCCTTGCCTCCTAACTCTTTCAGGAAAGTAGCCTTGCCCAGATTACCTTCCGCCTTGAGCTTGCCGGTCAGGAAAGCCGCCACCGGATCCTGCTTACCGTGAGCAATGTCCAAGATCATCTTTGCGGATGCCGTCACAAGCACATCTCTGTCAAAATACTCATAAGGCTCCACACTCACCTTACCGTCGGCAACTTCCAGATAGAAAGCACCTTCCGCCTCACCGGTCACATTAAATTGGAAAGCCACGTGCTCTGTCACCTTGCTGGCATCCACATCTCCATATGCCTCTCTAACCTGTTCCACTAACTCTTCGTACGTCATAAAAATCCCTTTCTTAAATATAAAAAACCATTACTGTTATAGAGTTACATTTTATGAAAAAGGAATCTGAGATATCCCTCCCAGATTCCCAATCCGCGTAGCGAAGGAGAGATTCGAACTCTCGACACCACGGGTATGAACCGTGTGCTCTAGCCAACTGAGCTACCTCGCCATATACCAACCACAGTTGGAGTGGAACCTATAGGGCTCGAACCTATGACCCTCTGCTTGTAAGGCAGATGCTCTCCCAGC
>JAFLRM010000047.1 GCA_022511465.1 Acetatifactor sp. | reverse complement strand
GTGGCATGCTGATGAAATCAGCATGAATTCTGCGCTAGCAGAATCATTATACCATACTTATCTAAAATTTCCATAAACCCCTTGCCAAATTCTTATATATAGTATCATTACACCAATCAAAAATACATTTCATTTTGACCATTTCGGTCACAATATCCATTTTATTGACAGCACATTGATAATTGAATAAGACTTTACGCTATGATATAATACCACTTGAAAAGGTGGTGATTACATGAATAGTGAGGTTGAATTGATGACAGACGAACAATTTGAAACATACAACAAACTGTTACAATTAGTAGACAGACTTATCTCAGAATTACCAGACGAAAAGCAAAAAGACTACCAACAGTTAAAAGAAGACATTCTTTTGAAAAAGTAATCAAGTAACAATTATCTAAGGTGTAAAGTCTTATTGAAGTATTAAGGCTTTACACCTTTTTAATTATCACCCCTCCCCACAAAAAGAGGGTCATGCCTCACGCATGGCCCTCTCTCATTTGACACTATAACTATAATTTACCCTTCGCGCCCTTACTTTGCAAGCTTCTTAGGAGGGAACTTCATCCGGAAAGTGTACCACAATGCACCCGCCAGACACACGGAGGAGTACGCACCACAGACGATACCTACCATCAGAGGCAGCGCAAAGTCACGAATACTGGTCACACCCAGAATATACAGCGCTGCCACCATGACAAAAGTCGTCAGGGAGGTGAAAATACTTCTGGATAATGTCTGCGCAATACTCCGGTTGATCACATCCTTCAAATCGTCCTTCTTGGTCATCACCGCCATATTCTCACGGATACGGTCAAAGATCACGATGGTGGCGTTGATGGAATAACCCACAATGGTCAGCATACATGCGATAAAGGTGTTGCCCACGGACACTCTGGCTGCTGCATAGAATGCCAGCACGACCAACACATCATGCAGCAGCGCAATGACACTGCTGACACCGAAGCGAATGTCGCTGAATCGGATGCGGATATAGATCAGCATACACACAATGGCTACCACCACAGCAAGCACGGTGTCAGACCGCATCTCGTCGCTGATTGTGGAACTGATGGTCTCAGAGGTGATCAATGCCTCATCTACCCCGTAATTGTCCACAAACGCCTGATTCAACACTTCCCTCTGCTCCACATTCAGAGCGTTGGTCTTGAAGATCACCTCGTTAGAATCCTGAACGGTCTGTACCTGGACGGCACTTCCTGTATTCTCCTCGATCATGGGAACCACCTGCACGGTCAGATCTTCCAGCGTCCATCTCTCGTTAAAGTTGACTGTAGTGGCAGTACCGCCCTTGAACTCCAAGCTGTAATTCAGAGCATCCTCACCACTTCCCACATGTACCCCCATCACCACGAATCCGGCCACGATCAAAGCCACAGATACTCCGAAAAAGATCCCTCTCTTGGAGAGGAAATTGAATACCTTACCTTCCTTGGTTACACCGTAGAGCTTCTCGCTGGTGGCGCCCAACGCATAGAAGGCGTTTAATACCCATCTGGTCACCACCAACGCGGTGAACATGGAGAGCACAATACCAAGAGCCAACGTCTGGGCAAAACCTCTGATGGTGCCGGGTCCGAGGATCAGAAGCACCACGGCCGCGATCAGGGTAGTCACATTTCCGTCTATGATGGCGGACAACGCCTTGTCAAAACCAATCTTAATGGCACTCTTCACCGTCTTTCCGGTAGCCAGCTCCTCGCGGATGCGGGCAAATATGATCACGTTGGCGTCCACTGCCATACCGATGGAGAGGATGATACCTGCCACACCGGACAGTGTGAGCGTCATATCAAAGCCGTTCAACAAGAGAGCCACCAACGCCACATACAGTGCAAGTCCAATGACAGAAGCAACGCCGGGGATCAGATAGACGATCACCATAAATACTGCGACGATAATACAACCGATAACTGCCGCCTGAAGGCTTGTCTCAATGGCTTCCTCACCCAACTGAGCGCCCACCACCTTGGAATGAAGTTCCTCCAGCTCCAGCTTCAATCCGCCAATCCGGATAGTGGAGGCCAGCTTCTCCGCCTCCTCAAAGCTGCCCATAGGTGATATCTGTGCAGTCCCATCCGTCAAAACGGCCCTGACATCCGGGACACTGACAAATTGTCCGTCATAGTAGATAGCAATAGACTCTTTTTTATTGAATGCTCTCTCCGTAGCTGCCGCAAACTTGCTCCGACCCTCATCCGTCATGGTCAGTGACACGGCGTAAACTGAGTTCTTCAGTTGATCCTGTGTGGTCACCGCCCTCGCGTCAGCAACATCCGTTCCCACGAGAACGATAGATCCGTCCGCCTCCAATTCTTCAATAGTCTTGTTCAGTGTATAACCATACCCGTAATAAGAATAGTTTGCATTTCCCTCACTGTCTGTCGCTGCAATGAAATACAGGGCGCCGGGACGGCCCAGTTCCTGTAGGATAGCGTTGGCATCCTCCACGCCTGGGATCTCAATGTTGATCCGATCGGAGCCCTCCTGATACACAATGGCCTCCGTGCTGTAATTCTCCACACGCTGTTGCAGTTTTGCAATGGTGTCCTGCATGTCCGTCGATGACGGTGACTCATCTCCCACTACCTGGTAGGTGATGCTGACGCCGCCCGCCAGATCCAGTCCCAGATTGATGTCTGATACACTGCCTGCACCTGTTGCATCCACACCGTAGATGTCCACGTAAGAGACACCTATCAGTACTAAAAGGATGCAGAGCAATATGATAATTGCCTTACTTTTCTTCATTTCCTCATTGTCCTTTCTATCTTTTTTATCACTCTGAATCGTCCGCCTCGGAAGCCTTCAGCATGATCGCGCACTCAATTCTCTTCCTCTGCAGCTCACAACCGATGTCGTATGTATCGTTGATATTTCTGTGGAAGTTATAGGAGTTTGCTGCACAGCCACCGCTGCAGTAAAACTTTGCAAAACACTTTCTGCACTTTCCCTTGGTATACACATTGCAGCACTTAAACTTATCCCGTATATCCTCTCTGGTGATACCCTCATCTACATTGCCCATGAGAAACTCCTCATTTCCCACAAACTGATGACAGGGGTACAGATCTCCCCAGGGCGTTACCGCCAGATACTCCGTGCCGGAGCCGCAGCCTGACAGGCGCTTTGCCACACAGGGACCGCCCTGAAGATCGATCATGAAATGAAAGAAATTGAAAGCTTTCCCTTCCTCTCTCCTGCGGATCATCTCCACTGCCAGCTTGTCATATTGTTCCATCAAAGCGGGCAGATCCTCTTCGCGGATGGCGTAGGGATCAGTGGGCTGTGCCACTACGGGCTCCACAGAAATCTGCTGAAAACCCAAATCTGCCAGATGCAGCACATCCTCACAAAAATCCAGATTATTGCGGGTAAAAGTCCCCCTCACATAGTAGTTATTCTGCTCACGACTCTCCGCTGCTTTTTGAAATTTGGGCACCACCAGCTCATAGCTGCCCTGTCCGCCCCGAAAAGGACGCATCCTGTCATGGATCTCTTTCCGCCCATCTATACTCAGAACGATGTTTGCCATCTCTTTGTTGGCAAACTCCAAAATCTCGTCGTCAAGCAGCACTCCGTTGGTGGTGAGCGTAAAGCGAAATTTCTTATTGTGGGGTTCCTCCAAGCTTCTGCCGTAGGCCACCAGATCTTTCACCACCTGCCAGTTCATCAGGGGCTCACCGCCGAAGAAATCCACCTCCAGATTCACCCGGTTGCCGGAGTTTGCCACCAGAAGATCCAGCGCTTTTTTCCCCACCTCAAGGCTCATCAGCGCGCGTCTGCCATGGTACTCTCCCTCCTCAGCAAAACAGTACTCACAGGCCAGATTACAGTCGTGAGCTATATGCAGACAGAGTGCTTTCACTATCGTCTGACGCTTCTTAAGATCAGAGATATAGTTTTCATAGATATCCGGTGCAAAGAGCTGTCCGGCTTTCTCAAGTGCCAGCACCTCGTCCACTGCCTCGGCAATCTCCTCCGCAGGGTGCGGGATATGCGTCAGATTAAGGACCGCCGCCTTGATCGTGTCCGCATCTTTGATACCTTCCTCCACAAAGGGCTGTACCAACGGGATCATATCGTACACGATATCATCCACCACATGGACAGAACCACTGTTCACATCCATGACAATATTATACCCATTGTTTTTATACTGGTGTATCAATGTCGTTTCCTTTCTTATATCTATTGCTAAATTTACTTGTAACTATTCAGAACCCCATTCACAAAATCGCTACTTCGCCATATAAATCGAATGAAAAAACTCTTTGCAAGCAAATTTTTTTCATTCGATTTGCATGTCTCTGAATAGTTACATTCTGTACACGCAATATAAGCAGCGACCGAAATCGCTGCTTACGCTTGGCTCTGAACAGTTACGACTATTTAATCTTTTCGCAGCGCTGGTTGCCTACGGTGCAGGAAGTTTTGCAAGCAGACTGGCAAGAAGTCTGGCACTCACCGCAACCACCCTTTTTCATTGTTTCCTTCAAATCTCTGGTTGTCAAAGTCTTGATATGTTTCATTTGACATATTCTCCTTATCTTTATAAGTCAGTGGACATATAAACCTTATGTAGTATAACATAAATTTACCATTTGTAAAAGGTTTTTTTCAGAAATATTTCCTAACTGAGCATACCACCCAGCATTCCTCCCCCTGTGCACAGTGCGAACGTGGTAAAAAAAGGGTTCCCCAGTTCCACCACGGAACGATTGACGATCAGGGACATGACGGTCAAAACGACAAAGTATAACACTCCCATTAAAAGTCCCCACAAAAATTTCTGGCTCTGCATCTTTTTTCCCGCCAAAAAGCCGGCGCAGAAGGTGGAGAGCACATAGATCACGATGATGGCCACGGACACGATCTGCTCCCCCAGCCCCATCCGAAACAATAGGAGCGCCAGGATCATAAGCAGCGCAGCCGTCACTATGTACGAGAACAACAGACACTTTAAAAAGAAGATTACAGATATCTTTTTTTCCAAAACAGATCACTCCTTTTTTTTCAATATATGCCCCTCCTTTGAAAAACTTGACAACTCCCTTTCATGTATTGTATAGTCAATCTAACTATACAAATCTATTTTCAAAAAGGAGTGGTTTACGTTTTGGATACCCCTGGTGTCATACAACTGATCGTTTTGATCGTTCTGGTGCTTTTGTCCGGTTTTTTCTCTTCCGCTGAGACGGCCCTCACCACCTGCAACCGTGTGCGGATGCGCGCATTGGAGGAGGAAGGCAACAAGCGAGCTGCCAAAGTGAACAAAATCTTAAGCAACTATGGCAAAATGCTGAGCACCATCCTGATAGGAAACAACATCGTAAACCTTTCGGCGTCCGCCCTGGCTACCACACTGGCTCTGCGCGTGAATCTGGCGGTTGGTATCGCAACCGGCATCTTGACCGTGGTCGTTCTTCTCTTCGGCGAGATCGTTCCCAAGACTTGGGCCATGATCTCCTCTGAGAAATTATCCCTTATGTACAGTGGCATTATCTACGGATTGATGTTCTTGTTAACTCCTGTAATTTTTATCGTGGACAAACTGTCCGGTGGTATTTTATTTTTGCTGCATATAGATCCCAATAAAAAGGCTTCCACCATGACTGAGACCGAGCTTAGAACCTATGTGGAGGTAAGTCATGAGGACGGTGTGATCGAGTCCGAGGAGCGCGAGATGATCTACAATGTGTTTGACTTTTCGGACGCGCTGACCAAGGATATCATGATACCCCGCATCAACATGGTGACCGTAAACATAGAGGATTCCTATGAGAAAGTTCTGGATGTGTTCCGGGAGTCCATGTACACCCGTCTGCCGGTGTATCAGGACGACAAGGACAACATCATCGGTCTGATCAACATCAAAGATTTTATCCTCACAGAAGATCCCGGCAACTTCCACATCCAGAATATCCTGCGCGATGCCCATTATACTTATGAGTTTAAAAAGATTGCCGATCTGATGTACGAGATGCGCGAGAAGACCACCAACGTGGCTTTCGTGCTGAATGAATACGGCAGCACAGTGGGTATGATCACATTGGAAGATCTGCTGGAGGAGATTGTAGGAGAGATCCGCGACGAGTTTGATGAGGACGAGGAAGACTACATACAAGAATTGGATGACAACATCTATCTGGTGGAAGGCAGTATGAAGCTTGACGACATCAACGATGCTCTGGGCACCGAACTTGCCAGCGAGGACTACGACTCCATCGGCGGCATCATTATCGGGCAACTGGACCGATTGCCGGAGGACGGAGAAGAAGTCACTCTGAAAAACGGTATTCAGCTTAAAGTTGAAGGGATCGATCAGAACCGTATTGTCAAAGTATTGATGACTCTGCCGGGAGAGGAGGGTGATGAGGAAGCTGAGGAGGCCGAAAGTTTCGGCGGCGCATCCGATCACCTCGACAAAACAGAGGCAGCTTCCACATCAGAGGCCACACCTCAAGAATAGATCAAAACTTCCGGCTTGTTCTTCTCTTTTATGGTCAGACAGGCCAGTTTGACTAAAAACTTTGAAAACGGCATCAGACATATTGTTGTAGAAATATTAAAAATACTATGTATTGCCGCAATACCGAAGGGCGTAGCCGCCTCCTGAAGAAATAAATAGGTCCCCTGCGTATTGGCTGCATAGAACACTACCATAAAAAGTGCGGTTCCGATCATGTTGAAATACAGGTGCACCAGCGCCGCGCGCTTTGCATTTTGAGAGGCACCGATAGCGGAAAGCATGGCCGTTACACAAGTTCCGATATTCTGTCCCATGATGATGGGGATTGCCGCACTGTAGCTGATGACTCCGGTCATGCAGAGTGCTTGCAGAATACCCATTGATGCCGAGGAAGACTGGATTACTGCCGTCAGTACAAGCCCCGCCGCCACCCCAAAAAAAGGATTTGAAAACCGGGTGAGAATGTTGGTAAATTCCGGTATGTCAGCCAAAGGCCTCACTGTACTGCTCATAGTGTCCATGCCGAACATCAGCACTGCAAAACCCACCAGAACCGTAGCAATATTTCTTTGTTTATCTTTTGAAGAAAACAGCAATATAGCCACACCTATGATCGCCAGGATCGGCGAAAAGGAAGTCGGTTTGAGAAGTTGCACAAAAAAGGAATCAGAATCGATCCCTGTAAGTCCCAATATCCATGAGGTCACTGTTGTGCCGATGTTGGCCCCCATGATGACCCCCACCGCCTGCTGCAGGCACATAATGCCCGAGTTGACAAACCCTACCACCATGACCGTGGTGGCAGAGGATGACTGGATCACCGCCGTCACCCCCGCGCCCATCAACACGGCTTTCAGAGGATTGCTGGTCAGCTTCTCCAAAATGCGCTCTAGCCGGCCTCCGGACAGTTCCGACAAACTTTCACCAAGCAGGTTCATGCCGTACAAAAACAGGGCAAGCCCGCCTATCATCGTAAGAAAGTCGAAAAAACTCATAACTCTGCTAAACCTTTCACATTTTCCATTCCATATAAGTAAGCCGCCCTGTTCCTTGGTCGGATGAGAGCGACTTGCTTATTCAGCTCCATATGGTCTGGAGTATCCCATCTGCAATTGCTTGTGCAATTTCCTGAAACCTCTCGTCAAAGAGAATATTATCCGCATCCGTGTTGATAAAGCCCACTTCAACCAACACAGCAGGCATCTGCGTCCTCTGCAGCACCACCAGATTTTGTCTCTCATTAACTCCCTGATTGATGAAGCCAACCTGCTCCAGTCTGGCATTGATATTGTAAGCCATCTGCGCGGCCGCTCCATAGCGGTTGTACACCAGACTCTCCACTCCGGAATACTGGTTGGGATATGGACTTGAGTTGCGGTGTATGGAGACAAAGTAATCTGCTCCTGCCTCGTTTCCTTCCACTGCTTTTTGATAAGGAGATTCGTAGACATCCGTGGTTCTGGTGTAGTACACATCCACACCGTTTTCTTCCAAAATAGCACCAATAGCCAAGGTCAGTGCCAGTACGTCATCCTTCTCCTGACGACCATTGTATACGGCTCCGGGATTGGCGGCACCATGCCCGGCATCCAAAACAATAAAAGCCATGGTAACATCCTTTTTTGCCTTTATTTATTTTATGCAAAAAGACTAAATTCTGCTACTTGACAGTTGATTTTATATCGCGTAATATGAAAAAAAATGTAAAAGAATAGAAAAAGGATGTGAGGATGTGCCCTTGTCGCAAAACATATCAATAAAAATATTGTTACAGAAAGTACTCCTTTTTCTTCTGATCAGCATCGCATTGGAATTTTTCCTATTCAACCGGGCTGCCTTTTTCTCTTTGGTTGGCTCTGAACGTCAGGAGCTGGGATTCATCGCATCGGAAGGTTTTACCCAAGATGAGGATGGCATGTATTATATCTCGGAAAATGGCCAAGCCTATTTAGAGTTATCTGGCATGGAGGGCCCTCTCCGGTATGTTCATATAGATATCGACTG
The DNA here is from genome assembly GCA_022511465.1 of Acetatifactor sp. GTDB lineage: Bacteria > Bacillota > Clostridia > Lachnospirales > Lachnospiraceae > Acetatifactor. Next base: position 17,624 of record JAFLRM010000047.1, on the reverse strand, counting down.
CCAGAACGAAAATGGGATCAGCCTGCCCTTTATGGTCACTGTAGCTCCGGAGGATGAGGGAAACTCTTACTATTATATGCTTCCGCAAGTCACTTGCTACGCACCGATCAGACAGAGCACTTACTTTTATGTGCATACATACGGTGATGTCTACAAGGCAAGAATTTATCTCACTGCGGGCGACAACACCTGCTTTCGAATTAACTCTATAAGTTCACAAGTTAAAGTTCCTTGCTTTTTCTCCTGGGGAAGAGTTCTTTGCTTGTTCTTTCTGCTGTTCCTTCTCCGAAGTCTGCGCCCTTCCTCTGCGCTCTACCGCAAACAATGGACACACTGGCAAAAGTGCTTTCTGACAACCGCGATCCTTCTGTGCAACATCTGCGTTCTGGCCATTTTATCTCAGCTTAACGCGGCATATCTAAATCCTGTCTCGCCGCATCACAGTCAGTATCATAAGCTGGCGGTAGCCCTGACCGAGGGAAATGTCTCCATTGAGACCGGAATTGAGGAAGCACTCTCACAGGTTTCCAACCCCTATGACAGTGTTCTCAGAGAGCACTTTGTAGATGAATCTCTCGGTTGGGACACAGCCTTCTACAACGGACATTTTTATGTTTACTTTGGGATCGTCCCGGCTCTTCTCTTTTATCTGCCTTGGTATCTGCTGTTCCGAAGTGCTTTTCCCACTTGGTTCGGCGTTTTCATCACAGGCAGCCTTCTGCTCGTGGGTGTGTTTTACCTGTTGCGACATTTGATAAGACGCTTCTTTCCAAACACCCCTTTTATGGTCTACCTTTTGCTTTCAGTCATGATGGGCAACGGGATCGGCATTCTTCCCATGATGCTGCGCCCGGATTTTTACTCACTTCCCATCCTTTGCGCTATATGCTTCACCGTGTGGGGACTCTCCTTTTGGGTGCGCGCTACAGAACTATGGTGCACATTACAAGCAGCCGATACTCCGTCAGAGCCAGGACAGTACAAGCTCCAAAAAGGACTTCTTCTTAGTCTTTTTGCAGGCTCCCTCTGCATGGCGATGACCGCTGGGTGTCGCCCCCAGTTTCTCATAGGCTCCTTTTTGGTCTTTCCTTTGTTTTTCCAAAATTTTAGGAAAGAAAAAAAGAAAGAGATCCTGTTTACAAAACAAAATTTTCTGCGCATATTCATAGCCCTTCTGCCCTATGTGATCATAGCTGCGGGACTTATGTATTACAACAAGCTCCGCTTCGGCTCCGTGTTCGACTTCGGCGCCAGCTACAACATCACCACCAACGACATGACTCACCGCGGCTTCAGTATCGGCCGGATCCCGGAGGGCATTGTCCGTTACCTGCTCCAATTCCCTTCTCTTGGACTACGTTTCCCCTACGTGGAGAACCTTTCCCTATCCACAGACTATGTGGGCATCACCATACAGGAATATATGTTCGGCGGTATTTTCTTCACACATATCTTTCTTCTGGTGTTGATCCTGTTCCGCAATGTCCGGGACTCTCTTCGAAAGAAGCATATCTATGTCTTCTCCATCTGCTGCCTTCTCTTCGGACTGGTCGTTGTGATCGCAGACACGGAGCTTTCCGGGATCCTCAGCCGCTACTACGCTGATTTTCTCTGGTTATTCTTCCTTCCTGCCGTGGTTGTATTCCTGCAGCTCTGGGAGAATATCTCCACAGAAAAAGGAAGACAGTGGCTGCTTCTGTTCCTGCTGTCTTCCCTGCTGTGCGGCCTGTTCATGGACTTTTTCATTGGTATTAAGGCTGGCGAACTGCGCACCAACAATATTCACTGCTACTATATGCTCAGATGGTTTTTCCTTTAGATCTTTCCCTTAAGGCCTACAACCGCCGCAGGGCTCGTATCCCATGGCGACAACTGCCTCCCTTGTGAGACACACATCCAGTCTATTGTGCTCGTAAATCTGCCCTACATTCTCACAGTCAGGCAGATGAAATTTCATAGAGCGGATATTGCACACATACGTGACATCTGACGAGAATTGTTCCAGCCCCGGAAGACTGCTAAAGCGAATTTCCTTCCCATCACAGGCTGCCAGGATACTGCTCTGTTCGTCAGTCCGATAGACTGTGATGTCCCTCTCTGCCAGCTTCTCCAAGGTCTCCTCATGGGGATAACCATAATCGTTGTCCATCCCGCAGGAAACCACCGCATACCGGGGTTTCACCGTGTCCAAAAGTTCCTCTGTGGAGGAGGTTACACTGCCGTGATGCCCTACTTGATACACGTCCGCCGAAAGGGAGACTCCACTATCTACCAGATCCCACTCCGCTTCTCTCTCCGCATCCCCGGTAAACAAAAAGGTGTTGTCCCCTTTTTCAAGAAGCAGGACAAGGGAGGTGTTATTGGAGGTATCGTACCGGCTGTTTGGTCCGACGATGGTAAATTCCGCATCCCCCAAGGGATAAGTGCTTCCGGCGGGAGGCGTGGAAAAGGAAATTCCCTGTCCTTCTATTGCCTCCAGCACATCCCGATAAGTGTTGTTATCCCTGGGATAATCTCCTATAAACACATTTTCCACCGGAAAATGTGTCAGCACCACGTCCGCTCCTCCGATATGATCCGCGTCCGTGTGAGTCAAGACCAGATAATCCAGCCGCTCAACGTCAAGCCCTATCAGGTATTCCAGCACCAGAACCTCCTGAGCGTTGTCCCCCGCGTCGATCAACATGGTGTGCTCCCCATTAAAGATCAAAGTACAGTCCCCCTGTCCCACATCCAGAAAGTACACCCTCATGGAATTGTCCTCCGGGGAATCTGTCACCGTTTCCGGTGCCGCCGACAACGCTTTCTGCCCCTTGTCGGGAATTGTCTTGCCACACGCAGACAGCAGGAAAAGAGCGACAATCATTCCAAATGCCGCCCTAAAATAAACACTGCCGGTTGCTTCTCTCTTTCTCGTCCTTTTCATCTTCCGTTCCTTATCCCGCAAATTGACTGTTGTACAATTCAGCGTAAGATCCGCCCTGTGCCAGCAGACTCCGATGATCTCCCTGCTCAATGATGTTGCCGTCTCTCATAACAAGGATCACATCCGCCTCTTTTATGGTGGACAGGCGGTGCGCCACAATAAAGCTTGTTCTTCCCTCCATCATGCTGGCAAAAGCGTTCTGGATCTTTAACTCCGTGCGCGTGTCAATGGAGGAGGTAGCCTCGTCCAGGATCAACATGGGCGGCAGGCACAGCATCACTCTGGCAATGCACAGAAGCTGCTTCTGTCCCTGGGACAGATTTCCGCCGTCCTCCGTGATCACCGTGTCGTAACCGTCGGGCAGGCGCTTGATAAAGCTGTGGGCATGGGCAGCCTTAGCCGCCTGGATCACTTCCTCATCGCTGGCACTTGGCCTTCCCATACAAATATTATCGCGGATCGTGCCGGCACGCAGCCAAGTCTCCTGAAGCACCATGCCATAGCTGGTGCGCAGACTTCCTCTGGTCAGGTGCCTGATATCCGTGCCGTCCACACGGATGCAGCCGCGATCCACATCATAAAAGCGCATGAGCAGATTGATCACCGTGGTCTTGCCGCAGCCGGTTGGTCCGACAATCGCCACTCTCTGCCCAGGCTTCACCGACAGATTGAAGTCCTGGATCAGCTTTTTCTCCGGCACATACTGGAAATAGACATGCTCCAGCGCCACGTTTCCTCTGGCACCCTTAAGAGCTCTGGCATCCTCTGCCTCCGGCATCTGAGGTTCTTCCTCGATCAACTCAAAGATACGGGCTGCGCATACAATGGCATTCTGCAGCTCCGTGACCACACCGGATATCTCATTGAACGGCTTGGTATACTGGTTTGCGTAACTCAAAAAGCAGGACAGCTGTCCCACACTGATGCCGCCCCGAATGGCGAAAAAGGCTCCGAAAATTCCTACACCTGCGTACACCAGACTGTTTACAAAACGGGTGGCCGGATTGGTGATGGAGGAAAAAAAGATGGCTTTCAGGGAACACTTTTGCAGTCTCCCATTGATCTCCCCAAATTGCTCCCGCACTGCACTCTCTCTGGAGAAAATCTTGACAATCTTCTGATCGCCTATCATCTCCTCAATGAGGGAAGTCTGCTCCCCGCGGGTCTCCGTCTGCTCCTTAAACATGCTGTAGGTCTTGGTGGCGATAAAGCGGGCCACCAAAAAGGACACCGGCGTGATACACACCACCACAAGTGTGATAGGGATGTTGGTCACAAGCATAAATCCAAGTGTCCCTAGGATTGTCAGCACACCGGTGAAAAGCTGGGTGAAACCCATGAGCAGTCCGTCCGCAAAAGTGTCCACATCCGCGATCACACGGCTCACAATATCTCCGTAGGCGTGGGCATCCAGATATTTTAACGGCAGGATCTCCAGTCGTTGAAAAGCATCTTCGCGAATATCCCTTATCACGTGATAAGTAATGTAGTTGTTGCAGGTGTTCATCACCCACTGGGCAATGGCTGTGATGAGCATCACCACCCCGATCTGCACCATGATGGAAAGGATGGCTTCCATGTCCACCAGTCCTCTTCCTAAGAGCAGATCCACTGCCCTTCCGGTCAAGATAGGGATATACAGTGTAAACATCACCGTAAGTGCCGCCAAGATCAGGGACAGCACCACCACAGGCCGATACTTTTTGATATAGTTCAGAACTTTTCGGATAGTCTCCATCTGTCTTTTGCTCTGCATTTTTTCTTTTTTTTCAGCCATATTTACTCCGTTTCACTTAAGCCTAAAGAGCACTCTGCTCTTCTCTGGAATACTGTGAATAATAAATCTCCTGATACACCGTGCAATTCTGCAACAGCTCACCGTGGGTGCCAATACCTGCGATCTCACCGTCATCCAACACAATGATCTTGTCCGCGTGCCGGATGGAGGAGGCTCTCTGCGACACAATAAAGACAGTGGTCTCTGCCTCTATAGTGCGAAGGGCAGTCCGCAGCTTGGCATCCGTGGCATAGTCCAGCGCGGAAGCACTGTCATCCAAGATCAGTATCTCCGGCTTTCGCACCAGCGCTCTGGCGATAGTGAGTCGTTGTCTCTGTCCTCCGGACAGATTCTTTCCGTTTTGGGCGATCTGGGCGTCCAGCTGTCCGTCCTTACCTTCCACCACCTCCCTTGCCTGTGCAAGATCAATGGCGCGCCACAATTCCTCGTCCGTGGCATCCTCCTTGCCCCATTTCAGGTTACTCCGGATCGTCCCTTTGAAAAGTACTGCTTTCTGGGGCACCATGCCCACACGCCTTCTGAGTTCTTCCTCCGACATACTGCGGATATTTTTCCCCTCCAGATAAATGCCGCCCTCGGTGACAGGGTAAAATCCGGGGATCAAATTCACCAGGGAAGTCTTGCCGGAGCCGGTGCCGCCGATGATACCCACCGTCTCCCCCCGGTTTACCGTAAAGTTCATATCGTGCAGAGTCTCCGCGCCGGCTCCCTGATAGGTCAGGGAGACATGGTCAAACGCCAGAAACGGCTCCTTCCCGGCAGGATATTGTCTAAACGCCATACGGTCCTCCATACCTTGTGCTGCCTGCACGGATGTCTCCCCGTTTCCAATGGCAAAGACAGATGCCACGCGATCTGCACTGGCCAGCGCCTTTGTGATAAGTATGATCAGGTTCGCAAGCTTTATAAGTTCCACCAAAATTTGGGACATATAGTTGAGGATAGCCACCACTTCGCCCTGGGTCAGGTTGCCGATGTTGACCTGAATCGCTCCGATGTAGATCAGAGCGATAATGGCCCCGTTTACGATCACATAGGTGACAGGGTTCATACAGGCACTGATCCTGCCCACAAACATCTGCATAGCGGCAAGCGCCCTGTTACTCTCTTGAAAGCGTTCCTCCTCTTCCTTCTCTTTATGGAAAGCCCGGATCACACGCACACCGGTCAGATTCTCTCTGGTGATCCCAAGCACCTTGTCCAGATGGCTCTGCACCTTTTTGTAGAGGGGGATGGTGCACAGCATAATACCGAATACGACAATCGCTAACAGCGGGATCGCCACCACAAACACCAGCGCACTCTTCACGTCGATGGTAAATGCCATGATCATTGCACCAAACACAATAATGGGGGAGCGCAGAAACAGGCGCAGCACCATGTTTACACCGTTCTGTACCTGATTTACGTCGCTGGTCATGCGGGTGATCATTGTAGAAGGGCCTGCTTTGTCTATATTGGTAAAATCCAAACTCTGAATATGGTCAAACAGCGCCTGCCGCAGCTTCGTGGAAAATCCCACCGCCGCCTTTGCCGCAAAAAACTGGGCTGTGATGGAGGATACCAGACCCACGATACCCAAGGCAAGCAAATAAAATCCCATTCGTCCGATATAGCCCATATCTTTGTCCGCGATACCTTTGTCAATAATACCTGCCATCACTAACGGCACCAGCAGCTCAAAGAAAGCCTCCAGAAGCTTAAACAGCGGTGCCAACACCGACTCCACCTTATAATCTCTCAAAAAAATCATCAATCTCTTCATATCATATCTTCCTACATCCCGTTGTCCTGCCGTCTGGCACAGCAGGCTATTTTATATCCGGAAAGTTCGTCAAACTCTTCCCAGATAAGTGATCTCATCCAATCCGCCGTAAGATCGCTAAAATCTTTATCAATGGAAGCGGTGATCCCTTCTCCGGTCAGCTTTCCATAGGCTTCCTTCCTTGTCCACAGCCGGTAAAATATCTCCAGCCTGTGTTCTGAACTGTCACAGCTCTGTAAAAGTTTCCTCTCCTCCTCGGAGAAAAAACGGTTTGCCAACCGCTCTGTCCCTTGCATCTGCATCTTCTGAATATCTGCGCCGACCTCCCTTTCGGATACGGCACAGATCACATAATCGCCGGAGTGGGACAGGTTAAAAAACATTTCAGGTAAATTCTCTCTGGCCTGCAGATAGGGTTTTCCTTTGGTGCCATAAGTATACCTCACAGGAATCGGCACACCCGGCTTTGAGAGGAGTTCTGAGAGTGTATACCTTTCCAAAGCGAACGCTACAGGCTTCCCTGCCTCACTGACAAACCTCTCCCTTTGTTCATTTTCTTCACAAAACACTTGATGTAACAAATGTTGTACCAACAATCCGCCGCCGGCACTCTCGGCCCTTTTCCTCGAATTGCGCAGTGATGTCACTTTTGTTAAGCGGCCCTCGTCCAGTCTCTCATACACCTGCTGCCAGAGCTCACTCTCCGACGGTTCCTCCCCTAATTCCTTCACGGAGAGGAGAAAGAGTCGATTCTCCATGCTCCGCCACCCCTTTCCTGCTCTTTGGACAAATTTGTCCAGAAACATTGCAGTTATCTCTCAATCTCAAATCAGGATGAGATTATATGGAAATTGCCAAGACGGTATCCGTAACCATCTTGGCCCTTTTCTATCAGTTAAACAACTGTTCCATCTTATTTTCTGTACATGACCCTGCTTTACTCTTCCGCCTGCTGTACTTCTGACAGCTGAATGCAGAGTTCCTTTAGTTGGATATCGCCCACCACGTTGGGTGCATCTGTCATCAGACAGGAAGCATCCTTCACCTTGGGGAATGCGATGACCTCACGAATATTGTCTGCCTTCACCAAAAGCATGACAAAACGATCCAGTCCGATGGCTAGTCCCGCATGAGGAGGCACGCCGTACTTGAAAGCGTTCAGCAAAAAGCCAAACCGGTCATAGGCCTGCTCCTTGGTAAATCCCAGAACCTCAAACATCTTCTCCTGCACGTCACTCTGGAAGATTCTCACGCTGCCGCCGCCCAGCTCCACGCCATTCAACACGATATCATAAGCTTTGGCGCGCACTTTTCCGGGATCGGAATCGAGAAACTGAAGATCCTCATCCATGGGCATGGTAAAAGGATGATGCATCGCCACAAAGCGGTTCTCCTCCTCGCTCCACTCAAGCAAAGGGAACTCCGTCACCCAGAGGAAATCAAATTTATCATTGTCGATCAGGTCAAGCTGTCTTGCCACCTCACAGCGGAGAGCTCCCAGCACGGACCACACAACCTTCAGTTTATCGGCCGCAAAAAGAAGCAGATCTCCTTTCTGTCCATCCATAGCCTCCACCAGAGCCTTCAATTGCTCCTCCGTCATAAACTTGGCGAAGGAGGACTTGTAGCTTCCATCCGGCTGAACGGACAGATAAGCCAGCCCCTTGGCACCGTATCCCTTGGCAAACTCCACCAGAGCGTCAATCTTCTTTCTGGGCATTTCCGCCTGTCCCTTCACATTGATCCCTCTGACGCTTCCTCCTGCCTCCAGTGCGGAGGTGAACACTCCAAATTCACAGCCCTTCACCACTTCGGATACGTCCACAAGCTCCATCCCGAAGCGGGTGTCCGGCTTGTCGGAGCCAAAACGGTTCATGGCCTCATTCCAGGTCATTCGCTTGATGGGAAGCTGTACTTTAAGTCCGATGACATCCTCACACACTTTCTGCACCATGCGCTCCGTAGCGTCGATCACATCGTCCACATCCACAAAGGACATCTCCATGTCCATCTGGGTAAACTCCGGCTGTCTGTCCGCGCGCAGATCCTCATCGCGGAAACATTTTGCGATCTGGAAATAACGGTCATATCCGGAGCACATGAGAAGCTGCTTGAAAATCTGTGGTGACTGGGGCAATGCATAGAAATTGCCGGGGTGCACACGGCTGGGCACCAGATAATCTCTCGCTCCCTCAGGGGTCGATTTGCAGAGAATGGGGGTCTCAATCTCTAAAAAGCCCTCCCCAGCCATGAAAGAACGTATAGATGTCGTGATCTTGCTTCTGAGGATCAGATTCTTCTGAATATCCGGTCTTCTCAGATCCAGATAGCGATACTTTAAGCGAAGCTCCTCCTTGGTCTTGGAATCCGCTTCAACAGGAAAGGGAGGTGTCTCCGCTTCGGAGAGAATACGCACACTCTCCGCACGAACTTCAATCTCACCGGTGGCAAGATTCTCGTTGACAGCGCCCTCTCTCTTTGTCACCTTTCCCACCACGGCAACCACAAACTCGCTCCTAAGCTTTGACGCTTTCTCAAAATTTTCAGCGCCGCAATCGCTCTCCTCAAAGATCACCTGAAGAATACCCGCGCGGTCGCGCAGATCCAAAAAGATGATACCGCCTTTGTTGCGCTGCTTCTGTACCCAGCCCATGACGGTGACGGTTTCACCGACATTCGCTGCGGTAAGCTCCCCGCAGCGGTATGTTCTTTTCAGACCTTTCATTGACTCTGCCATTTTAACAAACCTCGATTCTGTGTATTTTCCTCAATTCTTCAAAGGATCCTTGTAAAACTCTACAAACTCCTCATAACCTTCCTTTGAGAGCTGCTCCTTCTGGAATTTCTTGTTCTTATTCATGCGGGCCACAAGCACCTGCGTGCCGTCTCCTCTGGCCTCCTGCGCCTGTGCAATGATGCGGCATAGTTCCTCGCCGCCCACGCCCTTCTCGATCAGATAGGCAATCTGCTTTGGCTTTTGCGGTATCTGAAATCCCTTCTCCATAAGCAGCATAATAATGCGCTCAAAGCCGATGGAAAAACCGCAGGCCGGAACGTCGTTTCCGGTAAACCTGCCCACCATCTTGTCGTAGCGTCCGCCACCTCCGCAGCTGGAGCCAAACTCCGGCATGGAGACCTCAAAGATCGTGCCTGTATAATAGGACATGCCCCTCACCAACGTGGCGTCAAAGACAATCTCAAAATCGGAAGACTTGGTGGCACGGACACTGTCCATGATCTCCTGAAGATTCTGTCTCACCTCATCCTCCAGATAGTCTCCCAAAGTCTCCGCCAGGTAGGAAACTCCGTCCTCCGCGCTCTCAAGCCCTTTGAACAACGCCAAATATTTCTCCACGCATGCACTGTCAAAACCGTTCTCCAGAAGCTCCTTCTCAACGCCCTCCGGACCGATCTTATCCATCTTGTCCAGTGTGATGAACACACTGTCATAGGCTCCTTCTGAAAAACCGCTGTAGGCCGCCATGGCTTTCAAGACGCGGCGCTCGTTGATGCGGATCTGAAAATTTCGGAAGCCAAGCTTTCCAAGGGTAGTGGTAGTGGCCAAAATTAACTCTATTTCCGCCAGATTGGAAGGCTCTCCCAAAATGTCTATATCACACTGCATAAACTGGCGGAACCGCCCTTTCTGAGGTCTGTCCGCTCGCCACACATTGCCCATCTGAAGTGCTTTAAAAGGTGACGGAAGCTGTGCCGCGTTGTTGGAGTAATAGCGCACCAACGGAACGGTCAGATCGTAGCGAAGTCCGCTGTCCACTACCTCCTCCTCGGTGGTGGACTCCGCCACATTCAACTTCTCACCTCGTTTTAAAATTTTAAAGATCAGTTTCTCATTGTCGCCGCCCTGCTTGCTGGTGAGATTTTCAATATTCTCCACACAGGGCGTCTCAATGGAAGTAAAACCAAATCTGCCGTATGTCTCCTTGATCACGCCGATCACATAATCCCTGATCTGCATCTCCTCCGGCAAAATATCTTTCATGCCCGTCACAGGCTTCTTGCTAAGTGCCATAATATCCTCTCACTCTTTTCATCCATTTTTATCCATTCCATGATATATTTTTTCACGAGAGCTGTCAATATCTCTGCGCAAACATCCTCTGTTGTCACTTCGGTGAAAACAGGGTCCCCTTCCGCTCAAGCATCTCATCAATCTTTTCGATATACAAGGTCACATCCTTGATATTCTCGCTCCGCTCGATCCGCCCGTCGGGATATACCCGCTTCGTGATGCTTCCGGCCCCTAACGCAACAATGGTCTGCATCTCCTCCATGATCAGGATATTGTACAGACCGTACTTTCCGGGCTTGGCGTAACCTACATTCTCAAAATTACCCGACATATTCTTTTGGCGATACAGATAATAAGGCTTCATGCCAAGGCGCTCTGCGCCTTCTGACGCAATACGCATGGTCGTATCCGTATTGTTTAGCATGGAAACACCGTTCTCCTGGATCCACTGATTCAACTTGGATGCTCGCTTAATAGCCAGCGAATGGACGGTCAGGCTGTCCGGCGCAAGCTCCACCACCCGGTCGATAGTGCACTGTACATCCTCGGGACTCTCCCCGGGCAGCCCCAGGATCAGATCCATATTGATATTGTCAAAGCCTACCTTCCTCGCCAATTCATAGGCCGCACACACCTGATCCACACTGGCGCGTCTGCCAATGATGTCCAATGTCTCCTGCTTCATGGTCTGAGGATTGACTGAAATTCGGCCCACACCGTGCTTATACAATACCTGAAGCTTGTCCTCCGTGATACTGTCCGCACGTCCGGCCTCCACCGTAAACTCCTTCACCTGAGAGAAGTCAAACAACTCCTTGAGTTTTGTGAGCAACCGATCCAACTGCGCGGGCTCCAATGTGGTAGGTGTACCACCGCCTATGTAGACACTGTCCAAAACCTTGTCTGCGTACCGCTTTGCCACATACTCCATCTCCTGTATCACACAGTCCACGTACTGATCCACCAGCTTCCGAAAACTGGCGATCGGATAGGAAGTGAATGAGCAATAGAGGCAGGTAGTGGGGCAAAAGGGAATCCCAATATAAAGACTGTAGCCACCCTCGTAGTGCACATCCTGCAAAAGCTCCCGCTCTCTCTTTGCAATGTCAATGCTTAAACGGCTCTTCTCCTCACTGACAAAATGCTTTGTGTGGTAGAACTCCAGGATCTCTTTCTCACTCTTTCCCTCCTCAAGCATTCCATAGGCAATCTTGGTGGGGCGGATCCCCGTCAGGTTCCCCCACGGAAGATTTCTGCCGGTATGTCTTTTAAGACATTGATAGAGAAATCTTTTGAAGCCGTCCTTATAACGCTTTTCCTCCATGTCGCCGGGCCGCATCTGCCACTCGTATTCCCTGTCCTCGATCCGCATACGAATGTCTCGCAGTCCGAAACGGATCTCTCCAAAAAGCTCCTGCCCACTCTGGTATTCCCGACTCGCCGGCACCAGCACCTTGATACCCCTCTCCGGATAGAACGCCTTGAAGATGGCGTTTACATCGTATTCAAAGTTTTCCCGGTCAATCTTTACATAACAGATTTCGCTTGCCATAGGATTCCTCTATACCAGAAACGGATTATATTTTTTCTCATGCCCGATGGTAGAGCTGTCCCCGTGCCCCGGATACACTTTCGTCTCATCCGGCAGTACAAACAGCTTCTCCTTTACGGAACGCACCAGCGTGCCCATGCTTCCCGTAGGGAAATCCGTCCTTCCCACCGATTCCAAAAAGAGGGTGTCCCCGCAGAGCAGATAACCTTCCTCCTCAAAGTAATAGCAACAGCCGCCTGCCGTATGCCCCGGCGTAGCGATCACACGGCAGGAAAGTCCTGCAATCTTGATCTCGTCGCCGTCCTTTACATACACATCCGCTTCCACCGTGCAGGGCCTGTGCATCTGCTTTGACACGTTCATGCGGGTATCATTTAAAAGTTCTCTCTCATCCTCACAGGCATAGACCTTTACCGGCTCCGCGCCTGTTTCCTCCGCCTTTTCGTTGGCAGCGGTCTTTAATTCCTCCACTCCCCAAATATGGTCGAAGTGACCATGGGTCAAAAGAATAGCCGCCACATGAAAACCGTTTTTTTCAAGGGTTTCATAGATACGTCGCCCGTAATCCGGCGCATCGATCACAACCGCCTCATTATTTCCCTCTCTATACAGGAAATAACAGTTGGTTCCATTTCCCCCCAACACCATACGTCCAATCTTTATCTCTGCCATCAGCCCGCTGTCCTTTCTATGTCAATCACACTTTCAATACTGCGGAGCTTCTCAATAATACGATCCAGCTCCTGCCTGCTGCCAATCTCAAAATTTACCTGGAGCGTAGCCTGCCCCTGCTTGTTGACCCGCGTATTCATCCCAAGAATGCTGATATTTTTCTCCGTGAGTGCCTTAGAGATATCCACTAACAGGCCGTTTCTGTCGTTGGCAAAGATCGTGATCTCCGCCATGTACTTTCCATCCTGCATATTCTCCTGCTGCCACTCCGCATCGATCAGGCGGATCCTCTCAATCTCCGGCAGACTCAGCATATTCACACAGTCCGTGCGGTGGATGGAAATACCTCGTCCTCTGGTGACAAAACCAACGATCTCATCCCCCGGCACAGGAGAACAGCACTTGGAAAAACGCACGGACAGATCCGCGATCCCTTTCACCACAATGCCGCTCTTTGATCGCATCAGAGGCGGTTTCCCACTGAGAGCGTTGGCCTCCGCAATGCCGGCCAGAACTTCCTCGTTGGTGATCTCTTTCTTGTGTTCCCTGTCATAGAGCTCCTGCATCCTGTTGATGATCTGTCCCTCTTTCAGAGCACCGTGTCCGATCGCCGCAAGCACGGACTCCCAGTCGCGGAAACCATACTTTCGCATGATCTCATTCATGTAGTCCTGCTTCATCAGATTGGAGAGATTGATGCTCTTGACCTTACAGTAGGAGGTGAGCAGCTCCTTGCCCTTGACAATATTATCATCCTTCAGTTGATTTTTGAACCATTGATTGATCTTATTCTTGGCCTGGGTGCTCTTCACAACATTCAACCAGTCGCGGCTGGGTCCCTTGGAATTCTGTGAGGTGATGATCTCAACGCGATCGCCATTCCGTATCTCGTAGTCGATCGTGACCAGCTTGCCATTGACTCTGGCACCCACCATCTTGTTACCCACGGCGGAATGAATATTGTACGCAAAGTCAATGGGCGTGGAACCTGCCGGGAGATTCTTCACCTCTCCGGTGGGAGTAAAGCAGTACACACTGTCCGCAAACAGATCTAGGTCGTTTTTCAGCAGGTTCATAAACTCCTTATTGTCGGACATCTCCCGCTGCCACTCCAGAATCTGGCGCAGCCACACAAGCTTTTCCTCCTCCTGCTTTTCCACCTTCTTGCCGTCGGAGGCATCCTTATACTTCCAGTGGGCAGCAATGCCGAACTCTGCCGCCTTGTGCATCTCAAAAGTTCGGATCTGTATCTCAAAGGGCTGTCCCGTGCTGCCAATCAGCGTGGTGTGCAGGGACTGGTACATATTCGGCTTAGGCATGGCGATGTAATCTTTAAAACGCCCCGGGATGGGTTTATACATCTCATGGATCACACCCAGCGCCGCATAACAATCTTTCACCGTATCCACAATGATTCGCACTGCAAACAGGTCGTAGATCTGATCCAACGTTTTGTTCTGGTTCTTCATCTTTTTGTAAATACTGAAGAAATGCTTGACACGTCCGTCTACCTGTGCCTTGATGCCCGCATTTTCAATGTGCTTCCAGACTTCATCCACGATACCTTGGATATACTTCTCCCGGACACTCTTGCGCACAGCAATCTTATCCACCAGATCATAGTACACCTCCGGCTCCAGATATTTCATGGACAGATCATCCAATTCAATCTTTATCTTGCTGATACCCAGTCTCTGGGCAATCGGACAGTAGATCTCCAGAGTTTCCCGCGCGATCCTCTGCTGGCTCTCCGGCTTCTGATAACGAAGCGTGCGCATATTGTGCAGACGATCCGCCAGCTTGATCAATATAACGCGGATATCTTTCGCCATAGCAAGGAACATCTTGCGCAGATTCTCCGCCTGCAATTCAAGCTTCACGTTGGTTGGATCCTCGATGGAGCCGCCGGACAGGGGTATCTTATCCAACTTGGTAACGCCATCCACTAAAAGTGCCACGTCTGTGCCAAACTCACGCACCAGATCCTCCTCCGTCATGATGGTATCCTCCACCACATCGTGCAGGATGCCGGCCACAATAGTCTCCTTATCCATCTCCAGATCTGCAAGGATGATAGATACGTTTAGAGGATGGACAATGTAGGGTTCACCGGATTTACGGAGTTGATCCTTGTGGGCCTTGGAAGCCACATTGTAGGCCTTCTCAATTATAGTGATGTCGTCACTCGGATGATATTTCTGCACACGGGAAATCAGCTCCTGATACAGAAGCTCAGGGGCTACAAACTCTTCTAATTTACTTAGCGCACCATCGTCGATGACGACCTCTTTTTTTTCTTCTTCTGTCATAGAAATCAACTCCATGCCTTACAAAAAGAATTAAAAAAATATTACTTTCCGGGATAACAAATGGCGGACTCCAAACGATAGCCTTTCAGACGATCACGGCCATTCAAGCCGGCAAGCTCCATCAATACCACCACACCGGCCACCTCTCCGCCCAGAGATTCGATCAGCTTGATCATCGCCTCGGTAGTGCCGCCGGTAGCGATCAGGTCATCCACGATCAGCACCTTCTGACCGGGCTTGATACTGTCCTTGTGCATCTCGATCGTCGCAGTCCCGTACTCCAGATCATAGGAAGTCTCCACAGTCTCACAGGGAAGCTTTCCTTTCTTGCGGATCAGTACAAGGGGCTTGTGGTTGTTGTAAGCGATGGCCGTTCCGAAGATAAAGCCTCTGGCCTCTGCCCCTGCGACTACGTCATAATCCAGATCCCGGATCAGCTCCTGCATGGTATCGATCGCCAACTGCAGTCCGTCTGCATCCTGAAGCACACTTGTGACATCACGGAATATAATTCCCTCCTCGGGGAAATCAGGTATACTTCTCACATATTCTTCCAGTTTTTTCATCTTTTATCCACACCTTTCCATCCTGAATGTATTACAAATGATTATAAACACTTTTGCCGGCAAAGTCAAAGCTACGCTATGGGACGGTTCTTCATAAAATATGTGATGATGTCCCTTCTCGTGACAATTCCGATGAATACATTTCGATCATCCACCACCGGAACAAAGTTTTGCTGCTTGATATGCTCCAATAGCTGCTCCATGCTGGTATCAATGCTAACCGCACGGATCTTGCCGCCCTGAATGATGTCACGAACCGTTCTGTCCTCCAACTCATGCAGGTTTATCTCCTCCTGATACTCCACATGACCCATGATACTCCACAAAAAATCGCCCTCACTGGCGACGCCCACATACCGGTCCTCCTTGTCAATGACAGGAATCGCTGTGTAACCGCTCCCGCGCAGCTTCTTGAGTCCATCATGCAACGCCATGTTGTCGCGCAAGTATGCAACCTCCACCTTGGGCTGTATAAACGACGCAATGTTCATGCTTTCACTCCTTTGTTATTATTAAATGAGCAGGTGCTCATTCCCGTTCCCCTGAAAGTTCCTCGAAACTCCCTTCCACTGTCTGTTTGCCGCTCAGATAATCTCCAATCTTCCTCGCAAAATAGACCGTGGTCACGCAGTCGGTGATACCGCTGAACAACAATCCCACGCCCAACACGCGAAACAGTACGGTGACTGCCTGAAAGGGATTGCAGATCAGCAGAACTCCAAAGATTAAATTGACGATGGCAAGGATCAGCATCGCCGTCCAATTTCCATATTTCATGCGCTTCATATCTATGACATCCTGAAGCTTGGAACAGCCGCTCAAAAGTACCATGATACCCAGAACAAAAGGAACCAGTGAGATGACAAACTCCACCCTATAGAGCACAACAATGCCGATCACAATACAGATCAGTCCGTAGGTAAAGCCATTGTGATAATAGTTCTCATGGGCGTCACGCAGAAGATATCCGATCATAGAGAGTGCGCCCGCCAGGATCAGAACAATTCCCAAAAGATACCCAAGCGTTCTCACCATAGTCTCCGGGATTACCATCGCAACAATTCCGAGTACAATGTACATGATACCCCTCGTGATCGCCTGCCACTTCATTTCTTTTAACATTTTCATAACTTTCGTCCCCTTCCTTCGGACACTCTCCGGTGTTCGTATTGTTTACAAAAGGGCCATCCCCTCAGGAATAAGCCCTTCTATATCTTATAATGTTAAGCCTTTTTGCCGCAGCATTTCTTGTACTTCTTGCCGCTTCCGCAGGGACAGGGATCGTTAGGGTATACTTTCTTGTCCTTTACAATGGTAGTAGAAGCCTTCTGCTCTCTGTACAGCGCTTTTCTGGTGTCCTCATCAAAAATGTCATTCCACTCTTCCAGATTGTAAAGCCAATCTGCCTGTGCTGCCACCATATTCTTATAAAGTAAAGCCTTGTCAAATCCAAGGTTGACCTCGGTGTCCTCCTCCATCTCCTCGATGGGATTCTGCTCCACCAGACTGTCATTGATGCCATCCAGAAATCCGGTCATCGTCATGAGGGAAACACCGAACTTCTCAGCAAGCTCCTTAACAGTACCCTTTACCACCTCGTCCGGGGTCTTCAAAAGCTGGGCATAGATGTCCTTCTCCTCCAGAAAGTAGTCTGCCCAAAGCTTCCGAAGCTGTTCTGTACCCATCTCCTCATTGTACGCTTTCGCTTTCCACTGATCTAATAATGCCATATTCTTACCATCCTTATTTGCTGCTTTCACCGGTCAGCGCCTTGTTTCTCACGCACCGGCTCATATGTATATCATATTATTAATATCATTATAAGAAACAGTATATAACAGTTTCTGCTTTTACACAATAAATTTTTAAAAAAAGATTTGACTTTTCATACATAAGATGCTATCATCATATTTGCGCGGTAAACGTACATTTTTAATTTGTTACTATTTATTATGCGGAAGTGTCGGAACTGGCAGACGAGCAAGACTAAGGATCTTGTGATGGTT
>JAFLRM010000046.1 GCA_022511465.1 Acetatifactor sp. | reverse complement strand
GGCGGACGAGGCCAGAGCATATTTGACTTATGTCTACACCGGAAACTGCTGATGATGGATCTGGAGGAAGAAGACAGGTATGATACCGGCCACGCAGCGGCATGACCAGCTCGTGAAATTGAATCTGGAAAGGTTTGTGTGGGTAATGAAATGATGTGAAAGATAGGTAAATAGGTAATTCCGGAGAACCGGAAGATTGGACGAGTAGAAATGCTCGTCTTTTTCATTTTCTTTTGGTAAAGTATTTGAAGAAAGCAATCTTATGGGCTATAATAAATATAAAAGGATATGAATATAATTTTATTTTGTGAAAACTCATATAAGGTGTTTTCTCTAGAAGAAATTGGTAAGATCAGCATGCCAATTGCCGAAAAACGTGGTGTGGCTAATTAGTAAGGGGGAAGGAGATTTAATAGATGGAACAAATTAAGGATGAAAGTATAAGGAAAATGCTAGCAGAATTGGCCGAGTCGCTATGCCATGTCTATGGTGATAAATTGAAATCTGTTGTATTATATGGATCTGTTGCAAGAGGAGTGCAGACAGATGATTCTGATATTGATATTATGGTTTTGATTGATGGAAATAACGATGAATTGCGTCAATATGATGAAAAACTCTGCGATGTATCCACAAACTTTTCTTTAAAATATTTAAAAGTGTTATCGGTTGTAGATGTTAGTTATCAGGAATATGTAGATTGGATGAATATATCTCCCTTCTATAGGAATGTGTCTGAGGAAGGAGTTGTCTTATATGTCGCTTGATGTTAAGACATTGTGCAAATATAGGTTAGCACGCGCAAAAGAAGATTTGCTGGCAGCAGAAAATAATCATCGGGCTGGATTTTACAAAGCAGCAATCAATAGGTCATATTATGCAATTTTTCATAGTATACGCGCGGTGAATATTTTAAATGATTTTGACGCGTCAAAACATAGTTCAGTTATTGCACACTTTAATCAGTTTTACGTGCACACTGGTGAGTTTGATTGAGATGTGTATAAACTAATTGATAGTGCTTATCGTATTAGAGAAAAGTGTGACTATTCAGATTTTTTCATTGCATCTAAAGCCGACTCGGAGATTCAACTAAAACATGCGCATGATTTTGTCAGTTCTGTAGAAATGTATCTTGAAAATAAACTCAAATAAATTAAGAGAATAAAAGGTGTTTTTGTAGGAATATGATCCCGCGAACCATGATTTCCAGTCATACCCCTTAAGGATCCTTCCTACATTATAAAAAAGATTCTTAAGGAGTATTCTTTTGAAAGATTATATCGAAGAGCGATCCATCAACATCGCCAATTATATCATCAACTGCAATGCGCCAGTGCGCCAGACGGCTAAGGCGTTTGGGGTCAGCAAGTCGGTAGTACCTTATATAAAAGGAACAAAATGGAAAGGTTTGGGTGGCTGGTGGAGTAAAAAAGGAATATATGAATTTTGAAAATGCCAGCCCGCTTGGAATTGAAAAGGGGTTGGCGTTTGATTATTGTTATTCCGTGTAAATGATTCTTTGAGTAGGGCGTATGTTTTGAAATTCATGTATTTTCTTGATAATGGGATAGAACTTCGCAGAGCTTCCAAGTGGAAAGATTTTAAGGTTCGGAACATATAAATTGGATAAGGTACAAAAATGAGTTGCTGCGCAAGCTGAGACGATGGTTTAAGCTCGGCATTGGCAGCAATTTATTTTTATCAGGATCAGATAAAAAGAGCAGAAATAAAATAAAGATTATGGAATGTGCTGTTAGAGAAATATGATTGCAGGATATCCGTTTTACCTTTAAGGATGAGACGGAAATAGAAGTGTAAAAATCCCCTGTGGCAAATACGCCGACAGGGGATTTTTTCTAATGACAACCCCAAATTCATTTCTGTTTTTTATGTCAAAAATGATAAATTTAAGACATATATCGTATATGATTAAAAAAACCTGCCAAATAAGTAGCTGATTATGGATGTACTTTCTTCCAGCGAATAATTGCTGCGATTTAATATACTAAAATAAATAAGAATCTTTAAATGGAGGTATATTTCTATGCCATCGTTCCATAAAATCCCTACATGGGCAACTTTGTTTCTAATGTCAACAAAATGTGATATTTTTTGTTTAAAAGCATCTGGAGAATAGCTTTTTGAAATGCCGAGTTTTATATGTTCAATTCTTTCAGTTATTTGCCTAAGACCTTTTTCATATGAAGAGTAAAAACAAAAAATTATCATTTTTATTGTTGGATGTTTAAGTTGACCAACGATTCCTTTAGCTCTCTTTTTCAAATCGCTATCATATTCAGTTTCGTCTATTTTTTCCATTAGTTCTTTACAAAGATTGTGTATTTCATTTGACGAATTATCAACACCTCCAGATTCAGTTTCGCTTAAGTTTTTAAATAAAACAGATATTTTTTCACCCAAATACCTAAATCGGATAACTTTTGTTATATCAAGCTTATCATTCGCATAATCTTCGAACCCATCTATAAAGTTAACAAGTATGGGAGAAGGATTGGCAATCCTTTCTCCATTATAAAATTCTTTTTGATAAAGGCGGATTTCGAACCCCACATTCAGTTGCCCTGAACAAAACTGAAATAAATTCATCGCATATGAATAATATTTTTCAATGTCTTTTAAAGGCTTTTTATCTTCAAGATCAAAGCGCACTATTGAGTGAATGGCATTTCGCAAGTCTGGAACTTTTCCCACTTCTAAGCATACCTCGCTTACATCAATTGAATATGTGATTTGAAATCTTTCACCGGCTACTTCTGCTGCGAAAGAATATGTATAATCACTTTTGTCATTGAAAACTATGCAATTATTCTTATAATCATTCCGAACAGCGAGATCCGGATTATAAAGAAGGTCAACTATACCTCCGCGAAATTCTATGGCATCAAATGTACTCAAATCTTTATTGTCTGGACGGCTGCTTTTTATAATTATGGGGGTGCTAAATCTCGATGTTCCCATATCAACTGGTGAAGATAAAGTTGAATGCAAGTGTGTCTTTTGAAGAAATGCAATACTGCAGCCATCCTCAGAAAAACCATACAGCCAATTATCCTTTTCGTTAGTTCCATCATTATAACTTAAAATATGAGCATACTTTCTACATTCATTTGTTAATGGTATAATGGTAACTATGTTATCTTGCATATTGAAGAAAGCATCGCATTGTCCGTTTCCGATTCCTTGTAAATCTAACATGCCACTAAAGCTATTTTGAACTTTTTTTGTCATCTAATTTACTCCTTTCATACAAAATGAATTTCAATATATTTTATAACGAATCCTATGGAATGTAAAACAGACTAGTTTGCAGAATGTGTTACAGCAACGGTTCAACTTTCAATTTGAACCCTCCCATGCGGGGCAAAATCAAAAAGTATGCCAGGATCAAAAGGTTCAAGGCAAAATCGAATTGTATCAAAGACAGCGTTTGCATAGACGAGGGTATTTCCGGTACCAAGATAAAGAATCGCAAAGAATTCCTCCGCATGATGTCCGATGCCGAGCATGGACACAAAACGAACGGCAACCAGAGCCAGAAGGACATCTATAGGATTTTAACAAACGAAAAATACATAATCTCCCCCGGCTCCGCATACATTGTAAAAACAAGTATCGCAGGAGCATCTTTTGAAAGATTATATCGAGGAGCGTGCCATCAGCATCGCCAATTATATCATCGACTGCAATGCGACAGTGCGCCAGACAGCCAAGGCGTTTGGGGTTAGCAAGTCTACTGTACATAAGGACGTCACAGATCGCCTGATTCAGATCAACCCAAGTCTTGCGAGACAGGCGAGAAAAGTTCTGGATGTCAATAAATCTGAGCGGCATATCCGGGGAGGGCTGGCTACAAAAGAAAAATACTTACATCAGCACCATGTAAAAGAAGCATAAGTAAAAGGGAAGGGACATTTCCGTGGAATGCTCCTTCTCTTTTTGTTTTAAAACCTTCCCGTTTATGCTATAATCTTAAATAGTAATACTATCCAGTGACAGCTTGGAAACACCATCGCCTCCAAGCGTCCCTCGAAATGGATTCCCCAGAAACGGAGGTGCCCCCCAATGTCTTCCGACGACAAAAAAATCAGTTCCTTAGCCTCTCAGATCCTGGCCCTGTCTCACGACGACATTCTGGTACACCTGCGTTTTTTTGACACCGCCCTCGCCAATCTCAAATGGCAGGAAAAGCCCCGCACCCTCTGCATGGCCACGGATGGGCAAAACTGTTATTACGACCCCGTATTCATTCTGCAGGCCTATAAGAAGGAGCCTAAATATGTGACCCGCTGCTACTTGCATTTACTCTTACATTGCATCTTTTCCCACAACTTTCAATACGACAAACTGGAAACGGAAACTTGGGATCTGGCAGCGGACATCGCGGTGGAAAACGTGATCCTGGATATGAAGCTACCCGGCGTAACCCTGGAGCAGGACGAGGACGCCGGAAGGAAGCTGAAGGTTTTGCGGGAGGACGTGGGTCCGCTCACGGCAGAGCGTATCTACCGCTATCTGCGCCATAATCCCCTGACCCCAAAGGAGCGTGAAGAACTGACCAAACTCTTTGTGCGCGACGTGCATACCCTGTGGAAGCCGAGGGAAGAGCTTGAGATCACCATGGAGCAGTGGAAGAAGATCAGCGAGCGCATCAAGGCGGATCTGAAATCCTTTACCAAGGCCAAGTCCGGTGCGGAGACCCTGGAGCAAAATCTGGAGGAAACTACGAGAGACCGCTACGATTACAGTGAGATTTTGAAACACTTCACCGTTATGGGAGAGGATATCACTGTAAACGATGAGGAATTTGACTATATATACTATACCTACGGACTGGATCATTACGGCAATCTGCCCCTGATCGAGCCGCTGGAATACAGAGAGGCACACAAAGTAAAAGAGTTTGTGATCGCCATTGATACCTCCGCTTCCTGTAGAGGACCGATCGTGAGGGCGTTTTTGAGGAAAACTTATTCTCTCCTGAAGGGCAGTGAAAATTTTTTTCATAAGATCAACGTGCACATTATCCAGTGTGATAACGAGGTGCAGAGTGACACCAAGATCACCGGTGACGACGATTTTGAAAAGTTTGTGCGCTATGGGAAGCTGAACGGATTTGGAGCCACCGACTTCCGGCCGGTGTTCTCCTATATAGAAACATTGCAGGATCAGGGCGAGTTTGAGGATCTGAAGGGGTTGATCTACTTTACGGACGGTTACGGGATCTACCCGGAGCGGATGCCGGATTACGAGGTGATCTTCGCCTTTTTGGACGAGGACGAGAATCGGGCACCGGTGCCGCCCTGGAGTATGAAGGTAATACTGGACAGCGACGAGCTGGAGGATGAGGAAAACGCATATGAACATTAAGCTGGCAAAGGAATACATCAAAAATTCCATAAATTTATATTTGAAGAAGGACGAGTTTGGTGAATATCGCGTGCCGATAGTCAGACAGCGCCCCATTTTTCTGTTGGGAGCGCCCGGTATCGGCAAGACTGCCATTATGGAACAGATCGCACAGGAGCTGGGGATCGCACTGGTGTCCTACTCCATGACTCATCACACGCGTCAGTCTGCACTGGGGCTTCCCTTTATCACCCAAAAGACTTATGGCGGGAAAGAATACAGCGTATCGGAGTACACTATGAGCGAGATCATAGCCTCCATTTATGACACGATGGAGGCCAGCGGTATTCGGGAGGGGATCCTCTTTCTGGATGAGATCAACTGTGTATCCGAGACGCTGGCGCCGTCCATGCTTCAGTTTCTGCAGTACAAGGTGTTCGGGCGGCACAGGGTGCCGGACGGCTGGGTGATCGTCACTGCGGGCAATCCGCCGGAGTACAATAAATCGGTGCGAGAATTTGATGTGGTGACACTGGATCGCCTGAAAATCTTGGAGATAGAGCCGGATTACCGCATTTGGAAAGAGTATGCTTCCGACAAACGCCTGCACGGGGCTGTTGTGAATTATCTGGATATCAAAAAGGATCATTTTTACTGTATGGAAATGACCACCAAGGGGCGCAGTTATGTGACTGCCCGCGGCTGGGAAGACTTGTCTCAGATTTTGTATCTCTATGAGGAGGAGCAGATGCCTGTGGACGAGAGTCTGGTAGGGCAGTATCTGAGAAATGAGAAGGTGGTGAAAGAATTCACCGCCTACTATGACCTGTACAACAAATACAAGAAAGATTATCGCATTGAGGAGATTTTGGAGGGAAGGCCATCCGTTCAGGCTATTGCCCGCGCCAAGGAAGCGGCCTTTGACGAGAGGCTTTCCCTGCTTGGCATGCTTTTGGATCGGGTTCAGGCGGATATGAAGGATATCGTGGAGCAGGGGGCATATCTGTCCGATCTGCGGGCCCCACTGAAAGCCGTCAAGGCACAGGCCGATGGGACACGGGTGGAGCAGGTGATCTCCCTTCTGGACAAGCAGGCGGAAGGTCGGCGGAAGCTTTTGGAATCACTTCAGATGGCGGGCTCTTTGTCAGACGGAGACCGTAAAAAGCACCGTCTGGTCATCCGTTTTCTGGAGGAGGGCAGGAAAGAACTATATGTCAGTGATATCACGGAGGGAACGGCAGCCTTTGATTTTTTGAAGGACAGATATGACAGGCAGGTAACTCACATGAAGCGTGACACGGAGAGAACGGGGAACGAGCTGCACGCCCTGTTTGCCTTTGTGGAGGAGGCGTTTGCAGAGGGAAACGAGATGCTGATCCTGGTGACAGAGCTCACCGTTAATAGTTTCAGCTCCCAATTCATCGCGACTTTTGGCAGCGAAGACTATCAGCGGCACAATAAGGAGCTGATGCTCAGTGAGAGAAGTCAGGATATTCAGGCGCAGATCGCGGAACTGGACATATAGGAGCAGGCTATGCAGGAGAAGGAATTGCAGTTGACAGGCGGCAGCTTGTATTATGAGATACGGCCGAGAGGTGTGTGCGTCACCGGATGGCAGGGGTTAGCCGGTGAGGTGACGATTCCAAAGGAACTGGAAGGGCTGCCGGTGACAGACATTGAAAAGAAAGCGTTTTTAAGCAAAAAGAATCTGCGGAAGGTTTTTCTTCCGGATACTGTGGAGCAAATTGGGGATTGGGCCTTTGCCTACTGTGACAGCCTGGAGCAGGTGGAGCTGCCTGAGCGGGAGATCCGTTTCGGCAAGGTGGTGTTTCTGGAGTGCGGGAGATTAAGAAGTCTTGCCATACGCGGGAAAGAGCGATCGGTGGCGGCGCTGCTTGCCGCGGCGGTCACCACAACGGAGGCGTACTATCTGCTGGATATCAGAGAAGCGGGGAGCTCTGAATGGTTGTCCCGATGGGATGCCCGGTTGTTGGCCGTGATGCAAACCTCGGATCAGGAGGGATATTCCAAGCAGGTTCTCTGTGGGGAGGAAGATTATGGCAGCACGGATCTGACTGCCTATATGAGCGGACGGAGAAGAGTGAAGGTGCGCCTGATGCTCCTGCGGCTTTTGTATGCGGATGGGTTAAATTCACAGATCAAGGAAGAACTGCAAACATATCTGAAAGATCATACCAAAGGCTGTGAGAGTGAAGAGACCTGGCAGGTCATTCTGCAGGAGCACGGGGAGGAGCGGGAATATTATGAGCTGTTTGCCAGACTGGGATGTCTGACCGAGGATAATTTGGACGCCATCCTGCAGGACATCGGAGAGGACTACCCGGAGATGAAAGCCTTTTTCCTGCGATATAAACAAGAGAAACTTGGGTACACAGATTTTTTTGAGGAGTTGGAATTGTGAAACCCTCCCAATCCCTTTCCTTGCACTTTACATTGCGAAAAAGGTGAGAATAGGGTATACTGAAAAGAAGAAATGTTTGGGAAGTGAGGTGCGGTTATGACTTTAGAACAGGCAAAGGAAAAGCTGGCGAAATATGGTCAGGAGCATGTGCTAAAATATTATGAGGAGCTGTCTGAAACGGAGAAGCAGACTCTCCTGGATCAGATCGAGGCTACGGATATGAGCATCCTGGAGGCTTGCAAACATAAGGGGGATCTGGCTAAGAAGGGTGTCATCACTCCGCTGGCGGCCATGCAGTTAAACGAGATCGAGGCGAACCGCGACAGCTTTACCGAGACGGGACTTGCGGCGATCCGAGCCGGCAAGGTGGGCGCCGTATTGCTGGCCGGTGGTATGGGGACGAGGCTTGGCTCTGACGACCCCAAAGGTATGTACAATGTGGGCCTGACCAGAGAGCTTTATATCTTTGAGTGTCTGATCAACAACCTGATGGATGTGGTGCGACAGGCTGACACTTGGATCCATCTGTTTGTCATGACCAGCGACAAGAATCATGAGTCCACTACCCGTTTTTTGCAGGAGAAAAAGTTCTTTGGCTATCAGCCGGAGTACGTGCATTTCTTCAAGCAGGAGATGGCAGCAGCCACCAACTACGAGGGCAAGATCTATCTGGAGGAGAAGGGCAAGCTTTCCACCTCGCCAAACGGAAACGGAGGCTGGTTTGTGTCCATGAAAAACAGCGGTCTTTTGGATGTGGTGCACCGGGCAGGCATCGAGTGGCTGAATGTATTTGCGGTGGACAATGTGCTGCAGCGGATCGCAGATCCTTGCTTCGTGGGTGCTACCATTCAAAAAGAGTGCGTTGTAGGCGCCAAGGTGGTGCGCAAGAATGCTCCGGATGAGAAAGTAGGCGTTATCTGTCTGGAGGATGGAAGACCTTCCATTGTGGAGTATTATGAGTTGACGGACGAGCTGATGAACGCCAGGGATGAAAACGGAGATCCTGCCTACTACTTTGGAGTGATCCTGAACTATCTGTTCAAGGTGTCGGATCTGGAGAAATTGGCGGCGGGAAATATGCCGCTTCACATTGTGGAGAAGAAGATTCCCTGTCTGGATGAGCAGGGTGATCCGATCAAACCCGAGGAACCCAACGGCTATAAATTTGAGAATCTGGTGCTTGACATGATCCATCAGATGGATAGCTGTCTGCCCTTTGAGGTGGTGCGAAACAAAGAATTTGCCCCTATCAAGAATAAGACAGGCGTGGACTCGGTGGAGAGCGCAAGGGCACTGCTTCAGGAGAACGGTGTGGTACTGTGAGAGATGGGAAACTCTATATGGGCTGAAAATTGAAAACGACATGTCTGTCATAAGACGGACGGAGAGGAGAAAACATGAGTATTTTAGTGACAGGTGGTGCGGGCTTCATTGGAAGCCATACAGTGGTGGAACTTCAGGAGGCTGGTTACGATGTGGTGGTGCTTGACAATCTGTGCAACGCCAGCGAGAAGTCGCTAGATCGGGTGGCAGCCATCACCGGCAAGAAGGTTCCCTTTTACAAGGCTGACATTCTGGATAGGGAAGCGTTGGAGGAGATTTTTTCCAAGGAGAAGATTGACGCAGTGATCCACTTTGCCGGACTGAAGGCGGTGGGAGAGTCTGTTCAGAAGCCTTGGGAGTACTATGAGAACAATATAGCAGGCACACTGACATTGGTGGACGTGATGAGAAAGCACAACGTGAAGAATATTATCTTCTCTTCCAGTGCGACGGTGTATGGAAATCCTGCCTTTATCCCCATCACGGAAGAGTGCCCCAAAGGACAGTGCACCAACCCCTACGGTTGGACAAAGTCTATGCTGGAGCAGATTCTCAGCGATATCCAGAAGGCGGACAACGAGTGGAACGTGATCCTGCTTCGTTATTTTAACCCGATCGGCGCACACAAGAGCGGCACCATGGGCGAGAACCCCAATGGAATTCCCAATAATTTGATGCCCTACATCACACAGGTGGCGGTAGGCAAACTGAAGGAGCTGGGCGTATTTGGAAACGATTATGACACACATGACGGAACCGGTGTGCGTGACTACATCCATGTGGTGGATCTGGCGAGAGGTCATGTGAAGGCACTGAAGAAGATCGAGGAGAAGGCCGGTCTGAAGATTTACAATCTGGGCACCGGTGTGGGCTACAGCGTGCTGGATATCGTGAAGAATTTCGAGGAAGCTACGGGTGTGAAGATCCCCTATGTCATCAAGCCCCGCCGCGCAGGCGACATTGCGACCTGCTATTCCGACGCCACCAGGGCGAAGGAGGAGTTGGGCTGGGAGGCTGAGTTTGGCATTAAGGAAATGTGTGCAGATTCTTGGAGATGGCAGAAGAATAACCCCAACGGTTACGCGGATTGAAAAAACGAGCATATCGCAGACAGGGCACAGAGAGGAAGCCACTGAGATGGAGCGGAATGTAAAATGACGAAAGATAAGTGGAAAACAATTGGAACGGTGTTTGAGAGCATATGCGTAAGAGCCGTTAAGGTCATGGTCGTGGCTATCATGGGTTTTTTGTGTTTCTGGACAGCAAGATCCACTTTTCGTTTTCCAGCGGATTATAACAGAGAATGGATACTGGAATACGCAGATTCTCCGGTCAAGAATCTGTTGGCTGCCCTCGCGGTGTTACTTATGTTCTATTTTGTTTTCAAATTGATACTGCGTGGCGATGAAGAGCAGAAGTCCAAGAGGGTATTGCGGCTTGCGGTGATCGATGTGGTGCTGGTCGGGA
Organism: Acetatifactor sp.; assembly: GCA_022511465.1. Classification (GTDB taxonomy): domain Bacteria; phylum Bacillota; class Clostridia; order Lachnospirales; family Lachnospiraceae; genus Acetatifactor. The sequence continues at coordinate 16,214 of JAFLRM010000046.1, read as the reverse complement.
TCATTTTGAATTTTTGGGTTACAGTCAGTCCCATTCCTCCTTACTGGGACCAACAGCAGGTATTTGATGCGGCTCTGGAGTTTCTCCGGGGTGATTTTGGCGCGATGGACACGTTATACTTTAAAGTGAATGCCCATCAGTATAGCCTTATCTTTTTGGAAAGTGCTTTACTCAAAATCTGGGAAAGTTATCGGATCATACAGTATGTAAATGTCATACTGATATGTCTGATCATTTTTATGTTGTATCGAATTGCCGACTGCATATTCCACGATCAAATGGTAAATCTATATTGCCTGATGGGCATCACGATATTTCTTCCTCTGCATGTGTATGTGACCTATGTGTATGGAGATATCTGTTCCATTGCGTTGAGTCTTGTGACTGTCTGGGGAGCGCTCCGGTGGAATGAAAGCTCCCAAGACCGCTATCTGGTAATTTCACTTATTAGTGCCATCGTTGCAACACTGGCCAGAGAGATTACCATGATACCCCTGATTGCCATTTTTATAACTTATCTGGTTGTGCTGGTTGGCAGAATGAAATGGAAAGCGCTGTTGTGGGGATTGCTCCTGCTGCTCCCGTTGTTTAGTGTGGAGGCAGTAAAGCGAGGATATGAGATTCGTTCCGGCAAAGAGATTGGAGATGTTGCACCTATGGAGGTGTGGATTGCCATGGGAATGCAGGGCGATTGGGGTGGTAAGGGTATCTATAATGGATATGTAGAATCCGTCTTTGGGGGTACGGGCGCCGATACGGAGCTCACAAGAGAGCGCACTCTTGAAGACATCCGTGGCAGAATGGAGCAATTTCACCAAGATCCCGAGTTGATGAAGGAATTTTATCGTTATAAGATTTTAGAGCAGTGGTCAGAACCGAGTTATAGCAGCCTTACACTGACGGGAAAAAAGGCAGCAGAAGCAGACTCCGCATGGACGGACCTGTTTTATTTCAGCCTAGTGGCAGATTATATTTGCCGTTTCATGAATTACTATCAATTTATCATATATTTTTTTACACTGTGTTATGTTTTGGGGGCATTGAGACAGAGAGAAGGGATTCAGAATGTTATCCTTTTGATCGCCGTGATCGGAGGTTTCCTGTTCAGTATTTTATGGGAGGCCAAGGGGAGATATGTTCTCCCCTATGTGATCTTTCTTATTCCATATATGGCCAGAGGGATGCAGATGGTGCAAAAGTTTGTTGGAGAAGTGCTGAATCGCCGCTTATTACGCCACATACAAATACATAAAGATAAAGTGACAGATGCTGCCACCCATGACGAACAGGTGGAACACTTCGTGAGAGCCGAAGTTCTCATGTTTCGCGTTGAACAGGGGGAGCTTTAACGCGTAGATGACGCCGCCCACCGTGTAGATGATGCCGCCGGCAAGGAGCCAGCCAAAGGCGGCCGTGGGAAGCGTGTCAAACAGCTGCCCGAACACCAACACACAGACCCAGCCCATGGCAATGTAGAGCACCGAGGAGAACCATTTGGGACAGGTGATCCAACAAGCCTTGATGGCCATTCCGACTAAAGCAATGCCCCACACCAGCGCAAGCAGCGCATATCCCGATCTGCCCCCCAAGATCAGCAGGCAGACTGGTGTGTAGGAGCCGGCGATCAACACAAAGATCATCATGTGATCCAACTTGCGGAAAATACGAAGTCCGCGACCGGTAAGGTTCACCGAGTGATAGGTGGCGCTTGCACCGTAGAGCAAGATCATGCTCAACATAAAGATGGACAAGGCGACTAAAGTGCGGTTTCCGGAGGTGATGCCGGCTTTCACCAGAAGCGGTACGGCAGCAAACACCGCCATGATCATTCCTATAAAATGTGTGATCGCGCTGCCAGGTTCCCGTATTGTAATCTGCATTATGATTCCTCCATTCTAATTATTCTAAATCAGATTTTCTTCTATGTATGTTATCCATTTGAATTTGACAAAATACATGTAAAAGTTTTCAATATGCAACATGTAGTTTTAAAAACTACGTGTTGATAATAAAGATACTACTACTTTCCCAACAAATAGTCAAGAGGAAATTTTAATCTTCCTCGATCACCTGAATTTCCAGATAATCAAAATCGATGGTTTCAATGAAATTGTCCTGTGTAAAACGGGTCTTGGAGTAGCGTTTGAAATCAGAAATGGTGGCATCCAGCCAGATCGGCCGTCCCAGATCGAATCGGAGGCATATTTCGTCCAATGCGCGAAAGACCTTGTGTGTGCGTGTATCTTCGGTGTCGTCTGCGATGACGGCATCCTGAAGCATGTGGTTATTATGGAAAGTTTTTGCCCACAGACGAAACATACGATGGTCTCCTTGGAATAGTATTCTCTATAGATTCTCTTATTGTAAGATATTTTTTTGCAGAAAACAAGTAATGTATGAGGAAAACATTGCATATATATAAAAGGTGTGTGAAAAAAACGTTTAAAAAAGGATTAAATTTTTGTGAACAATATACATTTCTATGAACTTTTATGTTATACTGAAATTACAGAAATATGCATTGAGCAATTTGAAGGAGTTAAAATGGAGTTCAAGACAGAGAACGGGGATGGCATTGACAGCTGGAGGGAAGTCACCCTTGTGTACAATTCGGCGCTCAGGCAGGTTGAGACCAAGCTGGAGATTTTGAACGATGAGTTTCAACATGTACATCAGTATAACCCTATTGAACATATCAAAGCGCGCATCAAGACCCCGGAGAGCATTGTAAAGAAACTAAAGAGGCATGGCTATGAGTCTACGATCGAGAATATGGTGAAGTATGTCAACGACATCGCCGGTATCCGCGTCATCTGTTCTTTTACGTCGGACATCTACCGTATTGCGGATATGATCGGAGAGCAGAAAGACATCAAGGTGATGGGAGTGAAGGATTACATCACGTTTCCTAAAGCCAGTGGGTACAAAAGCTACCATATGATCGTGTCGATACCGGTCTATCTGTCAGACCGCATTGTGGACACCAAGGTGGAGATTCAGATCCGCACGGTTGCAATGGATTTTTGGGCAAGTTTGGAGCACAAGATACATTACAAATTTGAGGGGGATGCGCCGGAGTATATTCGCAACGAGCTTGTGGAATGTGCAAAGATGGTGTCCGATCTGGATGCCAGGATGCTGTCCTTAAATGAAGAGATTCTCTCGATCGGCCGCACGCAGGAAGAGGGCGCGTAGAGATCTTGCGCGAATGAGCAGAGTCAGGAAGCGCCACACTCAGGCACCATGCCAGTACAGATGTCTGAGTGTGGTTTTTTTTGACTCTGCTCATTCGGACGAGAGAAGATGCCCTATAAAATGAGGAGTGCCCGAGCACCTTTCGGCACCCGGGCTATTATGAAAAAATTTATCTAATTTGCAATTTTAGGAAGTTCTCATTTGTTTGTAGAGTTAGTATAACAATAAAATATGAACAAAGTATGAATAAGATGTAAAACGTTGGTGAATTTTACAAATGCAGTACAGATAAGCACAAAAAAGTATACAAAATGCACAAAAATAAAAGGCGACGGTTTCAGTTGTCAGGGCTGACAAAAAATGATAAAATGAACATAATAAATAACCATAGTTTTAAGAGAAATTAGTGGGTTGACATGGCTGGAGGAAAAGAAATGGACACTTTTATGGACAAGTTGGCACAGAGATTGACAGCACAGGAAATGATCAGGGCGAATACCGTTGCGGAAACAGAGGAATTGAATCAACTGAAAGGACAGATTGGAGAGTATCATGAATGTCTGCGGCAGATGAAAGCTGTGAATGAGCAGATGAGCAGGTTGGTCAATGACCAGATTGCGCCTGAGATATATAAGCTGGTGGAGGCCGGCGTCCTGAGAATGAGTGACGCGCAGGCAGATACCGCCGGGCTGACCCGTATAATGGAGGAGAATCGCGTACAGCTGCAAAAGTTTGCTGTGGAGAGTACGGCGCAGCTGCAAAAAATCTCTGATGAGGGCGTGGCCAAGTTGGAGAATGCTAAAGTGGACACCACTGGGATCAACCAGCTGGTGGAGGAGAGCCGCACGCAGATTCAGGCAATCTCCGAGGAAAGCCAGAAGAAACTTCATGACTTTTCCGAGGAGAGTCAGAAGAAACTTCAAGACATTTCTGAGGAGAGTCAGAAGAAACTCCAGACCATCTCGGAAGAGAGCCATCAGAAACTTCAGGAGATGCAGCAGAACCAACTGAACATGGACGAGATCAAGAACGGTATTGCGGAGCAGCTTCAGGAGTCCAACGATAATGTACACCGTGAGTGTGTCAAAGTATACCGCAACGTGCAGGCCATTGTGGTGGAAGAGAGCGGCAAGCAGACAGAGAATGTGAACGAGTCCGTCAAGCTTTTAAAAGGCAAACTGAAAGCGGTGTTTGGGCTTTCCATCGGTGCGTTGGTTATCTCCGTGCTGGGGCTGGCAGCGCAGATCTTAGACTTACTGCATGTATTTTAAGGCTATAGTAACATAGAGGAATTGTCGATCATGTCAAAGGAATTATGGAAGCCGGGCAACATGCTCTACCCTCTGCCGGTAGTGATGGTGAGCATGACCGATCGGGATGGGAAATATAATATCATCACCTTGGCGTGGGTGGGAACGATCTGTTCTGATCCGCCCATGGTATCGATCTCCGTTCGTCCGGAGCGCTATTCCCACCCTATCCTCAAGGAAACAGGGGAGTTTGTGGTCAATCTAACCACGAGGGAGCTTGCTTTTGCTACCGATTACTGTGGCGTCAAGAGCGGCAGAGATGTGGACAAGTTCCGAGAGATGAATCTGACACCTCTGTCAGGGAAAGAGGTGGCGGCGCCTTTGATCGCCGAGAGCCCCGTCTGCATCGAGTGCAAGGTGAAACAGATTCTGCCACTGGGATCTCACGACATGTTCGTGGCAGAGGTGGTGGCAGTGCACGCGGACAGCCGGTATATGGACGAGAACAATCGTTTTTGCTTGGAGAAGGCGGAGCCCATTGTGTATTCCCACGGCTCCTATCTGACCTGTGGTGAGCAGTTGGGCACTTTCGGGTATAGCGTGCGCAAGGGAAATAAGAAAAGCTAGTGCTTTTGATAATTGTCATGGGAGTCTAAGAGACTCCCTCTTTTTATGGCATCTTTTCCAAAACGGCTGCGGATCTGATCCAGAGCGGCGTCCAACTTTTGCTGCTTTTCACTGGAGTGGGTATCGTAGTCAAACAGACTCAACTGTACCGGATCGTCCGCCTCGGATAACTTGGCGGTGCGGACACCCAACAGGCGGATGGGTGTACCGTTCCAGAGCTCGTCAAAAAGTGCGCAGGCACTGCGATAGATCACGTCTGTGGAAGCGGTAGGCGCTTCTAACGCCATCTGGTGCGACACGGACTGAAAGGTGCTGTACTTGATCTCCGTGCAGACCAGACCGGCCAGCTGACGGGATGCGCGAAGTCTTGAGCCCACGGACTCCGACAGGTGCAGCAGTGCTTTCTGTGCCTCAGCTCGCTCTGCCACATCCTCGCGCAGAGTGATGGAGTTGCCTATGCCCTTTGCCTTGGCAGGCTCCGGAAGCACCTGAGAGGTGTCCCGGCCGTTTGCATAGTCCCAGAGGGTCAGACCGTGACTTTTTAGGTGGGCTTCCAAAATTTCCGGATCCGCCAGAGCCAACTCACCGATAGTGCGAATGCCAAGCTTCTTCAGCGTCTCCACGCTGGAGTGACCGCACATATATAGGGAGGAGACAGGCAGTGGCCAAAGTTTTTCCTGAATTTCCCAAGAGTATAAGGTGTGTACCATATTAGGCTTTTTGAAATCGGAGGCCATCTTGGCGAGAACCTTTTTGTCGGAGATCCCCACGTTGACGGTGAAGCCAAATTTTTTGAGGACGGAATCCTTGATGAAGGCGGCAGCCGCCTCCGGAGACGCATATTTTTCGGAAATGGGGGTATAATCCATATAGCATTCATCAATGCTAACTTGCTCGATATCCGGACAGATGTTTAGCAGATAGTCCATGAGGTCATGACTTTTTTCGTGGTAGAGAGCGTGATCTGGAGGTACAGTTACAAGATGGGGGCATTTGCGAAAGGCGTTCACTACAGGTTCGCCGGTAGTGATACCATACGCTTTGGCAGGGATGGATTTGGCCAGTACCACACCGTGTCTTTTGGCCATATCACCACCCACAATGGAGGGGATCAGACGCAGATCCACCTCGTCGCCGGCCTGAAGTTTGGCCAGGGCTGACCAGCTCAAAAATGCGGAATTGACATCAATGTGAAAAATGAGTCCCATGACAAAGCACTCCTCCTAAAAGTTATTTTAACCTTTTTGTATCCTCTTTACAACCCAAATAAATGCTGATAGAATGAGGTTGTTACATTTTTGTTACAGAGATTAGGAATAGGAAACAGATGAAAAGTATTACGAGCTATTACAGAAAGCTAAAATTTACATATATAAAGACGACGCTCCTGACGCTGTTTGTATGCCTGCTTTTCGGCAAGGGGTATACGACTTTCGAACGGGCGGGAGAGAATTATTTTCATATTTTTATAAACGGTACGGAAATTGGTACCATCGGCGACCCAGACAAGGCATGGGAACTTCTGACAGCAGCGCGCCGGAGCATTGCGATGGAGAGCGAGGAACTGACATTTATCGACGCAGACATGACCATGAAAGGCGAGGAGGTGCTCTGGGGAGCTATAGACAGTGATGATAAGCTGCAGACCGCTATGGAGAGCGCTCTGAGGGACAATGTGCGTGAGACCCTGCATCGCTCCTACACCATAAAAGTGAATGAATATATGGTAAATTTATCCAGTGTAGAAGAAGTGCGCACATTGCTGCAGGCTGCCATCGACAAGTACGACACGGAGGGATTGTTTGGCGTAGAGCTGGTGCATGACACAGAGCGCGAGTTTAGTGTACTGACAACAAACGTGGTGGATCTGGTGGAGGCGAGTTCCGGCTCCGTCAGCAATATGACTTTTACGGAGGCCGGAGTGCAGACATTCTTTGACGAGGTGGGAACCGGTGCCGGGGAGACTGTGGAAAAAGACTTCTCAGACTATGATCTGGGATTGAAAACCATGGACTTTACCGAGGAGGTGGAGATCGTGGAGACCTATCTGTCGGAGGATCAGCTGACCACGTTAGAGGACGCCATAAATGAGGTGACCAAGGAGCAGGAGACGCCCAGTGAGTATGAGGTAGTGGCCGGAGACACGCTCTCCGAGATCGCCATCAAGGTAAATATTCCCATGGACCGCATCATCGAGATGAACAGCGACACCTTGGAGAATGAAAATTCCACCATCCGCGTGGGGGACAAGCTTTTTATCACGGTTCCGGAACCGGAACTCTCCGTGGAGCGCATAGAGCGGAACTATTATGATGAAATTTACGACGCAGATGTCATTTATGTGGACAACGACCAGTGGTACACTTATCAGACTGAGCTGCTGCAGGAACCCCATGCCGGATTTCGGAAAATAGTGGCAGATGTCTATTACGTGAATGACAAAGAGGTCTCCCGGGAAATCCTAAAAGAGGAGATTGTTATGGAGGCGGTTCCCAAGAAAGTGATGCGCGGTACCATTGTGCCTCCTACCTATATTAAGCCGATATCCGGAGGCCGTCTGACCTCGGGATTTGGGCGCAGAAACACGGGTATCAAGGGCGCAAGCACCAACCATAAGGGTGTGGACTGGGCGGTTCCCACAGGTACGGCAGTATTTGCCTCCAGCGGCGGTACCGTGGCGAGGGCCGGATGGGGCAGCGGCTACGGCTATGTGGTCTATATCGATCACCCGGACGGTCGACAGACCAGATACGGCCACTTGAGCAGAGTTCTGGTGAAAGTAGGTCAGACGGTGAAGCAGGGCGAGCGCATCGCTCTGAGCGGCAGTACCGGTGTGAGCTCAGGGCCTCATCTGCATTTCGAGATGCTGATAGGCGGCGTGCAGAGAGATCCTCGTAAATACCTGCAATAGGGAGAACATGCATTCTATTTACAAAATAGGAAAAATGTGGTATAAGTGCATTATAAGGGAAAATGTTTCCCGATTATAATTATATGAAGATAACCTTGATGAGGTATAGATAAATGGAACAATACGCGATCAAAGGCGGCAATCCCTTGGTGGGTGAAGTGGAGATAGGAGGCGCGAAGAACGCTGCGCTTCCTGTTCTTGCTGCCTCCATTATGACGGATGATACCGTATATATAGAAAATATGCCTGATGTGCGGGACACCAATGTACTACTCAGGGCGATGGAAAATATTGGCGTGGTATGCAAACATGAGGAGCGCCACAGAATTATGCTGAATGCCTCCAACATCAGCGATCTGGTTGTGGAGGACGAGAACATCAAGAAGATTCGAGCTTCCTATTATCTGATAGGGGCATTGCTTGGAAAATATAAGCACGCGGAGGTTACACTTCCCGGCGGGTGCGATATCGGTTGCCGCGCCATCGATCAGCACATCAAAGGTTTTCGGGCTCTGGGTGCCGATGTGAGGATTGAATACGGAATGATCAAGACCAGAGCGGAGCGTCTGGTGGGCAGTCATATCTACATGGATATGGTCAGTGTAGGAGCAACTATCAACATTATGATGGCGGCGACCATGGCTGAGGGTATGACGATTATTGAGAATGCGGCAAAAGAGCCCCACGTAGTGGACTCTGCCAACTTCCTGAACAGTATGGGTGCCAATATCAAGGGCGCCGGAACGGACGTGATCCGTATTAAGGGTGTGAGCAAGCTTCATGGAACGGATTACACCATCATTCCTGATCAGATTGAGGCAGGCACCTTTATGTTTGCAGCGGCAGTTACCAAGGGAGATGTGACTGTGAAGAACGTGATTCCCAAACATTTGGAATCCATCACGGCGAAGCTGCATGAGATTGGCTGTGAAGTGGAGGAAGCGGATGATTGTATCCGTGTGGTGGCCTCCAAGCCGTTGCGCCACACTCAGGTGAAGACTCTGCCCTATCCCGGTTTCCCAACGGATATGCAGCCTCAGATTGCGGTTGCGTTGGCTCTCTCCAAGGGAACCAGTATTGTGACGGAGAGCATTTTTGAAAATCGCTTTAAATATGTGGACGAGCTGACGCGCATGGGTGCCAACATCAAGGTGGAAGGCAACACCGCCATCATAGACGGTGTGGGTCGCTACACCGGAGCAAGCCTTACGGCGCCGGATCTTCGCGCCGGTGCGGCTCTCGTGATCGCGGCGCTGTCGGCCGAGGGTTACAGTACGGTGGATGATGTCCGCTATATTCAGCGCGGTTACGAAGATTTCCATTTGAAGCTTCAGGGGCTGGGAGCCCAGATCGAGCTTGTGGAGACCGAGAGGGATTACCAGAAGTTCAAGTTAAAGACCGGTTGATATGCCAATTTGAAGAAAATTGCAGAAAAAGCTTGACAAGCTGTTTTGTTCATAGTATGGTAGCTATGATATATAATTTTATAGAGGTTCTCTTATTCAGAGTTGGTGGAGATACATAGGATCGATGAAGCCACGGCAACCCCTTTACTGGAAGGTGCCCCCCTGAGCGAGTAACAGTCGAACAATAAGAGGAGTTGATCATTGAATGAGACAGGTCCGCTTCTTGTAAGCGGACTTTTTTGAGTCCGTTTATTCGAGCAACTTCATGCAACTCAAAAGAGAACAAAAAGCAAAAGGAGGAAAACCATGGAGAAACGTTTATTTACTTCCGAATCAGTGACAGAGGGACATCCCGATAAAATGTGCGACGCCGTATCAGATGCCGTATTGGATGCCCTGATGGAGCAGGACCCCTTCAGCCGTGTGGCTTGTGAGACCTGCACCAATACCGGTTTTGTGCTCGTTATGGGCGAGATCACCACCAAGGCCAACATTGACATTCCCTCTATTGTCCGCAAGACGGTGACAGAGATCGGCTACGATTCTTCCGAGAAGGGATTTGACGGCAATACCTGTGCCGTTATGGTAGCGCTGGACAAGCAGTCCACGGATATCGCAATGGGCGTGGACCGCGCTCTGGAGGCCAAGGAGAACCAGATGACCGATGAGCAGTTGGATGCCATCGGCGCCGGCGATCAGGGAATGATGTTCGGCTATGCCACAAACGAGACCGATGAGCTGATGCCCTATCCCATCTCTCTGGCACACAAGCTGACCATGCAGCTCACCAAGGTGCGCAAAGACGGTACACTTACCTATTTGAGACCGGACGGCAAGAGCCAGGTGTCCGTGGAGTACGATGAGAACGGCAAGCCCTTCCGACTGGAGGCTGTGGTGCTCTCCACCCAGCATGACGAGAAAGTGACACAGGAACAGATTCATGCAGACATCAAAAAGTATGTGTTTGACCCCATCCTGCCTCAAGAGATGATCGATAAGAATACGAAATTCTTTATCAATCCCACCGGTCGTTTTGTGATCGGAGGGCCCAACGGTGACAGCGGCCTGACCGGTCGTAAGATCATCGTGGATACTTATGGCGGTTATGCGCGTCACGGCGGCGGTGCTTTCTCCGGAAAGGACTGCACCAAAGTGGACAGAAGCGCAGCATATGCGTCCCGCTATGTGGCGAAGAATATTGTGGCTGCCGGACTGGCGGAGAAGTGTGAGATTCAGCTGTCTTACGCTATCGGCGTGGCATATCCCACATCTGTCATGGTGGACACTTTCGGAACCGGAAAGCTGTCCGATGAGAAGCTGGTGGATATCATCCGTGAGAACTTTGATCTGAGACCTGCCGGTATCATCAAGATGCTGGATCTGCGTCGTCCCATCTACAAGCAGACTGCGGCGTACGGACACTTTGGCCGCACGGATGTGAATCTTCCCTGGGAGAAGACAGACAAGGTGGAGCTGCTTAAGAAGTATCTTGGTTAAGTGCTGTTACCTGTAATATTTTCTGAAATAATGAAAATGCAAGCCTCATCTGCTATTTTGCGCAGATGAGGTTTTTCTTGCTTTATAAGAAAATTTATAAGAAAACAAATGGCGGGATTTCATAGAATTTTGATAGAAAATAAATAGATAGGATCTATGTGAATTTTTTATTATTTTTGTGAATAAAGGCTTGCCAAAGCAAACGATATATCGTATAGTAGTCCTATATACAAAAAGTTATGAGGAATATGGAGGAAAAGATGATGACAAAAGCAGAAATTTTGAAGAAAGAAATTTTAAGACAGTACCGTAGTGTTCGTCAATTTGCACTGGAGATGAGCATTCCCTACAGTACCCTGGTGACGGCTCTGGAGCGCGGTATCGAAGGCATGGCATATGGCACTGTAATTAAAATGTGTGATAAATTAAGCCTGAATCCGGTAGATTTCTCCTCTTTGGAGAGAGATGCCTCTCTGGGAGCACAGCTTCTGGAGAACCGCGTAATGCAGTACTATGTGAAGCTGAATCAGACAGGGCGTGACAAAGTACTTGAATTGATGGCTGATTTTGCACAGATCGACAAATATAAGGCAAAGGGTAAAAAGAGTAAATGAGATATGATTATTTAATTGTGGGGACGGGGCTTTTTGGCTCCGTCTTTGCTTGCGAGATGCGGCGGGCCGGAAAAGCCTGCCTTTGTATTGACAGACGCAGCCACATTGGCGGCAACATCTACACGGAGGAAGAGAACGGCATTCAGGTTCACAAGTATGGTGCGCATATTTTCCATACATCTGATCGGGAAATCTGGGAGTACGTGAATCGGTTCGCGGAGTTTAATCATTATATCAACTCACCCATCGCCGTGTACAAGGACGAGCTGTACAATCTTCCTTTCAACATGAACACTTTCAGCAAAATGTGGGGTATCCGAACCCCGGAAGAGGCAAAAGCGCAGATTGAGAGGCAACGTGCTGCCGGCAAGGTGGAGGAACCGCGCAATCTGGAAGAGCAGGCGATCTCCCTTGTGGGAAAGGATGTCTATGAGAAGCTGGTCAAGGGCTATACAGAGAAGCAATGGGGCAGAGACTGTGCAGAGCTTCCGGCCTTTATCATCAAGCGGCTTCCCGTGCGTTTCACTTACGACAACAATTATTTTACGGATCGATATCAGGGAATTCCCATCGGCGGCTATACCCGAATTGTTGAGGGACTCCTTGGGGATACGCCGGTAAGATTGGGTATTTCCTATCAGGAGTTTCTGGAGGAAAACCGGAAAAAGGCGGAGCCGGACACCTTTGATAAGGTGCTTTACACCGGAATGATCGACGCTTACTTTGATTACCGGCTGGGAGAATTGCAATATCGCTCCCTTCGCTTTGAGGAGGAGGTATTGCCTGACTGTGACAACTACCAGGGTAACGCTGTGGTGAACTATACGGAGCGCCAGGTGCCCTACACTCGCATCATTGAACACAAGCACTTTGAGTTTGGTGAGGGAAAGGGAACCGTCATCACCAGAGAATATCCCGCCACGTGGGAGAGAGGGGATGAACCCTATTATCCCATCAATGATGACCGCAATAACCAGCTTTTTACAAAATATCAGGAATTGGCGGCGGGCGAGAAAAATGTACTTTTCGGCGGCAGGCTGGGACAGTACCGCTACTATGATATGGACAAGGTCATCGAGGCTGCGCTGGCTATGGTGAAGGAAGAACTGCAGAAATAAAAAGAAAGTATGAGCGAAGCAGGCAATAAGAAAGCTTCCGACATCCGAGGGGATGCGGAAGCTTTTATTGTGTCTTATGTATTTAACAGTACCCGTTGAACATCATGCCGCTGTAGGCGCTGGTGGAGTAGGGGCTGATAAAATTGTGGCCCGGATTCTTGTAGGCGACGATCTTCTTCTCCACATACTCCATCGGATCTAAGGACACCTGATCGCTCTTTCGAAGAAGCGCATTGGAAAAGTCCTTCAGATAGCCAAAAGTTGCGGCAATGTCAAGAGCCTGGGAAGCCGTCCTATGCAGCTGCGCCTGATCGATCTGCAAAGTGCCGTCCTTCTGCATCGTGAGGCCCATGGGCTCCAAGGAACTGTTGTATCTATTAGCGATACCGCTGAATTCTCGAACCAGCTTCTGGCTCTTGGTCTGCGTCTCCAAATAGGTGGAAGCCGCCTTGACAAATTCGTTGTAACCACCGATCAAGTGGGTCACATTATCGGTGAGAGATTCTATATCGGTCTTCAATCCAATCTGAACCGGTTCCCCCTCCGGGGTGATGCCATGTAATTGCACATCGAACATCTTACTCATAGTGAAGTGGTTGGAAACTGCTTCTCTGCGCTCGCCATTCACCGTAAAAATTGCATTGGAGGCCTCTTTGCTGGTGTAGTCCAGACCAAAGTAAGCAACTGTACCGGAAGTCTTGCTGGTACGGTCGTCGGTGACCTGAAACAGGGAGGTCTTCCCATTGGGGAGCCCGGTGGCTTCAGATACCAGACGCAGTGAGGTCTGCCCATCCGATTCGGCGATGGAAGCCTTGATGCCGATGTCGGAATTATTGATCAGGCGCATCAGGCGATCTTGCACATCGCGGTTCGTTTCATCTTCGGCGATGGAAAACTGGAACTCATAGTTCATGTCATTGACAGCAAGGTCAAAAGAGTAGGTATCCGGCGCCAGTCCTACCTTGGCATCCGGCAGGAAGAAACCCAAGTTCTCCTGAGAGGATGCTAGGGACTGCACCTCCAAGCTGAAACTGGGATTCACACCCTCTGGCACCTTTGAGCCGATGAAAGTGGCTTTAGCGATGTCCTCGTCCGTGGAGAATGCACTCTTCTTGTTTAAAAGACCGTTCTCCTCCAAGCCGCCCAACTGAGCAATGGTATTGTGCAGGCCGCGGGCGTTCTCTTTCAAGTGGATGGCATAATGCTGTGTGTCCTTGCTGGTCGTAGGAAGATACCAAGGAGACTCTTTATTGAGTTTGACAATGGAATTGTATACATTGCGAAGCTCACTCTTTTTATGAGCGTCGTACCGAGTCAGACTCGGAGTATATGCTGTGAGATAATTATTGTATACAGCACTCATGATAGCACTCATCGTCACGCCTCCTTTCTTCCATGAACTGCAGACCCGAAGTGCCAAATGGAATCAGTGGTTTCCGGAAATCCTTTTCCAGAATGTATAAAAAGCCACTTTTATAAATTGAATATATCACAGAAATGGAAAAGAAACAAGGGATTTTTATGTAGAAAAATGGTAGAAAATAACACAAAAAAATGTTTGTTTTTTGTGCAATTTATAGAGGAAAGTCGGCTGCCATGTGTTCTACGGGATAATCTATCAAGAAAATACTTTGACTTTCCTTATGGACCTGACATATAATCATAAGTAGATATGCGCGGTTAAGTTACTTTGAAGAAAGGCTTGGAAATTACGATGGAAAAAGAACTGGTACTTGTGATCGACTTTGGCGGGCAGTACAACCAGCTAGTGGCAAGGCGCGTCAGAGAGTGCAATGTATATTGTGAAATATATTCCTACAAGACCGATCTGGACAAGATCAAGGCCATGAACCCCAAGGGAATCATCCTGACCGGAGGTCCCAGCAGCTGTTACGAGGAGGGCGCGGCCACTTGTTCCAAGGAGCTGTTTGAGTTGGGGGTTCCGGTGCTTGGCCTGTGCTATGGTGCGCAGTTAATGATGCATGTGCTGGGCGGCCGCGTGGCGAGAGCCGACGTGCGGGAATATGGAAAGACAGAGGTGAAGGTGGACAAGTCCTCCGCTCTGTTCTCCGACGTGTCGGAGGACACGATCTGCTGGATGAGCCATTTTGATTATATCGCCGAGATGGCACCCGGCTTCCGTGCCGTGGCGCACACGGACAATTGTCCGGTGGCGGCAGCGGAGTGTGTGGAGAAGCAGTTGTACGCGATCCAGTTCCATCCGGAGGTATTGCACACCGTGGAGGGTTCCAAGATGCTGTACAACTTTGTACGGGGCATCTGTGGCTGTGTGGGTGACTGGAGAATGGACTCCTTTGTGGAGGAATCCATCAAGACGATCCGAGAGCGTGTGGGAAAGGGCAGAGTGCTCTGTGCCCTGTCCGGCGGCGTGGACTCCTCCGTGGCGGCAGTTCTTCTGTCCAAGGCGGTGGGCGAGCAGTTGACCTGCGTCTTTGTGGATCAGGGACTTTTGCGCAAGAATGAGGGAGATGAAGTGGAGGCCGTGTTTGGGCCAAACGGCAGCTACGACCTGAATTTTATCCGCGTCAACGCGCAGGAGCGTTTTTATGGCAAACTGGCCGGCGTGACGGAGCCCGAACGGAAGCGAAAGATCATCGGCGAGGAGTTTATCCGCGTGTTTGAGGAGGAGGCCAAGAAGATCGGCACGGTAGATTTCCTGGTGCAGGGTACGATCTATCCCGACGTGGTGGAGAGCGGCCTGGGCGGAGAATCGGCTGTGATCAAGTCTCATCACAATGTGGGAGGTTTGCCCGACTATGTGGATTTCAAGGAGATCATAGAACCTCTGCGCAATCTGTTCAAGGACGAGGTGCGAAAGGTCGGACTGGAGCTTGGTATACCGGAGAAACTGGTATTCCGTCAGCCTTTCCCGGGGCCCGGGCTGGGCATCCGCATCATCGGCGAGGTGACGGCGGAGAAGGTGAAGATCGTGCAGGATGCGGACGCGATCTACCGCGAGGAGATTGCAAATGCAGGGCTGGACAGAAGTATCAATCAGTACTTTGCAGCGTTGACGAATATGCGATCTGTGGGCGTCATGGGAGATGAGAGGACTTACGATTATGCGATCGCGCTGCGCGCAGTGAATACCATTGACTTTATGACGGCGGAAAGTGCACAGATACCCTGGGAGGTACTGCAGAAGGTGACGAGCCGGATCATCAATGAAGTCGGGCATGTGAATCGAGTGCTGTATGATGTGACAAGCAAGCCGCCGGGGACGATTGAGTTCGAGTAATCATTTTTTTACATACATTGTTTTTGATGGCAGATAGTTTATATGATTATCTGCCATTATTCGTATTATCTATATTTTGCGAAAATAAAAGAAAAATTTGTACCCAACAGGAAACAGATTGTGAAAGCAGGTATATTTACAGATGAAATCTGCAAAATTGAAAATATATAGGTATTATATTTTGACATTTCTCAGTGGTGGCATTATGATAAGTAATATAGTATATTTCAACACCATAGGCAATTATGGAAAGCAGGTGAGGAAATGCCGGAAAACCAGACGATAGAATGGAAAGAATCGTGGCATGACGATTATTTGGAATGGATCTGCGGATATG
>JAFLRM010000045.1 GCA_022511465.1 Acetatifactor sp. | reverse complement strand
CCAAAGGTTGTCCCAAAGTCGTGGTGACGGATCTTGCCCGGGATGACATGGCGGAAGCTGTGGAAGATGCCTTCCGTTATGGCAAGCTGGTGTTGGCTACAACCACCTACAACGCAGATATTTTCCCCTTTATGCGGACTTTCATCGATCATCTTACTGAACGGAACTTCCAAAACCGAACGGTGGCCCTGATAGAGAACGGCTCTTGGGCGCCACAGGCCGCCAAGACCATGAAGAATATGCTGGATGGCTGCAAGAATTTGACCTTCACCAAGCATACGGTTCGCATACTGTCCGCTCTGAACGATGAGAGCCGTAAACAGATCGAGGATCTGTCCGATGAATTGTGTAAGGACTATTTGGCGAGACAGGGGGAGACTGCCAACAAGAACGATATGACCGCCCTGTTTAAGATCGGCTACGGCTTATACGTAGTCACTTCTAACGACGGCACCAAGGATAACGGCCTGATCGTAAATACCGTGACCCAGTTGACGGACAATCCTTATCGGGTAGCAGTGAATATCAATAAAGCCAATTATTCACACCATGTGATCAAACAGACTGGCGTTATGAATGTGAACTGCCTGTCCGTGGATGCCCCATTCCAGGTGTTTCAGACTTTCGGTTTTCAGAGCGGGCGCGTTGTGGATAAGTTTGCTGACTGCACACCTCTGCGCTCCGACAACGGACTTGTTTTCCTGCCCCGGTATATCAACGCGTTCTTCTCCCTGAAAGTGGAGCAGTACGTGGATCTGGATACCCATGGCATGTTCATTTGCAGTATCACCGAGGCCAGGGTTATCTCAGATACAGAGACCATGACCTACACGTACTATCAGAAAAATGTCAAACCCAAACCGGATACACAGGGCAAGAAAGGCTATGTATGCAAGGTGTGCGGCTATATCTATGAAGGAGAAGAGCTTCCGGATGACATTGTCTGTCCGTTGTGCAAACACGGTGCAGCCGATTTTGAGCCGATTGAATAAAGTAAAAATGCCGGAATAAAAAAATCGGAGTTTGAAACTTCTCTCTTTTTTTCTCGTCCATCATGATATCAAACCAAAACTTTGCCCAAAGGAGAGGATATCATGCGGAGAAAGAAATTTATCAAAACTACATTTTTTCTTACATTGTTTTTACTCATGGCACTGGCTGTCAGCAGCTGTGGGCAGATTGAGGAGTCTCCTGAAGGAACATCCTCATCTGATACTTTGCAGGAAAATGTAGAAAGTACCCCGGCAGAAGAGAAGATTGCCGGAATTGACAACCAGACGAAAGTCTCAAATACAGATTTTACTCCAATCGGTCCCGGCAGGGACAGCGAAACAGTGATGGAATATCTGTCCCAGTTTCCCGATGACCTGCAGGACTATGAGAATTTAGAGGACTACTATGTGCTAACCTGGCGAGACGTGTATGGACAGGAGTATTGGGATGCCTTTATGGAAGCAGTAGATTCCCAAACTCCCGCCTACATCACTTTGGTGCAATACACTGTCGAGGGAGACCCTATTTTATATTATCTAAATTATAACGGAACAGACTGCTATATGATGTCCGATTCCTCCCGTGACGGTTTTGCCGGTACCGGAGATCGATACAATGAGTATACCTACCGTACGGTAAATGTTTACAACAGCCATAACAGAGCGGGAGATGAGGTTCAATCTGCCTATCTGGTGAATGATTCAAACCTCCTGCGGACAGAAATAGAATATTCCTATCTGCAGTCCACTTTCTATGACGGTCTCCCTCAGGTTGATGCCCGCTTTCTATTTGAACGGAGGATAAAGGAGCGGGATGAGAAAGCCCCAAATGCTGTGCCGGAAAAGCTCTATAAGGAGGAGGTCAATACCCTTTCCGGTGTCACCATGAAGCTTCTCTACGCCTATCCAAATGAGATCGGGGTGGAAATTCACAACAACACCGATGCGGACATCCTTTTTGGGGAAGATTACGATTTACAGATCCTCAAGGATGGAGAGTGGTACAGCCTCTCCTATGTGATCGACAATGCAGCGTTTAATGCTGTGGGCTTCCCGGTTAAAGCGGGCGATTCCCGCATCTGGGGCACGGATTGGGTTATTTTCCACGGTGTGCTCGGCGAAGGGGACTACCGGATCGTAAAGAGTGTCTCCGTCTCAAAAGCAGGAGACTCCCACACAAATTATCCGATCGCAGTGGAGTTTAGCTTGCCGTAAGTTTTATTTTAATTACTATTTCTTCATTTTTTCTCTTGACGCTC
Organism: Acetatifactor sp.; assembly: GCA_022511465.1. GTDB lineage: Bacteria > Bacillota > Clostridia > Lachnospirales > Lachnospiraceae > Acetatifactor. The sequence goes on along the minus strand of JAFLRM010000045.1, from coordinate 25,746 downwards.
CAGTCTATTCGTGATAGACTATTCTCAAAAGAATGGTCTATTGTGAATAGACTGTTTGATTTTCCGGTATTTTTATTCACCCCAGAGACTCGCAGAAGTGAGGTCAAATATGAAGAGTAAGTGTTTCTCCACAAGGATTTTGTTTGCCATGCTGTCAGTCCTTATGGCATTATCTTTTACCTCCTGCGGAAGGGAAGAGGAGAGTGTTCCCGAGGAAATACAGTATGTCTATGTGCCGGAATTTACGGATATGTCCCTCGGCGAGTATTCCTCAGCCGGAGCACAGCTTCAGGCGTTTGACTCACAGGGAAATATCTGTTAGCCAGGGCCACCACGGTGGAGTACTCCATAGACTCAAACGGGCAATATTTTCTCGGTCTGGACGGGAAGCCGCATCTTTGCCATGACACAATCAGCTACTTTGGTTACCAATATCAGTATCACACGGTCACCGAAGAGGAGATAGCCACCATGTTAAATCTCTTAGAGACATCAAGACGCAGTACCTCGATGGACTCTGTCATACTAAATATTATCGCAGAGGAGAGCGATCCAAAACCGGGTGCAGCTGTATCTGAATGAAAACCAGTAACGGTTGATATTTAAATATCAGAGAGGAATAAATAACACTATGAATGATTACAAACTCGCCGACATCGAAGCCAAATTTGCGGATATAATTTGGAAACAGGAACCCATTGCCTCCCCCGATCTGGTCAGGATATGTGAGAGAGAGCTCCATTGGAAGAAATCAACCACCTACACGGTCTTAAAAAAGCTGGTAGATCGGGGCATCTTCCAGAATGAGAAGTCCATCGTCACCTCCCTCATCTCCAGGGAGGAGTTCTACGGCCGCCAGAGCCAGATCTATGTGGAGGAGACCTTCGGTTCCCTGCCTAAATTTCTGGCTGCTTTCTTTCAGGGGAAAAAGCTGTCCCAGAAAGAAGCAGACGAACTGCGCGCCTACATTGAGCACTTTGAGGAGTGAAAAAGGTATAGTGTAATAATAGGATAGGAGGTACCTTTATGATAACAGACGTCTTTTTAAAATTGGTAAGTATGAGCCTGATGGCATCTTACTGCGTCCTGCTCATCTGTATTGTCCGTTTCCCTATGAGGCGCGTTCCCAAAACCTTTTCTTATCTTTTATGGAGTATTGTGGCAGTGCGGCTCTTATGTCCCTTTACCTTTGAAAGTAATTTCAGTCTGGTAGGAGAGAGACTTAATACCTTTGCGGAGCGTGTAGCTGCAAAGGAATTCCCGGACGCCTCCTCGCAGACAGATTTTTGGACAGAAGATGAATCGATGAATGTATCATTTACGGAAAATGAGGCAGACCTTTTTATCGATCAGGTATCAGCCGGTACACAATCAGACTTTTTTTGGCTTTCCGTCGAACAATTGTGGGAGCTTTTGGTACAAATTATTGCCTATGTTTGGCTGTTTGGCATGGTTTTATTGCTTGGCTATTGTGCTGTATCTTATCTGCGTCTGCAATACCGATTAAAAAGGAAAACTTTCTACGTTTATGACTATAAAAAAACACCTGTCTTTGTTGTGACTGGTCTGGACACACCATTTGTACTTGGTTTCCTACATCCGGCTATCTATCTGCCTGCAGACCTGACAGAGCAGGAGAGCGGACCTTGTCTTGTGCACGAATATACCCATATTTGCCGGAAAGACCACCTGATCAAACTGCTTGCCTTTGTTCTTGTATGTGTATACTGGTTTCAACCTCTTGTATGGCTGGCATTTTACCTGATGGTGGAAGACATGGAGATGTCCTGCGACGAGATTGCGTTGAAAGATGGAAATCTGGTAGAACGAAAGGCTTATTCCAATACTATGGTACGTTTAGCCAGCAGCTCCAAACATATTTTCCCGGGACGTTTCTCAGGCTGTCCTCTGGCTTTCGGGGAAAACAATGTATCCAGCCGTATCAAAAATATTCTGAAGTTAAAAAAGCCAACAATGTGGGTGTTGATTGTATGCGGAATCCTTTTGGCAGTACTTGCCATAGGCCTTTTGACAGATCCCGTCAATACAACGCCGGAACCAAGTACAGAAGTGACTCTGAAAGATTTGGCACCTGCTTCCTCCGTTTTTGTTGCGATGAAAGCAGAAGATAATAATGCTTTAGAAAAAATGAAAGCCCAATTGGGTATGCGTGAAGATGAATTGGCAGCCGAACTTGATGCCGTTCAAGCAAAGCGTGATATTTTGCATCAAAAGAAATTGGAAGAATCTCAAAAGGCAAATGAATCAAAGCAAAATGTTACAGTTACAGTGCCTGATCCAACTACATTAGAAGCTTCTTCTCAATTCATTGCGATGACAGAGGAAAGGCTCAACACAATAAAAACCTCCTTCCGAACTATGTTGACAACCTATACAGAGACAGAGGATCTCAATAAAGTACACACTTTAGCTACCGAAATTTCATCTCAATTGTCGGGGTTGGAAAATGATATAAGAACAGAAATTGATGCGCTTCAAAAAGAAAGTAAGCGTTATAGGACTGTTTATGCTACAGCCATGGATGAAACTCAACTTGTAGCTATGATCGTTGCTTATGAAGAAAGAACTTCTGAACTTATTGGTTATTTGGCACATGTGATACAATTTAAAGTGGAATTAGATAATGCGCTAACTTACCTTGTACGAATAGATAATCTGGGGATTATGGACTGACTATTTATGCTGATGATTCCGGCTGATCAAGGTCAGAAATACTAACAGAACAGTAGTTATCAATACAGAGCCAACTATGCGCAAAAGACAAGTTTAACGAATAGTTGGCTCTGTAATCACAGTACATCCTTTATATCTAACATCTAGTACAACTGACAGTTTAGCTGCACATATCGATCCTCAACCGTCCTATAATCCTCCACAGTTGTCCTCTGATTATCCACTTGGTATTCTGTAACCGTGTCTCTGTCCAGAATCGTGTTTGCGGTACAAGGTTCATCATTTTCATCGTAAAACAGTTGAGGTGCCGCGAGCAGTTCCTCATCCGAATAATTACCGGTTGTTTGCTCAATACATAGAAAAGAATTTATTTTCGTAAATTGGCCTTGCTCATTTTTATAAATATCACCGCCAAAAGCATACCCGCCAAATCCTCCAGCAACTTCATAGCTTCCTGGATACACATCCTGATTCTCTTTGTCATACCATAGAGTTACATAATTTCCACGCGAGGATCCTCCACATTCATAGCCAAAGACAATTTCAACCGCCTGTCCGTCTTCCTGCCGGAAGAAACCACTTTCCGAATAAGGGAACATTTCTTGATAAAATGGCTCTTCATAATAATATAAAATAGTTTCCACGTCGTCCACCCGATAAAAACGAAACAGACATCTTGCTCCGGTGATGGTATCCGATCTGACCTGGGTGTCCCCCCGGCCGACTCTGTCTAAGAAAATTTTATAAAAGACATCATTTCTCGGGGTGATGGCATTTTTCAAAATAGCGCCATCTATTTCCAGGACCGGTGTTTCGGACTCTGCCGTTTTTATGATCACTTCATCTTCATTTACATACCGACCGGCAATGTATATATGGTCCTGTTCATACATGGGCACACGGGAATATTCATAAACCTGATTCTCCGGCACCTGTTCACCATCTTTATTGATATATGCCACGTTGCCACCACTACCCAGATTGATCTCAAAGCATTCTCCCCTCATGTACACTTGCTGGTCATCCGTGCTTTGATAAACAATCTTTCCATTATTATTTAAAAGACCTAGTTTTCCATCTTTCACCAATGTAATATAGTTATTGTCATATACCTGAGCCCGTTCATATTTCAGGGGATAAACCAGGTTTCCCTTTCTGTCGATCACTCCATACATGTCATCCAACAACACTGTGGCATATAAACGATCACCTTCAAACGATTCCACAACCTGATCGTACATGAGCGGTATTTTCTCTGTAAAGCTTTCCGCATCCAGAAAGCCCGCTTTTCCATCCTTTGTCACATACAGTAAATTTGACCCCTCAGTACTATTACTTGAAATAAAATCATATTGGCCAAAAGGGATCAGCACTTCTCCCTCATAATTCAAAAGCCCATACTGCTCTCCCATCACTACTACTGCCGCTTCTATATCGCCCTCCACCGGGTAAATCGTGTCATATTCCGCATTTAACAGCACATTGCCGTCTGCATCGGCAAGTCCCCATTTTCCCCCCTGCCAAAATTTGAACAGACATTTTACCCCTTGCAGGGACGGAAAAATGTTTCCATTCCCTTTTACACACAATATCTCTTTCATACTGCCATTCATGTCAGGCGTAAAGCAATATTCCATTCCATCACTATATGCCAAAACAAAACCTTCACTCTGGTCTATACTGTCATAAACCATGGGAAGAACTTCTCTCCCCGATCGATCGATCATCCCATAATATCCGCCAAGTCTTACAACGGCATACCCTTCCCTGAAATAATTGGCATCATCATAGACAGCCTCTATGGATACCTTACCATCTTTATCTATATATCCATACTTTCCGTCGACACTGAAATATGCCATCCCTTCCTGAAAAGAGCTTACACTGTCACAATCCAGATAAAAGAGAGGTTTTCCACTTGGATCCATAAAACCATAGGTTTCTCCGATGGCAAAATAGGCTTTGCCCTCCACAAAGGGAGTCGCATAATCATAGACACACTCCAGTACTGTCTCACCGTCTGTATCAATATAGCCATACTTTCCATCCAGACACACACAGGCAAGCCCCTGATGAAAGGGAGATGCCTGCTCATAGACAACCGGGGTGAGTAGTTCACCCTCATCGGTCCAAAAAACATACTGATCACCTTCGCAAACACAGTAGATCCCTTCCGATTCCATCACATGATCAATCCAAGAGAAATCGGTCTGCACAATTTGGGGGTACTCTGCCTCTTTCTCTCCAACCTCCAAAATATCCTGTATCCCGCGGTCAGACTGATCCAATACCGTTTCATCCGAATCACTCCCAGAAATACTCCCCTTCTGTAGATTGCCACATCCTGTCAACCCTTGTGACAGAATCAGGAATACCATCAAATACAATAAACTTTTATGGCGTTTCAGACATCTTCTCAGGAACATTTTCATCCATCTCCTCAAAAAGCACAGCTTTAGAGAAACCAAAAGCTGTGCTTTTTATCATTTATTTATACGCAATTATTTACTCGTATCTGCCTCGACAGAGTTGTCAGATGCGTTGACCACACTCTGCTTTGTGGCAACCGCTTCCTCGGTGTTACCGATGGAAGCGGCCTTTCCACCGAGGAAGCCTGCCAATACCGCCGACAGGTCAACACCGGTAGACTCCTTCATTCCGTCCGTAACCTGAACCACGGTGCTCATGATATCCTTCATCAACCTTGCGGAGTTGCCGTCGCCGTACATAGTGATCTTATCCACATTGTTCAAAGGCAGCGCAGCGTTCTTGACTACCTCAGGCAGTGCCTTAAAGTACATTTCCAACACAGCGGCTTCACCCATCTTGGTCATAGCCTCAGCCTTCTTCTCAATACCCTCCGCCTCAGCTACAGCCTTTGCACGGATAGCCTCAGCCTCGGCTAAACCTTTGGTGCGGATACCTTCCGCCTCCTGCTCCATGGTAAAACGCTTCGCCTCAGCCTGCTTCTTCATGGCCTCAGCTTCCTTCTCATACTCAAACTGTTTTGCCTCGGCATCTCTCTGGCGCTCATAGAGCTGTGCGTCCGCCTGTTGTTGCTTTGCAAACTTGTCGGCTTCCGCTTTCTTCTTAACCTGAGCATCCAGAGCCTGCTCCATAACCTCAGCCTCTCTCTGCTTTAAGAGAATCTCTTTCTCCTGCTTTGCAATATTGGCATTGGCGGTTGTGATCTCCACCGTCTTACGCTGCTCCTCCTCCTGGATCTTGTAGGCAGCATCCGCCTCAGCTTGCTTGATATCAGCCTCTCTCTTAAGTTCGGCCTTCTGAATAGCCAGTTCGTTCTGCTTCTTTGCAATCTCGGAAGCCGCATTTACCTCAGCCTCATTTGCCTCGCGCTTTGCGTTCGCCTGCGCCTTCGCAATCTCTTTCTCACTCTCCGCACGGGAAATTGCAGCGTTCTTCTGGATCTTGACAATGTTGTCAACACCCAGATTCTCAATAACACCGTTGCCATCTACGAAATTCTGTACGTTGAAACTGATGATATCCAGTCCCATCGCTGCCAGATCGGGCTCTGCGTTCTCCTTTACCAAAAAGGCAAATTTCTGGCGGTCGGAAACCATTTCTTCCAAAGCCATCTTACCAACAATCTCACGCACATTACCTTCCAGCACCTCACGGGCAACACGACCAATGTACTCAGAATTCTTGTTCAAAAAGTTCTGGGCCGCCAGCTTTAAGCGCTCCTCATTGTCACTGATCTTCACGTTTACGGTGGCATCCACGTTGATGTTGATATAATCTGCTGTGGGAACCGCATTGGATGTCTTCACATCGATAGGGATCAACTGGAGGTTCAGTTCATCTTTTCTCTCAAGAAATGGAATCTTAACACCCGCCTTACCGATAAGAACCTTGGGATTCTTTCTGAGACCGGAAATGATGATCGCCGTGTCCGGTGATGCCTTGACATAACCCAGGATAAAGATCAGGATCACAAACAAAATCGCAGCGAAAATTAATATTAATTGTAATAGTGATTGTAATTCTACAGGCATCGTTATTTCTCCTTTTGCTTTGGTATCGTTTGTTTACTTCTAATATATCATACTTTGTCGGAAAATAGAATAACAATATTTACTTGTTATCTTCCTCTTCCTTCCCCTTTATTTTTTCTTCTATCTTCTGCCAGCGGGAACTCTTCTCCTTCTTCTGCTTATACTCCGGCACATACTCTTGAAACACACCGTCTGCATCCACCGAGCCCACTGTCAGGTAGCTGTTTGTATCCTGTGGCAGAGACTTTTTCTGAAGCGCCGTGTTGACCAGGGATCTTACAGCGGCATAGAACACTGCAAAAATCGGTACCCCTACGATCATACCCAAAATGCCAAACAGACCTCCAAACAAAGTGATAGAAAAGATTACCCAGAAGCCGGTAAGTCCGGTGGAATTTCCAATGATCTTGGGACCGAGAATATTGCCGTCAAACTGTTGGAGAAGCACGATGAAGATTACAAAATATAGACAGTTCAGCGGATGCATAGGATCAACCACAAATATCAGGAACGTGCTGGGAATCGCCCCCAGATAAGGTCCAAAGAAAGGAATAATGTTTGTCACGCCCACGATCACGCTGACCAGAACCGCATAGGGAGTCCCCAAAAGTTTAGTTCCAATAAAGCACAACACGCCGATGATAGCAGAGTCCAAAATCTTGCCGCTGATAAACCCGATAAAAGTTTTGTGGGTAAAGCGAAAGTTCTCGATCACCAGATTCGCCGTGGACTTGCGGAAACAGGCATATGCCATCTTTTTTGCCTGACCTGCAAACTTCTCCTTGCTTGCCATCAGATAGATGGAGATGATAAAACCGATAATGAAGTTCCACAGCACTCTCACACCGCCCATAACGCTTTGCGAAACCGTCCGGATGACGCTGCTCATGTTGGGAAGCACGGCGTCATTCAGCCAACTTTCCAACTCGTTGGAATACCGACTCACCAGAGCAAGAACATTTTTTCTCAGCTCCGGATTGTCATCGATGATCTGATTAACCCACCGGGTGATATTGCCGATATAAGTATCAAAATTGTTAATAATGTTCATAATACTGGGAACAATCTGGGACAACAACATAGCAAATAAGCCGTAAATCAGGGCAAAAAACAAAAATACGGTGATCAATATCCCGCCTCCGCGGATCAGGGAATCCCTTCTCGGCGACTCCTTGATCCCACATTTATTGCAAATGGGGATTAAAATATGAAACTCAATAAAATTCAAAATGGGTGTCAGCAGATATGCCATCACAAAACCGAATACCACCGGCATCAAAATACTGGTGAGAATACTTAAATTCTCTTTTATATTGGAGATGTGAAACACAAGATAGTAAAAAAGGATTCCTGCTGCGATCACAAGAAAGGCGGTGATCCCCCATCGAAAGCAGACATTATTCATTCTGGCTTTCATGGGAGACTCCTCGCGCTTTGATTTACTTTGATTTTGGGTTTCCTTTGCAGGTTCATGATATACGTTCATAAAAACATCCCCTCTTTGGTAGTTTTTTACTCTTTAAATAATATGATAGCACATAAAGGCTATATACTACAAGAAAAATAAGTGAAAAGGCTTTCTGTTACTCACAATTTCCATCCTCATAGGGAGCCAACGTCAGACGGATAAAGTATCCCTGATCATGCTGACAGACAGGACACATCGCCGGCGCATTCGTTCCCTTGTAGACAAAACCGCAGTTCAAGCACATCCATTCAACCTCCACATCGGACACAAAAAGCTTTCCTTCCTCCAAAAGTTTGGCAAATCTGCCGAAGCGATCCCCGTGTGTCTTCTCAATCTCCGCAATCTGAAAGAAGGATGCGGCTACGCGGTTAAATCCCTCTTCCTTAGCTTTCTCGCCAAAGGTCTTGTACACCGGATCATGCTCCTCATACTCGTTGTGCTGCGCCATCTTCAAAAGATCCACTACCTGATCGGAAATGTCCACCGGATAAGTGCCGTCCACGGCAATGTTTTCTCCTGCCAGTTCTTTCAAGTGATCATAAAAAATCTCTGCGTGTTCTTTCTCCTGTGAAGCCGTAAAAGCAAAAATTGCGCTGATCACTTGGAGCTTTTCCTTCTTGGCCTGTGCCGCTGCAAATGTGTATCGGTTCCTCGCCTGACTCTCCCCCGCAAAAGCTTTCATCAGATTATCTTTGGTCTCACTGCTTTTGAAGTCGACTGCCATAATTTACTCTCCTATCTGCGCACTGATAAATTGCGCGCTCTTTTACATAGGAGTATATCCACTTTTTGGTAATATAATCTTCTTTACACGTTTCTTTCCTGTTTCCCTTCTTGAAAGGAACCACAAAATATTGTATTATATTTTACAGGAACAACAAGCGATAGGAATAAACTAGGGACAACAGAAAGGCGGGTACTTACCTTGGCAGTTTTAAAACCGGACAATTACCACGATGAACAGAATCTTCAAAATATCATAAAGCTCCGCGCAGTGCTGGACACGCTCCCCAGCTTTTGCAAGACATTTTTCCGCGGCATTGAAGAGTACACATCCACCCGAACGAGGCTTGCCTACGCCTACGATATCCGGATGTTTTTTGAATTTTTGCACGAGAAGAACAGTGTTCTTGCGAAAACCGAGATCACAGACTATCCCCTCTCTGTTCTGGACCAGGTAACCCGTCTGGACATTCAGGAATATTTGGAGCACATCTCCCTTTACCAGAAAGACGGTAAAGCAATTACAAACGATGAGCGTGGAAAAGCTAGAAAACTTGCTTCCTTGAGAAGTTTTTACAACTACTATTTTGAGAATGAAATGATCGAAAAGAATCCGGCCGCTCTGGTTCCCCTTCCAAAACTCCACGAAAAGGAGATCATCCGGTTGGAACCCAACGAGGTGGCCATTCTGCTGGATCAGGTGGAGGACGGCACCAAACTCACCAAGAAGGAATTAGAATATCACAAAAAAACTAAAGTAAGAGACATTGCTCTGCTCACACTTCTCTTGGGCACCGGTATCCGTGTCTCCGAGTGCGTGGGGTTGGATATCTCCGATATCAACTTTGATGTAAACGGAATCAAGATCCGGAGAAAAGGCGGATATGAGGCTGTCATTTACTTTGGCGATGAAGTGGAGACGGCACTTCTCGACTATCTGGAGGAGCGGGAACGGATCATACCGGCGGAAGGCCATGAGAATGCGCTCTTTCTCTCTCTGCAGAACCGCCGTATCGCAGTGCGTTCCGTGGAGAATCTGGTGAAGAAATATGCTTCCCGCGTCACCACTCTGAAAAAGATCACACCTCACAAGCTGAGGAGCACCTATGGCACCTCACTTTATCAGGAGACCGGCGACATATATCTGGTGGCCGATGTGCTGGGACACAAAGATGTAAATACAACCAGAAAGCATTATGCGGCACAGGCGGATGAGAGACGGCGCAGGGCAGCGAGAGCGGTTCAGCTGCGGGAAAAGAGAAAAGACTGATTTGAATGGAATTCTCCTTATCTCTTACTTCACAAACTCCGTGGAATAATAAGGAACTACAATATGCTGCCCTGCGCGGAGGGACGCATCTTCATCCAAGTGATTGATGTGTACTACTTCCGCTACATATTCTCGCTTGCCATCATATTGATCATAGTCAATGTACTTGTCAGCGATATCCCAGAGAGTCTCTCCATTTTGTACAGTAATATTTGTGTAGTATTTAAAGTTTAACTCATCCTCACCGGTGTTCGCACTGGTGGTGATGGCATGATAAGAAATCATGCATGTAAAGATCAGGCAAAGTGTTGCCACAAAGGTCATCACCTTGCGTCTCAGCTCCCTCTGTCTGCGTTGTCTCCATTTGTAAGCGCGCAGCTCTCTGTCTGTCATATAATAAACACTCTTCTGATATCCGCTTCTCTCTTCTCTCATAATCTGCCTCCCGTTCCTCATAGGTGCTTTAACAAAATATTTGTTCGGAAAATATGTTCGGAACATTTGTTCTGATTTGTATTATACCGAACATGCATTCGTTTGTCAACACAAAAATCGAACATATTTTTGGAATATATGTTTGCTTTTTTGTTCGGAAGGTGATATACTATATATAGAAAGTGTTCACTTATATGACACAATACCTTTATATCAAGTATTTAGTAAGTGCTCCATAGACTTTCTAATATGCTTCAATGTAGAAATTACAATTTGGAATGATAAATTTTTTACAGGGAGGTAACGACGATGGGTTACGGTAAGATTTCCAACAAGCAACAGGAGATTCTGGATTATATCAAGGATGAGATCCTGCAAAAGGGGTATCCCCCTACAGTCCGCGAGATCTGTGAGCGGGTGAATTTAAAATCTACTTCCTCCGTTCATTCTCATCTGGAGACACTGGAGAAGAACGGCTATATCCGCAGAGATCCTACCAAGCCTCGCGCTATCGAGATCTGTGACGACAGTTTCCAGATGGTGCGCACGGAGATGGTAAGTCTCCCCGTTGTAGGCAATGTGGCCGCAGGACAGCCAATCCTTGCGGAGGAGAATATTGAAGAGTACTTTCCGGTTCCCGCCGATCTGGTTCCCAAAGGCGAATCATTTATCTTAAATGTGCGCGGCGACTCCATGATCAACGCCGGAATCTTCAACGGAGACAGAGTGTTTGTCAACTCCTGCTCCACGGCCAATAACGGCCAGATTGTAGTGGCTCTCATCGACGATTCCGCCACGGTAAAGACCTTCTACAAGGAGAACGGCCATATCCGTCTACAGCCTGAGAACGACACCATGGAACCCATCATTGTGAATGACTGCCAGATTCTCGGCACGGTGTTCGGTGTGTTCCGCTTCTACCGCTAAGATCAGAGATGGCTTCACAACCACAGACAATAAACAGGAGCAAAGTCCTAACGGTAATTCCGTCGGCTCTGCTCCTGTTTTAAATTTCACGTTCATTTTTATCAGGTTCATCGACCTAATACTCTACTGCGGAAATCTCACTTTCATATATGCGATGATCTCCTCCACACATCTGTCAAATCCCAGCTTGGAACTGTCCAGACAAAGATCATAATTTCTGGCATCTGTCCACTCCCTTCCGGTGTGGTACTTGTAATACTCCGCTCTGTGCCTATCCGTCTTCTGGATAAATCGCTCCAGTTCTTTCTCATTCATATTATGTTTCTTGGCTGCCTGCTCCATGCAGAATGCCTTTGGTGCATGAATAAACACACTGAGCACATTGTCGTACTCCTTCAGCACATAGTCCGCACATCTTCCCATGATGACGCAGGACTCCTCACCCGCCAGCTGACGGATTATCTTGGCCTGATAATTAAACAAATTATCCGTAGACGTAAAATCATCGCTCTCCGGTGGAATCAGTTCCCCATTATATGCACTCTTTGCAATATGAAACAGCCTGGTGCTCTTCACCTTCTCGTCCGCATTCGCAAACAAAGCCTCACTGATGCCGCTGTCCTCGCTGGCAAGTTTCATCAGCTCCTTGTCATAATAATGGATATTGAGCTTCTTTGCCAGCATCTCCCCAACGGTCCTGCCACCGCTTCCATACTGCCTTGCAATCGTGATCACAACATTATCCATAGTCACTCCATTCTGCAGATTTTTTAAATCTACTTCAAACCCATTCTATCGAAACTCAGCCGGAGACCGACAAGTTTCTCTTGACGACCGTACAAGAACGTCGGCACTTAGGCGATGTCCTCTATCGCCTTATGTGTCCGCTACGTTCTTGTTCGAGTGAGAACGCGTCGGCAAGGGAAGCTTGTCAGCCTCCGGCGTCGCTGTTGCTTACTCTCCCAAATACGCCTTCTTGATCGCATCATTGTTCAAAAGATCGCTGGCTTTGCCCTCAAGTGCAATATTTCCGGTCTCAAGCACATATGCCCTGTCCGCAATGGAGAGCGCTTTCTTTGCATTCTGCTCCACCAAAAGGACTGTTGTGCCACTCTTTGAGACACTCTCAATAATATCAAAAATCTCATTTACAAAAATAGGCGACAGCCCCATGGAAGGCTCATCCATCAAAATAATTTTGGGATGGGACATGAGCGCCCTGCCCATGGCAAGCATCTGCTGCTCTCCGCCGCTGAGCGTTCCTGCCAGCTGACTCTGGCGCTCCTCCAGTCTGGGAAAACGCTCAAAAACCGTCTCTAAAGTCCGGGTAATCTCCTCCTTGTCCTTGCGGGTATAAGCACCCATCTTCAAGTTCTGTAGCACAGACATCTGTGCAAAGACGCGTCTGCCCTCCGGCACGTGAGCCATACCCATGGACACAATCTTGTGTCCCGGAATCTTCACAATATCTTTTCCCTCAAAGGTAATGCTGCCCTCCTTGGGAGCGAGGAGTCCCGATATGGTGTGAAGGATGGTGGTCTTACCGGCACCATTTGCACCAATCAGTGCAATGACCTCACCTTCATTCACATGGAAGGACACACCCTTGATAGCCTGAATCATACCATAATATACTTTTAAATCTTTTACTTCCAACATTGCCATCGATATGCCCTCCTATTCTCCCAGATATGCCTTGATGACTTCCGGGTTGTTCAGCACCTCGCTGGTCTCGCCCTGACAAAGAATACGGCCAAAGTTCAGCACAGTAAGCTTTTCACAGATACCGCTGACCAGTTTCATATCGTGCTCAATCAGAAGAATCGTCATATCAAAATGCTCTCTCACAAAGCGAATGGTGTTCATCAGCTCCTGGGTCTCGTTGGGGTTCATACCCGCCGCAGGCTCATCCAGAAGAAGGAGCTTTGGCTTGGTAGCCAGCGCTCTCGCAATCTCCAGCTTACGCTGCTTACCGTAGGGCAGATTGGCAGCCAGTGTCTCCGCCTCGCTGTCCAAGTCAAATACCTTCAGAAGCTCCATAGCCTCCTCGGTCATCTGTTTCTCAACCTTATAATATTTCGGAAGACGGAAAATTCCCGTCAGTGTAGAATACCCGTTGTGGTTGTGAAGACCTACCTTCACGTTGTCGATCACGGACAGATCCTTGAACAGACGGATATTCTGAAATGTTCTGGCTATACCTGCTTTGTTGATGTCTATCGTCTTCTTTCCTGTGATATTTTCACCGTCCAGCGTAACAAAACCTTCGTTTGGTTTATACACACCTGTGAGCAGGTTAAACACGGTGGTCTTACCGGCACCGTTCGGTCCGATCAGACCGTACAGACAACCCTTTTCAATCTCCACGTTAAAATCGTCCACTGCCCGGAGTCCGCCAAAGGAAATGCTTAAGTTTTTAACCTCCAACAATGCCATTACACTTAAACCTCCTTCGTCTCTTTCCGCCTGCTCTTGACTTTGCTAACAAGCTTCTCTCTCCACTCGATACACTTGGGCGCCCAGTTGAACAGCATCATCGCAATTAATACAATAGAATAAATCAGCATACGATAATCGTTCAGGCCACGGAGAAGCTCAGGCAACAAAGTCAGCACAACAGCTGCGATAATGGAACCTCTGATGTTGCCAATACCGCCCAACACCACAAACACCAAAAACAGAATGGACATATTGTAGCCAAAGTTCTTGGAGGTTGCCGTAAGGGCGGACAGGTTGTGCGCATACAGCACACCCGCTACACCTGCCAGAGCTGCAGAGATGGAAAACGCCATGATCTTGTACTTAGTGATATTGATACCCACTGACTCCGCCGCAATGGTGTTATCACGAATAGACATAATCGCACGGCCATCTCTGGAATAGATCAGATTTAATACAATAAACAGAGTGATCAACAAAAGTACAATACCAATCGTAAAGGTTGCATCCTTGGGTGTACCCGTAATACCTTGTGCACCGTTTATGATCACTCGGCCCTGATCAGACATATTTAAATCCATGGAGTTTTTCATGGAAAAATGGAAGCCGTCCTCATCCAACCCCACATATAGAGCGTTGACCAGATTCTTGATGATCTCTCCAAACGCCAACGTGACAATGGCAAGGTAATCTCCCCTTAAACGCAAAACCGGTATACCAATGAGAACGCCAAAGATTCCCGCAACCACCGCACCGATCAATATCGCCAGAAAAAAGCGAAGTGCCGGAGGAATAGAAGTCTCTTTCATGCAGCTGGAAAAAAACGCACTGGCGAAGGCACCCAGGCACATAAAACCCGCATGCCCCAGGCTAAGCTCACCCAGAATACCTACTGTCAGATTCAAAGATACTGCCAGAATTGCATAGGTACACAGAGGAACCATAAGGCCTTTTAACAGATTGCTAATGTTTCCGGTATTTATCAAAATCTGTATGATCACATAGGCTGCTATGACCATACCGTATGTAATCAGATTGCTTTTAAATGTTTTTGTCAATTTTCTCTGTCTCATAGCTTCTCTCCTCTTCCGGTGATCATACCTTTTCCTGAATGTTCTTGCCCAGAAGTCCGGTGGGTTTCACAAGCAGCACCACGATCAGCACGGCAAACACGATCGCATCCGACAGCTGGGAGGAAATGTATGCTTTGGAAAGATTCTCAATGACACCCAGGAGGATGCCACCGATAAACGCCCCGGGAATGGAACCGATACCACCGAACACCGCAGCCACGAAAGCTTTAATACCGGGCATGGAGCCGGTGTATGGGGTCAGGGAGGGATATGCGGAACATAGTAAAACACCCGCTACCGCAGCCAGCGCGGAACCGATGGCAAAAGTCAGCGTGATCGTTGCATTTGCATTGATACCCATGAGCTGCGCCGCTCCCTTGTCCTCGGAAACTGCAAGCATGGCCTGACCGGCTTTGGTCTTATTGATAAAAAGCATCAATACCGCCATAATAATAATGCAGCTAATGATCGTCACGATTGTTTCGCCAGAGATGGTAATCTGACCGCCAAAGAGCTTCACCGAATTTAACGGCACCACAGAGGTAAATGATTTCATGTTGGAACCGAAGACCAACAGGGCCACATTCTGCAGAAAATAGCTCACTCCGATGGCGGTGATCAGCACCGCAAGGGGTGAAGATGCCTTTCTGAGGGGCTTGTAAGCGATCTTTTCAATCACCATACCCAGGGTCGTACACAACACCACTGCAACCAGCACTCCTAGCACAGGTGAAAGTCCCATGGTGCTACAGACTGTATAGGTAGCGAACGCTCCCACCATAATGACGTCACCATGTGCAAAGTTCAGCATCTTGGCGATACCGTATACCATAGTATAGCCAAGCGCGATCAGCGCGTACACACTGCCCAGACTGATACCGTTGATCAAATACGTTAAAAAGCTCATAAGTACCTCCGTTCTAACCTCACAATTAACTGTTCCGGACTCCGCCCTTCACAGTTACATGATGCGCATTCGCGCACCGCTCTCTCAGTTTTTCTGCAAAGTAATGCAGAAAAACCTTCGCGGAATAAGGATATGCGTAACTATCTCACAATTACACTTTAGTATACCAGAATACAATCCATCTAGCAAGTAATTTACTTTAAGAATCGCCACTGTAATTCTTTCCATATGCCGATTCTTAAAGTCACTACCCTTTTTAACTCTGACTAAAAGACAAGGGCTGCCCTAATTCCTAAGGCAACCCTCATCGGTCACATCTTTGCTTTTATTACATTGCCGTGTAAGCGCCGTTCTCAATCTTTACGGCCTTGGGAGCCTTAGCGGGCTCACCTTCTGCATTCCATTTCATTCCCGCACCAGTCAGTCCGTCATAAGTGATGGAAGTGATGCCACTCTTCAGAGCCTCACACAGTTCGGATACGCTCATGTCAGGAGTTGCATTGGAAGCTTCCAAAGCCGCCTTGATCACATAGATACAATCGTAACCGTCCGCACCGAACTGGTTGGGAATCTCGCCGTGAGCTGTCTGATATTTAGCAACAAAACTCTGAGTCTTCTCATCCTGCGCATCTGCCGCAAAAGGAGTCAGCAGCATAACGCCCTCCGCCAGAGAAGTATCAAAGCCCTCAACGCCAAGGATACCGTCCATACCGTCGCAACTAAAATACAGAGGATTGTATCCGATATCATTTGCCTGAGTCAGAATTCTGGAAGCATCCTCATAGTACATAGGAAGGAAGATCAGCTCTGCCCCTGCCTCCTGACACTTCTGAATCTGTACCTTGAAATCCGTGTTGGTGTCTTCGGTATACTGCATCTCAGCAACTACCTCAAAAGGCTGGCCTGTTGCACCCTTCATAAAGCTCTCATAGATACCGGTAGAATATTCATTGGAGGTATCATAGATGATACCTACCTTGGTAGCAAGGTTGTTCTCACCAATGTACTGTGCGCTCGCTGCACCCTGGTCAGGGTCGGAGAAACACAGACGGAAGTTGTTGTCATACTGTGTACATTTTACAGCAGAACCGGAGGGAGTCAGCTGGAACATATTATCCAACAGAGTCTCGTCAGTTACTGCAATACAAGGAGTGCTGGTAACAGCGCCAAGGATCATCTGAGCGCCCCAGTCCTTCAAAGTATTGTAAGCGTTTACTGCTTTCTGAGCATCATGCTCGTCATCCTGGAAATTCAACTCCAGCATATAACCATTTACACCGCCGGCTGCATTGATCTCGTCAACAGCAATCTGTGCGGCATTTCTCACGTTGGTGCCATAGATTGCAGCGGGGCCGGTCAGAGGTCCCATACCACCGATCTTGAAAGTTCCCCCTGCGGATGCGCCGCCATCGGGAGTGGTAGATGCCTGAGTACTCTCATTGGCAGGTGCAGTACTGCCGCTGTTAGAGCTGTCGTTATTGCCGCAGCCAGCCATAGCAAGCACCATAGCGGAAGCAACAACAACGCTTAAAAGCTTTTTCATTTTCATAATTGTCTCCTCCTTTTTACATTGTATACACAAATAATGTTATACAATTACTACTAGCGAATTATACCCACTTCCGCTTTTTTTGTCAATATTTTTTTAAAAAAAGATATTTTCAGGTATAAAATTATTTCTCAAGGAGAAAATAGCTACTGTGCAACAAATATAGTGAAAAGGAAAAGAGGAAAGAAAATGGACAATAAGTATTTAAATGCTACTGCACTCACCATTGCCATCGTTGGTGCCATCAACTGGGGCCTGATCGGTATTTTCCGCTTCGACCTTGTTGCATTCATCTTTGGCAATATGTCATGGATCTCCAGAATTGTGTATATCGTAGTGGCTCTCTGTGGCCTCTATCTGCTCACTTTCTTTATGCATCTGGCAGATCGTGGAAACAGCACCAGCACCAGCTAGTGATGTTGAAAAAATTTAATATTTTTTGGAAAGCAGGGAGCGGGTTATGCCGTTCCCTGTTTTTGTGGTGTGAGAATTACTCTTCCAGCGCTCCCCATTTGCGGCGCATTTCCGTATATTTATTGTTTCCATGGAGAAAAAGGTTTTCCGCTGACCATCTCTGTGAACTACATAGGCGGTCGTCTATCTTCTCTACGTCTAAGAACAGATATCTCAACGCTTTGTCCAAAAGATCTCTGTTTTGATGGATTACATACTCGGGCAGAACGGCACCGCCAAGAGGGATTTGTCGTATCTCGTCCATCTCCACAGTTCTGTATATATGAAA
The DNA here is from genome assembly GCA_022511465.1 of Acetatifactor sp. Classification (GTDB taxonomy): domain Bacteria; phylum Bacillota; class Clostridia; order Lachnospirales; family Lachnospiraceae; genus Acetatifactor. Next base: position 7,500 of record JAFLRM010000045.1, on the reverse strand, counting down.
GTCACTGATAAGGGCGTAACAGTGCTTGCTGCCTCCGGCAAAAAATACGCAGGCAAATTTCCCATCCACATGGTGGAGCACTAAGGTGGAGTGAATGGGATTGTATACGGTCTTATTCAGGCGTTTTACATACATTCCCTCACCCTGAAACCGGAAATTTATCACAAGTCTGGTATACTCTCCTGCTAATGTATCCTCTATCAGGCGAGCAAGCTTCTCCGAAGTCAACGCTGCCTTGTCAAAAGTCTGTATCTGGCTGCCGCGCCAAGCCTGAACACTGTCTACCTTTTCAGCGTCCGGCTCCAGACGCTCGGGCAGTCTGGTGTAGGCTTCGTCCTCCTCCCTCTGCTTGCGTTTTCTGGACTCCACCATGTTCTCTGCATTGGGATTGGAATATACAATCCTTGTCCCTTGCGTTGTGCCAGTCTGTCCATCGCTGGAATTCACCGGCTGAGGAGCAGGTTCTGTGCGGCTTTGTGGTTCTTTGGGAGAAGGCATTTCAAATCCCAGCTTGTGTAAAAAGTCGGATATCTGCCAACAGTCACCCATCTTAAATTCATCGTCTGGGCAGACTTTCTTCCCTTCTATATCTTCCTTCCAGAAGTGCAGATAAGCGGAAATCTTTCGACTGCACTTAAAGTATTTCCTGAGAAGTCTTGCTTTACCTCTCCATTTGCGCAGTTCTTTTTTGTCCAACTCCTCAAAATAATTGGGAATTGTCTGGAAGCGGTCCTTTTCAACTCCATTATCATAGAGATAATAACCCCAAAAATCACCGTCATAAATGCTGCCCACAAGCACTGCTCTCCCAAGCTGTCTTGACAGAGCCTCCGCCAGCTTTTCATACCCCACGCAGTCCTCGTTGAACAACACTGCTATCCCTTTATCACAAGGCTGGATCACACAATCCGCCGGGTGAATGGCCATTTCTGGTGCCAACGCTGCAGCCGCCACTACATCCGCGGCGCGCTTCTCCTTGGCATTATCCCTGTCCTGCCAGACTGCCACATTCAAAAACAATCCCATATCATTGTCTCCATCCTGAATAACTTTACAAACTTATCTAAAATTTCTTCTTTCAATTTTCATGGTATACAATCTCTGGCAAATATATTACTTCTAAAAAATTACCACAATTACGAAAAAGAGGCAAGAGCATTTCATTTAAAAATCATTAGCGTTACATGGCTTCTCAGAGTCACCCGGAGGAGAACAATGGCTCCCGGCGGCGTTCATGTAGAATGTCAATTTTTCTTACCGTCCGATCCGCCCCAGGGGAAAACGTCCATGGATGGACGTTTTAAGGCCTATCGGCCACGGATGGCCGTTAGGCCTGACCCGGAAACAGCGACAAAACAAAATCGGACTGTTAGAAAAATGACATTTGGAATGTTGCCGTCGGGAGCCATTGTTCTCCTTCGGGTGACTCGGGTTAACATAGAAAAAATTAATATGTATTTTCTGCCGGAACCATTCCTGCTTTTTTTCATATCAATATAATAATCAGCAAATAAGGAACAGGAAACTATGGCTATTGGATATCTACAGATACAGGCACGGACGGCACAGGACGCCATCCCCATTGACGGTGCGCAGGTTCGGGTTTTAGACGATGAAGGGAATACACTCTATCGGCTTACCACGGACTCAAGCGGCGAGACGCAGGCTGTCCCGCTGGAGACATTGGACCGGAACTTTTCTCAGAACCCCAATTACTTGGGAACTCCCTATGCAAACTACGGCGTGATCGTGGAGGCAGAAGGCTTTGAACCGGTCTCCGTCACGGAAATTCCTATCTTTGACGGGGAAACGGCGACTTTGCCTGTTATGCTCGTCCCTCTGCAGGATCGACAAACCCGGCAGGCAATGGAGAACATCTCAATAGGAAGCCCCGCCGTGACCATGTCTGATCCCCGGAATCAGGAGGGAACCTCACAGGATGCACGTGTGCTTCGCCAGGTTGTGATTCCCAATCCCATCACTGTACATCTGGGTACTCCGGGCTCCTCGGCGGCCAACGTACAGGTTCCCTTTTCGGACTATGTGAAAAATGTGGCGAGCAGTGAAATTTACCCCACCTGGCCGGAATCAGCCCTGAAAGCAAATATTTACGCGATCATGACATTTGCGCTAAACCGCGTTTACACTGAGTGGTATAGAAGCCAAGGCTACAATTTTGATATCACGAACAGTACCGCTTATGACCAATACTACGTCCCTGGGCATCCTATCTACGACTCCATCAGCAACGCGGTGGATGAAGTATTTGGCGAATATGCCCGTAGATCGGGACAACAGGCACCCTACTTCACCTCATTCTGTAACGGAACCACCGCCACCTGTCAGGGTCTTTCCCAGTGGGGCACGGTCTCGCTGGCAAATCAGGGCTATTCCCCTCTGCAGATTCTGCGCAGCTACTATCCGAATGACATCGAGATCGCGGAGACCAATATCGTCACGAACGCGCTGTCCTCCTATCCCGGAACTGCGCTTCGTGTCGGAAGTACCGGCCTTGATGTCCAGACCATTCAGACCTGGTTAAACCGTATCCGGCGCAATTATCCGGCAATTCCCACCATCACCGACCCCGCAGGCACTTTCGGTGAGAGCACCAGAGCTGCAGTTGCAAAGTTCCAGAGCATCTTCAACCTGACCGCCGACGGCATCGTGGGAAAAGCCACCTGGTATAAACTTTCCAGTCTGTACACTGCGGTAACCCGCCTGGCAGATCTGGACAGCGAGGGCACGAACCTTGGCATCGGTACCGTTCCACCCAGCGCGGTTCTCCGTCAAGGATCACGCGGACAGGACGTAGTGACCCTGCAGCATCTATTGGATGTCATCTCCCAGTACTATCCGGCCGTCCCCGCTCCTACCCAAGATGGGATCTTCGGCAGCGGAACCAGGCAGTCCGTCATCGCGTTCCAGAATGCAATGGGGCTTACTCCCGACGGTATTGTCGGTGCACGCACCTGGCAGTCCCTGTACGACATCTATCTGGGCATCGGTGAAAATGTCCCCACACCCGGACCGAACACAAGCACTGTCACCTATACGGTTAAAGCAGGTGACAGCCTCTGGCTGATCGCCCAGCGCTACGGCACCACCATAGACGCCATCAAGCAGGCAAACGGACTTACCAGTAACGTGCTCCAGATTGGGCAGGTGCTGCGCATCCCTGTTTCTCAGAGTCCTTATGTGGAGTACACTGTCCGCTCGGGAGATACTCTCTGGGATCTTTCCCGAAGGTACGGCACCACCGTGGATGCCATCAAACAGGCAAACGGACTTACCAGCAATGTGCTCCAGATCGGGCAGGTGCTGCGCATCCCTGTGGGATAAGCGAAAAAGGCAACCGAAGCGAGCCGTCACAGAAGAATGATCTCCATCCGGCCGCCTCCGGTTGCCTGTTTAATCTCATATGCCCTCTACACCCTTTATTTCAGGGTATCAATCTCTACCTGTTTTCCATCTCCCCATATCCTCTCCAAGTCATACAGGAGCCGGTTCTCCTTGTCAAAGATATGCACGATCACATCACCAAAGTCGATCAACACCCAGTTTGCAGTATCGTATCCTTCTACCTGCTTCTCCGGGAAACCTGCTTTCCCCATTGTCTCCTGAACATTGTCACAGAGCGCCTGAATCTGATTCCTGTTGCTTCCGCCTGCGATAATAAAATAATCTGCGATCACCGTCACCTGACTGATATCGATCACGCGGATATCCTCCGCCTTTTTCTCTTCCAAGGCCGCAATCGCAAGCTTTGCCATCTCCAACGATTTATTTTCCATCTGTCTATCCTTTCTATCTTTACAATACCTAACCTCTATTTCTTCCGGCCAAGCTCCCTACAATAATAGTCATAGGTCTTCTGTGTCATGGGATCGGTTTCTCCGCCGCCCTCCTGCAAGTAGGCCAGCGTATCACCCAGAATTTTTACCAACGCCTCGTCCAGATCCACAAAGGCAAGCTTACGGATCTCCTTTAAATTGGGTGCCTGTTTTCTGCCAGGCTCAATGTAGTCTGAGACAAAAATAATTTTCTCCAGAGTACTCATGCCTGGTCTACCGGTAGTATGGTTTAAAATAGCGTTGACCACATCGGGGTCCGTCACATGATACTCGTCCATGGCCAGAAAGCTCCCTACCTTGGCATGCAACAAGAAAGGATTGCGCCTCTCGATCTCATTGATACTGATGTTGTGCTTTCTGCAGATGGAGAGCCGCTTCTCATCGGACAAACACTTGGCGCAGTCATGCAATAGTCCCGCAAGCTGCGCATTCTTCACAGATTCATCGTAACACATAGCCAGTGCCGCCGCCGTGTAAGCCACCCCCAGAGTGTGCTCATACCGCTTGGAGTCCAAGGCCTTCGCCATCGCCTTTCTGACTTTTTTCAAGTTGTTATCCTTCATTTTCATAAAATCTCTTACCCTCTATATAATCTGCCACCAGATCTGGCACCAGATAACGGACATTTTTCCCCTCTCTCACACGCTCACGGATCAGTGTGGAAGATATGGCAAGACTCGGAAAAGGCATCATAATAATGTCCGCCCCATATTTTACCTCAAGCTCCTCAATCTTTTCCCGCATCTGCTTTTCGGAAGCACCCCCGCGCCCTGCGGCTATCACACGGCAATTTGCAAAAATCTTCTCCGGACAGCGCCATGTCTCAATGGCAAAGAGACAATCCGCCCCAAAGATAAAATAGAATTCATCCTCCGGATACTCCTTTTTCAGCTGCTCTATGGTTTCATAGCTGTAGGTGTATCCTTCCCTCTTAATCTCCACATCAAGACAACACATCCTATCATTGTCCGCCACTGCCAGTAATACCATCTGGAAACGATCCTCCGGCGAGACAACATTTTGCTCCTCTTTCATGTAGGAGTAGCCTGTCGGAATAAACCAGATCTCATCCAGATCCTGCTCCTCCATAGCCCACTGAGCCAGCATTAGATGTCCTACATGGATAGGGTTAAAGGTCCCACCCATAATTCCGATCTTTCGCATAAATTATCATTCCCCCGATCTGTTGATCTTCTGTCTCTCTGCGCCCTTTTGGGAAGCTTTGGGCAGTTCAATCTTTGGCTTATCCTTATCCCGCTTGTACAGGATGATCTTCTTGCCAATGACCTTCACCACAGTGGCATGGGTCCTCTCCGCCACCACATCAGCAATCTCTCTGGGATCGTCCGCACAGTTCTTCAGCACTGCGATCTTGATCAGCTCATTGTTGTGAAAGCATTCTCTGACAGCCTCCGTGATCTCGGGCGTCACGCTGGATTTTCCCACCTGAAAAACAGGATCCAGACTGTTTGCAAGGCTCATCAGATATGCCCTCTGCTTGCTGGTTAAATTCATGCTTCTTATCCTCCATGCATCACTTGTAATAATCAAAGGAAAGACCGTACATGCGCACAGTATCTCCCTCCTCTATGCCAAGCGCCTCAAGCTCCTCCAAAATACCGTTCTCTTTCAAAAACTTCTGGAAGAAGTTAAAGCCCTTCTCACTGTCCAAATTGGTATAGCCCAGCATCTTTTCAATTCTGGGGCCTTCCACCACATACTCGTTGGCCTCCTCATCGTAGGTAACTGTGTAGGGATCGTTGAAAGAAGGTATCTGTTTATCCGGAAAGTACTCCTGTTCAAAGACAGTAGGCTCCTCGCCGATATTTTCAAGCATTTCATTCACTTCATATAACAACTCTTTCACACCCTGACCGCTGACAGCAGAGATAGGAAACACCTTGATACCTTTCGGCTCAAATTCCGCCCGTACGGCATCCACAGGGCTGTTCTTAGGATCGAAGATGGCGTCAATCTTGTTGGCGGCAATAACCTGCGGCCGCCCTGCGATCTCCGGATTGTAGGCCTCAAGCTCTTTGTTGATGGCGTAGATATCCTGCACGGGGTCACGTCCTTCCGTACCCGCAGCGTCTACAATGTGAATGATCACTTTGGTACGCTCGATATGGCGCAGAAATTCATGGCCTAATCCCACGCCCTCGGACGCACCCTCGATCAGTCCCGGAATATCCGCGATGACAAAACCGTTTGTACCATCCAGATCCACCACGCCCAGATTGGGATTTAAGGTGGTGAAATGATAGTTGGCAATCTTAGGTTTCGCGTTGGTCACACGGGACAGAAAAGTAGATTTCCCCACATTGGGAAAGCCTACAAGCCCCACGTCCGCAATGACTTTGAGTTCCAACACAAGCTCCAGCTCCTTGGCCGGTTGGCCAGGCTGAGCGTACTTGGGAGCCTGCATGGTGGAAGTGGCGTAATGCTGGTTGCCGTTTCCGCCCTTGCCACCCTTTAGGAGGACGATCCTTTTATTGTCACCTGACATATCCGTAACCACCTGACCGCTCTCGGCCTCCTTGATCACGGTTCCCGCCGGAACCCGGATGACGATGTCATCGCCGTCTTTGCCGCGACAGTTTTTCTTGCCGCCCGGCTCACCGTCCCCGGCCTTATACTTACGAATGTGCCGGAAATCAATCAACGTATTCAGCCCCTCGTCCACCGCAAAGATCACGTCTCCGCCGTGTCCGCCGTCCCCACCGTCGGGACCGCCGTTTGGGACATATTTCTCACGCCGAAAAGATACATGCCCGTCGCCGCCTTTGCCGCTTCTCACATATATTTTGGCCCTGTCAGCAAACATTCGGTTTCACCTCCTAAACATTTCATTTAACAAAAACGGGCTTCAAACAAGCATTATGTTTGAAGCCCTGATCGTACCAAATCGGTATCTTACTGCTCTACAGGATATACGGAAGCCTGTTTCTTATCTCTTCCTTTTCTCTCGAAGCGAAGAACGCCATCCACTAATGCGTATAATGTATCATCTCCACCGATGCCTACATTTACTCCGGGATGAATCTTGGTTCCGCGCTGTCTGTAAAGAATATTTCCTGCCTTAACGAACTGTCCGTCAGCTCTCTTCGCACCTAATCTCTTAGACTCGGAATCTCTACCGTTCTTGGTAGAACCAACTCCCTTTTTATGAGCGAAAAATTGAAGGTTCAAATGTAACATGGTCTACACCTCCTCGAATTTAATCTGTAAATATTGTGCGCCGTACTCTCTGCTCAGATTCTCCAGTGAAAACACCAGAGCGTCTACCAGAAATACAGACTTTTCCTGCAGGGTGCTCTCAAAATCGCATTGAATAAACCCTGTGGCTTCATTTTCCACCACCTTAAGCTTCTCTCCCGCCAACTCGTCCAGGGCGTTGATCGTGCCGATCACCAGCGCCGATATGGCGGAACAGAGGATGTCCGGCTCTCTCCCGAACAGCTTGCGCTTTGCATACCCTGCATGGCCCATACACAGGAAACCTTTGTAGCGGCCGTCGCTATTTTTGTGAATGATAACAGTAGTCATTACGCGTTGATCTTGTCAATCTTAACCTGAGTGTATGCTTGTCTATGACCGTTCTTCTTGTGGTAGCCGGTCTTTCTCTTGTACTTGTATACAATGACCT